>NZ_QNGB01000013.1 GCF_003298505.1 Roseovarius sp. TE539
GGAACCAAAGGTTCGATGATCGCCCACTGCCTGTCTGTCAAAGTCCGTCTGCTCAAGATCGCCTCCCGTTTTTGATCTTGAATCAAACGAGAACCGATTTGGGAATCCCCTAAATGCAGACGCCGCCAAAATCAGATTGAGGATGCTGGTTTCAAATACTGGTTTCCTTTTGACGCCAAACGGGATTTGGCGTTCGGACCGGCTAGGAAGGAATTCCTTCAATCTATGGGGTTGGATGGTTGGCCGTATATTGAGGAATAAGAATAACGTTTGCGGAATGGCGCAAGTGGCAGGCCGGTCCGGAGGGCTACACCCCACCCGACCCGCCGGGTGCGGGATGAACCCCGCCCTACACCTCGGGAAAAAACTGGTGCATAAGCGCGCGGGAGACGATTCACGCGAGGGACCATTCCATGCACGACATCCGCGCCATCCGCGACAATCCGGACGCTTTCGATGCGGCGATGGCCCGGCGAGGGCTGGAGAGTGTTTCGGGCGACATCCTCGCGCTCGACGAGGCGCGCCGCGCCCGCATCCATGCCGCCGAGGTGGCACAGGCCGAGCAGAACAAGGCCAGCAAGGAGGTCGGCGCGGCCAAGGCGAAGGGCGACGACGCGGCCTTCGAGCGGCTGCGCGCCAAGGTCACCGAGAAGAAGGCCGAGGTAGCCGCGATGCAGGCCGAGGCGCGGGAGATGGACGACAGGCTCACCGACCTGCTGATGGGCTTGCCCAACCTGCCGATGGACGATGTGCCCGACGGCGCGGACGAGGCCGACAACCGGGAGATCCACCGCCGGGGGGAGCCGAGGCCATTCGATTTCGCACCCGGCGAGCATTTCGACATCGCCGGCGTGAAACCGGGAATGGATTTCGAAACCGCCGCAAGGCTTTCGGGATCACGTTTCGTGGTGATGTCGGGCGGTGTCGCACGGATCCACCGGGCGCTGGCACAGTTCATGATCGACACCCATGTCGAGGAAAACGGCCTGAGCGAGACCTGGACGCCGGTGCTGGTGCGCGACGAGATGATGTACGGCACCGGGCAATTGCCCAAGTTCGGCGAGGACAGTTACCGCACCACCAACGGCTGGTGGCTGGTGCCCACGGCGGAGGTGACGCTGACCAACCTGGTCAACGGCCTGACCTTGGACGAGGAGAGCCTGCCGCGGCGGTTCGTGGCCCACACGCAGTGCTTCCGCTCGGAGGCGGGCAGCGCCGGCAAGGACACCGCCGGGATGCTGCGCCAGCACCAGTTCGAGAAGGTCGAGATGGTCAGCGTCACCCATCCGGACAGGAGCCGCGAGGAGCTGGACCGGATGACCGACTGTGCGCAGGGCATCCTCGAACGGCTGGGCCTGCCCTACCGCACGGTGGTGCTGTGCACCGGCGACATGGGCTTCGGCGCGCGGCGGACCCATGACATCGAGGTCTGGCTGCCCGGGCAGGACACCTACCGCGAGATTTCGTCGGTGTCGGTCTGCGGCGATTTCCAGGCACGACGGATGAACGCGCGGTTCCGCCCCGCGGAGGGCGGCAAGCCGCGGTTCCTGCACACGCTCAACGGCTCGGGTCTGGCCGTGGGGCGCTGCCTGATCGCGGTGCTGGAGAACGGCCAACAGGCCGACGGATCGGTTGATCTGCCCGAGGCCCTGCACCCCTGGCTGCGCGGCCGGACCCGGCTGAACCCCGATGGCGAACTGGTCTGACGCCCGGCGCCCCCGGCCCCGTTTCCGGTTCTCCGCCCGGCGCCCGGCCCGGGCAGCCCGAACGGCCGCGATGCCGCAGGTGCAATCGGCGGGTGTCAGCCCATTTTGTTGAAAACTCGGGCTTGATTGAAGCGTGTTGTGCTGATCCAATTTTGCCGATGAGCCGGAGGATCGGCGATGATGGGATCGCGGCAGGAGGCGCAACCGGCGCCATTCTGCGCGTTCTCGCATAAGTATCACGTTCCACGAGGCCACCTTTTGCGGTCGATTGATCGGTTCGTCGACCTGAGAAGCATCCGTGCCCATCTTGCAGATTTCTACAGCCACGCCGGCCGTCCCTCGATCGATCCCGAGTTGCTGATCCGGATGCGGCTGGTCGGCTATTGCCTTGGTATCCGGTCCGAGTGGCGGCCTGCGAAGAGGTGCATCCGAACCTGGCGTATCGATGGTTCTGCCGCCTCGACCTGACCGACCGGATCCCGGATCACTCGACATTTTCCAAGAACCGGCATGAGCGCTTTCGCGAGAGCGAACTGCTGCGCCATCTGTTCCAGACAACGGTGGCGCGCTGTATCGAGAAGGGCCTGGTCAGTGGCCCAAGCATGGCCATCGATGCCAGCCTGATCGAAGCGGATGCGAACAAGCAGAACTCGACACCGAGGGACGACCGGGACTCGGCGCGGATCGACCCGGCCGATGCGCCCCGCGCGGTTTGCGAGTATCTCGACACGCTGGACTTGGCCGCGTTCGGCGCCGCCAGCGAGGTTCAACCCAAGTTCATTTCGCATTCAGATCCGCCCAGCCAATGGACCGCAGCCCGGCAGTACGCGCCGCCGTGGGCTTTCATCGCCACAAAACAAGGCTGTAGCTGACTAAAAGATCAGTACGTGGTCCCGTCGCACCTTCTTGCGCGGAACAGGCTGCCAATCGCCATCTGCCCGATGGATCTGGAACCCGTTCTTCGCCAGATCGAGCCCAATCTTGAACATCTCCGACATGACCGGACGTCTTTGAGGGTCATCGCAGACCCGTCCTGGCACATCGGTGCCGTCGGGGGGCGGTCACATCATCAACGCCTTTCCAGCGCGGCGATGCGAGCTTCGAGCGCGGTATTTTCCTCGCGCGCTTTGCGGGCCATCTCGCGGACGGCTTCGAATTCCTCGCGGGTGACGAGATCGCGCTCGGCGAGCCAGCGGTCGAGCATCGACTTCATCGCCGTTTCGGCCTCCTCGCGGGCGCCTTGTGCCACGCCCATGGCATTGGTCATCAACTGCGAGATGTCGTCCATCATCTTGTTGCGGGTCTGCATGCTGTCCTCCGCGGTTCCGTTTCAAGTCTATATGGGATGGACGGGCCGCGGCGGCAAGCTTGACTTTCCGCGCAGCGCACAGGCACAGAGGCGGCCATGCTGGCCAGTCTCCCATTTCCCGAAATCGCCCCGGAGATCTTCTCGATTGATCTTTTCGGCTTCGAGCTCGCATTGCGCTGGTACGCGCTGGCCTATGTCGTCGGGATCGTGATCGGATGGCGTGTCGCGCTGCGGGCGCTGGACCGCCCGACACTCTGGCCCGCCGACACCCCCCCGATGGAGCGCGAGCGGTTCGACGATCTGGCCACATGGATCATCCTGGGGATAATTCTGGGTGGTCGTCTGGGCTATGTACTTTTTTACCAACCGGCGTATTTCGTTCAGAACCCGGCCGAGATCCTCATGGTCTGGCGGGGCGGAATGTCGTTTCATGGTGGGCTTCTGGGGGTGGTCGCGGCCTGCGTCGTTCACTCGGGTCGAAACCGGCATCCGTGGCTTTCGGTGGCCGATCTGCTGTGCATGGTCGCACCCATCGGTCTGCTGCTGGGGCGGGTTGCCAACTTCATCAACAACGAACTCTGGGGCCGGCCGACGGACCTGCCCTGGGGCGTTGTTTTTCCCGGTCCGGCGGCACAGGATTGCGCCGGGGTGACGGGGCTGTGCGCACGGCATCCTTCGCAACTCTACGAGGCGGCACTGGAGGGGCTGGTGCTGGGCGCGGTCCTGCTATGGCTGGCATGGCGGCGCGGAGCGTTGCGCCGCAAGGGCCTGATCACCGGACTGTTCTTCGCCGGTTACGGGCTCTCGCGTTTCGCGGTCGAGTTCGTCCGCCAGCCCGATCCGCAATTCGTCACCCCGGGCAATCCGCTGGGACTCGCGTTTCATGCCGGGGGAGTCGGCCTGACGATGGGGCAGCTTCTGTCGGTGCCGATGATCCTCTTCGGCCTTGCGGTGGCGTGGCACGCGTCACGGGCGGCGCGGCGCCACGCATGACGGCCCTGTCGGACCTTATCGCCATGCGCATCCGCGCCGACGGTCCGATGCCGATTTCCGAATTCATGCATATCTGCCTCATGCATCCCGAAAACGGCTACTACGCCACCCGCGATCCGCTGGGACGCGGCGGCGACTTCATCACCGCGCCGGAAATAAGCCAGATGTTCGGAGAACTGGTTGGGCTGTCGCTGGCACAGGCATGGCTGGACCAGGGGGCCCCGACCCGCTTTGCCCTTGCCGAAGCGGGGCCCGGACGCGGCACGCTCATGGCCGATCTACTGCGTGCAACGCGCGCCGTTTCGGGATTCCACGCCGCCGCGGAGCTGCATCTGATCGAAACCTCGGCCACCCTGCGCGACGTGCAGCGCAATACGCTTTCAGGGCATCCCGCAACATGGCATGAACATCATGGCACCCTGCCCGATCTTCCGCTTTTCCTGATCGCCAACGAGTTCTTCGACGCGCTTCCGGTGCGGCAGTACGAACGCGCGGGAAGTTTGTGGCGCGAACGCTGCGTGGGTCTAGAGGGGGGGCGCCTTCGTCCGGGCCTGGGGGCACCGTTGCCCCTGGGCGGCCTCGATCACCGGCTGGAGGATACCCGTGACGGTGATGTGGTCGAGGTGTCGTCCGAATCGGCAGCCGTCGCCAAGGCCATCGGCACCCGGATCGCCGCGCATGGCGGGGCGGCGCTGATCTTCGATTATGGTGACTGGCGGTCGCTGGGTGACACGCTCCAGGCGGTCAAGGGGCACCGGACAGCCGACCCCTTCGAGGCCCCGGGCACCGCCGACCTGACCGCGCATGTGGATTTCGAAGCGCTTGCGCACGCGACCCCGTCGGCCCACAGCCGGTTGACAGCACAGGGTGTTTTCCTGGAACGGCTTGGCATCACCGCACGGGCAAAGGCCCTCGCGCGGCGGCTGGAGGGCGCGGCACTGGAGGCGCATGTGGCCGCACATCGGCGCTTGACCCATCCCGAGGAAATGGGGACGGTCTTCAAGGTGATCGCCTTTCATCCCGAAACCGCGGCGCCGCCGCCCGGAACCACGCCATGACGCTGGAAATACTGACCTCCGACAGCCTCGCGCCGTTGCGCCACGGCTTTTTCACCCGTCGGGGCGGTGCGTCCTCGGGGGTGTTTGCCGGGCTCAACTGCGGCATCGGGTCGTCGGACCAGCGCGAGATCGTGACCATCAATCGCGGCCGCGTTGCCGATGCGATGGGTGTCCCGCCCGGCCGACTGGTGACTCTTCACCAGCTTCATTCAGCCGACGCCGTGACACTGGACGCGGCCCCCGACACGGCAACGCACGCCGACGCGATGGCAACGGCGGTGCCCGGACTGGCACTTGCGGTCCTGACGGCCGATTGCCAGCCGGTGCTGCTTGCCGATCACGAGGCCGGGATCGTGGGCGCCGCGCATGCCGGCTGGCGCGGGGCGCTCGACGGAGTGCTGGACGCCGCGATTGGCGCGATGGAAAGCCTCGGCGCGGCGCGCGCGCGCATCGCGGCGGTCATCGGCCCCACGATCAGCCAGGCCGCCTACGAGGTGGGGCCTGAATTCCTGGACGAATTCCTGAACCAGGATCCGGCCAACAGCCGCTTCTTCGCGTCCGGCAACGGTGATCGCCTTCACTTCGATCTGCCCGGATACGGGCTGCACCGCCTGCGCGAGGCCGGGGTCGGCAGCGCAGAATGGACCCGCCATTGCACCTACAGCGATCCGGGCCGCTTCTACTCTTATCGGCGCGCGGTGCACGAGGGCGACGTGGACTATGGACGGCTGATTTCAGTCATCCGTATCTGAACCGCCCTGACACGTGACAGATTTCAGCCCCATTCGAATCCTTGTCTGGTTCCTGGAACCTCGCTTTTCACAATGTTTTCATAAACTTGGAAGAATCCTGCGGCACATTGGCGGGCGGCGGCAGCTCGGATCGCCGCCACGACCATCCCATGAAGCTGCCCAAGTGTGGCCCGTTTGCAGCGCGATGCTGCCACCCAGAGTTCGAGGGCAGCAACGGAGGACACGCCATGACACGGAAAAAGCGCTGGATGCAGTCGGTGATCGACGCGAGCACACAGGACATGCCCGCCTTGCCGTTCAGCCGCCAGGCGCGGCGCAAGGGGGGGCTGAAGGCACGCCACACCGCCCCGATGCTTTTGCGCTCGGCCTGACTGCCGGCAGGCGATTCGCACAGTTCCGGACAGATTGTGCCACTCCTGTCCCGGCGTCCGCTACAATCGTCGGTGCAGCCGGAGATTGGCGGCATACCACGTTCAATCCGGTGTGCCGCTTGACCGATCCGTCCTGCAAGATCATATTGTTCATAGCGACGAACCAAGTCCATCTGTCGTCGTCGGTGGGGGCCGGCGCGGTTGTGACGTCCTTTTAAAAGGAAACGCAACATGGTCTATACCCCCACTGCGCCTGCCCTCGTGGCGGCGCGGCACGAACTGGGTTCCGGGCTTGCAAGGGCCGGCACGGAGCGGGCCCTGAGCCGGGAAAGAACCTACGATGTCGAGGCGCTGCGACCCGACGGATCGGTAACGCGAAGAAGCCTCGGCGCGCCCGCGACCCCGGCTTTCGAAGCAGCATTCTCCGCCGTTGCACGCGGCACCCTGATCGCGACGACCAGGGGACAGGTCGCCGTCGAGGATCTGGCCCCGGGCATGAAGCTTGTCACCAACGAGCGGGGCCCCTCTCCCCTCATGTGGATCGGCGCGATGACGCTTCCGCCGCGCCCGGCCGGACGCGATGGCGATACCCGTCTGATACGTGTGATGGCGGATGCCTTCGGCATCGGCCGCCCGATGCCCGACTTCCTGACCGGTCCCGGCGCGCGCATCCTGAAACGCAACGGCGCGCAAGCCGACATGGTGCTGACCCCCTTTCTGGATCTCGTCGACGGCAACGGGGTGGTCGCGGTCAATCCGCCCAGTCCGGTACGGCTTTTTCACCTGGGATTGCGGCGCCACGCCACGATCACCGCGGCCGGACTCACGATCGAGTCGTTTCACCCCGGACCGGGGTTCGAGCGTCAGATGACCGCCGCCATGCTGGAGCGGTTCATGGCGTTCTTTCCGCATCTCGCAAGGCCATCGGAATTCGGACCGCTTGCGCATCCCCGCCAACCGCTGGGCAGCGCCGGCGGACAATCCGACGTGGCCTGACGCACGCCGCTCAGTCCTGTTCGCTCAGCCGTGCCTCAAGGATATCGAACGGAACGCCCGGCTCGTCCTTGGCCCCGCGGATCACCAGGGAGGTCTTGACACTGCCCACGTTCTCGGCCGCGGTCAGTTCACCTGTCAGGAACTGCTGGAAAGTCGACAGGTCCGGCGCGACACATTTGAGGATGAAATCCACCTCCCCGTTGAGCATGTGGCACTCGCGCACCAGAGGCCAAGCCCGGCAGCGCGCCTCGAAGGCGGAAAGATCGGCTTCGGCCTGGCTCTGCAAGCCCACGCTGGCAAAGACCTGAACCTCGAAACCCAATTCGCGCGCATCGACCTCGGCATGGTAGCCACGGATCAGGCCCGCGTCCTCCAGCGCCCGAACCCGGCGCAGGCAGGGCGGCGCGGAAATACCCACGCGGCGGGCAAGTTCGACGTTGGTCATTCGGCCATCGGCCTGCAACTCGGCCAGAATCTTGCGATCAATGGGATCGAGGCGGGAGGCGGGCATCGGCAATCTCCGGGTTTTTCGCGATTGTTATATCACCGCACCGGCATTGCGCAATATTGTTTCAACGCTGCGCAAGATAATTTCTCATTACTTCCGAAGCACAAAGGCTGGCGAAGCACGCCCGCGGGGGTTTCAAGCCACGTCGCGGGCGTCTATATCTTCAGCCGAGTCATGCAAGGAACTGGCGGGAAGGGGCGCAGGATGGCCGACAAGCGACACACGAAATGCCTGATCGTCGGATCGGGGCCGGCCGGATATACCGCTGCGGTCTACGCGAGCCGGGCAATGCTGGAACCCGTGCTTGTGCAGGGGCTGGAACCGGGCGGGCAGCTGACCACCACCACCGAGGTCGAGAACTGGCCCGGCGACACCGAGGTGCAGGGCCCGGACCTGATGGTGCGCATGGAAGCCCATGCCAAGGCCGTTGGCTGCGAGATCATCGGCGACATCATCACCGACCTGGACGTTTCCGCGCGCCCCTTCACCGCGACCGGCGACAGCGGCGCCATCTACAGCGCCGACGCGGTGATCCTGGCCACCGGCGCAAGAGCCAAATGGCTGGGGCTCGACTCGGAGGAGGCGTTCAAGGGTTTCGGCGTGTCGGCCTGTGCCACCTGCGACGGGTTTTTCTACCGCGGCGAGGAAATCGTGGTGATCGGCGGCGGCAACACCGCCGTCGAGGAGGCGCTGTTCCTGACCAATTTCGCCAGCAAGGTGACGCTGATCCACCGCCGTGACGAGCTGCGGGCCGAGCAGATCCTGCAGAACCGGCTGATGAAACATCCCAAGGTCGAAACCCTGTGGTTCCATGAACTCGAGGAGGTGCTGGGCGAGGACAACCCCAAGGGTGTGACCGGCGTCCGGGTGCGCGACAACCGGAGCGGCGAAACATCCGAGATCGCCTGCAAGGGCGTCTTCATCGCCATCGGCCACGCCCCGGCCAGCGAACTGGTCAAAGGCAAGGTCGAGATGCACCACGGAGATTACGTGCGTGTCGAACCGGGCAGCACCCGCACCTCGGTTCCGGGGCTTTTCGCTGCCGGGGACCTGACCGATCACATCTACAGGCAGGCGGTCACGAGTGCGGGCATGGGCTGCATGGCGGCATTGGACGCCGAAAAGTTCCTGGCCGAGCAGGACGTGGTGGACGAGGATCCCGATCCGGTCCGCCACGACGCGGCGGCAGAGTGATCTGACGCATGGGACACCGGATCGGGAGTCCGCCCGATCCATGCGAGGCCGGGACACTTTTCTGCATTGCAGCATAATCGCGTCACCCCGGTCCCTTTTTCGGCAAATCGCCCAAACTCGGCTTGAAACCTGCCACAAAGCGGGTTTACGGCAGCGTTAAAAGCGGATGCGCCGGGCGGCGCAGACCGAGCGGACAAGTCATAAATCGAGAATCCTCATGTTTCAGCCGAACCTCGCCCCGATCCCGGAACTCTACGTTTCCTACGAAAGCGCCCAGAAGCTAAAAGCGGAAGCCGGCGACCTGGTGAGCCATGATCTCACGCCGCGCCAGATCTGCGATCTGGAGCTCTTGATGAACGGCGGCTTCAGCCCCCTCAAGGGGTTCCTGGGCGAGAAGGATTACAACGGCGTTCTCGAAAACATGCGGCTGGCTGACGGCACGCTCTGGCCGATGCCGGTCACGCTGGACGTGGGCGCGGCATTCGCCGAGACGCTGGAGCTGGGCCAGGACATCGCCCTGCGCGACCAGGAGGGCGTGATCCTCGCCACGATGACGGTCACGGACCGCTGGACCCCCGACAAGGCACGCGAGGCCGAGAGGGTGTTCGGCGCCGACGACACCGCCCACCCGGCAGTGCACTATCTGCACAACCAGGCCGGGACGGTCTATCTGGGCGGGCCGGTGACGGGCATCCAGCAGCCGGTACATTACGATTTCCGTGGCCGCCGCGACACGCCCAACGAGTTGCGCGCGCTGTTTCGCAAGCTGGGCTGGCGCCGGGTCGTCGCGTTTCAGACCCGCAATCCGCTGCACCGTGCACACCAGGAGCTGACCTTTCGCGCCGCCAAGGAAGCGCAGGCCAACCTGCTCATCCATCCGGTCGTGGGCATGACCAAGCCAGGTGACGTGGATCACTTCACCCGGGTGCGCTGTTACGAGGCGGTTCTGGACAAGTATCCCGGCTCGACCACCACGATGAGCCTTCTCAACCTGGCGATGCGCATGGCCGGTCCGCGCGAGGCGGTGTGGCACGGGCTGATCCGGCGCAATCACGGCTGCACCCACATGATCGTGGGCCGCGACCATGCCGGTCCCGGCAAGAACAGCGCCGGCGATGATTTCTACGGGCCTTACGACGCGCAGGAGCTGTTCCGCGCCCACCAGGACGAGATCGGCATCGAGATGGTCGACTTCAAGCACATGGTCTATGTGCAGGAACGCGCTCAATACGAACCCGCCGACGAGGTGCGCGACGACGACACGGTGCTCAACATCTCGGGCACCGAACTGCGTCGCCGCCTGCGCGAAGGGCTGGAAATTCCCGAATGGTTCTCGTTCCCCGAAGTGGTTGGAGAGTTGCGCCGCCGCTATCCGCCGCGGTCCCAGCAGGGTTTCACGGTGTTCTTCACCGGCTTTTCCGGGTCCGGCAAATCGACCATCGCCAACGCGCTGCTGATCAAGCTGATGGAGATGGGCGGCCGGCCCGTTACCCTTCTGGATGGCGACATCGTGCGCAAGAACCTGAGTTCCGAGCTCGGCTTCTCCAAGGAGCACCGCGACCTGAACATCCGTCGCATCGGCTATGTCGCCAGCGAAATCACCAAGAACGGCGGCATCGCCATCTGCGCGCCGATCGCCCCCTATGCCGCCACCCGCCGGGCGGTGCGCGATGATGTGGAAGAGTTCGGCGCCTTCATCGAGGTGCATGTCGCCACCTCTATCGAGGAATGCGAGCGGCGCGACCGCAAGGGGCTCTACAAGCTGGCACGTGAAGGCAAGATCAAGGAGTTTACCGGGATTTCAGATCCTTACGACGTCCCGGAGTCGCCGGAACTCAGGGTCGAGACAGAAAATGTCGAGGTTGACAACTGCGCCCACCAGGTGATCCTGAAACTCGAGCAGATGGGCCTGATTGCCGGGTGAGGGGCCGCTTGTCGCGCCTTGCGGCGCGCCGCGCGAGGCAGGCCGCAAGGGCTGACGAGCCCGCCGCGGATTCCGCGGGGCGACCTTGACGGGGCGCCGGCTTTGCGGTTCAGGCGGGGGATGTACGCCATCTCGCTCACCTCGATCCCGCCGCGTTATCCGCGTCTTGGGCCGGTACTTCACAGCCTTGTGAACCAGCGCCCGGCGCCGGCCCGTGTGATCCTTTGCCTTCCGCGGCGCCACGCGCGGTTTCCCGCGCCCGCCGCGCCACCGGCCCTGCCCGACGGGGTGGAGATCCTCTGGCACGATGCCGATCTCGGCCCGGCGACAAAGGTTCTTCCGGCCGCGCGGCACCTTGCCGGCCGGTGCCGGCGCCTCGTCTATTGCGATGATGACTGGATCATGCCACCCGGATGGGCCGCGACCCTGATGGATGCGCAGACCCCGGGCACAGCGGTCACGGGGTCGGGGTTTGCGGTATCTCGTCTGGGCTGTCAAACGCACCGCGGCGGTGGCGATCCCGACCTCACCGACATTGCGCAGGGGTTTTCCGGCGTTCTGGTGGACCCGGAATGGCTGTCGTCACCCGCGTTCGATCCTCCGGCGGCCGCATGGGCGGTCGACGACATCTGGCTGTCCGGCATCCTTGCGCACCGGAACATTGCCCTGCGCACGGTACAAGCGGCGCGCAAGGGAATGCGTCTTGCCTTCGAGGATGAACACCGGCTTCAGGACACTATGATTGCAGGACGCGGGCGTCACGCCGCCAATCTGACCTGCGCCGGGCTTTTGCATGAACGCTATGGCATCTGGCCACCGGCCAAGGCCCGGCCATGACCTTTCGCCTAGGACGCAACCGCATCGCGTCATGCGAATGTCACAACGGCATCGGCACCGCCTTGCAGGCGGGTTTTCAGTGCACTGTCACCGGCTCCATGTCGTTCTGCCGCGCCAGCACGAATGCAAGATTGCGGTCGCGCACCAGCGCAAGCCGTTCGCCCTCGGCGCTGTGAAGCGCATAGAGCGTCTCGGCGCCTTCGACCTCGCGCTGAATGTCCTGCGGAAGGTCGGACACCGCGACCGGGCGCACATAGACGATGCGACGCCCCTGTTCCGTGCCGAAATCGTATTTCGTATCCATTCTGCTTACCCCTTGTCTATCCGGATCGTCTGGACCACCCTGTCGGGCTCTGCACGGGTCAGATCCACGTGCAGCAATCCGTTTTCCATGATCGCAGCCCCGACCTCGACACCGTCGGCAAGGACGAAGGACCGCTGAAACTGCCGCGCCGCGATGCCGCGATGCAGGTAGACGCGCGCATCCCCGTCATCGGCCTGCCGTCCGCGTATCACCAGCTGCCGGTCCTCGACCGTCACCGAAAGATCGGACTCCGAAAAGCCCGCCACGGCAAGCGTGATGCGGTAGGAGTTTTCCGACGTCTGTTCGATGTTGAAGGGCGGATAGCCCTCGTTGCCGGATTTCGCGCTGCGCTCCAGCAGCCGTTCCAGCTGCTCGAAACCCAGCATGTAGGGGTGCGCCCCCAGGGATAGCTTTGTCATCGACACGTCCTTGACTTGAAGCGGCGTTCGGGTCTTGCCGGCCCCTGACGGCGACCGGTCCCCATGAATATGGGCTCTGGCCCCTGTCGGTGCAAGGGCTTTGCCAAACCGGCCGCGTCCGGTATGATATTCGCCTCAGCGTCAAAAGGAATCAGCCTTATGAATGCGTTTGGTGACCTCTCAATGAAGTCTGACGAGGTCTTGCGCGTGGAGCTCGAGGAATTCCGCCGCCAGCATCGCGACCTCGACGAAGCGATCGCCGCGCTTGAGGAAAAAGGCGCCAGCGACCCGCTGACCGTCAAGCGCCTCAAGCAGCAGAAGCTGCGCCTCAAGGACATCATCGCACTGATCGAGGATCGGCTGTATCCGGACATCATCGCCTGAAGACGGCGGATGCCGGGCCGGCGGGGACGTCGGGGCTAACCGCCCTGCACGACGCATGATCGACGGGCATGACCCATGGGGGCGATCGCAGGAAATCTCGGGGGATCGATTTGCGGGCCACGAGGGTGACGCACATCGGCAGCGGCCCCGCACGGCCCTGATATCCGTCGCAATGCTGCTGCCGGTCAGCGCAAGGGGGTTCCGTCAACCGCGCGCCCCCCAAGGCAATGCAGGCAGTCACGATGCCCCGACCAACGCCCGTGCGGGCAAACCGGAGAACCGGAGGCGGACGCGTTGCCGGGCCTTTCATGGGCCGACGCCGCCCCGACAATTTTGATAATGTCAGAATCCGCCGGAGGATCAAATTCCCCCCATCTTGACGGTAGAACTCTGCGCGACAATCAGTATAGTGCGGCCTTCATTCATCAGGGTTGAGACATGACGCAGGTCAAAATCGGCATCATCATGGGCAGCCAGTCGGACTGGCCCACCATGAAGGAGGCCGCCGATCTACTGGACGAGCTGGAGGTCGGCCACGAGACGCGTATCGTGTCGGCACACCGCACCCCGGACCGGCTTTGGGAGTATGGCCGCACCGCGGCCAGCCGCGGCCTGGAGGCGATCATCGCGGGCGCCGGTGGTGCGGCCCACCTGCCGGGCATGATGGCCTCGAAGACGCGGATTCCGGTGATCGGTGTGCCGGTCCAGACCCGGGCGCTTGCGGGTGTCGACAGCCTCTATTCGATCGTGCAGATGCCACGCGGCTACCCGGTGGCAACCATGGCCATCGGCGCCGCAGGTGCGGCCAATGCCGGCCTTCTGGCGGCCGCGATCCTGGCCAACGGGGATGCGGCCCTGGCCATGCGGCTTGACGCCTGGCGCGCCGCGCTCTCCGCCTCAATCCCGGAGGAGCCGCAAGATGACTGATCCCCTCGCCCCCGGCGCCACCATCGGCATCCTCGGCGGCGGACAGCTGGGCCGGATGCTGTCTGTTGCCGCCGCGCGTCTCGGGATGCGCTGCCATGTCTTCGACCCTGACGGCGCGGCACCCGCCGGCCATGTCGCCGCGGCCGTGACCAGCGCCCCCTACGAGGATCACGACGCGCTGCGGGCCTTCGCCGCCACCGTGGACGTGATCACCTACGAGTTCGAGAACATTCCCGCCGGCGCGCTCGACCTGCTGGAAGGCGCGACACCCGTGCGCCCCGGACGCAAGGCACTCAAGGTCAGCCAGGACCGTCTGACCGAAAAGGCATTTCTGGCCGAACTGGGCCTTGCCACCGCACCTTTCGCCGCGGTGGACGACGCGCAGGACCTGGCCGAGGCGATTGCCGAGATCGGCCTGCCGGCGATCCTGAAAACCCGCCGTTTCGGCTATGACGGCAAGGGGCAGGCCCGGATCGATTCACCGGACGCGGCCGCGGCCGCGCTCGATGCGATGAACGGGGCTCCGGCGATCCTGGAAGGCTTTGTCGATTTCTCCCAAGAGATCTCGGTCATCGGGGCGCGCGGGCTTTCGGGCGAGGTCGCCTGCTTCGATCCGGGGCAGAACCGGCATCGCGACGGAATTCTGCGCAGCACGTCCGTTCCCGCGCAGCTTTCGGCGGCACAACGCGCGGACGCGGTGCTTCTGACCGGGCGGATTCTGAACAGGCTGGGCTATGTCGGCGTCATGGGGGTGGAACTTTTCGTCACCGCCGGCGGCCTGATCGTGAACGAGATCGCTCCGCGTGTTCACAATTCCGGCCACTGGACACAACAGGGATGCAGCATCGACCAGTTCGAGCAGCATATCCGCGCCGTCGCGGGCTGGCCGCTCGGCGACGGCGGGCGCCATTCGGACGTCGAGATGGAAAACCTGATCGGGGAGGACATGGACAAGGTGCCCGGAATCGCGCGGGAGGCCCACGCCTCCCTGCATCTGTACGGCAAGGCCGATGTCAAGCCGGGGCGCAAGATGGGGCATGTGAACCGGGTGGCAGGCGGCGCTCGTCAGGCCTGACGGCCTGCCTCGCAAGATACCGGGCGGGGGCGGACGAACCACCCCGATCCCGCAAGGGCCTTGTCTCCGACCTGTGCGGCGAAGTCGACCAAAGGCCGGCACCCGAAGAAATCTCCCCTGCGCGCAAGAACGGACCGACGATGGCGCCGGGAAGTGGGCACGTTGACCCTGCACCCCATCCTCTCAGCGCAAGAAACGTGCCGCCACCGCGCCGCTCATGTAACTCACGCGCCCGCCGGAAAGCGTTGCCCCGATCCGCCGCGTTTCCGCGTCCAGCACCACCAGGTCCGCACGCTTCCCGCGGGTCAGATCCCCCCGGTCCGTCAGGCCCAGCCCTTGCGCCGGCCCGCCCGAGATCAGCCACCATGCCCCGGGCAGATCCAGCACTCCGCTATCGGCCAGCAGGAAGGCCGCGCGCCGGGGTGACGGGTAGTGATAGTCCGAGGCGAGCGCATCACACAGCCCCATCGCCACCAGATCCAGCGCGCTGACATTGCCATTGTGCGAGCCGCCCCGCACCACGTTCGGCGCGCCCAGTATCACGAGGTCATCACCCTCGCGCGCGGCCTCTGCCGCGGCAAGTGTTTCGGGAAATTCCGAAATCCGAACCCCCCGGCCCCGCCATGCGGCCCTGTCCTGCGCGCTGCGATCGTCATGGCTGCCCATACGCACGCCGTCGGCGGCCAGACCGGCGCAAAGATCATCCAGCGCCGCGGGCACCTCGTCCATCCGGGCGTGGAGGGCCTGCATGTCTGAAAGATGGGTGTCCGGGTTCTTGCCGATCCTCAGCGCGTGCCCCGTCAGGCGTGGCGGCCGCTTGCCCTTGTCGAGCGCGTCATGCGGCAGGTGATCGTTGAAAACGACATGCCGCACCCCGTGCGCTGCCGCCAGTGCGCGAAAAGTGCCGTAATCATCAAGCATCGGGACCTCGAAGCGTAGTTGCGCGTGCAGATCCGTCACCACCGAATCGCGCACCGCATCCAGTGCCGCCAGCACCCGCGTGGCAAAATCCGGACCGCGCATGCCGCCTTCCCAACTGTAGAACTGTGCCAGCACTGCGGTGGTGATGCCGTTCGCAGCCAGCTCCGCCTCGGCCGCCACCAATCCCTGGTCGAGATCTTTCATGGCGCCGCGCCGCGGGGCGAGATGGCGCTCGAACCCGTCGCCATGAGCATCGACGATACCGGGCATGACCAGGTATCCTGTCAGATCGACATCGCGGGCGTCAGGCGCCGTCGCCCCGTCACACACCACCCCGTCGCAAATTGTCAGCGGCACCCGCGCCAGCCCGTCCGGCAACAGAACCCGCGCCCCCTTCAGACGCAGCCCGGGCGCCATCATTCGCGCCCGTCCCAGAACAGATCCCGAAGCTCCATGTCGTGATCGAATTCGCCGGCGCGCAAAAATTCCATTACCTGCGCGATAACCATCGGGTTGTTCATCATGAATGTATGCGTCACAGGCAGTTCGATATGGTCGGCCATACCCTCCACGCGCGTCGAGGCGACCGAAACCTTGCCGTCGTCCGGTCCCTCGATCAGGGTCGAGAAATACGGGTTGATCGAGCGGGTGCCGGCAATCACGCCCAACTCGAAATCGACCGGCGGCAGGCGCTCGGGCAGCCCCGCCTCGCCGGTTTGAAGTTGCTGCCCGGCGGGTCCGTTGAGCCAGCGGAAAAGCTCCAGGCCACCCAACTCATCGACGATTTCCGAGCCGTGATTGGGGGGCGCAAGCATCACCACACGCCCAAGGTTCGCCGGGCGATGGTCACTCAACCAGTGCCGCAGGAGGATGCCACCCATCGAATGGGTGACGAAATGCACCCGCGTCGCGCCGCAGACCCGCAAGGCATAGGGCAGTGTCTCATCGGCCAGTTCGGCAATGCGCGCCTCGGTCGAGGGGTACTCGGGCCGAAAGACGCTGTAGCCCTTCTGCGACAGCGCCTGCTCCATGACCAGGAAAGACGCCTCGGTGCGTGCCAGACCGTGCAGCAGCACGACGCAATCGGCACGCGCCATCAAGGGGAACATGACGGCAAGGATCATGGCAAGGACGCGAACGCGATATTTCATGCGCTTGAGATAACCCCTCCCATAGCGTTAAGAAAGACCCACGTACCGTCTTCAGGGGACATTCATGCCGATCCGCATCGCCGCGCGCGCGGTCATCCTCGATCAGGGTCGGCTGCTTCTTGTCAACGCCTTTCCCGGTCCGCAAAGCGACCTCTGGTGCGCCCCCGGAGGCGGCGCCGAACCGGGGGTCTCGCTGCCTTGCAACCTGCAGCGCGAAGTGCATGAGGAGACGGGGCTGGACATCGCCGTCGGCGCACCCTGCCTGGTAAACGAGTTCCACGAGCCGGCAACCGGCTTTCATCAGGTCGAGGTGTTCTTTCGCTGCTCCGTCACCGGCGGCATGCTCAGTGACGACTGGCGCGACCCCGAGTCCATCGTGACCCGCCGCCGCTTCTTCGACCGTGCGGAAATGGCCGGCCTGCGTTTCAAGCCCGACAGCTTGCCGATGGTGGCCTTCAATGGTGGCGGTGGCCCTGTCTACGACCCGCTCGAAACGCTGGTCAGGTGACCGGCCAGCCCCCTTCCCGGGGGCGCGCGGCACGCGGTGCCACCGGCTTCAGGCGAAGAAACGCGGGCGCACCCCGTGAGAGACGATGGCACCGACCCCCGCCAAGCTGAGTGCCAGCACGAAGATCCAGCCCAGTAGGGGCACCAGCCCCAGCAGCCCGACAGTGACCGCGCCCACAGCCGCGGCCATCGCCCGGTCGCGCCAATGTGTCGGGAAGGCCCGGCCCAGCATGTGCAGCAGCCCGACACCGAAGGCATAGACCCCCACGATGTAGCCGGCCAGACCCAACAGCCCAGCAAGCAGCATCACCGCCGGTAGCAGCAGGATACCGATCCCGGTGAGGGCAAGTACGAACCCCGATCCGACAACCGCCGACTGGCCAAGGAACCCGATCCACAGTGCGCGCCACGGTGTTTCCAGCAGCCGCCGCCGCAGCGCCGCCATCGGTGCGGGGACAAGCGCCGCGGCCAGCCCCGCCAGAAGCGCCACCACCGCCAGCCCCAGGACGAACCGACCCAGAATCTCGGCCCAGGACAGCGCGGTATAGTCGCCGACGTCGTGCTGCCACTCATGCTGTTCGCGGCGCTCGACCCGGTCTTCGGGCGCGACCCGCGCCGGCACCTCCAGTGTGCCGGGCTCAGCCTCGTAAAGCAGCAGGCGGCCGTCAACCCGCGCCGCGGGGCCGAAATTCACTTCATCGGCGCTGAGAAACAGATCGCCGGCGACCGCGGCGTCGAGCGTCAGTTCATCGGCCGCCAGCAGGGCATAGCCACCCACCGGCCCGTCCAGCCGCAGGCGCGCGGCAGTGGCGCGCAGATCACCCCCCACAGACGCGACCCTGATGTCATAGCCCGCAAGGCTTGCATCGCCGCCGATATCGCCCGCGATGGTCAGGTCCATGGCGGCGGCATAGACATCGCCGGCGATGTCCGAGAGGGCCTCGACCGTGCGGCCCGCCATGTGTGCGGTGCCCGTCACGGGCGCGCTGACCCGCAGCGAGTCGCCGGCGATGAACAGGTCTTCGGCCTCGTCTTCGGCATGTTCGGGGTCCGACCCGGCCAGATACACATCGTCCGCGATGCGGGTCAGGGTCTGGTGTTCGTCCGCCATCGCGGTCGGGGCCGTCATTGTCATCATCAGCAGCAACAGGGCTCGGCAATGCATGAGATCCTCCGCGGTCCTCGGGTGGTCGGTTTCGCCGCCTTCTATCACGTCGCGGGCGGCGGGCAATTGCCCCAGATCAAGAGCCGCGGCGCGGCAGGACGGAAATGCCGACACCCCCCAGCACCAGCGCCGCGGCCAGCGCGAACTGCGCTGTCAGCGCCTCGCCCAGGAAAACAATGCCGCCGGCCATCGCGATCACCGGCACCGTGAGCTGCGCCACAGCCGCCACCGACGACGCCAGGCGCGGCAGTATCGCATACCACAGCGCGTACCCCATCCCCGAGGTCACGGCCCCCGAAATCACCGCCACGGCGATCCCCTGCATGTCGGCCTGTACGGCCGGCACACCCGGCACGACAAGGCCAAGCACCACCCCGGCCGGGGCAGCGAGAATGAAATTCGCCGCCGTCGCCTGCAACGCGTCACCGCTCTTGCGTCCGGCCAGCGAATACAGTCCCCAGCCCACCCCGGCCGCGGCCATCAGCAGGCCATGAACGGGGCTGACCTGCGGGCCACCCCCGGGCCACAGCAGCCAGGCCAGACCGGCAAAGGCCAGGCCCGCGCCGATCCAGCGGCGCGCCGGCATGGCCTCACGGGCCAGGATCCCGCCGGCGAACATGGTGATCTGAACCACGCCGAACAGGATCAGCGCCCCCAGCCCCGCATCGAGAACGTCATAGGCCGCCGAGAACCCGTAAATGTAAAGCAGCAGTGACAGCACCCCCGTCAGGCGCGCCGGCCCGCCCAGGCGCAGCTTCCCGCGCAGCCCCACGCAAAGAATCGCCAGCATTCCCGCTCCGGCCAGCAGGCGGATGCTGCCAAAGCTCATCGCGTCGATTGCACCCCCGGCCAGCGCCAGGCGGTTGAGCACCGAATTGGCGGCAAAAGCGGTCATGGTGAGGGCGACAAGCAGAAAAAGGCGCATGGCCTCAGCTAGACAGGAACACCGAAAAGATACAATCAGATGATCGTGATCGGGACCACACGTCCCGATGTGCCGGCCGCATCCCGAACGCAAAGGGGCCGCCCGAAGGCGGCCCCTGAACCGTGCGAATGGCGTGGCAGGCTTACATCATGCCGCCCATGCCGCCCATGTCGGGCATGCCGCCGCCGCCGCCACCGCCGGCGCCTTCCTTCTCGGGCCGGTCGGCCACCATCGCCTCGGTGGTGATCAGCAGACCCGCGATCGAGGCGGCGTCCTCCAGCGCGGTGCGCACCACTTTGGCCGGGTCGATGACACCCGCCTTGAAGAGATCCTCGTAGACCTCGGTCTGGGCATTGAAGCCGAAGGACAGGTCACTGCTTTCGCGGATCTTGCCGGCAACAACAGCCCCGTCGACACCGGCGTTCTCGGCGATCTGGCGCAACGGCGCTTCAAGCGCGGTACGGACGATCGCGATACCGGCATCCTGGTCGCTGTTGACGCCCGACAGCCCGTCCAGGGCCTTGGCGGCCTGCACGAGGGCCACGCCCCCGCCCACGACGATACCTTCCTGAACCGCGGCGCGGGTGGCGTTCAGCGCGTCATCGACGCGATCCTTGCGCTCCTTCACCTCGGTCTCGGTCATGCCGCCGACGCGAATGACGGCCACACCGCCGGCCAGCTTGGCCACACGTTCCTGCAGCTTCTCGCGGTCATAATCGCTGGTGGTGTCCTCGATCTGCTGACGGATCTGGCTGACCCGCGCCTCGATCTCGGCCGTCTCGCCGTTGCCGTCCACGATGGTGGTCTCATCCTTGGTGATCTCGACCTTCTTGGCCGAGCCCAGCATGTCCATGGTGACATTTTCCAGCTTCATGCCCAGGTCTTCGCTGATGACCTGACCACCGGTCAGGATCGCGATATCCTGCAGCATGGCCTTGCGGCGGTCGCCGAAGCCGGGTGCCTTGACAGCAGCGATCTTCAGGCCACCGCGCAGCTTGTTGACCACCAGGGTCGCCAGCGCCTCGCCCTCGACATCCTCGGCGATGATCAGCAGGGGTTTCTGGCTCTGGATCACCTGCTCGAGCAGCGGCACCATCGGCTGAAGGCTCGACAGCTTCTTCTCGTGCAGCAGGATCAGGCAGTCATCCAGATCGGCAATCATCTTGTCCGAATTGGTGACGAAATAGGGGCTGAGGTAGCCGCGGTCGAACTGCATGCCCTCGACGACGTCGGTCTCGGTCTCTAGGCCCTTGTTCTCCTCGACGGTGATGACGCCCTCGTTGCCGACCTTCTGCATCGCGTCGGCGATCATCTGGCCGATCTCGGCCTCGCCATTGGCCGACACGGTGCCGACCTGCGCAACCTCGTCGCTGCCCGAAACGTCGCGGGCGGCGGCCTTGATCGCCTCGACGACCTTGGTGGTGGCCAGGTCGATGCCGCGCTTGAGATCCATCGGGTTCATGCCGGCGGCAACGGCCTTGTGGCCGCTCTTGATGATCGAGTGGGCCAGAACGGTGGCAGTGGTGGTGCCGTCACCGGCCTCGTCATTGGTCCGCTGGGCCACTTCCTTGACCATCTGCGCGCCCATGTTCTCGAACTTGTCTTCCAGTTCGATTTCCTTGGCGACGCTGACGCCGTCCTTGGTGATGCGCGGCGAGCCGAAGCTCTTGTCCAGCACCACGTTGCGGCCTTTGGGTCCAAGCGTCACCCTGACCGCATCGGCCAGGACGTTCACGCCGCGCAGCATCTTGCTGCGGGCTTCGGTGTCAAACTTGACGTCTTTTGCAGACATGTCTGGTTGCTCCTGATGTCTTTGAATTTCCGGGGGTGATTACACGAATCGGGGCGTTCAGGCGGCCTTGGCGGCCTTGTCCCCGTCCATGATGCCCAGGATGTCGCTTTCCTTCATGATCAGTAGTTCCTCACCGTCGATGGTGATCTCGGTTCCGGACCACTTGCCGAACAGGACGCGATCGCCTTCCGACACGTCCGGCTTGATGCGGTCGCCGTCATCGTCGCGCGCCCCGGCGCCGACGGCCACGACAACACCCTCCTGGGGCTTTTCCTTCGCGCTGTCGGGGATGATCAGCCCGCCTGCGGTTTTCTCTTCGCTCTCAACGCGGCGCACAAGCACGCGGTCATGCAGCGGTTTAAATGCCATCTCTGAGGCTCCTTGGCTCAAAGTTTCTCCCTTGGCCCTCCTAGGGGCCGTTATCACTCACATCCGGCGAGTGATAACAGCGTGTAGCTAGGCGCTGCGGCGAAATCTGTCAACACCCGCCCGTCGGAAAATCGTCACGCCGTTCGCGGCGCTGTCCTTGTCCCGCCGGGGCGCCACTGTGAACGGTGCCGGTCCGGTGAACCGCCGGCGCCTTTCGGCCCCGGCTGGCGCCTGTCGCCGCAGCGCAGCATCAGCAGGTGACAAGCCCCGCCGCCATGCCTATAAGGCGCGCGACACCCTGATTTGCGTAAGGATTGCGACATGACCACTCTCGTCTTCGGCCACAAATCCCCCGACACCGATTCCACCGGATCACCGATCCTCTGGGCCTGGTATCTCAACGAGGTGAAAGGCATTGATGCGCGGGCCGTCCTGCTGGGCGAACCCAACTCCGAGGCCGCCTTCATGCTCGAGCGCTGGACCCTGCCCAAACCCGAGATCGTCGAGGACGTGGCCGACGACACCCCCTGCGTGGTGGTGGACACCAACAACCCCGCCGAACTTCCGGCCAATATCGCCAATGCCGACCTGCAGGCGATCATCGACCACCACAAGCTGGCCGGCGGGCTTGAGACGAAAGGCCCGATCGACATCACGATCCGTCCGCTGGCCTGCACCGCCACCATCATGCTTGACCTTATGGGCGATAATGCGGCCGGGTTGCCTGACTGGGCCAAGGGTGCCGCACTGACCTGCATCCTTTCGGACACGCTTGAATTCCGCAGCCCCACCACCACCGACCATGACCGCGCTACCGCCGAGCAGCTGGCGCGCGACCTGCAGATCGACATCGCGGACTACGCCGCGCAGATGTTCGCGGCCAAATCCGACGTTTCCGCCTTCTCGGATGCCGAACTGATCCGCATGGACAGCAAGGAATACACCGTAGACGGCACCGCGTTCCGCGTCTCTGTCCTGGAAACCACCGCGCCGCAGATGGTGCTGGACCGAAAGGACAGCCTGATGGAAGCGATGAAAACGGTCGCTGCCGAAGACGGGGTCGATCAGGTCCTTCTGTTTGTCGTGGATATCCTGGACGAGGAAGCGACGCTTCTGGTGCCCAACGACCTGGTCCGAACCGTGGCCGAGAAGAGCTTCGGCGTCACACCAAAGGCCGACACGGCGGTCCTGCCGGGTGTTATGAGCCGCAAGAAACAGATCATCCCCAACCTCAAGACATGACCGTCCGCGCCGGGGGCGAACCCGGTCAGCCCCCGGATTTGCGCCGCACCACGTGAAAATCGCCCTGCATGTAGGTCAGGGGCGCCTGGCCGGCGTTGGAAATCCCCGTCACCGCGCCGATGCAGATCGCGTGGGTGCCGTGGCCGACGCTGCGCTGAAGCGTGCATGTGAAGGCCGTGGCGCGCGGCAGGACGGGGCCGAACTCCGTCGCCATGACGTCCAGCCCGTGAAAACGGTCCGGGCGCTGCGCATCGAAGGCCCCGGCGAAGGCGCGCGCCAGATCGTCGGCATCCTCGGGCAGGACATTGACGCAGAACGCCCCGTTGTCGCCGACCGCCCGGGCGATCCGGCTGTCGGACTTCAGGCACACCAGAACCGAGGGCGGATCGGCTGACAGCGAGGTGAAGGCACTGACGGTTGCGCCCATCTGCCCGGCGGGCCCGTCCGTGGTCACCACCGTGACCGTTGCCGCCACCTGTCGCATCGCCTCGATAAAGGCGTCCCGTGCCGCGTTCATGACATTGGCCCCGTACCCGAAAATCCCGTCTTCACGCGCCTCTCCCTGTTCATGCCGTCCAGAGGTTGCCAGAAAAACCGCACCGTGGAAAACGAATTCACCCGATCCGGCCACTTGCCGAAACCGCTTACATAACCCTTTCCCTGCCACTGGCAAATCCGGCTCGGCCCTGCCATAGAACGACCAATCACGCAGCAGACACGAGGCTAGCTCCCATGACCCGGATCATCACCTCACTTGCCGAGATCTCCGACCCGTATTCGGCCCTCTTCGTCGATCTATGGGGCTGCGTGCATGATGGCGTGCGCGCCCTGCCCGACGCGGTTGCGGCCTTGCAGGGCTACCGGCAGCGCGGCGGCACCGTGGTCCTTCTGACAAACTCGCCCCGCCCACGCGCCGGGGTGGAACGGCAGCTCCGCCGCTTCGGCGTGCCGGAGGATGCATGGGACACCATCGCCACCTCGGGCGACAGCGCCCGCGCCGCCATGTTCCGCGGTGTCGTGGGGGAAAGGGTCTGGCATGTCGGCACCCCGGGCGACCGGCCCTTTTTCGATCCCATTGCAGTGGTGGATGACCCTGTCGCCATCGAACGGGTGGACCGCGATGCAGCCGAGGGCATTGTCTGCACCGGCCCCTTCGATGCCACTTCCGACCCGGAGGTTCTGCGCCCCGATCTGCTGTATGCCAAGCAGACAGGCATGAAACTGTTGTGTGCCAATCCCGATATCGTCGTCGACCGGGGCGATCACCGTGAATGGTGCGCCGGTGCGGTTGCGCGGCTATATACGGAAATGGGTGGCGAAAGCCTCTATTTCGGCAAACCGCACCCGCCGATCTACGATCTCGCCCGGCAGCGTCTTGCGGCGCTCGGGCGCGGGGCGGGCAACAACATCCTGGCCATCGGCGACGGCGCGCAGACCGACATCCTTGGTGCCATGGGCGAGGATCTTGACAGCCTCTTCATCTCCGGCGGCCTGGCCGCGCGCGAGACCCGGACCCGCTCGCACCCCGACCCGGACGCGCTTGAGGCCTACCTTCGGGAAGAAGCCGTCAATCCGACCTACGCGATCGGATATCTGAGCTAGAGACTGTCGGGGGCAATCAGAAACGATCTGCAGACGGGCGCGCGACCATCCGGGTGAACAGGCGCGCAACCACGGGCCGCGGCGCGGTGATCCGGTGATTGGGTTGCAGTGGCGTCATGTCTGTCAAATCCGTCACTCCCCAAGTCCTCGCGCCCGCGCAGTCCGCGCAGGGAGCTGGCCGAGCCTTGGGGCGGCCCGGCGCAGCGCGGCAGGTGTCGCAGGGCACGCCGGCCGCGGCCTTCTGGCGCCATATGACCGCGTGTCGCTCAACAAGGCTGGAACGGCACCTGATACCCTGCGCCTGCCGGGCATCTGATGTCAGGTTGCGAGGACTGGTGTCGGCGCCTGACAAAAAGGTGCCAGCACCATGAGGGAGGCGCAGCCACCCGCGTCGTGGCGGGGCCGGGCATGGCCCGGACCGCAATTGTGCCCGAGGCCCGCATCCCTGCCATGCGTCATGGAAGCCGGCGACAAGAAAACCCTTGATTTTCTGCGCACGCAAAGTAATAAAGTTCCAACAATCGGCGCTCTGGCGTCTTAAAATTACCAGCCTGACGATCCGGAGGGGCGAATGTTGGACAACATGCCGCGTGGCACGATCT
Organism: Roseovarius sp. TE539; assembly: GCF_003298505.1. Classification (GTDB taxonomy): domain Bacteria; phylum Pseudomonadota; class Alphaproteobacteria; order Rhodobacterales; family Rhodobacteraceae; genus Roseovarius. Next base: position 25,034 of record NZ_QNGB01000013.1, read on the forward strand.
GCATCGAAGACATCGAGATGGGCATGTCCCGCCACCTGCGCAAAGTGGTGACGGACCGGGACATCGAACTGTTCGCCGAGGTGTCCACCGATCACAACCCGGTTCATCTCGACGATGATTATGCCCGCGATACCATCTTCGAGGGCCGTATCGCGCACGGCATGCTGACCGCCGGGTTGATTTCGGCCGTGATCGGCGAGCAACTGCCGGGCCACGGAACCGTCTATATGGGCCAGAGCCTGAAGTTCCTCGGCCCGGTGCGTCCCGGCGACATGGTCGAGGCGCGGGTCGAGGTGACCGGCATCGACCACGCCAAGCGCCGCGTACAGCTCGATTGCCGCTGCACCGTGGACGGCAAGAAAGTGCTTGTCGGCGAGGCCACGGTGCTGGCGCCGTCGCGCAAGTTCGACTGACCGCGCCCATCCCGTCCCGGACCGGGCATTCGCGCAATACACTGGTGACCGTACGCGCCCGCTGTTGAAACGTCCTCGCCGCGCAATCATCTGGGAAGGACGTCGCAACGGGCTCTCGGCTGCGGCGGCATTGCCAAGTCTGGAGGGAGGACACGGAAATGGATGCAACCAAGACCACCGAATACGCCCGCGCCCTGCTGTCATCGCGCGGCGGCAAGGCAGAGGCCGAAGCAGCCCGAAGAATGCAGGAGGCGACCAAGGCCGGCAAGCCGGACGAGGCCGAGGACTGGCGCCGGATACGGCTGGCGATCAGCGAAATGCGCGGGCCCCGGCAGGGCTGACGAACCATCCCGCTTGCACCCGCCTGCGCATGGGGCTACGCAAACCCCATGCGGATCATCCGGGATTATACATTCGTCGATCCCGCCGACCGTGGCGCCAGCGTCGCGATCGGGAATTTCGACGGCGTGCATGTCGGCCACCAGTCGGTGATCGACATCGCCCGGCAGGCCGGCGACGGCGCGCCGCTGGGTGTGCTGACCTTCGAGCCGCATCCGCGGGAATATTTCGCCCCCGACGCGGCACCGTTCCGCCTGATGGGGCGCGAGGCGCGCGCGCACCGGCTGGAAAAGCTGGGGGTCGAACGGCTCTACGAACTGAATTTCAATGCCGCCCTGTCAGCCCTCAGCCCCCGGGCTTTCTGCGAGGAAGTGATCAGCGGCGGGCTGGGGCTTGCGCATGTGGTGGTGGGCGCGGATTTCTGCTTTGGGCAGGGGCGCGCGGGCGATGCCGCCGATCTCCGGGCCTTCGGGCAGGAAATGGGATTCGGCGTTACAATCGCGCCGCTTCTCGAAGGGGCGGATGGCGAAGTCTCGTCCACGGCGATCCGCGCCGCGCTCAGCGAGGGGCGTCCCCGCGACGCTGCCGCGATGCTGGGCCACTGGCACCGCATCGACGGGCCTGTCCTTGGGGGCGAACAGCGCGGCCGCGAGCTGGGCTACCCCACCGCCAACATGTCCATCAAGGGGCTGCACCCGCCCCGCTTCGGGGTCTACGCCGTTCTTGTCGATGTGCTCGACGGGCCGCATGCGGGCCATTATCACGGCGCTGCATCGCTTGGGGTGCGGCCCATGTTCGACGGCGAGGAGCCCAATATCGAAACCTTCCTTTTCGATTTCAGTGGCGATCTCTACGGGGCCGAACTTTCGGTGGCGCTGGTCGAATACCTGCGCCCCGAGGAAACATTTGACGGGCTGGACGCCTTCGTCTCGCAGATGGATGCCGATTGCGCACACGCCCGCGACATCTTGGCAAGGACAGCATGAGCGACCCGATCGACCGGACCGGCCTGCGCCCGCGTTTCTGGCAAGACATACCGTTGTCGCGCATGACCCACCGTGAATGGGAGGCGCTTTGCGACGGTTGCGGCAAGTGCTGTCTCAACAAGCTCGAGGACGAGGACACCGGCGAAGTGGCGCTGACCCGCGTGGCCTGCCGTCTCTTTGACGATGGCACATGCCGCTGCGCCAGCTACGCCGACCGCCACCGCCATGTGCCCGAATGCGTGGTGCTTGATCCCGCCAGCCTCGAGAAAAACCTCTACTGGCTGCCCGAAACATGCGCCTACAAGCTGCTGTGGCAGGGCAGCCCCCTGTTTGACTGGCACCCGCTGATTTCCGGCACCCCCGAAACCGTTCATCGCGCCGGGGTGTCGGTCCGCGGGCGCACCCTTTCGGAAGTCACGACGCCCGAGGAAGACTGGGAAGACCACATCATCGAGGAGCCGACCTGATGTTCTTTGCCTCCGACAATACCGGGCCTGCCCACCCACAGGTTCTTGCCGGGCTCGGGCAGGCCAACGAGGGCTACGCCGCGCCCTATGGCACCGACGAGCTGAACCTGACGGTTCGCGAAAGGCTGCGCAGTCTGTTCGAGGCCCCCGAGGCGGCGGTCTATCTGGTGGCCACGGGCACCGCGGCCAACGCGCTGGCGCTCGCCACCCTGTCGCGGCCCTGGGACACGATCTTCTGCACCCGGCAGGCGCATATCGAGGCGGATGAATGCAATGCGCCCGAATTCTACACCGGCGGCGCCAAGCTCACGCTTGTCGGCGATGCTGACAAGCTCGATCCCGACACCCTGCGCGCGGCCATCGGGTCGAAGGAATTCCTGGGCGTGCACGGGCCGCAGCGCGGGCCGGTCGCGCTGACGCAGGTCACCGAGATGGGTCAGGTCTACAGCTGCGCCGAGATCGCCGCGCTCGGGGCCGTGGCGCACGATTACGACGTGCCCCTCTACATGGACGGGGCGCGCTTTGCCAATGCCGTGGCGGCCCTCGGCTGCACCCCGGCCGAAATGACCTGGAAAGCCGGCGTCGATGCCGTCAGCTTCGGCGCCACCAAGAACGGCTGCCTTGGCGTCGAGGCGGTGATCTTCTTCGATCCCGCCCACGCCTGGGAGTTCGAACTGCGCCGCAAGCGCGGCGCGCACCTTTTTTCCAAGCACCGTTTCCTGTCGGCACAGATGGATGCCTATCTGGAGGACGGGCTCTGGCTGCGCTCGGCACAGGCGGCCAACGCCAGTGCCGCACGGCTGGCCGAGGGGCTGCGCGGCGTGCCCGGCTGCACGTTCCTGGCCGAACCGCAGGCCAACATGATCTTTGCCCGGCTGCCCCGCGCGGCCCATCAGCGCCTCCAGGCGGCCGGCGCGGTCTACGGGCTCTACGAGGGGCCACTCGGCGAGGGTGCCCCGGACGAGCCGCTGCTGATGCGGCTGGTCTGCGACTGGTCCTGCCCGCCCGACGCGATCGACCGTTTCATCGCCACCGCAAGCGGCTGACGGGCGTTCCGGGCCTGTCCCGCCGATGCCGCGCCCGGCATGAAACTCCGCGATGCGCAGGGAGGGGGGTGCAAAGTGTCGAAACCCGGGTCCGAGCCCGGGGCAGACAGATGAGCAAGGCCCATCGCCAGACCGCGGGATGGCGATCCACCGCTCTTCCACGCGCTTTATGCCTGCCACATACGCACTGCGCATGAGGGGGCGCGCCCAGCGTCACCAAATCGCCAGCCCGGGGGGCGGTCTGGCGATGGGCGGGGCACCTTCGGTGCTGTTCCGGCCCGGGCTGGCAGCCGCGACCCGGCCCTCTGCCCCTAAAACTGCCTCAGGAAGCGCAGCACCTCTGCGGCCACCTGCCCGGCATGGGTGATCGGCGCCATGTGACCCGCGCCGGCGATCACCGCGCGCTCGGCGCGCGGCAGCCGCGCGGCCAGCGCCTCGTTGATCGCCGGGATGATGGCAGGCGAATCGCTCCCCTCGATCAGCAGCACGGGGCGGTCCAGCGCCTCCAGCCGGCCCGGCGCCAGCATCCCGCCGGCATCGTCGTAAAGCGCCGGCTCGCCCGCCCGGACCAGGGGCATCCGCACGGCCAGCGCCCGTTGCTGCGCCGCGGGCAGGTCCTCCCACGGCGTACCGTCGCCCCAGACCGCGGTGAAGGCCCGCGCCGCGGCGGTGTGATCGCCAGCCGCCATGGCCTGCGACACGTCCGCCATCCGGGCCGCAAGCCGCGCGCGCACCTCCGGGTGGTCGGCAAAGGCCGCGGCGAAGAAAACCGGCTCGACCAGAACCAGCGACCGCACGAGGCCCGGCCTCTCCAGTGCCAGCCTGAGCGCCACCGTCGCCCCGAAGGAATGCCCGATCACGTCGTGAGGCCCGTCAACGCAGAACGCCGCCGCGATCCGGGTGGTCACCTCCTGAATCTCGCCCCGGTCGTCCCAATCGGCACTCCGGCCATGCCCCGGCAGGTCGAAGGCCGTCATCTCCAGCGCCCCGGACAGATACCGCGCCATGCCGCCCCAGCTGCCCGACTGCGCCAGCGAACAGTGGATCATCAGCGCCTTGCGCGGCCCCTGTCCGAACGTCGTCCATGCGGTGGGAAACCCCGCCTTCACCGTCTGCGGCATTCAGAGTTTGCCTGAAAGCTGCAGATCAAGATCCTCCAGCCGGTCCTGCCCCCAGAACACCTGCCCGCCATCGGTCACGTAGAAGGGCGATCCGAAGACGCCCGCAGCCACCGCCTCCTCGAGGTTCGCGGCGTAGGTCTCGGCACCGCTCAGCAACCCGCTGTCGGCCAGCCCCGGATCGAAGCCGGCCGCGGCAAGGCAGTCGCGCACGACGTTGTCCTCGGCGATGTCGCGCTCCTCGGCCCAGCAGGCGCGCAGGATGGAATGAACCAGACCGCCCACGTCGCCGCCCCCCGCGCCCTGCGCGGCGATGATCGCATAGGAGGACGGCGCCGGGTTGGTCGGCCAGTGCGCCGGCTGTGGGTTAAGGGGCAGCCCCAGTTTGCGGGCCTGCCGCGGTAGATCCTGCGCGCGCCATGCCTGCCGGCTGGGGTGACGTTCGGCCGGCGGCGTGCCCCCGGTGCGCGCGAACAGCGCCATGATGTCGAGCGGCTTGTAGGTGATCGTTGCACCGTGCCGCGCGGCGATCTCCTCGAGCCGGGTGCCCGCCAGATAGGCAAAGGGCGACAACGTCGAAAGATAATAGTCGATATGGGCCATTTTCCGCGCCTCTCCCTGACCGGCGAACTTTGCCAGACGTTAAGCCCATGCTAAGCGGTGTCAACGTCACGAATCTGTCATCGTCTGCCATCCGGGGATTCCTGCCATGCCGCACACGCCAGAGCCGAAACTGATTTCGGGCAACGCCAACCTGCCGCTGGCCAACGCCATCGCCAGGCGGATGTCCATGCATCGCGGCGTCAATGTCGGGCTCGTGGATGCCCGGGTCGAACGTTTCAACGACGCCGAGATCTTTGTCGAGGTCTACGAGAACGTCCGCGGCGAGGACATGTTCATCATCCAGCCCACCTCGAACCCCGCCAATGACAACCTGATGGAGCTGCTGATCATGGCTGATGCGCTGCGTCGCTCCTCGGCCAAGCGCATCACCGCCGTGATTCCCTATTTCGGCTACGCGCGCCAGGACCGCCGGTCGCGGGCCCGGACGCCGATCTCGGCCAAGCTGGTGGCCAACATGCTTGTCGGCACCGGGATCGAGCGGGTGCTGACGATGGACCTGCACGCGGCGCAGATCCAGGGCTTCTTCGACATCCCCGTCGACAACCTCTACGCCTCGCCGGTCTTCGCGCTGGATATCATGACCCAGTTCAAGGGCTCGATAGAGGACGTAATGATCGTTTCGCCCGACGTGGGCGGCGTCGCCCGTGCCCGCGAACTGGCCAAGCGGATCGAGGCGCCGCTCTCGATCGTGGACAAGCGCCGCGAAAAGGCCGGCGAAGTGGCCGAGATGACGGTGATCGGCGATGTCACCGACAAGAAATGCATCATCGTGGATGACATGTGCGATACGGCCGGAACCCTCTGCAAGGCCGCGCAGGTCCTGATGGACAACGGCGCACTGGAGGTGCACGCCTACACCACCCACGGAGTGCTGTCAGGTCCCGCCGTGGAGCGGATCACGAATTCGGTTCTGAAATCCATGGTCATCACCGACACCATCGCAGCCACGGATGCTGTCCGGGCCACGCCCAATATCCGCATCATCCCCACCGCACCCGTCTTCGCACAGGCGATCCTCAACATCTGGAACGGCACCAGCGTCTCGTCGCTTTTCGAGACCCCGACACTGGAACCCGTCTATGAAGGCCAGTTCGGCACCTGAGAGGCCCGTTTCCCGAGGGTCGCGGCACCCGCGCAGCACCCTGCCCGGGTCAGTACAAATCCCAGTCATCCTCGTCGCGGACGGGACCGATGGCAATCCATCTGAATCGCGCGCGGGCCACCCGCGTGTCGCCCCAGGTTCGGAAAACCGCCTCGAATCCATCCGGTCTGACGGCCTCGGCGACGATCTCGACACGCGCATTCGAGCCATTGTCGATATCCCACATGGACAGCGCGACATGGACTGTCGGCACCGCCGTGAAAGCGCCTGAGAATTGCACCGGCATGCGCCGCTCACGCTCGCCGATACCGGTCCACATCTCGCCGTTATCGGCGAAATCCGAGAAAAGGACATCTTCTCCCTGGTCAATGCCCAAGGGCTGTTTTCCGATATGTTTCATGGCCTCACGTCCCCGAACGAACCCACTATAGCGTGAATGCGGCTGGAGTTTGACACGAAAAAGAGCCCCGCGAAGGGGGCTCTTTGGCAACCGCGTTCACCATTTCATCCGGGTCTGGCTGACGACCATCACAAGGGGATGCCCCTCAATAGGCCGCGAGGCCCATCTCGTCACCGAGTGCCACCATGTCAGCAAGCAGCTTCGCCGCCTCGTCCACCGGGCCGGGTTCGTTCTCGTAGGCTTCCTGCGCCTTTTCCAGCTTCGCATTGGCCTCGTCGACCATCGCCTTGAACTCGTCCTGCGTGACATCCGCACGTGGCAGCGCGCGTTCCGCCAGGACCGACACGCTCTCGCCGTTGATCTCGGCGAATCCGCCGGTCACCACATATTCCGCATCGCTGTCACTTCCCGAAACCCGGACAATGCCCGGCCGCAGGGTGGTGATCAGCGGCGCGTGATCGGCCATCGCCGTCATGTCGCCTTCGGCGCCCGGTATCTGGACTTCCGCAGCTTCGACCGAAGCCAGCAGCCGCTCGGGCGAGACCAGATCGAATTGGATTTTTTCAGCCATCTGGGCCTCCTTGTCGCGCCCTGCCCGGGAGGGGCCTGCCCTCCCGGAGCGGGACGCGCGTCACATCACGCCGCGTCGGCGGCCATTTTCTCGGCCTTTGCGACCGCCTCCTCGATACCGCCAACCATGTAGAAGGCGCCCTCGGGCAGGTGATCGTATTCGCCGGCAACCACGGCCTTGAACGAGGCGATGGTTTCTTCCAGCGGCACCTGCACACCGTCCGAACCGGTGAACACCTTGGCCACGTCGAAGGGTTGCGACAGGAAGCGCTGGATCTTCCGGGCCCGCGCCACCGTCAGCTTGTCCTCCTCGCTCAGTTCATCCATGCCGAGAATGGCAATGATGTCCTGAAGGCTCTTGTAACGCTGCAGGATGCCCTGCACGTCACGGGCAACCTGGTAATGCTCTTCGCCAACCACCGCCGGGTCCATCAGGCGCGAGGTCGAGTCGAGCGGGTCCACCGCCGGGTAGATGCCAAGCTCCGAAATCGCCCGGCTCAGAACCGTGGTAGCGTCAAGGTGCGCGAACGAGGTTGCCGGCGCCGGGTCGGTCAGGTCGTCCGCGGGCACGTAGATGGCCTGCACCGAGGTGATCGAGCCCGATTTCGTCGAGGTGATCCGCTCCTGCAGGTCGCCCATGTCGGTGGCCAGCGTCGGCTGGTAACCCACGGCCGAAGGGATCCGGCCCAGAAGCGCCGACACCTCAGAGCCCGCCTGCGTGAAGCGGAAGATGTTGTCGACGAAGAACAGGACGTCGGTCCCGGACTGGTCGCGGAACTGTTCGGCAAGGGTCAGGCCCGAGAGCGCCACACGGGCGCGCGCACCCGGCGGTTCGTTCATCTGGCCGTAACACAGCGCGACCTGGCTCTTGGTCAGGTCATCGGGGTTGATGACCCCGGATTCGATCATTTCGTGATAGAGGTCGTTGCCCTCGCGGGTCCGCTCGCCGACGCCGGCGAAGACCGAGTAGCCCGAGTGCACCTTGGCGATGTTGTTGATCAGTTCCATGATCAGAACCGTCTTGCCCACGCCGGCACCGCCGAACAGGCCGATCTTGCCGCCCTTCGCGTAGGGGGCCAGAAGGTCCACGACCTTGATGCCGGTGATCAGGACCTCGCTTTCGGTCGACTGATCCTCGAAGGAGGGGGCGGACTGGTGGATGGCGCGGCGCTCCTTGGCCTCGACGGGGCCGCCCTCGTCCACGGGTTCACCCACCACGTTGAGGATCCGCCCAAGCGTCGCGTCGCCCACCGGCATGGTGATCGGGCCGTCCATGTCGGTCACTTCCTGGCCGCGGACCAGTCCTTCGGTGGCGTCCATCGCGATGCAGCGAACGGTGCTTTCACCAAGGTGTTGCGCGACCTCCAGGATCAGCGTCTTGCCGTTGTTGTCGGTTTCCAGCGCGTTCAGGATCGCCGGCAGGTGATCGCTGAAGTGCACGTCCACCACGGCGCCGATCACCTGGGTGATTGTGCCTTTTGCGTTTGCCATGTTTCGTCTCCGGTTCTCTAGAGCGCCTCGGCGCCCGAAATGATTTCAATAAGCTCGTTGGTGATGACGGCCTGACGCGAGCGGTTGTACTCGATCGTCAGCTTGTCGATCATCTCGCCGGCGTTGCGCGTGGCGTTGTCCATCGCGCTCATCCGCGCGCCCTGCTCGGAGGCCCCGTTCTCCAGCAACGCGCTGAAGATCGCGGTGGCCACGCCGCGCGGCAGGAGTTCGGAAAGGATCGCCTGCTCGTCGGGCTCGTAGTCGTAGAAGGTGCCGCCCTGCGCATCATCCTCCGGCGCGTCGAAATCGGCCGGAATGATCTGCTGCTTGGTGGGGATCTGGCTGACCACGTTCTCGAAGCGCGAGAAGAAGATCTTTGCGACGTCGAACTCGCCCGCCTCGAACCTGTCCAGCACGTTCGCCGCCACGGATTGCGCATCACCGTAGCCCACGCGCTTGACTTCGCTCAGGTCGACGTGATCGACGAACATGTCACCGTAATCGCGGCGCATGGCATCGCGGCCCTTCTTGCCAACGGTGATGATCTTGACCGTCTTGCCCGCCTTTTTCAGGCTGTCGGCCTCGGCCTTGGCGAGCTTGGCGATGTTTGCGTTGAAGCCCCCGCAAAGCCCGCGCTCGGCAGTCATCACGATCAGCAGGTGCACGTCATCCGAGCCTGTGCCGCTCAGCAGCCTGGGCGCGTCCTCGGTATCGCCCACGGCCGCCGCAAGGCGCCCCATGACCGCATTGAAACGCTCGGTATAGGGCCGCGACATCTCTGCCGCTTCCTGGGCGCGGCGGAGCTTGGCCGCCGCGACCATCTGCATGGCCTTGGTGATCTTGCGGGTCGACTTGACCGACTCGATCCGGTTTTTGAGGTCCTTAAGACTTGGCATGGCCTATTCCCCGCTTCACGCGAAGTCCGCGGCGAATTCGTCGATGGCCGCCTTGATCCTGTCCTCGGCATCGTCCTTGATCTTGGGATCCTCTTTGGTGATGAAATCCAGCAGGTCCTGATGCTTGCTGCGCAGGTGGTTCAGAAGCCCCTGCTCGAACCGGCCCACCTGGTTGACCGAGATCTTGTCGAGATAGCCCTTGGTGCCGGCATAGATGATGCACACGATCTCGGCGTTGGTCATCGGCGAGTATTGCGGCTGCTTCATCAGTTCGGTCAGGCGCGCACCGCGGTTCAGCAGCTGCTGTGTCGCCGCGTCAAGGTCCGAACCGAACTGCGCGAAGGCCGCCATCTCGCGGTATTGCGCCAGTTCCAGCTTCACCGGGCCGGCGACCGACTTCATCGCCGCCGTCTGCGCCGAGGAGCCGACCCGGCTCACCGACAGGCCGGTATTCACGGCCGGGCGAATGCCCTGGTAGAAGAGTTCGGTCTCAAGGAAGATCTGCCCGTCGGTGATCGAGATCACGTTGGTGGGGATGAAGGCCGACACGTCCCCGCCCTGCGTCTCGATGATCGGCAGGGCCGTCAGGCTGCCCGCCCCGTTGTCATCGTTGAGCTTCGCGGACCGCTCCAGAAGGCGGGAGTGCAGGTAGAAAACATCACCCGGGTATGCTTCGCGGCCCGGCGGGCGGCGCAGCAGGAGCGACATCTGCCGATAGGCGACGGCCTGCTTGGAAAGGTCATCGTAGACGATCAGGGCGTGCCGCCCGTTGTCGCGGAAATGCTCGGCGATCGCGGTGGCCGAATAGGGCGCCAGGAACTGCATCGGCGCCGGATCAGAGGCGGTGGCAGCCACGACGATGGAGTACTCCATCGCGCCGTTCTCCTCCAGCGTCTTCACCAGCTGCGCCACGGTCGAGCGCTTCTGCCCGATGGCCACGTAGACACAATAGAGCTTCTTGCTCTCGTCATCGCCCGCAGCCTCGTTGTAGGTCTTCTGGTTGAGGATCGTGTCGAGGGCCACGGCGGTCTTGCCGGTCTGGCGGTCCCCGATGATCAGCTCGCGCTGGCCCCGTCCGATCGGGATCATGCTGTCAACGGACTTGAGGCCGGTGGCCATCGGTTCATGCACCGATTTGCGCGGGATGATGCCCGGCGCCTTCACGTCGGCCACGCCGCGTTCCTTGGTCTTGATCGGGCCCTTGCCGTCCAGCGGATTGCCAAGGCCGTCCACGACCCGGCCCAGCAGTTCGTCACCGATCGGCACGTCCACGATCGAGTTGGTCCGCTTGACCGTGTCACCCTCCGAAATCTCTCGGTCCGATCCGAAGATCACGATGCCGACGTTGTCGGTTTCCAGGTTCAGCGCCATGCCCATGACGCCGCCGGGAAACTCGACCAGCTCGCCCGCCTGAACGTTGTCCAGCCCGTGAACCCGCGCGATGCCGTCGCCCACCGACAGGACCCGACCAACCTCGGCTACCTCGGCTTCCTGGCCGAAATTCTTGATCTGGTCCTTCAGGATCGCAGAAATCTCTGCAGCTTGGATACCCATTTATCCGACCTCTTTCATTGCATTCTGGAGGGAGTTGAGGCGCGAGCGGATCGAGGTGTCGATCATCTTCGAGCCCACCTTTACGACAAGACCGCCGATGAGGTTCTCATCGACGGTCGCATTGATCTTGACATCGCTGCCGATACGCTTCTTCAGCGTCGCCGCCAGCTTTTCGGACTGCGCCTTGGTCAGCGCCTTGGCGCTGGTGACCTGCGCGGTAACCTCGCCCTTTTCCTCGGCGATCATCGCGCGCAGATGCGTGATAAGCTGCGGAACCGCGAAAAGGCGCCGTTTCTGGGCCATCAGGCCCAGGCCGCGCGCCAGCGGCACCATCAGCCCCATCTCGGAGGCCAGCGCGGCAATGGCTTTGCCCTGCTCGCTGCGCGGGATGATCGGCGACGCGATCATCGCCCGCAGGTCAGCGCTTTCATCAAGCGCGGCGGCAAGATCGTTCACGCCGGTCTCGAGCTTGGCAAGCTTTTTGTTTTCCTTGCTGAGGTCGAAGATCGCCGTCGCATAGCGCTCGGCAATCCCTGAGGCAATCGAAGCTGGTTCGGACACGTCCACCCTTCCGACAGTTTGGCCCCGGTTCCGACGGCAGAACCGTCTCCGGGGGCTTTGGCATGCGCTGAGTACTCATAGCACCGAAATTCGGCGTGGGTCTAGCAGAGCCTTGCGCAGCTAGCAAGCGCGGCAAAAACAATTGTATACCATTGAATACTGCATGTTTTCAAATTGTTACCTACCCTGCGACGGTTTGCGCATGCGCGGCGGCATGAAAAAGATCACTTATCCACAGGATTTTTGCGATTCCTGCCGCGCACCGCTCCCAATGGTCCGCCCGTCTTGTTAGCGCAACCGCAGCACGGGCCGGTCCGGGGCGTCAGGCCAATTCCGTCATGTCCGCGCAGCACGGAAACCGGCAAGCGATGATCCCGGACGGGGGCCGCTTGGCTCGCCCCCTCTTGGCTCGACCACGAAACGCCTCCTTGGCCCCTTGCGAAATGCGCAAACCTCAAACCGGTTTGGCCTCGGGCTTGGGCTTGAGCACATCCAGCGGCTTGCGCACGGTTTCACGCAGGCCGGGGCCGCCCGGCGCCTGTACCCGTTTGGTCGCCTCCACCATCAGGACACCCCCCGCCGCAATCACCGGCAACGAGCCGCCGACCTTCTCCAGCATCCCGGCCGTCTTGCGCCAGAACCGGCGCTGAGACGGCGGTTGGTAGAGCGTGGTAACATGCCGTTCCGGCAGGAAATTATGCGCCTTGAGCTGGGTTTCCAGCTGGGTCTGCGAATAGGGGCGCCCGTGGCCGAACGGCGTGCGATCGCTGCGCGACCACAGCCCGGCACGGTTGGGCACCACGAAAAGCGCCGAGCCACCGGGCCCCAGCACCCGCCAACATTCCTCGAGCAGCATCGAGGGCCGCTCGCTCGCCTCGAGCCCGTGAACCACCAGAAGCTTGTCGACATGCCCGGTCTCCAGCGGCCACATGGTTTCCTCGCAAAGGACCGAAATATTCGGCATCCCTTGTGGCCACCCGATCACCCCCTGGGGCCCAGGCATCAATGCCACGACCCGCCGCGCGCCGTCGAGGTAGGGCCGAAGAAAGGGAACCGCAAAGCCGAACCCGGCCACCGTCTGCCCCTGCGCCTCCGGCCAGAATTCCGCAATCCCCGCGCGCACGGCTTTCTGCGCCGCCCGCCCCAGAACGCCGCGATAATAGAAATTGCGAAGGTCCTGTACATCGAGATGCATTGCAGCGCCGCCCGCGATCCGTCACTCTGAACGGTAACAGCAACCGGCAAAAGGGCAAACACCATGACACTCGAAATCCGGACCGTTCCGTGCCTGTCCGACAATTACGCCTTCCTGGCCCACGACCCGGACACCGGCCAGACCGCCGCCGTGGACGTTCCCGAAGCGGCACCGATCCTGCGCGCGCTGGACGAGGAAGACTGGATTCTGTCGCATGTCCTTCTGACGCATCATCATGCCGACCATGTGCAAGGGCTGGATCAGCTCCTGTCGGAGGCACCCGCCCGCGTCATCGGTGCCGAAGCGGATGCACACCGCCTGCCGGCGCTGGATATCGCGGTGCGCGAAGGCGATCCCGTCATGATCGGCAACGAGGTCGGCGAGGTGATTGATGTGTCCGGCCACACCGTGGGACACATCGCCTTCCACTTTCCCGAAAGCCGGGTGGTGTTTTCCGGCGACAGCCTGATGGCCCTGGGATGCGGCCGTGTCTTCGAGGGCCCGCCGCCGCAGATGTGGAACAGCCTCAAGAAGCTCGCGGCGCTCCCGGGGGACACGACCGTCTGTTCCGGTCACGAATATACCGGCAAAAATGCGCTTTTCGCGGTCACCGTCGATCCGGGCAACGCCGCCCTCACGGCCCGCAAGGCGATGATCGACGCGGCCCGCGAAGAGGGACAGCCCACCGTGCCCTCGACTTTGGCCGAAGAGCTGGACACCAATCCTTTCCTGCGCGCCGAGGACCCGGCGATTCAGGCGCATCTGGGCATGGAAGGTGCCGACCCGGCCGATGTCTTCGCAGAGATACGCAGCCGCAAGGACAGCTTCTGACCCTGCAATCGCGCGACCATAGGGCGCACATCCGAAGAAAAGTTACCGGTGTTTGCCAGAAAACCCTTGAAGCAGCAGCCATATCGACCAAACTTTAATACATGTAGGCAACGATGGAGGCGTACCCGGCCTCCCGGATCATCAAGGAGCGAAGGAAAGTGCCGTCATTCTCCAATACACTGGAACAGGCAATCCACGCTGCACTGGCAATGGCCAATGCACGCCGGCACGAGTTCGCCACGCTCGAGCATCTTCTTCTGGCTCTGATCGACGAGCCGGATGCAGCCCGCGTCATGAAAGCGTGCAGTGTCGACACGGAAGATCTGCGCAGCACTCTGGTGGATTTCATCGACGAGGAACTGTCCAACCTCGAAACCGACATTGACGGGTCCGAGGCCGTTCCCACGGCGGCGTTCCAGCGCGTCATCCAGCGGGCCGCGATTCACGTGCAATCCTCAGGTCGCACGGAAGTGACGGGCGCCAATGTCCTGGTCGCGATTTTCGCGGAACGTGAATCGAACGCGGCCTACTTTCTGCAAGAACAGGACATGACCCGCTACGACGCGGTCAACTTCATCGCGCACGGCGTCGCAAAAGACCCCGCATACGGGGAATCGCGCCCTGTCACCGGGTCGGCGGATCCCGATGACACGTCTGGCAAGACCGAAGCCGAGTCCGACGCCGTGGAAGCCGGGGAATCGGCACTCGCCAAATATTGCGTGGACCTCAACGAGAAGGCGCGGACCGGCGACGTCGATCCGCTGATCGGTCGCGACTCAGAGGTCGAGCGCTGCATCCAGGTGCTTTGCCGCCGGCGAAAGAACAACCCGCTGCTTGTCGGCGATCCCGGTGTCGGCAAGACTGCCATCGCGGAAGGTCTGGCGCACAAGATCGTCAAGGGCAACACGCCCAAGGTATTGGCCAACACCACGATCTATTCGCTCGACATGGGTGCGCTTCTCGCCGGCACGCGCTATCGGGGCGATTTCGAGGAACGGCTCAAGGCGGTCGTGAACGAGCTGGAGGATCATCCCGACGCGGTACTCTTCATCGACGAGATTCACACCGTCATCGGCGCGGGCGCGACCTCGGGCGGGGCAATGGATGCCTCCAACCTGCTCAAGCCGGCGCTTCAGGGCGGCAAGCTGCGCTGCATGGGATCGACCACATACAAGGAATTCCGCCAGCATTTCGAGAAGGACCGCGCGCTGTCGCGCCGTTTCCAGAAAATCGATGTCGTGGAGCCGACGGTTGACGACACGGTCAAGATCCTCAAGGGCCTCAAGCCGTATTTCGAGGACCACCACAGCGTGAAATACACCAATGACGCCTTGCGCACCGCCGTGGACCTGAGCGCGCGATACATCAATGACCGCAAACTTCCCGACAAGGCGATCGACGTGATCGACGAGGCTGGCGCAGCGCAGCACCTCGTGGCTGCCTCCAAGCGGCGCAAGAGTATCGGCACCAAGGAAATCGAGGGGGTGATCGCCAAGATGGCGCGTATCCCGCCCAAGAACGTCTCGAAGGACGATGCGGAGGTCCTCAAGGATCTCGAAGGGGCGCTCAAGCGTGTGGTCTTCGGGCAGGACAAGGCGATCGAGGCGTTGTCGTCTTCGATCAAGCTGGCCCGCGCAGGGCTGCGCGAGCCGGAAAAGCCGATCGGGAACTACCTCTTTGCCGGTCCGACGGGTGTCGGCAAGACGGAGGTTGCCAAACAGCTGGCCGATACGCTCGGGGTGGAACTGCTGCGCTTCGACATGTCGGAATACATGGAGAAGCACGCCGTTTCCCGGCTCATCGGTGCGCCCCCGGGCTATGTGGGGTTCGATCAGGGGGGCCTGTTGACCGACGGTGTGGATCAGCATCCGCATTGCGTGCTGCTGCTCGACGAGATCGAAAAGGCGCACCCGGACGTATTCAACATCCTGCTGCAGGTGATGGATCACGGCAGCCTCACGGATCATAACGGCCGCAACGTCGATTTCCGCAACGTGGTACTGATCATGACCTCGAATGCGGGCGCCGCCGAACAGGAGAAGTCGGCGGTGGGATTCGGCCGGGATCGGCGCGAAGGCGAGGATACCGCCGCAATCGAGCGGACATTCTCACCGGAGTTCCGCAACCGTCTGGACGCCGTGATCTCCTTCGGACCACTGCCCAAGGAAGTCATTCTCCAGGTGGTCGAGAAATTCGTCCTGCAGCTTGAAGCACAGCTCATGGATCGCAATGTCACCATCGAATTGACGAAGCCCGCGGCCGAATGGCTGGCCGAGAAGGGCTATGACGACAAGATGGGGGCCCGCCCGCTCGGGCGTGTGATTCAGGAGCACATCAAGAAACCGCTGGCCGAGGAACTGCTCTTCGGAAAACTGGCCAAGGGCGGTGTCGTGAAGGTTGGCATCAAGGATGGCAAGATCGATATCAAACTGGAAGGTCCGGATCGTCCGCGGCTGTCCGGCAAACGTCCACCACTTCTGACGGCTGACTGACCACTAAACTCCGCGGAGTGAATATCAGGGGTTAGAGAAATGAGGGCCGGCGCGTGATGGCGCCGGCCCATATATCCGGGCAACCACGCATCTCGCGCGTCGGCGCCACGACGCATCATCCGAGAGCGGCGCCGCCAACCCGCTTATTTTTCGGTAAACTTCAATTCAATACGACGGTTCTGAGCCCGCGCTGCGGCCGTGTCCGCCGTGTTGATGGGTTGATACTCGCCGAAACCGTTGGCCGACAAGCGTTCCGGCGCGATCCCCAACGCATCGATCATGTACCGTACCACGGAAAGGGCCCGCGCCTGGCTCAGTTCCCAGTTGTCCTCGAACTCGGCACCCTCTCGAATTTTAACGTTGTCGGTGTGCCCGTCCACCTGGATGACCCAGTCGATGCCGGCCGGAATTTCGTCGGTCACGTTCCGCAATATCTGTGCCACCTTGGCGACTTCGCGTTCGCCGTCTGCCGAAAGATCAGCCTCGCCCGGTGCGAAAAGAACCTCGGACGAGAAAACGAAACGATCGCCCTCGATCCGGATACCTTCCTGTGCGCCCAGGATGTCACGCAGCCGGCCGAAAAATTCCGACCGGTACTTCTCGAGATCTTCCTTCTGCTCCTCCAGCCGTTTGCGTTTCTCTTCCTCCAGCTTGCTCTTTTCTTCTGCGAGCCGGCGTTTTTCTTCCGCCAGGCGCTGTTTTTCTTCGGCAAGTTGACGGCGTTTGCGCTCTTCCGCGGCGGCGCGTGCCAGCGCCGCGTTAAGGTCCTGTCCGAGGGTCTGGATCTGCACTTCAGCCGCGGCATCGCGAATTTTCGCATCGTCAAGCAGCGCGCGCAGTTCCGAAAGCTGGGTGCGCAGAGCGGAAACCTGACGATTGAGCAGTGCCTGTTCACGCCGCGCGGCCTCGGCCATGTCCTCCTGTTCGGCCAGCTTCTCACGGGCTTCGGCCAGCAAGGCCGCACGTTCCTCTGCCTTGCTCAGCTCCTCGGCGACCCTTTGCTCGGCCGAAAGCTTGGCAGCGAGGGCCGCGGCAAGCCTCTGACGCACTTCCTCGGCCGATAGCGCGATATCCTCGGAGGCCGCGCGTGCCTCTGCCAGCGCCCTTTGCGTTTCCTCCAGTTCCGTTTCGGAGGCTTCCAGGCGGGCGCGCAAATCCGCAATCAGGTCTTCCTGCTTGGTCGTCTCGCTTTCGGCCTGTGTCTTCGCCGCGAGCGCCGCAGCCAGCCGTTGGCGCACCTCCTCGGCCGTCAGGGTCATCTCCTCGGATGCGGCGCGTGCCGCAGCCAGGTCCTCACGCACGCGGGCAAGCTCGGCCTTGGCTTCGTCCAGCTGCAGGCGCAGGTCGGAAATCACGTCGGCGTTGTCCACAGCCTCGGTCTCCGCGGCGGTCTTGGCCGCAAGAGCCTCGGCCAGCCGTTCCTCGAGGTCTGAGCGGTCCTGCCGCAAATCCGCCAAGGTTTCCTCGCGCTCCGCGACAGCGTCCGCCAGCGCGGCCTCGGTTTCTGCCAGGCGGGTGCGCAACGCGGCGATTTCGCTGCTCTTGTCATCCACCTCTGCCAGCGCCCGCGCCAGACGCTCTTCCAGCCGCGTGCGACGGGATTCGAATTCGGCCTGCATCTCCTTGGTGCTCAGCCGGAATTCGGCCAGCTCCGCCTCCCGCTCGCTCAGGCGGGTACGAAGGTCCTCCGCCTCGGCGCCGGCTTGCCGGGCTTCGGCCACCGCTTGTGACAACTGCTGCTCCAGTGTCCGGGTTTCTGTGTCAAGGGTCTCGCGGGTCTGCTCCTGCGCTGCCAAGGCATCCGCGAGGGCCGTTTCCGTATCGGCAAGACGCGCGCGCAGGGCGTCCAGGGCCGCGGCCTTTTCCTCGGCATCGGCCAGAGCACGCGCAAGACGCTCTTCAAGCCCGGCCACCTGCGCCGCCATCTCGGCCTCGGTTTCGGCACTGGTTGCGCGCAGTTCCTTCAGCTTCGCCTCGGTGTCGCTCAGGCGCAGGCGCAGCCCTTCCGCGGCCTCGCGCTCCCCGGACGCGGCAGCCAGGGCGCGCGCAAGCTCGGCCTCCAGCGATTCAAGGCGCGTGGTGGCGGCGCGCATGTCCGCCTCGGCAGTGGTGAGCTGAGCACCCGCTTCGGTCAGGGCCGCCTGCAATTGCGCGATTTCCGCGGCCTGCGCATCAATCCGCGCGTTCCGGTCCTGCAGCACAGACTGCATTTCATCCCGCGCGACAAGAGCCTGTGCCAATTGCAGGTCCAGATCTTCTGTCGCGGCCTCGGCAGCGGCCAGCATGGTCAGGGTCTCTTCGGCCTTGCGCCGCTCTTCCTCGAGCGCCAGTGTCATCGCCGTCAGTTCGGCCTCGGCATTCTTCAGCTTTTCCTGAAGGGCCTGCGCGGCGGCGGCTTCGGCAAGGCGCGCCTTCTCCTCTTCGCTCAGTTGATCCTGAAGATCGGAAATCCGGTCCCCGAGTGCCGCCTGCGCTTCCTGTCCTTGTGCGTTCTGCCGGCGCAGATCGGCAATCATTGCCTCCAGCGCCTCGCGCTGAGCGGCCGCAAGCCTCGCTGCCTCGCTGCGGGCGTCGATTTCGTCACGCAATTCCGCAAGGGCAAGCTGGGCCGCCTCCTGCCGGGAAAGAAGATCCTGCTTTTCGTCCTGCAGGTCGCTCTTTTCGTCTTCCAGGGTCGCGATACGGCCCATCGCTTCGTCACGTTCAGCCAGAAGGCTGGCAACCTGTTCCTCGAAACTGGCGATACGGGATTGCGCATCCTCGAGGGCGGTTTCCTGCGCGGCCCTTTCGGCCCGAAGAGACGCGATCAGCGCGGTCTGCCTCTGCTCCCGCTCACGAGCATCGCCAAGCGTCGCCGTCAATTCCCCGACGCGCTGCTGGAGGTCTTCGTTGCGGTCCTGCTCCAGCCCCAGGGCCTGCGACAGCGCCGCCACCTCGGCAGAGAGTTCATCCAGCCGGGTTTCCTGCCCGGTGATCGTCTCGCGCAGGACGAACTGCACGATCATGAAAATGGACAGGACAAACATGAGGACCAGCAGGAGCCCCGTCATCGCATCCACGAAGCCGGGCCAGATCGACGATTGAAACCTCTGGCCGGTGCGCCGGGAGAGAGCCATCACTCACCTCCAGGATCCTTCGGGGAGACGACGGGCTGCGTCTTGCCCCGACCCCGCGAAGGCCCGCGTGGCTGCGACAGCGCCCGCGACAGCGCCGCCAGATCCGTGCGCAGTTCCGTCATTGTTTCCTGCCGGCCCGCGCTGATCTCCTCGAGAATACGGAGCATCTGCACATCTATCGAGCGCAGGCGCATCCGGCTTTCGGCATCAAGACCCTCGCCACCCTCGGATGCACGGGCATCCATCCGTTCGATCAATTGCTCCTGACCTTCGGCGACCCGCAGAAGTGTCGCGTTGAGGGGGTTGGAATCGCTCATCCTGTGAGTCAGACGTTCGACCGAATCCGCCAGCACTCCAAGCTTCTCGTCGACCATGGCGCGGCTCACATCAGATTGCGTCATCATCTGCTGAAGCGATTCCATCTGCTCGCTCATCTGGTCGATGACACTGCCCACGAGGTTCTGTTCAAGCCCCCCCTCTCCATCGCCCGAAGAGAAGCCGACCCGGGTGATCGTCGACATCCACTCTTCCAGCTCACGGTAGAAGCGGTTCTGTCCGTGTCCCGCGAACAGTTCGAGAAGACCGACGACCAGCGATCCCGCCAGCCCGAGAAGCGACGAGGCAAAGGCCACACCCATGCCGCCAAGCTGTGTTTCCAGTCCCGTCATCAGGCGGTTGAAGACATCCACACCGCCCTCGCCTTCCTGTGGCGCAAGGCTGCGGATCGTATCGACAACCGCCGGAACGGTGGTCGCCAGCCCGTAGAACGTGCCAAGCAGACCCAGAAAGATGAGCAGGTTGACGATGTAGCGCGTGATCTCGCGCGCCTCGTCGATGCGCTGCGCCACGGAATCGAGGATCGACCGGGCCGAGGTCGAGGCGATCTGCATGCGCTTGCCGCGCGCCCGCAACAAGGTGGCCAGAGGCGCCAGCAGCCGCGGTGCCTTGGTCATCTCGTGACCCGGATAATCGGCAACGAAGCCCTCGATCCAGCGCACCGAGCCGATCAACTGGAAGACCTGCCAGAAACAGGCCAGCACACCGATGACGAAGACAAAAAAGATGAACCCGTTGAGGTACGGGTTCGCCTCGAACACGGGCAACACCCGCGGCAGGGCCACGAAGGCACCAAACCCGGTCAGTGCCAGAACGATCAGCATCAGCATGATCTGGCGCACGGGGTGGGTGAATTGCGGCTCGACCTCGCGGCCCGGCTGGTCCATATGGACGCTCCCGACACTAATTTGTTGGCGCAACTCTACGCGTTGCGGCTAGTCAAGCCAAGGATTTATCCGCTCAGCGCCCTCACGCGGCGGGACAGCCACTCCAGATCGGGATCGTCGATACCCAACTCCCTGAGATGTGCAAAAGTATTGTGCAAGTATTCAGAGTTCGGGCCGCGCCCTCCATGTGCCGCAGCAATGATCCTGGCCTGTTCTTCCAGCTCCAGCGTGCCACAGTATTGAACGTGCCGAGGGTCGATCACGTACGTCACCGCCTCCACTGACCTGCCATCGGCAAGGCGGATCGGAAGCCGTTTTTCCAGATACGCCGCCGAGACCAGTTCGCGTTCCCGCAGGTATTCGATAACCTCGTTCCGCTTGCACGGGGACACCGACATCCCGACACCGTGGCACTGTGCCCCCTCGACCGCATCCAGCGCAAGAACCAGGCCGGGATTTTCGACAGTCCCGCGATGATGGATGCTGCGCATGCAGAAACTGCGTGCGTAACCCGGCAACGTCGCGACAAGCTGTTCCTCGACCTCGAAACCGGGGTTCCAAACCAGCGATCCATACCCGAACACCCACATGCTCATAAATGCTGTTCCTTCCCGTTTGCGGCCTGTAAACACCATCGGGACGCGGCAGGAAAGGGGCGTTTCATGCGATTGCTGCTTACAGGCATCCTTCTGGCGGCCGCCGCCTGGTCGGGGTATTGGTTCTGGGGGGCGGCCACCACCCGGGGCGCGATGGAGGACTGGTTTCAAGCCCGCCGCGGCGACGGCTGGGTTGCCGCATATGACAATCTGGCAGTGCGCGGTTTTCCCAATCGTTTTGACATCAGCTTCAGCAACCTGTCCCTCGCGGACCCCGACACGGGCCTGGCCTGGGACGCGCCTTTCTTTCAGGTCCTGGCACTCAGTTACCGGCCCAACCACGTGATCGCGGTATGGCCGGACAACCAGAAGCTTGCCACCCCCTTCCGCAAATACGGCATCCAGAACGACGACATGCGCGCCAGCTTCGTCTTTCGCCCCGGTGTCCGGCTTGAGGTCGAGCGCGGCACGCTGACCACCAACAACCTGCGCATCAATCCCGGCAGCAAATACGAAGAAAGCGTGATTTCGGACCTGACCCTCGCGGCGGAACACGCACCGGCGGATGCATCCGCCACCTACCGCCTGGGTCTTTCGGCGGACGGATTCGCCCCACCGCAGGACCTGCGCGACAGGATTGCCGTGCGGGACCTGCCGGAAACGCTGAATGCTCTCTCCGCCGATCTGACGGTGCGCTTCGACAAACCATGGGATCGACGCGCGATCGAGGAGGCACGACCCCAGCCGCGCCACTTATTCCTGCGCCTGGCAGAGGCCCGTTGGGGGCATCTGGAGCTTCAGGCGGCCGGTGAGCTCGATGTCGGAAGCGACGGCATTCCGGAAGGCACGATCACGATCAAAGCCCGCAATTGGCCGGAAATCATGAAACTTGCCAGGTCGTCACGGGCGCTGCCCGAAGCCATGCTTGGGCCGCTGGAACGCGGGCTTTCGTTGTTGTCGCGGATGTCGGGAAATCCGCGCACTCTGGATATTCCGCTGCGATTCTCCGGTGGTGACGTGAGCATCGGCCCGATTCCCGTCATGGCGGCGCCGGTATTGCGCATCAGATAGTCACAGGTGATGGTTTCAGTATTGCCGGTCGGGTGCTCGCGCGGTTATCACGAACATATGAACGGTTGGCTGACACGCGCATTCGTCACGGTTCTCGTGACCCTTGCCATTCTGGCGCCTCAGGGCGCGGGGCTTGCGGCGCTGTCGGGTCTGGCCGACGGTCGGGTGATGGTGATCTGCACGGGTGACGGGTTGCGCACCATCCGGATCGGCGCCGACGGAGAGCCTGCGGATATCTCCGACGAGTCCGAATACTGCGCCATGACACAGGCGGTGGACACCGCGAACGCGGTGGTGCCGCCATCCGCCCACACACGGCTCCCCGCAAGGTTCCGACCGGTCCGGCCGCGCATGGCCCGGCCCTTGCAGCAGTCCTACCCACCCTCGTTTCCCCGTGCTCCGCCCGCCGTTTGAAGACATTAACGATGACCCCTTCCAGTTCTCCGCCGGACCTGTCCGGAGGGAACTACACGACTTCAAACCGGAGAGACACAAATGAAGACTGTTATTGCAACCGCCCTCGCACTCGCGGTGCCGGGTCTTGCCGCGGCGCATGACTACATCCTCGGCGACCTCGAGATCATCCACCCGCGGATATTCGAAACCGCCGCGACAGCCAAGGCCGGCGGCGGCTACGTGACCATTGCGAATGAAGGCGGGACGGCCGACGCGCTGATCGGTGTCGATGCTGACTTCCCCAAGGTCATGCTTCACCGATCAACCGAGGAAGACGGCGTGATGCGCATGCGGCATGTTGACGAGATCTCGCTGCCTGCGGGAGAGATCGTGGAGCTGGCGCCGGGTGGTTACCACGTGATGTTCATGGGGCTTTCCGAACCTCTGGAAGCAGGTGACGAGGTGCCGGCGACGCTCAGGTTTGAGAAAGCGGGCGACCTGGAGATCATGTTCAAGGTGATCGAACGCACCGGCCATATGGATCACGACAGCATGCAGGGCTCCGGCAGCGAGTAACCTGCCGCTGCCCCGACCTTTCTGAGTTCACAACCAGCCCTGAACGTGTGCCAAGGCACACGAACGGGTGAGGATTATCAAATGAAATACAAACTCGTTGCGGCCCTGGCCGCTTGCCTTGCGCCCTGCGCATCCATCGCCATTGCCGATGCCGGTCATGGCGGAAACACCGCGGCAAACCAGCCCTTGCGCGCCGATGGTCACGCACCAATCGGAGTGATGGGCGATCATCGCCATTCCACAGGGGAAGTCATGCTTTCCTACAGGTTCATGCGCATGGACATGGCCGGCAACCAGATCGGCACCACCGGCATATCCCCGACCGCAATCGCGACCAGCCTGCCCAACCGTTTTGCCGGCATGCCCGGCCAGCCGCCGACATTGCGGATCGTGCCCACCGAGATGGAGATGGACATGCACATGTTCGGCGCGATGTATGCCCCCAATGACCGTATGACGCTGATGGCGATGGTGCCGATCCTGCGAAAATCCATGAACCACCTGACCTTCTCGGGTGCGGCCGGCCCCACGGTCCTGGGAGGATTCAATGTCAAGACAGAGGGCCTGGGCGATATCAAGGCCTCGGCGCTTGTCGGGTTGTGGACAGGCGGCAACAGCGCGCTTCACGCCAATCTCGGCCTGAGCCTGCCAACAGGTTCAATCACCGAGACACACCGGATCCTGACGCCGATGGGCATGCGCCCCACGGTGCGGGTGCCTTATGCAATGCAGTTGGGTTCGGGCACGTTCGACCTGCTGCCCGGCATCACTTATACAGGCAGGACCGGCGACACGGGGTATGGCGCGCAACTGTCAGGTGTGATCCGTCTTGGCGACAATGACGAAGGGTATTCCCTGGGCGACGAAATCCGGGCCAGTATCTGGGCGAGCCATCAACCTGTGCCGGCAATCTCCTTTTCCGGACGTGTCGAGGCAAAATCGGTGGGCCGCATTGACGGTCGGGACATGTCGATCATGGGCCCGGTCCAGACAGCCGATCCACGCAACTACGGCGGCGAGACCGTGTCGCTTCACGCCGGGGTGAATTTCGTCGTGCAGAAGGGCGCCATGCGCGGCCACAGGTTCGCGATAGAAGCCGGGGTGCCGGTCTATCAGGACCTCAACGGCGTGCAGATGGAAACCGACTGGACCCTCACTGCCGGCTGGCAATACGCCTTCTGATCCGAGGGCTCAGGTCCGTCCGGCCGGGTGTGCTTGCGGGCCACCACCGGGACCGGCACGAGGATCAATCCCGACGCATCCTTCCGAAATCGGGTGCGTCGGTATCCTGACCGGCCTCGATGATACCACGACGGATTGCACGCGTACGGGTGAAATAATCGTGCAGCAACGCGCCGTCTCCGGTGCGGATGGCGCGCTGCAATGCGAACAACTCTTCGGTGAACCGGCCAAGGATCTCGAGCGTCGCGTCCTTGTTGTTGAGAAAGACATCGCGCCACATCACCGGATCGCTGGCCGCAATGCGGGTGAAATCGCGAAAACCCGCGGCGGAGTACTTGATCACTTCGCTGTCGGTCACGCGGCGCAGATCGTCGGCCACGCCCACCATGGTGTAGGCTATGAGGTGTGGCGCGTGGCTGGTCACGGCCAGGACGAGATCATGATGATCCGCATCCATCTCCTCGGTATGGGCGCCCAGGCTCTGCCAGAAAGCGGACAGCCTTGCGACCTCTTCCGGCACGGTTCGCTCAGCAGGGACAATCAGGCAGAAACGTTCATCGAACAGAGTCGCGAAGCCGGATCGCGGACCCGAATGCTCGGTCCCCGCCAGCGGATGCGCGGGAATGAAATGCACACCATCGGGAATATGTGGCGCGACGGCCTCGAACACGGCCTTCTTGACCGACCCGACATCACTCACGCAGGCACCGGGTTTCAACGCCGGTGCGATCTCGGCGGCGACGTTTCCCATCGCACCGACAGGGACACAGAGGACCACCAGGTCGGCGCCGTGCACGGCCTCTGCCGCACTTTCGCAAATCTCGTCGCACAATCCGATCTCGCGCGCCGTGCGGCGGGTTTCCCCGGACCTGGCAAAGCCGGACACATGACCCGCGATACCTGCACGTTTGATCGCCCAGTACATCGAGGAGGCGATCAGCCCCAATCCGATCAACGCAACGCGGTCATAGACCACCGTCATCAGATCGCCCCCATGAATTGCCCGACCGCGTGGGCCACACGCCGGCAGGCCGGTTCGTCGCCCACGGTGATCCGCAGGCATTGCGGCAGGTTGTAACCGGCAACCCGGCGCACGATGAGGCCCTGGGTTTTGAGATATTCGTCACATGCTTCCGCCTCTTTCGGACCGGCGAAACGCGCAAGAATGAAGTTCGCCGTGGACGTGTCCGAAGCCACGCCGTGCCCCGCCAGCGCATCCGCCAGCCAGGCGCGCATGCGCGCGTTCTCGTTCCGGCACTTGTCAGCCCAGGCGGCATCCCGAACGGCAGCCTCCGCCGTCACGAGGGCCGGCTGGCTGAGGTTGAAGGGCCCGCGGATACGGTTCAGCACGTCGATGACATGCGCCGGCCCGTACCCCCAGCCGACACGCAGCCCTCCCAGCCCGTAGAGCTTGGAAAAGGTCCGCGTCATGACCACGTTCTCGCGCGCCTCGACAAGGGCCGCGCCGCCATCATAACCGTCCACGTATTCGGCATACGCCCCGTCGATGACCAGAAGCACATGGTCCGGCAAACCGTCGGCAAGCCGTGCAAGTTCCCCCTCGCCGACCATCGTGCCCGTGGGATTGTTGGGGTTGGCGATGAAAACGATCGAAGTTTTGGGCGTGCAGGCCGCGAGGATGGCATCAATATCCGTGACACGGTCCCGTTCGGCCACCTCGACAGGGCGAGCCCCGTTCGCCAGCGCCGAGATCCGATACATCGCAAAACCATGCTCGGTATGGATGACCTCCGTACCCGGACCGGCGTAGGCCTGGCACAGGAAGGCGATGATCTCATCGCTGCCGACGCCACAGATCATGCGACCGGGATCGAGGCCGTGAACCTCGCCAATTGCTTCTCGAAGCGATGCATGATCCGTCGGCGGGTAGCGATGCAGATCGAAAGAAGCCTTGCGAAATGCCTCCTTGGCATCGTCGCTCGCTCCGATCGGATTCTCGTTCGAACTGAGCTTGACCACATTGGCCACTCCGTCGACACACGAAGCGCCGCCCTGATAGGGCGCGATCTTCATTATGCCTGGTTGCGGCTTGATCCCGGTCATTCTCTTTCTCCTCCGCGACGTTCTAGCCCCGCTTGCATCGGTTGGCCAGCACCGAACGAAAAGGCCGTGGCGGTTTCCCGTCACGGCCCCGTGCAGATATGCGAATGGCTTAGTTCTGCGCGTAGAATTCGATGACGAGGTTGGGCTCCATCATCACCGGATACGGCACATCGCCCAGGCCCGGCGTGCGAACGAACGTGGCGGTCATCTTGGAATGATCGGCCTCGATGTAGTCCGGCACGTCACGTTCGGGCAGTTGTATCGCCTCCAGGAGGGCGGCCATCTGCTTGGACCGGTCACGCACCTCGACGATATCGCCTTCCTTGACGCGGTAGGAGGGGATGTTGACCTTCTTGCCGTTCACGCGGACATGACCGTGATTCACGAACTGGCGGGCAGCGAACATGGTGGGCACGAACTTGGCGCGGTAAACCACCGCGTCGAGGCGCCGCTCGAGAAGGCCGATGAGAAGCTCGCCGGTATCGCCGCGGACACGCTCCGCCTCGGCGAAGATGCGGCGGAACTGCTTCTCGGTCAGGTCGCCATAATATCCCTTGAGCTTCTGCTTGGCCCGCAACTGCAGGCCGAAGTCGGAAATCTTGCCCTTGCGGCGCTGGCCATGCTGTCCGGGGCCGAATTCGCGGCGATTGACAGGTGATTTCGGACGACCCCAGATGTTTTCGCCCATACGGCGGTCGATCTTGTACTTGGCAGACGTGCGTTTGGTCACGGCTGATCTCCTTCGGCTGGTACCGCTCATCCGCCTTCGCAGGCGGCTTCGCGGCAGGATGAAGGGCGTTGTCCTCTGGCCTTGTCCTGAAATCTCGACAGGGTCCCGACAGGCATCCCCTCGCGGGGGCCACCAACACCAATGCGCGCGTCTATACAGGCCCCCGCGGCGATGTCAACGCGCTATCGATGATTTTCCGGCACGTCGGTGTGTCGCGTTCCGGTCCCGCCTCAGGCTGCCTCGTGAGCCAGGATTGCCGCTTCGGATCCACTGAGGCTGCGGCGCGCGAAACTGCCATAGACATGTGGCTCCTGCTCGAGTGCGGGAAACAGTGACAGAAGGCGCAGCCGATCATCATCATCGAGCGTCGACATTGCCGTGCTGGCGGGATGGAAACTTTCGGTCTCGATCCCGTTTGCCCACAGAACCTGGTGCCGCGGCAGAAGGAGATGCACGTAGGTGACTTCGCGCACGGCCAGATCCACCTTGATCGTGGACCCGTTGGCGATATCCTTCGCCGAAACCAGCACCTCGGGCGTGTTGAAGAGCGCCTGCGCCACATCGCCCTGCACCAGCATCCGATGTTCGGGCGAAACCAGAAGCTCCTGATCCGGCCTTGAAACACCGAGCGCGCCCGTGCGTATCCGCACCGGACGCAGATGTGGCATCGCGAACAGGCGCGCGCCGGTCATGCGCCGACTGCCGATCCACTGGATTTCCTGCGCACCGTCATCCTTGGTCTGCACGGGATCGCCTTCGCGCAACTCCTCGACCAGCCTCGGCCCCTGAGGTGTCTCGATCCGGGTGCCGGGCGTGAAACAGATCACGCCGCCCGTATCGGGGCCGGTTGACGGCGCAGCCGTGCGGTCAAGGGTGTGATGAACGACCCACATCTCGATGCCGGCCGGCGGGATTTCATCGAGAAACATGAGAAGCGGCGCGGCATTGCCGCCCACCTCGATTACCGTGATGGTAAAGCTCCGGGCTCCGTCGGTCACCACGAAGCTGCTGTCCCTCAGCGTCTTGTCGCTGGGAATGTCGTGGTATGTCCTGTCCCGAGAAAGCGCCGCCCCGACCAGACGCCTTACCATGCGCGCAGCGCTTTTCCTGCTGATCCTGTCACCTTTTGCCTGCTCCAGACGCAAGACCTCGTTCGGCCCATCCACACGAATCGCTTCGCCGTGCCATGCCCATGTGGCACCGACATCCAGCGCCTCGACCGGCGCGGCCCTAAGGCCGTCTGTTTCCGTCTGCGACCAGGAGATGACAAACGTGCCGCGAAAGCCCGTTTCCATTACCTGTATCCTGCCTCTTGTTTTTATTGCCAGCAAGTTAGCAAACAATGTTCACCCTGAAAAGAGATCGTTTGAAACCGATTCGATTTTTCAGAAATTGAGTCCGATCCGAAGCGATCCGACGATCTGGCTTTCCCGTTGACCGTCGAACTCCTCACTCAGCCAGGTCACGCCATAAAACGCACTATGGCCCTTTTCGCCTTCCCAATGCAGGCCGGCGCGCAATCGCGACCGGTGATCGGTCAGCGACAAACCGCGACTTTCAGGCAACAGGTCGCTGTCGCTGACATAGGCAAAATCCCCACCGGCGATGAAGATCATCCCCCCTGTCGGACCATTCTTGACAGCCCGGTAACGGTGGCCCGTGACCGGCGCGCGGACGTACAGTTCATCCCGCCCGATGCTCCCGACCTGGAAATCCGCGCCAATGCGCACCATCGTCTCGAGGCCAACACGACTTTCGACAAACGGACGAACGCGGGCAGTTCCTCCCAGGTCGAACTTGCGACCCGCCTCGAAGACCGCCCCAGGATGGACCTCGTCGCCGATCTGGGCATTGCGCACTGCCGGCGACAGGTTGTTGTGACCAACAAGGTCATGCAGGAAGAGTTGGAAATCATCAAGTCCGGTCTGCGGACCCGTGAACGCCAGATCCCCGCCAAGCGAAACGTCCATGCCCCCGGCCCGGAAATGCGAATGCACGCCAAGGGTCAACACGCCCGCGAACGGCCTGTCTCCCGCAGCCGGGGTGACGATGTTCTCTGGCGAAACGGTCTGCGCGTTGAACCTGAACTCAAGCAGTTGACCGAACTTTTCCGGTGGCGCCCCCGCCCACTCCGGGCCCCAGATGCGGCTTGATGCAACTGAGCCGGTTTGCCAGCGGTCCGACCCGTCGCCAATGATGTCGTTCGTCACGAGAATGCCGTAGCCCAGCCGGACACGCTCGGACGCAAAAGCGCCGGTCATGGCGAACAAACAGGATCCGACGGTGACAACCAGAAGGCGGAACAGCATGGAAAATTCCCATTTCTTGCCCCCCGGCAGGAGCTTGTATAACAGAGCTCATGTCGAGATTGCCAGTGGAAACCAGAACGCGGCCGCGGAAACAAACCGTTTCTGTTGCATGATTGCGTGATCAGGGGCGCACATGCGGACCGGGCGGCGTTCCGGTGAGGAGTTCGGCCGACTCCTCTCCGAGCAGAACGGTATTGGACACGAAAAAATTCCCCCGCCCGGTGCCGGTGAACCATGACATGAGGTGAAATGTCATGCCCGGCTTCATTATCAGGTCCGAGTCATGCCGAAGGCCGGTCACCCGTGGTCCTCCTGTCCAGGAGGGCGGAAACCCGATACCGACCAGGTAACCGCAGTGATGGCGACGATACTCCGGTATCCCCGCCGCGTCGACCACGGACTGCCAGCCATCATACACGTCACGGGCCCTGACCCCGGGCCGAAGCGCCGCGCGCGCAGCTTCGAAGGCACGCAGGCTCAGATCCGCGGCCTGTGCGTCATTCGCGGAAATTCTGCCGATATGCACCAGACGGCCCATCGGGGCATTGTACCGTGCAACGCAGCCCGCGAGCTCCAGGAAAACGGCCTCTTGATGCGCGCCCTCCCCCCAGGAGGTATGCTCTTCCTCCATGCGGTCGGCGGGCCTCAGGAACGGACCGAACCCCGGCGGCGTCCCCCCCGCACGGATCATGGCCGACTGGCACTCCGCCGCCACATCGGCCTCGAGCGCACCGTCATGGATCGCCGCGATCGCCGCCTGCGTGCCGGCGTCCGCGGCCTTGGCGGCACGACGCATGTAAACCTGTTCCTCATCGGATTTCACCAGTCGCATCGCATCCAGCATGCCGGTTATGTCCTGCCAGTCCTGCACGACGAGACCGCCGCGCAGCGCCATGCCCATGCCGTGTGAAAGGCCCGAAGACCAGCTTTCCAGACCAAGCACCATGTTCGCGCACCGTCCGCCAAGATGGCGCACGGCCAGGTCCGCCGCGGTCTCGGAATCGCTGTGACCAAGGAAATCCGCATTGCGCACCATTTTGCGGATCGCCACCTGTTCCATCTGCCGGGTGACAAGCACCGGGTCTCCCTGCGCCGGAACGATCAGGAGATGTGGCGCGAAATACCCCCAGTGATCCAGGCCGACCAGGTAAAAGATGTTCTCGGGCGAGGAAACAAGGGCGATATCGATACCGCGCCCGGCCATGGCCGCGCGCATTGCCGACATCCGCCGGTCAAGCTCCTCATCGGTGAAAGGGTTGGAATGCATCGGGGATCTCCGTCTCGGCACGCGCCGCAAGAGGCGCCGCGCAAAGCTGACTGCGTGGCCGGCGCCACGGTCAAGAGTTTTCGCCGGCGGGGCTTCCTGAAGCCCGGTTCCTGCGACATACTTTACCGGCAGCCCCAGGCGGAGGACGATTCCATGAACCAGGCCAACCTGCTGGAAAACGAGGCGCGCAAAGCGGTGCTTGAAGAGCCGCGTTTTGATGCCGGCCTCAATCACAGGGCACGAATCGGGTTTGTCCTGATCCCGAACGAACAGACAGTGGAACCCGAAATGGCACGCCTCGCCCCCGACGGTGTGGGCATCTATTTCAGCCGCGCCACCATGCCGCGGGAGATCAGCACCGAAAGCCTGTCCCGACTGCGCGGATCACTGGCCGACGCGGCCGGCCGCATTCTTCCGGATGACGGGCTGGACGTGATCTGCTTTGCCTGCACCTCTGGCACCGTGGCCGTCGGCGAGCAGGCTTCCCGTGGTGAGTTGCAGAAAGGCGCGCCCGGCGCCCGGGCCACCACGCTGGCCGGTGCGGTCCGCAAGGCCCTGGCAGCGGTGAGCGCGCGAAAGATCGTTCTCGGGTCTCCCTATGTCCCGGAACTCAACGCGTCTGTCGTGCAGTACCTCGAGGGCGCCGGACTTTCGGTTCTGGCCGCGCATGGCATGGGCCTCCAATTCGATACCGAGATGACCCGCGTGGCGCCGGACTACATTTTCGATTTCGCCCGTGCGATCGACCGTCCGGATGCAGATGCCGTCCTTCTGAGTTGCGGGGCGTTGCGCAGCTCCGAGGTCGTGGATGAAATCGAACAATGCCTCGGCAAACCAGTGATATGCTCGAACCAGGCCATGCTTTGGGACTGTCTGCGCCTGGCCGGTGTGGATGATCACCTGCCCCGGCTCGGACGCCTGCTGCGCGAGCATTAGGGGGCGTTGCGGTCAATCGGATACGGCTGGGCGACGGGTGCGCGCGGCCGGGTTTGCGCCGCCGTTTCTTCAAAGGACGTACACCTCAATTTCTTGAGGCGCCGGACCGATCAGAGGCGCCGCATCCAGAATTGAAGACGGTGATCGGTTTCGTCCGGGCGGTCGATGTCTTTCCAGCGAAAGGTTGCCACCGCACCATCCACCGGTTCGTAGCCGCGTTTGCGCCAGAACGGATCAAGCGGGGCATAATCGGCAGGCCGCAAGGGGTGTTCCGCCGCGCGCACGATTCCGCAAAATGCCGAGTATCGCCGTCCCAGAGCCCGGGCATGCGCTTCGCGGGCATCGAAAAACGCATGCCCGATCCCCTGCCCGCGATAGCCCGGCAACAGCACACTTTCGGCACAGTAGAAAATGGTGTGAAGGTCATGGCCGGTCCCGTCGAAGGCGGCGGCGAAATCATCGGCGTGGTCCTCCATCGGCGTGCCGGTCGAGGCCCCGACCAGGCTATCCCCGTCGAAAGCCCCCACGAGGATAGCATTCGCGCTTTCACGGTAAGCCTGCAGGTAGTCCCGCTCGTACTCCATGCTGCCATCATAGAGATAGGGCCAGTCACGGAACACGGAGATACGCAGCCTTGCCACGTCCTCGAGCGCATCTTCAAGCGCCGTGCCGGTGAGCCGCGCCACCCGGATCAAGAGACCTGTGCCGTCCAGTCGGCGAGATTGTAGTAGGTGACCACCCGCGTGATCAGCCCGTCCTGCAGGCTGAAGAAGGAACCGGCGGGCAGACGGTAGCTCTGGCCCCGCGCTTCCGGGAGCCCGTCATCGGTTTCCAGATAGGTGCCATTGACGATGTATTCGGCCGCACCGCGGGTTCCGTCGGAGTTGGAAAACACCACCATGTCGGTCAGTTCCTCGCGGTAGCAGCGCCCCATGTGCACACAGAAACTGCGGAACAGATCCTTGCCGCGCCGCACCTCGCCTTCGTTGACGTGATGGGCCACATCCTCGGACAAGCAGGCCAGCATCCCGGGGATGTCACCGCGGTTGAAGGCATCGAAATAGGCTTTCAGCGTGGGTTCGGCATTCATGTCTGGCTCTCCGGTGGTCCCCACCTCTCGGTCAGGTGGGAAATGATCTGATCGCGGGTCTGGCGGTAAGCGGACAGGCGGTCCTCGCGGCCCTCGCCCAGGCCCGAAGGGTCCATGATCGGCCAGTATTCGACATCAAGGTGAAACACCCGGGTCAGTTCGAGTGCCCGGCGCTGGCTTGCCGGGCTGAGCGCGACCACAAGATCGAAGGAAGACAGGTCATCGCCCCATTCCTCCATCTCGTCGAAACTCCGTGACCGGTGGCGCGCAAGCTCCACCCCGATCTCGGCACAGACGGAAATGGCGAACCCGTCGATTTCCATGTCGTTCTTGACCCCGACCGATTGCACGTAGGTGTCGGCGCCATAGAATTTTTTCATGATCCCCTCGGCCATCGGCGAGCGGACAGCATTGTGATCGCAGCAGAACAGGACCGATTGCGGAAGTTCCGCCGCCATTCCGTCACCCCCCGAAATGCAGGACACAGATCAGCGTGAAAAGGCGGCGGGCGGTATCGGTATCGACGGCGGCCTTGCCCTCCAGCCTTTCCTCGAGAATACGGGCGCCTTCGTTGTGAATCCCGCGGCGGGCCATGTCGATGGTTTCGATCTGGCTTGGCGGCATGTTCTTGACAGCGTCGAAATAGCTTTCGCAGATCGCCCAGTAATCCTTGACCACCTGTCGGAAGGGGGACAGCGACAGGTGGAATTCCGCGGCCGGGCCGCCATCCTCTGTGCGAACGTCGAAAACCAGCCGCTTCTCGCGTATCGAAAGGCCCACCCGGTAAGGGCCCTCGGGCACCTGCCGGTCGTCACGTCTGGGCAGCGAAAAGGTGTTTTCTTCCATCAGGTCATACATGGCCACCTTGCGCTCCTGCTCGATCTCGGGCGTGGGCGGCGGAAGGTTGGCGTCGTCTAGGTCGATATGGCTGATGCGTGACATTCCTGCGATCCTGAATTCGGGACGTACGGCCTCTTAGCGCGGGGTTCGCCGCGGGGCAATGCGCCCGCCAAGCGGCATGCAGTCCGGTGTTGCACGCGCGCCCGCCGGATCGGCGCGATCACCCGTTCAATTTGTCAAGCCGGGCCCGCACCGAAAGGGCGTGCGCCTCCAGGCTTTCGGACCGGGCCAGGGTTTCGGCGGCGGGTCCGATCGCACTGAGAGCCTCGGGCGTCATGCGCGCCAGAGTGGTGCGCTTCATGAAATCCAGCACGCTCAGGCCGCTGCTGAAACGCGCCGAGCGGGCGGTCGGCAGAACATGATTGGGCCCACCGGCGTAATCACCGATCGCCTCGGGTGTCCAATGCCCGAGGAAGATCGCGCCGGCATGGGTGATCCCGGCTGCCAAGGCATCCGCCTGAGCGACACACAATTCCAGATGTTCGGGGGCCACACGATCGGACAGCCGTGCCGCCGTGTCCAGATCGGGCACGGTTATGACGGCTCCGTAATCGCGCCAGCTTGCGCCGGCGATCTCCCTGCGGACCAGGGTTTGAAGGTGTTTTTCCACAGCGCGTGTCACCGCCTGCGCAAAATCCGGGTCGTCGGTGATAAGGATCGCCTGCGCAGTTTCGTCATGTTCGGCCTGGCTGAGCATGTCGAGCGCGATCCAGTCCGGATCGTTGTCGCGATCCGCGATCACCAGGATTTCCGACGGCCCGGCGATCATGTCGATCCCTACCTTTCCGAAAACCCGGCGCTTGGCGGCCGCCACATAGGCGTTGCCGGGGCCGGTGATCTTGTCCACAGGCGCGATCGTTTCGGTCCCGTACGCGAGCGCGGCGATGGCCTGCGCACCGCCAACCCTGTAGATTTCGTCCACCCCGGCGATACGCGCCGCCAGCAGGACCAGCGGATTGGCCTTCCCGTCCGGGGTTGGCACGGTGATCGCCAGACGCTCCACACCCGCCACCTTGGCGGGAATCGCGTTCATGAGTACCGAGGACGGATAGGAAGCCAGCCCTCCCGGGACGTAAAGCCCCGCCGCGGCAACCGGAGACCACCGCCATCCAAGCGTGGCGCCCGCCGCGTCGGTCCAGCTTTCATCGCACGGCACCTGACGGGAATGGTAGGCGCGAATGCGGTCCGCCGCCAGGCACAGTGCGTCAACCTCGCGTTCCGGGATACCGGCGACCAGCGCGTCAATCTCGGCGGTGGTGAAGCGCAGGCCGTGCGCGTCAATCTTCAAACGGTCGAATTTTTCGGTCAGTTCGATCAGCGCGGCATCACCACGTGCCCGTATTTCCGAAATTATCCCGGCAACGATGCCGTCCACATCCGGGCTGTCCTCGCGTTTGGCGTTCAGCAGTCTTGCGAAGTCTTCCTCGAACCCCGGATCGGCAGCATCTAGAAAAACGGGCATCGCTGGCCTCCTTGCATGATGGTTCCTTATAGCGTGTTGCATTCGATCGGAAACGGTCCGGAGACGGGCGCGTGTCCGCCCGGGTGGGTGCGGAACGCACGCCTTGGGGCGGGTGGGTGCGTGCCCGTCGCAGGTGCGAAGGGCGGGTGACCCCGATCCGGCGCAGCGCACCCTAAATGGATCAGCGCCGGGCCTCAAGCAAGGAGCGGCAAGGCGGGCGAACGTCGCGTCAGGCCCACCTCGCGGGTGTCGGATGCCCGGCCCCGCTCCCATGTCGGGCGATCCGCGCGGTTCAACCCGTGTGATCGGGCGCCTTTCCGGACGGCGCGCGGTAGGGCCGGGTCACATCGCGCAGCGCCGCCTCCAGCGCCTCGACATCCAGACGGATCGCGCCATCGCCGGCAAGCGTCAGCAGGACCCGACCGACACCTTCAGCGCCCGGTTCAAAGGTAACCGACAGAAGAGACAGGATCGTGTCCTTGTCGTTGCGGTCAATGCCGTGGCTGGACACGTGCAGGACGTTGTCGATGACAAGCAGTGCGCGCACGCGCTCGGGGCCATGGCGCTCACGCCCGGTGTCCTCCCAGCGAAACCTGTTCAGCAAGAGCGCGAAACGCCGCTCCCTCGGAAGCCAGCTCATCTCGGTGATCGGGAATACCGCGTCCTGCAAAAGGGCCGATATGACCTGCAGATCCTCGGCATCCATGGCACCAAGGTTCAACGGTGCTTCACGGCCTTCCTCGAAACGCGCGTCCTGCTGACTCATTGGCCGGAAATCCTTTCGATCTTCGCGCCGACATTGCCGAGCTTCTCCTCGACACTCTCATAGCCTCGGTCCAGATGATAGACCCGGTTCACGATCGTTTCACCTTCCGCGGCAAGCCCCGCCAGGATCAGTGATACGCTGGCGCGAAGATCCGTGGCCATCACCGGCGCCCCTTTCAGGCGGTCCACCCCGGTCACCGTGGCCGTGCCGCCCTGCACGTCGATCCGGGCACCCATCCGGACAAGTTCCGGCGCATGCATGAAACGGTTCTCGAAAATGCGTTCTTCAAGAACACTGGTACCTTCCGCAGTACACATCAGCGCCATCATCTGCGCCTGCAGATCCGTCGGGAAACCGGGAAAGGGCCGGGTCGCGACGTCCACCGCACTGACCCGGCCATTGCGCCGGGAAACCGTCAGCCCGTTCCCGGTTTCCGTCACGTCGATGCCCGCCTCCTGCAGTTTCTCGCAGAACGCGCCCACCAGATCGATCCGCCCGCCCAGGCATTCGACCTCTCCGCCGCAGATGGCCGGCGCCAGCATGTAGGTGCCAAGCTCGATCCGGTCGGGCACCACCGGATGCGTCGCGCCATGAAGCCGGTCCACCCCCTGAACGGTGATGGTGCCGGTCCCGTCGCCTTCGATCTGCGCACCCATCCGCCGCAGACAGGTGGCCAGATCGACGATCTCCGGCTCTCGCGCGACGTTCTTGAGCACAGTCGTGCCTTTCGCCATCGTCGCCGCCATCAGGGCATTCTCGGTCGCGCCCACCGACACGATCGGAAATTCGAAAACCCCGCCTCGCAACCCGCCCGGCGCCTTGGCATGCACGTAGCCTTCGCGCAGGTCCAGCTCGGCACCCATTGCCTCGAGGGCACGCAGATGCAGATCGACCGGACGCGCACCGATCGCGCACCCGCCAGGCAGAGACACGATGGCATGACCGTCCCGCGCCAGCATCGGCCCCAGAACAAGGATCGAGGCGCGCATCTTGCGCACGATGTCATAATCCGCGACGTGGTTCGAAAGCGCGGCGCTGGACATGGCCAGAACCCGCCCGCTCTGTAGTTGCGACACCTCTGCGCCCAAAGACTGAAGCAACGCCGCCATCGTCCGGATGTCCGACAGGCGAGGCGCGTTTGTCAGCGTGAGCGGTTCCTCGCTCAGCAACGTTGCCGGCATCAGGGTCAGGCAGGCGTTCTTTGCCCCCGCGATCGGGATCTGCCCGTTCAGATGGCCGTTGCCCGTGACGATGATCGAATCCATATGGTTTCAGCTTTCCTTCTGCCCGTCCTGCCCCGTGCCCTGTTTCGGGCCCGAACGGGCGCGGGTTTGCACCTTCCGACGGGCCAGATTGGCCTTTAGTGCCTGTTTCAGCCTGTCTTCGCGGGTCTGTCCAGCCTTCTTTGCAGGCTTTTTGCGGGGTGTTTTGCTATTCATGCCCCTTCTCTACAGCAGGGGGAAAAAAGCGTCCAGATTACCCTTGCACGGCTCCCGAGAAGGGGCTAATCACCCCGCCACCACGTGCTGCTGTAGCTCAGAGGTAGAGCACTCCCTTGGTAAGGGAGAGGTCGAGAGTTCGATTCTCTCCAGCAGCACCATGAAAACACCAGAAAACACAAATACTTGCGTGAAATCAGCGCCTTGCGCTTGCCGACTCCTACACAGGAGTCCTACACAGTGACCCTGATTATGCCCCGTCCAGTCAAAGACCCAAAGACCGGAATCTACTACATCCGCGTGCGCGTTCCGGCTGACCTAACGGCCTCATTCGGGCGTGCCGAGGTCTCGAAATCGTTGCGAACGCGCGAACCTGCCGAAGCCAAGGAACGCTTCGCTACCGAGTACGCAGCCATCCAACGCCGCTGGGTGGCCCTGAGAGCCGCGCCAGAACCAATTCCGCTCAAACAGATCGTCAGCTTGGCTGGGCGGGTCTATCAGCGCCTGATGGTAACCCTAGAAAATGAACCCGGCGAATCTTCGATCTGGGAACACGTTGCGCGCTTGAACGAACAGGCAACGGGCGACGAAGGCGCGGTGGAAAGGTGGTATGGTCCAACCGTGGATGAAATCTTGCTCGAAGAGGGCATCGCCATTGATCAGGCCACTCGGAAGCGCTTGATCATCGAAGCTCACCGCGCATGGGAACAAGCCACCGAACAACTGCACAAGCGGTCACAAGGAGACTTCTCCCCCGACCCGAACGCCAATCGGTTCCCCGAATGGGCACCCGAAAAGAAGCCCTCAAAGACAGCTTCCGGGCCGACGCTTTCGGACCTCTTCGACAGGTGGAAGAAAGATCACCTCACCAACGGCAAGCCGGAAAACACTGTCCGGGACTTCGCCCAGAAGCTGGAAGCCCTCAAAGACTATTTGGGGCATGAGGATGTTGAACGCATCTCCCCGCGAGAAATTTCCGAATGGACAGACCACCTGCGGCACGAACGGGGTCTCTCACCCAAAACCGTTAGTGGAAAATACCTCGCAGCGGTGAAGACGGTCTTCCACCTCGCCCGCTCCAAATTCCTAATTGAACGCGACCCGGCAAAAGACGTCAGCACCAAGATTCCCCCGAAGGTCAAGTCGCGGTCGTCTGGCTTCACAGAAGAAGAGGCAAGACAAGTCTTGTCGGCTGCCAACAGGGTTTTCGAGCAGCCGTCTAACATGGCGCACCATAACAAGCTGGCATGTCGCTGGGTGCCTTGGATATGCGCCTACTCGGGAGCAAGGGCAGGCGAGATCACCCAGCTTCGCAAGGAAGACCTAACCGTCGTGAACGGCATTCCGCAGCTCACGATCACGCCAGAGGCTGGAAGCGTAAAGGCCGGTATGTATCGCAACGTGCCGGCCCACCCTCACCTGCAAGAGATTGGCCTTCTGGACTTCATCAGAAGCGCGAAGAACGGCTATCTCTTACATTTTGGTTCCTCCACCCCGGCGGAAGCCGTGAAACGCTCAGGCAACGCCAGAGACAAGATTGCGGTCTGGGTGCGAGACAGCGTCGGTATCACCGATCTGCGCATCCAGCCGAACCATGCGTGGCGACACCGATTCAAGACCGTGGGCCGTAACGCGGATATTGCACCGGAATATCTCGGGGACAATCC
Source organism: Roseovarius sp. TE539 (assembly GCF_003298505.1). Lineage (GTDB taxonomy): Bacteria > Pseudomonadota > Alphaproteobacteria > Rhodobacterales > Rhodobacteraceae > Roseovarius. The sequence continues at coordinate 63,909 of NZ_QNGB01000013.1, forward strand.
CGACCGCATCCAGTCCGAAGCCGCCCTGGCCAAGCTCTGTGGCGTTTGCCCGATCCCGGCCTCCAGCGGCAAGACAAGCCGGATGCGTTTGAACCGAGGCGGCAACCGGCTGGCCAACGCCGCTATCTACCGCGTCGCCATTGTGCGCATGCGCGACGATCAGAGGACCAAGGCCTATGCCGCGCGGCGAACTTCGGAAGGCAAAACCCGGCGCGAAATCGTGCGCTGCATCAAGCGGTACATCGTGCGCGAAATCTACCGCGCTCTCTGCGTGCCGCCAACCAAGGCCGGCCACGCTTGACAAACATAGGAGCATCACTGCGCTCGCCGAGACGATCAACGGTCTCTACAAAACCGAGCTGGTCCATCGCCAGGGACCGTGGCGCAACATGCAGGATTTGGAACTGGCAACCCTCGGCTGGGTCGATTGGGTCAACAAAAAACGTCTGCTCGGGCCCATCGGAAACATCCCGCCAGCCGAGGCTGAAGAGAACTTACATGCACAGCGTGACGTGCTCGATATGGTCGCGTGAAATGAAGCTATAGGTCTCCGGTAAAACCGGGGCGATTCAGAAAACACCGGCGGGCGTACCGGCCGCCCGTCACGCGGCGCGCGCCAGGTCATGTCCTTATCGACCCAGATCAGCAGAGGCCCTGGTTGCGCAGCGACGCGTTGTAGCTGGACCAGTTTGTCGTGCTATAGCGGGCGAGAGGTGGCTTGCTAATTCAGATCGTGTAAGCAATTGGGTTCGACGAATGAATCCGCCGTCGTCAGAATTCCGTAACGAAACCCGTCCGCGAAACCGAGTGCGGCGGCCGCCCTGGCGGCTCTCAGACAAGCGGTCGGGAGGATCGCCCTCGGCTCGCAACGGGCCGCGGCCTGCCGGCGATGGCGCTGGCGCGCAAGGCCCACGTCGTGAGATCACAGGTGTAAGGATCGTGGCACAGCCCGTCGCGAACGGCGTCGAAGAGCCGGATGGTCTTTTCTGTCTGCCGCGCCGCCGGCTCAGGACCGGGGAGCTTGGCCTCGGCAAAAGCGCCCACGGCCCGCGCATTGCTGTCCACGCAGCGCCGGACCCCATGTCGCTGTGGGGCACCTCCGGGGGCCGCGTTGCGGGGGCGCGTCTTGTCTGCCACCTGTCAGCGCCCTTCGAAGGTGCTATCAGCCCACGAATTTCGACATCGCCGCAATCATCTCCGGCGTGCCCGAAAGCTCGGCCTGGTAGTCGCGCTCGAGGTCGAGTTGCGTGTCGAGCGCGTCTTCCGTGGCGGCGGTCACGAGTTGCTTTGTGCGCTGCGCGGCCAGCGGCGGCAATGCCGCGATGCGATCCGCGGCGGCGCGGGCCTCTGCAAGCAGGCTTTCCGCAGGGTGAACGGCCCAGACGAGGCCCCATTCGCGCGCTTGCGCGGCGGCTATCTTCTCTCCCAGAAGCATCATCGACAGTGCCCGAACCCGGCCCGCCACGCGGGGAATGAAAAGCGTGTTACCGCCATCCGGCACCAGCGCGATCCCGGCGAAGGGTTCGTAGAAAAAGGCGTTGTCGGCGGCCAGAACGATATCGGCCGCGAGGGCGAGGCCGACATTGACGCCCGCGCAGGGCCCGTTGACCGCCGAGATGACAATCAGGCGCGAGCGCCGTATCGTGCGAACGAGCGGATTGAAGTGGTTCTCGAGCACCGGGCCGAGTTCACACCCCTCGTCGAGATCGACCGTCGAAAGGTCGTAGCCCGCACCGAAGGCCCTGCCCGCCCCTGTCATGACGACAGCACGTATCGTGTCGTCGCCTTCCAGCGCCGCGAAGGCCGCGCGCAGGTCATCAGCGGTCTCATTGCGCATCGCGTTGAGCTTGTCCGGCCGGTTGACCGTCAGTGTGGCGACCGGCCCGTCCGTCTCGACGGTGATATCCTGGTACTTCATTGGGCTTCCCTTTCTGCGCCACGGCCCTGTGCCAAGCGCCAGTCAAGCTGCGGCAGGCGGTCGGCGCCGAAGAACCGCTCGCCGTCGACGACGAAGAACGGCGACCCCCAGACACCCGCCGCAATGGCCTCGTCGTTGACCTGTTGCAGCTTGGCCTTGGCACTGTCCGTCGTGCCCAAATCTGTCGCATGCTGCCGCGGCAGGCCAGCCTCGGCGGCGATATCCGCGAGCGTGCCGAGCTCCCTGAGGTCCGCGCCCCGACCGAAATGCGCATCAAGCGCGCGGCGGGCAAAATCGGTGGCGATGTCTGCATCACGCTCTGCCATCGCGTAGAAAAGCCGGGCCGCCGCATGGGTGGATTTGCCGAAGGAGGGCGGCCAGACAAAGGGCAGGCCGTGGAACGCCGCCGAACGCTTGAAATCGAGCGGCATGTAATCCGCTTTCGGGCCGTCCTGCAGAGGCGCCACCATACCGAAATGATTGCGGCACACCCAGAGCAGCACCGGGCGCCAAATGAGCGCGCGGCCGTGCGACGCGGCGATCTGTTCTGCCCGGGATGCCGCGAAATAGGCATAGGGCGAACCGAAATCGAAATAGAAATCTATGATGCCGGTCATTGGCGCAGCGCCCCGTGGCCCGGTACTCCAAGTGGTGGGGTGAGCGCGCCGGTGATCGCCCTGCCAAGCGCGTTGCGCGTATAGGCCGGATCACCGATCCCGGCGTCCCGAGTATCTGGAGCGGCGTAACAGGTCGAAAGTTGTTCCATGCGGGCCTTCCCGGTGGTCTCGTGCGGATCCTTTTGCACGGCGGCGTTCAACGCCTTGCCGTTGCGTCTTGTTTGCGCGGCGTTCACATCGGCCTTCGTGTTGGCGGCCGGTTCGCCAGCCATCAGGCCGATTTGGCTGTTGGGCAGGGGGACCACGAACCGCCCGTCGAAGGCGCGCCCACACACCCCGTGAATGCCAGCCCCGAAAGCGCCGTTACGCATCGTGGCGAAGCCCGGGACAGGGCTGCATATCTTCACCATGATCATCCTGGCTCCGTCCTTGGTGATTCCGGCGCTCTCGTGTCTACACCCCGTCATATAACCCGTAATGTTTTGCGGGAAAACGATGAGGGTACCTTCCCGGTTTGAAAGCGCGATGCAATGCGCCCCATTTCAAGCCGCCGGCCCGTGGAATCGATCGCCATCGACGATGACCGCGATTACCCCGCGCATGTCCGCAAGGCCGCGGTGGATGGTACGATCGCGGTTTGCCGGGATGCCGGCGGCTGTGCCAGCACCCTCGGCGCCTTTGCGCTTGTGCCGGACGTCCGGAGCATGTTCGACGGCACGATCATTCTCGGCGGATCGATCTCGACCCGACGATTCCTCCGTTTATCCGCCGCCGAGGCTGCCAGCCTTGTGCTTTGCTCTCGCCTTTGTTAATCAAACTAACGAACGTTTGGTGTTTATGCCGATTTTTGTACTGGAGGAACAACATGGACGGTCAAGACGCCTCTGGTCTTGAGTACAATCCTTCCGATCCCGATGTGATGGCGGATCCATTTCCGGTTTATGAGAAGTTGCGCGAGGAGGATCCCGTTCACTGGAGCCCTTCCGTCAAGTCCTGGATCATCACCCGCTATACGGATGTGCGCGACATGCTCTTGTCGGACAATCTTTCGGTGAACCGGCTGGTGCAATTCTACACCGCGCTGCCGCCAAGAGAAGCAGAGCTGCTCAAGGATATGGTCTACTACCTGAATCTTTGGCTGGCGTTCCGCGACCCGCCCGATCATACGCGGTTGCGCCGCATCATGCGCCATGCCTTCACCGCGTCGGCGATCGAGAAGATGCGGCCCAACATTGTCGAAATCAGCAACATGCTCCTGGATCGGCTGGAAGAAAAGAAGACCGACAAGGTGGACCTTGTCCGTGAATATGCGCTTCAGCTTCCCGCCTTCGTGATCATGGATCTGCTCGACGTTCCACGTGACAGGCTTGACGATTTCAAGGAATGGTCCGATGACATGGCCGTGTTCATCGGCGGGGCGCGAAACGCCACCGACAAGTACGAGCGCGCGGCGCGCGGCTGCACGAACATGTCGGCATACTTCCGCGAGCTTGTGATCGAACGCTCGAAGAATCCCAAGCCGGGATTCCTGCAGGACCTGATCGATGCCCGCGACAAAGGCGACAAGCTTTCGGATGACGAACTGGTGGCCACCTGCATCCTTGTCCTGTTCGCCGGCCACGAGACAACAACCAACCTGATCGGCAATGCCACGCTTCTTTTCCTTCGCCACCCCGATCAGTTGAACCGACTGCGCGAGGAACCCGCCCTTATCCAGAGCGCGATAGAGGAAGTGCTGCGCTACGACGGTCCCACGAACGCCCTGGTGCGCGAGGTTGCCGAAGATCACGAGCTGCACGGAAAGACCCTAAAGGAGGGTGAGCGTGTTTTCGTGATGGTGAATTCGGCCAATCGCGACCCGCGCCGTTTCGAGGATGCGGATACCTTCGACATCACGCGGGAAAACAACCGGCACCTGACTTTCGGGCAGGGCATCCACCTTTGTCTGGGCGCGAAACTGGCCCGCGAGGAGGGGCGTATTGCCGTTCAGGCGCTGTTCGACAGGTTCCCGGATATCTCCCTGGACCCTGACGAGGGGCCGGAGTGGCTCGATGCAATGGTGCCGCGGGGGACGCGCCGCTTGCCCGTGCGTCTCGGGGGATGACCTGCCGATACCCGGCCCTGCAACAAGGGAGAGACATATGAGACGGGCAGTTTTCCGCCGTCACGGATCGCCGCAAGACGTGTTGGAGATCGTCGAAGAAGACGACCCCTTGCCCGGCCCAGGCCAGGTGCGCGTACGCAATCACGTCATGACCATCAACCCGGCCGACCTGCTCTCGATCGAAGGGCGCTACGGCACGGAACCGATCTCGCTGCCCGCGACACCCGGCGTTGGCGCCTGCGGCCTCGTGGATGCGGTTGGCGAGGACGTCAAACGCCTCAAGCCAGGGGACAGGGTGCTGCCGGTCGGCGGCGGGCTTTGGGCTGACATCGTGATCTTGCCCGAACGTATGGCGCCCCCGGCGCCGGCCGGCGCCGACCCTGAGCAGGCGGCGATGATGCGTGCGAACCCCGGCACCGCATACCTTTTGCTGACAGGGATGGCAGACCTTGCTCCGGGCGACTGGGTGGTACAGAACGCGGCGAATTCGAATGTCGGCAGAATGGTCATCCGCTTCGCCCGCGAGATGGGATTTCACACCGCCAATATCGTGCGCCGCCACGAAGTGGCCGCCGTGCTGCGCGGCGATGGTGCCGACGCGGTGATCGTGGATGACGGCAACACCGACGTTACAGAGGCTGTCACGCAAGCCGCCGGAGCCACCCCCAGGATCGCCTTCGATGCAGTGGGCGGAGAGGCAACGGCCGCATTGTCCGGGGCGGTGGCTCCGCACGGAACGGTCGTGGTCTACGGCCTGCTTTCGGGTCAAGACAGTGTGGTCGGTGCGCGCGACCTTGTGTTCCGTGACGTTTCGGTGCGCGGTTTCTGGCTTGCGGATTGGTATCGCAGGGCCAGCCCCGAGGACATGGGCAGGCTGCATGCATTTCTGGAACGGAAATTGCTTGACGGCGTGATCCATTCGCCGGTGGAGGCGCGCTACGACCTTGGCCGCATCCGGGAAGCGGTTGCCCATGCCGGACGCGGCGGCCGTAACGGCAAGATCATCCTGACAGGGGGGCTTCATGCGTAACGTCTATGTCATTGCCACATCTTGCACCGCGTTCGGAAAACGTCCCGGCTGCAGTTTCAAGGATCTCACCCGCGAGGCATATCTGGACTGCATCGGGGATGCCGGATGGAACGACGGATCCGCGATCGAGCAGGCATGGTTCGGCAATTGCGGAATGGGCACCTTCGGCCAAAGGAACATCCGCGGACAGGTCTGCTTTACCCCGCTGGTGCGCGAGGGGCTGTTTCCCGAACGGGTGCCGATGATCAATGTCGAGGGCGGCTGCGCGACGGCATCCATGGCGTTTCACGGTGCCTGGAAGGACGTGGCTTCCGGCGACATGGAGACCGCGCTGGCCATCGGGGTCGAGAAGACTTTCGTGCCCGATGATGCGCAGCGCACGCTGGAGATATTCGAAGGCGGGATCGACCAGCTCGATCCGGAGGAATGGCAGGCGTATTACAAGAAGCGGGGCGAGGAAGCCGACAAGCCGTTCGAACCTCACGGCGGAAACGGCACGGTGTTCATGAACACCTATGCCATGCAGGCCGCCTGGCACATGAAGAGATGGGGCACCACCCAGGAGCAGATCGCAATTGCCGCCTCGAAGAATCACTGGCACGGCTCGTTGAACCACAAGGCGCAGTACCGGTTCGAAGTCTCGGTCGAGGACGTTCTCGGGGACCGTGTGATATCGTGGCCGATCACGCGGTCGATGGCGGCGCCGATCGGGGATGGTGCGGCGGCGGCGATCCTCGTCTCCGAAGATGTTCTCGCGCGTCAGCCGAAAGAGGTGCGCGACCGCGCCATCAAGGTACGCGGATCGGTCCTCAGTGGCGGAAAGTACCGCGATGCGGCAGAACCGGGGCTGAGCCGGGTCGCAGCGCGCAAGGCCTATGCCAAGTCAGGCATCGAACCGGGTGACATCGACATTGTCGAAGTTCATGACGCCACGTCGTTCTGCGAGATCTTCCAACTGGAAATGATGGGCTTTGCCGATGATGGCGAGGGAGGAAAGATGCTGGAAAACGGTGAGACGACGCTTGGCGGCCGGCTTCCGGTCAACCTGTCGGGAGGCTTGGTTTCCAAAGGTCATCCGGTCGGAGCGACAGGGCTTTCAATGATTCATGAACTGGCACTGCAGCTTCGGGGCGAGGCCGGGCAACGGCAGGCTGACGCGGCCCGGATCGCGCTTGCGGAGAACGGCGGCGGCGTGATCGGGTTCGACGAGGCGGCCTGCTCCATAATCCTGCTCGAAGGACGTGGCGGCGCCTAGAGTGCGTTGCGTCCCTCCGGGCGGCAACCGCGGGCGGAGTCATGGGTCGTCAGTGATGCGGCGGCGGCCCTCGCCGCCCTCCTGCAGAAGCCGGCCCGCCTCGGGGCTTACCATCAGATCGCAAAAAAGCGTGCGTTCCAGTGCGAATCCGTCGGACGGTGCCACCTGTGCCGCCTTGACAAGCCTTCTGATATGCGACAGTGCGCGCCGCGGCTTGCCGGCGATCTGCCGGGCAAGCGCCAATGCCTCGGCCCTGGCATCCTCCACGCAAGCCAGCGCGATGTCGTTTTCCACCATCTCGGCCGGAGAAAGCGTGGTGCCGGTCAACGTCATCCACAATGCGCGCGACTGTCCGACAATCCGTGGCAGGCGTTGCGTTCCACCGGCGCCGGGCAGGATGCCGAGATTGATCTCGGGCAGGCCGAACTGGTGCTGGCCGCGCTGGACGATACGCAGATCGCAGGCGATGGCCAGTTCGAATCCCCCGCCCATTGCCGTGCCGTTCAGCGCCGCGATGTAAATCGTATCGCCCGTCTCGATGGTGCGCAGGGCAGTATGAATCGGCCCCTCCCGCACAGGCCGATCCATCGAGAACGTCATCTCGCGCCGGACCATCGACCGGGCCTGGTCCGCGAGCACCTTCAGATCATAATGGCGAATGAAGACACCCGGTGTGGCCCCCGACAGAACACAAACCCGGATGTCTTCATCGGCGTCGATCATTTCGACGGCCCGGGCCAGCCCGGTTTCCATGGCCTTGTCCATGTAGCCGCCATCCGGGTTGGAAAAATCGATCTGCGCCACGGCGCCCTCGACACTCAAAACCGCCTGTCCCTGTCCCATGCACCGCGCTCCTGACCTTGAAAACCGTTGCGATTTTGTTCTCGATATTCAAACAAACAATAGGTAAAAAGTATAGCAGTGATACGACGTTGCATGGTGTGCCGGGACAGCCGAGGATGTGCCAACGGTTCTGCCGGCAGGTCGGTTTGAAATGGAGTGAGCCTCTTGAAGAGCGATATTTCCGCGAAAGGCCCTGCTGGCACGGCCGCCGGGCAGCCGGCGCAAGGCGACAGCACCCGGCGAAAGAACAAGCGCGAAGTCGTTCTTCTCAAGGCGGCCGAGCTGATAGCCCGCCACGGGATCGATGGAACCTCCATGCGCGACATCGCGACCGCGGTCGATATGCTGCCCGGGTCGCTTTACTATCATTTCTCGTCCAAGGAAGAGATGGTCCTTGCCATCCATGAACGGGTGGTCGGCGAGATGACCCGCAAGGTGGAGCAGGCGATAGAAGACGCGCGATTGCCCTGGGACCGGCTGGAACGGGCCGCCGTCGCCCATCTGGAGGCGCTTCTGGAAACGGGCAACATGGTTGCGATCATCTCCCCGCACTTCGAACAGCATAGGATAGAGCTGAACCGCGAACTGAGAGCGCAGCGCAACGCCTACGAGGTGATGTTTCGCGGGCTTTTCGATGCGCTGGACCTGCCGGAAGGTGTCGACAGGGCTCTGTTGCGCCTCCAATTGCTCGGCGCACTCAACTGGGTGCCGGTTTGGTATGATCCCGGAAAGGACAAGACCGCCGGAGAGATCGCGCGCACATTCGTGTCAACGATCAGGGCCGGTCTCGATTGATATGGAGGTGGCGGCGCCCTGTCCGGGCGCCGCCATGCTCCTTGTGACCGAATGTTCGAAACATTTCAGTCGGCGAAGGCGAAGGTTCCGTCACGCAGTTGGCCGCCGGCCAGCATCTTGTCGACCTTGACTTGCGCGAGCGCCGATCCCTCGGGGCCCGATATATCGACCGAGACAGGCTCGGCCGGGCAGTAGTTTCCGACAAACGGGATCTGCATCAATTCGTAGCCTTCTCCGCCGCCGGGATCGCCAACGTAATTGAGCGTGCCGCCCGCCGCGATGCAGTCACCGCTGGGTTTGACCACGAGCGTGATGGTGCCCGCATCGTCACCGCCCGTACCGATCCAGCTTTCGTTGTCCGCGCTCTGGCTTGCATCGCCGGTTTTCACATCGGCGTTGAAATGGGTCCGCATGGCCCTGGAAACCTTCGGGTCCGGCCCGTACCAGCCGCCGATGATGAAGCGCGCGGGTGCGTTCGAGGACGAATTCCAGCCCTTGACGTTCACGTAGGCATAAGCCGCGCTGTAGGGTGTCAGGCCATAGCCGCCGTCAGCGTCATACACATTCAGACCACCCGAAAGATCCTCGGCCGGCATCACGCCTTCAGGCAAGATACCGTCGAGACTGTCAGCATCCCAGGTCACCGCGATGGTCACGGTGTTGGCATCCGTCATGAGGTAGGGCGGTGGCGGGCTATCCTCGGCAAGGACGAAGCCGGGTGCGGTGGCTGCGACCGTCAGGGCGGCTGCCGCCGCGATCTGGGTGCGGTATTTCATGAAGTTTTCTCCTCTCTGTGCTGCGGCGCCCCCTGTCCTCCTCAAGTCGCAGCTTTGTTCCAAAACGGGGCGCGAAGTTCTTTCTTGAGAACCTTGCCAAGGGCATTCCTGGGGAATTGCTCGCGGAATTCGACACCGGCCAGGCGCTGCGTCTTGGCCAGCCTTTCATTGGCCCAGCTCTGGATGTCCTCCGGGGTCGCATCCGCATCCCGGGCGGGAATGACCAGCGCCATGCAGCTTTCACCCCATTTCTCGTGCGGAATCCCGATGACGGTGACATCCATGACGCACGGGTGGCGACCGACGATTTCCTCGACATCCGCCGGGAATACATTGAAGCCGCCGGAAATGATCATGTCCTTCTTGCGGTCGACGATCTTCAGGAAGCCATCCTCGTCCAGAAGACCGATATCGCCCGAACGGATGAAGGACCGACCCCGGTCATCGCGCCAGATAAGCTCCGCGGTTTGTTCATCCCTCTTGTTGTATTCCTTCATCATGCCCGCGCCGTAACCGGCGATCTCACCGGTTTGCCCGCGCGGCAGCTCGTTGCCGTCCTCGCCGAGTATGCGAACCTCGAAGCCCAGAACGGGAGTTCCGACAGTGTCGAACTTTTCCTCATGCTGATACGGCTTCAGCATGCTCGCGAAGCCTTCCGAGAAGCCGTAGAGTTCGTAAAGACCGGGTGAGATCCGCGATATGATCTCGCGTTTGGTATCCTGGCGCAAAGGAGACCCCGCCGACAGCACCGCCTGCAGGCTACCAAGGTCCGTCTCGTTCAGTTCGGGGCGATCAAGGACCAGGATATATTGCGCGGGCACCATGAAGGTATGGGTGATGCGCTCGCGCGAGACCGTGCTCAGGAATTCCCCGGCGTCGAAGGTCGGCATCACGTGCAGGGTGCCGCCGGTGAACAGGACCGGAAGCATCATCAGCCACGTGCCGTTGGAATACAGCGGCGTCGTCGTCAGGGCACGGCTGTCCGATCCGAAACCCATCTCGATCGCGTTGGAAAACGCCCAGTGCAGGCGGGCGCGGTGCGTCTGGACGATTCCCTTGGGCAGCCCCGTCGTACCCGACGAATAGATGATGTTGAACGCGTCGGTTGTCGCGTGCCGCACGTTCGGTGTCGTGTCCGGATACGTGCGCAGGATGTCGGGCAAGAGGTCCATGTCCTGCTCCTCGAAACCCGAGGCGACCCATGTCCCGATGCCGCCCATCCTGCCCTTAAGGGTCTTGGCCGTATCGTGGAACTCGGCCGACACGAACGCGATACGGGCGTCACAGTCATCCAGCAGGTTTTCCAGTTGCTCGCCGGTGAGCATACCCGACAAGGGCACGACACAGCCTCCGGCGCGCACCGTACCGAAAAGGCATTCCAGCATTTCCGCCGAGCTGCCCATCATCACCGCAACCCTGTCACCCTTGCGGAGGCCGGCGGCGATCAGGAAATTGGCAACGCGGTTTATGTTGGCGGCAAAATCACCCCAGCTTCGATTCTGGTCACCGCAGACGATGGCGCTCTTGTCGGGATAATGCCTTGCATGGGTCGCAAGGAGATCGGGCAGGTAAATCTGCGCATCATCAATTCCGTCGCTTGTCATGTCGATGACGTGTCCTTTCCTTCTTCAAGCGGTCTTCCGGCAGGAATGGCTGTTTTCATTTCCAAGGCAGCCCTGATCTTCGGATGCCGCACCTTGTTGCCAGGTCCTTGCCCCCTGTCGCGCATCCCGATTTCACTTCTCCTTGCCGAGCTTATCGTAATTCTTCTAGCGTGCCAAACAGTTGTTTGTTAGCTGTTCGGCAAAGAGAGGGACAAGATGTGGCCCGATAAGACAGATGGACCTGCGCTGCGGGCGCACCTGAGGGCGCGGCTTGCGCTGCCGTTATTCGTTGCGCCCATGTTCCTGATCTCCGGCCCCGAGCTTGTCATCGCGTCGGCACGGGCGGGATCCCTGGTGTCGTTTCCGTCCATCAACGCGCGCACCCCCGCAGAACTGGACCGGTGGCTGCGACGTATCGCCGAGGAAACCGAGGGGAATGCGAACTGGGGCGTGAACCTGATCCTGCACAAGTCCAACGGTCGGCTCGAGGATGATCTGGCGGCGACGGTTCGCGCCAAGGCGCCGCTCGTGGTCGCGTCCGTTGGGGCGCCCAGCCGGGTGATCGGCCCGGTCCACGACTACGGCGGCCTGGTGTTTTCCGACGTGGCCAGCCTTCGCCATGCCAGAAAGGCCGTCGCAGAGGGCGTGGACGGTCTCGTCCTGCTTACGGCAGGGGCGGGCGGAAATACCGGCTGGCTCAACCCTTTCGCTTTCGTTGAAGACGTCAGGAAATTCTTTGACGGCCCCATCGCTGTCGCCGGGGCGATTGGTTCCGGACGGGCCCTGCACGCGCTTGAAGTTCTGGACGCCGATCTCGGCTATGCCGGCACGCCGTTCATTGCCACCCGGGAAAGCATGGCGCAACAGGATCACAAGCAGACCGTGGTGGAAACGGATGCCGACGGCTTGAGCCTGAGCAGCCTTGTCACCGGTATCCCCGCGAATTTCGCACGCAGCAGCCTTCTCAAGGAAGGGATCATCGACAACAATGGCAACCCTTTGCACGAGGGTGTGCTGGATGTGGCATCCTGGAAAACCGTGTGGAGCATGGGGCATGGCTGTGGCGCGATCAATACGATCTGCACCGCCGGCGAGCGGATCGATACAATGGCGCACGAGTGGCGCGCCGCGCGTCAGATCTCGGTGTCCCGGTCAGCCCAGTAAGGCGCACGTATCTCCCGTTTGAGAATCTTGCCGGTCGCGTTGCGCGGTAGGCTGTCGCGGAATTCGACTGACTTGGGGGCTCGCAGCGGGCCGAGCCGGGCCTTGCAGAGTTTGATCAGATCCGCCGCGCTGACGTCGGCTTGCGGCCGAACTTCGATCACGGCCTTGACGGCCTCGCCCCAGTCGGGGTCCGGCACACCGATCACCGCGGCCTCAATGACATCCGGATGCGACAGCAGTTCGCGCTCCACCTCGGCGGGGTAGACGTTGAATCCCCCTGAAATGATCATGTCGGACTTTCGATCGACGAGGGTGATATATCCTTCCGGGTCCGCGATGCCGATATCGCCGGTCAGGTACCATCCATCCCGGAAAGCCGCAGCGTTCGCCTTCTCGTTGTTCTCATAACCCTGGGCAACGCTCCAGCCGCGAATCGCGACTTCTCCCGGCTGCCCCGGCTCCAGCACCGAGCCGTCTTCGTCAAGTATCGCCGTCCTGCGCATGATGGACGGGCGGCCTATGGACTTGAGGCGCCGGTCCCACGGCGGGTTCTCTTCAAGGTGATGGTCTTCCGGCGGCAGAAAACAGATCGGCCCAAGAGCCTCTGCCTGACCGTAGAAATTGCTCATCACCGGCCCGAACGCCCTGATCGCCTCGCGCAGCTTTTCCTCGGCCATGGGGGCCGCTGCATAAACGAAACGGTGCAGGCTGGTGTATTGGTGACAATTCAGCGTCGGAACCGCCAGCATCCTGTAGATCAGGGTCGGCGGAAGGAAAAGGATCTCCGCCTGCTCGGCTTCGATCGCGGCAAGAATGTCGGCCGGTTCCGCGCCGTCCAGCAGGATATGGGTGCTTCCGGTGATCGTCAGCGCGAAGATGAACGTGCCGGCGAAATGGGTCATCGGAGCGACCACAAGGTTGCGGACCGGGCCATGCACCTCAAGGCCATGAAGCATGTCCATCGACGAAATCAGATTGGTCAGATGGGTATGGCGCACGCCCTTGGACTTTCCGGTGGTTCCGCTGGTCGCGTAAAGCGCCCAGAGATCCTGCGGATCGTGCGGGTGGTCCGGACATCTTGTGAACTCCGGCGCCATCCAGTCCTGCAGCGCCGGCGCATCGCTCGCGCCACCGTCGATGCATATGGCGAGGTCAAGCTCGGGACAATGCGCGCGGCATTCCGCCACTTCCGCGCGAAAAGCGGAGTGGAAGAACAAGGCCCCTACCCCGGCATCACGCAATATCTGCATGTTCTGGGCCGCGGCGTTTCGAACGTTCACGGGAACCATGACGCATCCGGCCCGGAACATGCCGAACATCGCCTCGAGTCCGCGCCAGTCATTGGGCATGTAGATACCAACGCGGGTGCCCGGCCCCAAACCGTCCCGCACAAGCGCTGACCCTATTCGATGCGTCATCTCCCGGGATTGACGGTAACTGCGCGAAATCGCACCCTGTTTCACGAAGCAGCGGTCGGGATACAAATCCGCGGCACGGTCAAAGAAATCTATCAGGCGCATGCCGCCCTATCCCATTGTTTCCGGCAGGATGGTGGCGATCCAGGGAAACAGCAGAAGCAGAGCCAGGATCACCATCTCGATCGCGATGAAGGGCAGGACGCCTTTGAAAAGGTCGCGGCTGGTCACCATTTTGTCCGCCGCGGCCAGAACCGCGTACAGATTGAGCCCAACCGGCGGCGAGATCGCCGCGATCTCGATAAGTTTCACCACGATGACTGCAAACCAGATGGCATCAATCCCGAGGGTCTGCGAGATCGGATAGAGGAACGGCAGCGCGATAACCAGCAGCGACACCGAGTCCAGAAACATGCCGAGCAAAAGGAACAGCGCCACCGTCATGACCATGAAGCCGGCAATGCCCAGTTCGGTCGATTGTATCAGGACGCGAAGATCCCCGATGAAACCGCTGATCAGCAGGAAACGGCTGAAGATCAATCCACCGATCACGATTATGAAGATCATGGCGGTGATCCGTGCGGATTCGACAAGCGCGCTCCAAAGCTGCCGGCTGTCGATACGACGCATCGAAAGCGCGATCAGAAGCGCCCCGGCGGCGCCCACGGCGCCCGCGGCGGAGGGGGGGAACTGCCCCGAATAGATCCCTCCCATGACGAGAAACATCAGCAGCAGGACGCTCCAGACCCGGCCAAGCGCACTGAACCTAGCGGACCAGGAGACGTGCTCGGTCATCGGGGGTGCCCAGTCCGGGCGAAACTGCAACCATATCCGGATGCCGAGCATGTAACCGCCCGCGGTCAGTAGGCCGGGCAGAATGCCCGCGATCAGCAGCGCACCGACAGGTTCGCCCGTCAAAAGGGCATAAAGGACCATTGCGATCGAAGGGGGGATCAGACCTGCAAGTGTGCCGGCCGCCGCGATGCAGCCCGCGGACACCCCGGGATCGTACCGGAATCGCAACATTTCCGGCAGTGCCATACGGGTGAACACGCCCGATGCTACCACGGTAGAGCCGGACGCCGCGGCAAAGCCGGCCTGCGCCATGATCGTCGCCATGAACAACCCGCCGCGGACGCGGCTCAGCATTGCTTGCGCCGCCGCATAAAGATCGCCGATGATCCCCGCCCGTCCGGCAATCGCCCCCATCAGGACGAACATGGGAACCACGACGAATGTGTAATCACTGGCCAGTGTGTAGGGGGTGACCTTGAAGGTGGTCAGCATGAATGTCGTGCCGACACTGAGATAAAGCCCCGCGGCGGCCACACCCGCGAGGGCAAAGCCTACGGGAACGCCGATGGCCAGCATCGCCAGCAGTACGACGAAGGCCAGCCCGCCCTGTTCAAGACCGCTCATTGTTTCCCTGATCCCCGAAAAGGCGGTTCAACGCCTGGAATACGAAAACAAACATCGTGATCGCCGCACCGACCGCGCAGGCAATCTTGGCCGGCCAGATCGGGTAATTCATTGTCGCCGCGGATGTCTCCCGGATGGATACGCTGTCTATCGCGAGTTCAACCGCCCCGTAGGTAATCAGGCCGAATATGGCCATCCCTATCATCTGGCCCAGCCACCACCCGAGACTGATCAGCGGGCCGGGCAGCCGGGACAGGAACAGGTCGACATGGATATGCGCGCGCTCTCGCTGCACCATCGGCCAGGCAAGAAAGATCGCAGCCGCGGCCAGTGTCCCCGACAGATCGACCTTGAGGGCCAGAAAAACACCGAAGACCTCTCCCGATACGATATCGGCGGCCCCGACGAACATCACGACGAAAAGCGTTATTCCACAAAAGGACAGCGCAAGCCGCTCGGCAAGTGTCGGGTCGTTCCGGCGGTAAAGTCTCGAAAGCCCGGAGGCGTCGTGCCGCCCCCGGGTCCTTGCCTTGCCGTCACGCATCACGGCTTGAAGCTTTTGGCGGCTTCACGCTGCAGAGGGACAAGCGGCGCGATCTCCTCGCCCATGTCCTGCTCGGCCATTTTCTCCTCCCAGATGGAGATCATGTCGGGCGACTGTTCCACGAACTCGTCCATGTCTGACAGTTCGACAACCTGCCCTCCGGCCTCGCGGAAGGTCTCCATCGCTTCTTCTTCGGCCCCCTCGATCCATTCGAGATCCTTTTGCATCGCGTCGTTCGCGACCTCGGTCATCAGGTTTCTCACGCTTTCGGGCCAGGAATTCCAGGTGTCCGCCGATGCATAGAGCTGGAACGTGGTGAAGGTTCCGGTATTGATATCCGAAACATACGGCGCCACGGATTGAAGCGAGAAAAAGGGAACCCATTCGATCGGGCCGAAATTACAGTCCAGGGTTCCGCGCTGCAATCCCTCGCGGATTTCCGTCGCCTGCACCCGGGTGGGCACCATTCCGTAGGATTCCATCCAGATCGGGACATAGGCGCCGCCCACGGCCCGCACCCTCAGACCCTCGAGGTCGGCCATTTTCTCGATCGGCTTGTTGCAAGTCAGACGGTACGGCGATGTCACCGTCCACTTGATCGGATGCAGGTTCAACTCATCCAGTTCCTGCTGAACCGGCTCGGCTGCGTAAACGTCCCGGGCCAGCTCATGCGCCGTTTCGGGATCGGCTGACACGCGGTTCAGAAGCCCGGCCGCGATCGCCGTCATCGGCATCTCCGACGCGTGGACGGCCTGCGCGAAAACACCGAGATCGACCGAGCCGGACGACACCAGTTCCTTGATCTCGAGAAGTCCGCCAAGCTGCCCCGACCAGAAGATATCAACCTTCACGGCACCGTCCGACCGGCGCTCGACCTCCTCGGCCCACCACTTGTCCCACTGAACCGCGGGCCAGCTTTCCGGTAGCGGATGTGCCATCCTCAGCGTGACGTTCGGGTAATCTTCGGCCGTGGCCTGTTGTGCCATCAACGCGATTGCAATTGCGCTCGTTGCGCGGAAAATCCGATTCAACACTTGTTCCTCCCTGTGTCTTTTCTTTGAAAACCGTTGCCGAAACTGATCCGTTTACCAACGCCTTTCCGAAACCTAACAATCGTTTGCTTTTGCGAAATGTCAAGATGCGTGTGTGCGCCCTGATCCGGACGGGATCGCGCCGCCGCAGGATATCATCGCCGGCCCGGGCAGGCGGTTCCGGGAGAGCGTGATCCGATCACGCGGCGGAACGACGTGAGGGGGGCGGCAGGTCCGGTTCCACCCTTTTGGGGCGAATCAGACCGACCCGTGCCACCATTTGCGAGCCAGCGGCTGACCCGTGTCAGGCGCTGCGAGACTTTTCAGGCGTTGCGGCCGCGGCCAGGTCCTCGGGGGCGATGTGGCAGCGCAGTGCATGGCTGCCACCGGGCCGGTGCCAGGGAGGATCGGTTTCGTCGCAGATCGCGCCCAGGTGGCGCGGACAACGGCGCTGGAACGGGCAGCCGCGCGCCGGCGGGGCATGTTCCGGACGATCATCGGTCATCAGGCGGGGCACGGTATCCGGGTCGGGTTCGAGGACCGCACCGAGAAGCGCCTCGGTATAGGGATGCGAAGGTGCGGAATAGACGCGTTCGGTTTCGCCCATCTCGCATATCCTGCCCTGATAGAGAACCGCCACCCGGTCCGCCAGTGCACGCACGACGGCGAGGTCGTGACTGACAAACACATAGCTGGTGCCGCGCCGGGCCTGCAGGTCGCGCAGCAGATCCAGCACCGCCGCCTGCACCGAGACGTCAAGCGCCGATGTGACCTCGTCACACAGGACCAGGTCGGGGTCGGCGGCAAAGGCACGGGCCACCGCGACGCGCTGTTTCTCGCCGCCCGAAAGCTGCGCCGGAAGCCGGTCCAGGTAATGGGCGCCAAGGCGCACCTGCGAGAGCAGGTTGGCAGCGCGGGTGCGCAGGGCCTCACCGGTCAGCCCCTCGTAGAGACGCAGGGGCTGAGCAAGGATGTCGGCCACGCTGTGGCGTGGGTTGAGGCTGTCGTCCGGGTTCTGGAAAACGATCTGGACCTTGCGCAGCATCGACGGGTCGCGCCGTTCCACGGAGGCCGCAAGGGGCGCGCCCCCGGCGACGGTGATGCTGCCCTCCTCCGGCTCCAGCATCCCGGCGATGGCCTTGAGGATGGTGGATTTTCCGGACCCGCTTTCACCCACCAGTGCCAGCGTCTCGCCCGGCGGAACCTGAAGATCGATCCCATCCACCGTGGCCACAGGCACCGGAGCGCCGGCAAGGCGCTGAATCAGGTTCCGGCGGTTGTAGGTGATGCAAAGCCCCGAGATATCGAGGGCCGGGGCGACCGTACCGGTATCGGTTACGGCAGCGCCGCGGTCGTCGGGCCGGGGCCCGGGAGCCGCGGGGAGGCTGTCAAGCGCGTCGAGACGGATGCAGCGCGCCCTGCTGCTGCAATCGGTTTCGACAAGCGGCGGCACCTCGGCGCGGCAAGCGTCAATAGCCAATGCGCAGCGGTCAGCGAAGGCACATCCCGGTCCGGCTTCGCCCGGGCCCGGCGGGCGCCCGTCCAGCGCCCGGGGCAGTCCGCCTTCGCGGAGCCTCGGGATCGAGGCCAGAAGACCCCGGGCGTAAGGGTGGCGGGGCGCACGCAGGACGCCGCGCGTCGGCCCCTCGAGCACCACCTGCCCGGCATACATCACCACCGTGCGCTCACAAACCTGCGCCACGGCCCCGAGATCGTGGCTGACATAGACCATCGCCATGTCACGCTGGGCAGCGATATCGCGCAGCAGCCGAAGGATATGAGCCTGGGTGGTCACATCCAGCCCGGTCGTGGGTTCATCCAGCAACAGCGCCCTGGGATTGCCCGCCAGCGCCAGCGCCACCGCGACGCGTTGCTGCTGCCCCCCAGACAGTTCGTGAGGATAACGCGCGGCACACCCCTTTGCGTCGGGAAGGCGGACCTGTTCGAGAAGTTCGCGCACCCGTTCCTCGCATTTTTCGGACGGGGTATCGGAATGCAGTCGCAATGCCTCGGCAATCTGGTGACCCACGCGCATGGTGGGGGTCAGCGCCTGACCGGAGTTCTGCGGTATGAGGCCGAGGTCGCCGCCGCGCATCCGCTCCAGCGCCGGTCCGGGCAGGGCGAACACATCCTGACCGTCAAAGCGCACGTCGCCACCGGTACGGCATAGCGCTCCGCGCAAGTAGCCCAGGGCCGCAAGCGCGAGCGTGGACTTTCCCGAACCGCTTTCTCCGACGATGCCGACGCTTTCACCCGGGCAGACCTGAAGGCTGACATCACGCAGGACGGGGCGGGCGTGGCCGCGGCGTGAAGGCAGGCCGATGCCCAGCCCCGAGATATCGATGAGCGGAGGTATCGCCATGTCAGATTTCGTCTCTTCTGGAGTGGTCGACCCGCATCACGATCGCCAGTGCGTCAGCCACGAGGTTTATGCCTATGATCAATGACGCCAGCGCAACCATCGGCCCCAGGACACCCCAGAGGGCAACAGTCATGTAGAGCCTGCCATCCGAGATCATCAGGCCCCAGTCGGGTGTCGGCGGTGTGGCGCCGAAGCCCAGGAAGGACAAGGACGAGAAGGCCAGCAGCATCCAGGACCAGCGCATCGCGCCTTCCACCATCAGCGGGCCGGTGACGTTCGGCAGCAGTTCTCGCATCATGATCGAGG
Source organism: Roseovarius sp. TE539 (assembly GCF_003298505.1). Classification (GTDB taxonomy): domain Bacteria; phylum Pseudomonadota; class Alphaproteobacteria; order Rhodobacterales; family Rhodobacteraceae; genus Roseovarius. Next base: position 83,092 of record NZ_QNGB01000013.1, read on the forward strand.
CGCGGCCGTGCCCGCGCGCCCGGGCGGCCTGGATGAAATCGCGCGCCACGACTTCATGGGTGGCGGCGCGGGCGACCCGTATTACCGGAATGCCGAAAAAGAATGCGAGTGTCGGGATCAGAACCGCGTTGGTGGTGCCGAAGGTGACCACGAGGACCAGAAGCTTGAGGATCCAGGGCAGCGACAGGAAGGCATCGACGATACGCATGAGCACCTCGTCGAAACGCCCCCCGACCAACCCGGTGAAGATCCCCAGCAATCCGCCCCAGACCAGCGCCGCGGGGGTGCCGATGCCGGTAACAATGAGCGCCTCGCGCCCCCCCAGCATTGTGCGGGTCAGGATGTCGCGGCCCAGGTGATCGGTGCCCAGCGGATGCGCCATCGACGGTTCCCCAAGGATCGCCCCGGCATCCATGGCAGTCGCGTTGTATGGAACCAGCAGCGGCGCGAAGATCGCCAGAAGCAGATGCGCGGCCACGAGGGACAGCCCGAACCAGCCGGCCGGCTCGCGCAGCATCGCGCGCACGACCAGCCAGGCGCGGCGGGCCCGGCTGTTGCCGCGCGGCGGAACGGGGGCGGACGCGTCAGGGGCGGTCATGCACGCCTCGCGGTGTGGGTGCGCAAGCGCGGGTTGAGGACAAGCGACAGCAGATCGGCCAGAAGGTTCACGCCCACATAGGCGGAGGCGACGATCAGTGCGATGGCCTGCACCACGGGCAGGTCGCGATCCGAGATCGCGTCGATGGTCATCCTCCCGAGGCCGGGATAGTTGAACACGACCTCGACCACCACCACGCCGCCCAGAAGCCAGGCCACCGTCAGCGCCACGACATTGATCGCCGGCAAAAGCGCATTGGGCAAGGCGTGTTTCCACACGATGCGGCGGTACGGCACCCCGCGCAACAGCGCCATCTGCACGTAATCGCTGGCCATGACCTCGATCACCGAGGCCCGCACCATGCGCAGGATGTGCGCCACCATCAGCAGCGTGAGAACCGCCACCGGCAGGATTATGCCCGGAAAGAACGCCGAAACCGGGTAGTCGGCGGGGGCCACCACGATCCCCGGCACCCAGCCCAGCCATACCGAGAACACGAGGATCAGCACCGTGGCGGAAACGAATTCGGGGATCGTCATCGACACGATCGCCAGCGACGAGATGCCGTAATCCAGTGGTCCGTCACACCGCAGCCCGGCAACCACGCCCTGCACGATGGCCATCGGAACGCCGACGGCCAGAGCACAGGCTGCCAGCAGCGCAGAGTTCCTGAGCCGCGAGCCCACGAGGCTGGCAATACTTTCCTGACCGTCGGCCGACACGCCGAGATCGCCCTGCAGGGCGCCCCAGGCCCAATCGAGGTAGCGCAGGGCCGCGGGGCGCTCCAGCCCCAGATCAGCCCGGCAATTGGCCAGAAGCTGCCCCTTCGCCTCACGCTCCAGGAAAGCGGTGCAGGCATCGCCGGGCAGTATCTCGACCCCGGCGAAAATGATCACCGAGACCAGCCAGACTGTCACGGCACCCAACAGGAGGCGGCGCAGGATCATGCGGGTCATCGTCGTGTCTGTCCCTCGGCACGGTTTCTTTTGTCCGGACGTTAACCCGCGCGAAAGCGATTAGTCGAGAACTTCTTGCCGGACGCGCCCTAAGCGCCGGAGCACCTGTGCCGTCGCCTCGTACATCGCCAGATCGCGGCCGGGGCATCGCGATACCCGCAAGCCTTCTTTGCGCGATACACCCGCCGCGCCCGGTATCGAGGGTCCGGCCGTCATGCGAAGGTGGATTGCCGCCCCGTGTAGACCCTGTCGATCACGTCGGCCCTGAACGGGCGGTTCCCATTTGGCACACGGCGCGTTGGCATTCCCAGATCGGACGCCACAGCCCTTTGTCCGGGTGTGCGCCGATCCCGCGTGGTCGGGCGGCCTTAGGGCGAGACCCCACTCGCGACATAAGCGGCTACCTGCTGACCCGGCAAGCCGCCTGTCGCCGCCACACTTACGCGCCCGGCATGCGCCCGCTCACAAAAGCAGATCGACTTTCTCGAATTTCGTGACGTCGATGATCCCCAGATCGGAAATGCGGATTTCGGGTATGACGACAAGTGCCAGAAGCGAATGCTGCATGTAGGCGTTGTTCAGCCTGCAGCCACAGGCCCCCATCGCGTCGACCATCGCGTCTGCCTTTCGGGCGACCACTTCGGCCCGTTCGTCCGACATCAGCCCGGCAATCGGAAGCTCGACCGTCGCCAGTTCCCGCCCTTCCGAGAACACGGTGATGCCGCCGCCGACCTTGCCGAGATGATTGGCCGCCGCCGCCATGTCCTCCCTGGAGGTGCCGACCACGATCATGTGGTGGCTGTCATGCGCCACGGTCGAGGCGACGGCACAAGGCTTGTCATAACCGAACCCCGAGACGAACCCGTTGACCACGCCACCCGTTCCGCGATGCCGTTCGACCAGGGCGATCTGGCACACGTCTTCATCCGCATCCATCTGCACCAGACCGTTCGCGACCTTGAGGGACTTTTCCAATGCCCGCGTTGGGGCCTGGTTCTCAAGAACGCCGATCACGCGGGCCCGAACCTCCTTTGCGCCTTCAGGAGCGAATATGTCGAAATCGTCAGCCGCGAGGGCCTTGCCCAGCTTGACGGTGTTGCGGCAGAACGCCGGATACTCCGCCTCCGGGATATCGGCCTTGAGCGCGCCGTTCTCGGCCACGACCTCGCCCCCGGCGATCACGAGCTCCACAGGCAGCGACGGCAGGTCCGACGAGAGGATGATGTCCGCCCGCCGCCCCGGCGCGATGGACCCGATGTCGCGCTCCATGCCGAAATGCTGCGCAGTGTTCAGCGTTGCCATCTGGATGGCGGTGACCGGCTTCAGCCCCTGCGCAACAGCATGCCGGACCACCCTGTTCATGTGCCCGTCGCGCACCAGGGTCCCGGAATGGCTGTCATCGGTGCACAGCACGAAATTGCGAGGGTCCATTCCGTCCTCGGTAATCGCCTTGACCTGCTCTGCAACGTCGTACCAGGCGGAGCCGAGCCGAAGCATGGCGCGCATGCCCTGCCGGACGCGGGCGATCGGATCTTCCTTGCGGGTGCCTTCATGGTCGTCGGCCGGGCCACCCGCCACGTAGCCGTGGAACATCAGGCCCAGATCGGGCGACGCATAATGCCCGCCCACGGTCTTGTGCGCGTTCTGGGTTGCGCCTATCTCACCCAGCATCTTCGGGTCATTCATCGCCACACCCGGGAAGTTCATCATCTCGCCCAGCCCGCAGACCTGTGGCCAGTTCAGCGCCTCGGCCACGTCCTCGACCGAAAGTTCGGCGCCGGCATTCTCGAGCCCCGGCGCGGAAGGCACGCAGGAGGGCACCTGCACCTGCACATTGATCGGCAGGCCCGCGGCGTCGTCATGCATGATCTTGACACCCCTCAAACCCAGTACATTGGCGATCTCGTGCGGGTCGATGAACATCGAGGTGGTGCCGTGCGGGATCACGGCGCGGGCGAACTCGGAGACGGTGACCATGCCGCTCTCCACATGCATGTGCGCATCGCACAGCCCGGGCACCATGTAACGGCCCCCCGCCTCGATGATTCGGGTCTGCGCGCCAACCGTGTGGCTGGCATCCGGCCCGACATAGGCAATGCGCCCCGCGGCGATGGCGATGTCCGTATCCGGGATGACCTCGCCGGAATAGACGTTGACCCACTTGCCGCCACGCACGACGGTCTCGGCCATTGTCCGCCCCATCGCCACGTCGATCAGGCGGGGGGCGGTTTCGGTCCAGGTTTGAACGGGCATGATGACCTCCGGGCTAGTGTCTCAGGTAGGGTACGCCAAGTTTGGCAGGCTGGCCGGACCGGCTTCGGATCATGACCAGCAACAGGATGGATGCCACATATGGCAGCATCAGGAAGAACTGATAAGGAATATCCACTCCGACACCCTGAGCATGGACGGCCACGCTGTCTAGGATGGCAAAGATCAGAACGGCAGTCATGGTACGCCCGGGGCGCCAGTTACCTGCAATGACGACCACGATTGTCAGCCACCACAGGCCACCGGAAATATCCGGACGGAACTGGTCGGCAAAGGCAAGCAGAAGGAAGGCCCCTCCGAGTGCGGTCAGTGCCGACCCGAACAGGACAGCGCTATACTGGCGGGTCGCCACCGAAAGCCACTTTGCTTCGAGGAATTGCGAATTCTCGCCGGCCGCGCGCGTCTCGAGCCCGTAGGCCGTGCGTCGCAGGAAGACCGCGATGACCGGCACGCCCAGAAAGGCAATATACGTCAGCAGGTGCTGGTCGAACAGGATCGGCCCGATCACGGGTATTTCCGACAGACCGGGAATTGGCGCCTTGTCGATGGTCGAGTAACTTGGCGGTTTAGCCCCGCCGACATAGCTGCGGAACCAGAACAGCGTCAGACCGCTGGCCAACAGGTTGAAACCCAGCCCGGTGACGAAATGGTCCACCCGCAAGGTGATCGTCATGAACCCGATGAGCAGACCCACGGCCAGACAGAGGTGGAGAGATAGTCCTGCTTTTTCGACCAGTTTTCCGCCTGGCTAAGCTATAGCATTGGTTTCATGTCAGGCGGCGGCTTTCAGGGTCTTGGGGCGACGTATCATAGGCCTCGGCCGGCGTCGGCAGCCCGTGCGATGAATGCGGGCGTCTTTCGCTGTGGTAGCTGATCCAGACGCCGATCCCGGAACGGGCTTCCGCCCCGGACTCGAAGGCGTTCCGGTAGATGCAGTGAACTGATGCGGTGGATGCCCCCACCTGACGGCATCCTTTATGCCATAATAGTTCGATTGGAACTTAGCGGAGGGCACACCGATGACGACGAATATCAGCATGCTGGCGATCGACCTGGCGAAGGGTAGCTTTCAGGTCTGCGCCGTGGGGCAGGATGGGGCGGTTTTGTACAACCGAGGTCTGTCGCGGACGCGGCTGGCAACGCTTCTCGCCGAGCAGCCGGCCTGCGTGGTGGCGATGGAGGCCTGTGCCACGTCGCACCATTGGGGCCGGGTTGCGCAACGGCACGGCCACGAGGTGCGGCTCGTCCCGGCCGCTTACGTGAAGCCGTTCGTGAAACGGCAGAAGAATGATCGGGCAGACGCGGAAGCCATCGCGGAGGCGGCCCTGCGCCCGACCATGCGCTTCGTGGCGGTGAAGAGCGCCGAGACCCAGGGGCGCGCGGTGGCCTTCCGAACGCACCAATGCATGGTCCGGCAACGCACACAGCTCATCAACGCGCTCCGGGGACATTTGGCCGAGTTCGGGCTCGTGGCGCCGAAGGGGCCTGCGAGCCTGAAGGTACTCGAGAACGCGCTGGCCGACGAGACCAGCGATCTGCCTGGCCCGGTCCGGGAAATGGGGAAGATCTATCTCGAGCAGATCGCGCGGCTCACCGAGGTGATCGAACAGCTGGCGGACGAGCTCGAGGCGGCATCGAAGACAGATGCGCAGTTGCGTCGGTTGTGCACCGTCCCCGGGATCGGTCCGGTCACCGCGGGCGCGGTCGCGGCATTCGCACCGGACCTCGACACGTTCGACAGCGGGCGCAACTTCGCCGCCTGGCTTGGCTTGGTGCCACGACAGAGGTCGACGGGCGGCAAGTCCAAGTTGGGCTCCGTCAGCAAGATGGGTCAGACCGACATCCGCCGGCTGCTGATCGTGGGCGCGATGAGCGTGATCCGCTGGGTGGTAAGGAAGGGCGGCAGTTCGAACCGCTGGCTGGCCGCGCTCGTGGCGCGCAAGCCCAAGATGGTCGCGGCCGTCGCGCTGGCGAACAAGATGGCCCGCATGATCTGGGCCATGACGACCAGGGGAGAGGATTATCGAATGGCGTGACCAGAACCCGAACGGGCAAGGGCACGGCATGGCCGCAAGGCCAGGGTGAGCGATCGACGAGGAGTAGGCGACACGGACTTCGAAGTTCAAGGTGGGAGATCCAGTCCCGGGGCTCGAGCGCTTGCAGCTCTCTGAACCGATGTGAACCCGGCCTTCCGAACAGCATACATGGTGTGATTGCGGCGGTCGCTCTCCGGTGGCGTGCGAGGTCCGGTATAATGGCCTCACTGAGAAACAGCCGTGAGGAGAACGACCATGATTTACTATGCTGGTTTGGACGTTTCACTGAAAGAGATTTCGATCTGCGTTGTTGATGCAGACGGCAAGACCGTTGCCCGGGGCGTGTCCCCCG
>NZ_QNGB01000014.1 GCF_003298505.1 Roseovarius sp. TE539
CTGCAGGATCCCGACAATCTGTTCTTCGGTGAAGCGTGATTTGCGCATCGTCTGTTCTCCTCGTCGCTTTGAACGTTACGAGAACAAACTCTACTTTTGAATGGCCCGGTTTTGCGGGGGCAGGTCACACCGAAAGAAATCCGAAATCTGCTAACCACCCCAATCAGGTTAGCAACACGATGGAGTAACCAAATGGGACACAACAAAAATCTGGAAGAAGTGGTAGCCCGTAGGGGAATCGAACCCCTCTTTCCAGGTTGAAAACCTGGCGTCCTAACCGATAGACGAACGGGCCACGTTCAAGCGTGAGGCGTTTCCTAGGCAAAAGCCGCCGATGACGCAAGAGGGATTCGTGCAAAATTCGCTTCCTACGGTTACCGGCTTTCAGATCGCGCCGGCCGGCCTCGCAGGCGCGGCATCTTCCAGGCGCAATTGTACGGTGCGGCGTCCGCCCCAAGTGTTGACTTCGAGCTTTCCGGCAACGTGGAAGCGTGCGCCGCCATGGTCTTCCAGTGCGGGTCCGAGGGCCGTTTCGAAGGCGCCGAAGGCAATTGCATCGAGGTGCGTGCCGATGCCGTCATCAAGGCGCAGTTTCAGGTGGTTGTCACCCACCCGCCGGGCGAACCCGACGCGCAGGTCCGAGATCGCGTAGCGCGGGGCGGGTGCCCCGGCACCGAAGGGACCCGCCCCCTCGATCTGCTCTATGGTCGCGACATCCGCGGCACCGGGCATGAGCAAACCGTCGATCTTCAGGTCCGCAGGTCCGGTGCGGCCGGCGCCCTGCCGTTCCAGCAGTTCGGAAAGGCGTATCATGGCACCGTCGAGCCTGTCGCGCGAGACCGTCAGGCCCGCGGCCATGCGATGCCCGCCACCCTTGATGAGCCAGCCTTCGGCGGTGAGTTTCTGCACGCAGGCGCCAAGGTCCACGCCGCTCACCGACCGGCCGGAGCCCTTGCCCTCGTCCCCGTCCAGCCCGATGACGACGGCGGGCCGGTTCGTGGCCTCCTTGAGCCGCGCCGCGACGATCCCCACCACCCCGGCGTGCCAGCCTTCACCGGCCGCCCAGACAAGCGGAGCCTCCAGTCCGCGCGTCTCGGCCTGGGCAAGAGCCGCTGCGCGTACGCCCGCCTCGATCTCGCGGCGCTCGGAGTTGAGTGTCTCCAGGCGCTCGGCCATCGCGCGGGCTTCATCGGGGTCGTCGCAGGCCAGCAGGCGCGCGCCAAGGTCGGCACGTCCGATACGGCCCCCGGCATTGACCCGCGGCCCGAGCAGAAACCCGAGGTGGTGGCTGTCGGGCGCGCTGTCGAGCTTCGCGACGTCCGCAAGCGCCACGAGTCCGGGCCGTGCCCGTCGGGCCATGACCTTAAGACCCTGGCGCACGAAGGCGCGGTTGACGCCCTTGAGCGGGGCCACGTCGGCCACTGTCGCCAAGGCCACCAGATCGAGCATCGCCATCAGGTCGGGGCCCTGATGCCCGGCCTCCCGGAGTTGGCGCCCGGCCTCGACCAGCATCAGGAACACGACCGCGGCGGCGCACAGATGCGCAAGGTCCCCGGTTTCATCCTGGCGGTTGGGATTGACCACGGCGAGGGCGCGGGGCAGGGTCTCTCCGCCCAGATGATGGTCAAGGATCACCACGTCGGCGCCCTGCGCGGCGGCCACTGCCGCATGGCTGAGGGTTCCGCAATCGACGCACAGGATAAGATCGTGCCGTGCGGCCAGGTCGGCCATGGCCGGCTCGTTGGGGCCGTAGCCCTCGTCGATGCGGTCCGGTACATAGAGCGTGGCCGTCCGGCCCATCTGCCGCAGCCAGTCAACGAGAAGGGCCGCGCTGGCGCCGCCATCCACGTCGTAATCGGCGAAGATCGCGATACGCTCGCGGTTCGTGACAGCGCAAAGAAAACGGGCGGCGGCATTTTCCATGTCCAGAAGGCGACGCGGGTCCGGCATGAGATCGCGCAGTTGTGGTTGCAGGTATGCCCGGGCGTCCGCGGGAGGGACACCCAGCCGCGCCAGCGTCTGGCACAGCGGGCGCGGCAACCCGGTATCCTGCGCGATCGCCTCCGCCATCCGGTCGGTTTCGGGCGACGGCCCGCACCAGCGCCGTCCGGTCAGTGATGCGTCAACTCCGAGAAAGCTCATGATCCGGCAGTCAGAATGTGGTCGCAGCTCCTGGCCCGGGCAAACTCGCCGTGAAGCTGCGAAACCGCAGCCTCATGCACGGAGGTGGCCGATTGCGGCGAAAGGGATCTGTTCCAGCTGGTATCTGCATTTTCCGGGAACGCGGCACAGGCATCGTGCGCCAGGGTTACGAGGAAGCCCAGATTGGCGGCCATTCTCACGGTGCTCGACACGCAGTGTGGTGTCGTCAGTCCGCAGACCACCAGCTTGCCGATCCCTTCCCGCCGCAGATGCGCTTCCAGTGCTGTCCCGACAAAGGCCGCGTTGACGGATTTCTCGAATATAGGTTCGCTGCTCCGTGGCAGGACCTCGGGCTTGAAATCGGTGCCTCCGTTGGCCCGCGACAGCGGGCTTTGCGGCTCGGTACTGAGGTGGCGGACATGGATCACCGGCGCATCCGTCTCGCGCCATCGCGCAAGCAACCGCGCGGCCTGCGCCTCGGCATGGGGATTGTTGCGCGCGCCCCACAGGGGGGCGTCAAACCCGGTCTGAATGTCGATGAGCAGCAACCCGGCCATCGCGGCCCCTCTTCATCTTTCCCGAAATACTCCGGGGGGTCGTTGGTGTTGCGCCGTTGGTCCGCGCCTGTTCCGGCCCTACTCCAGGCGGCTGCGATAGGTCATCCGCCGCAGGGATCCGGTGCGCGAGCGCATGAGCATCGTCTCGGTTTCGACGTAACCGGGGCGCCGCTTGACGCCCGCGACCACGGACCCGTCGGTCACCCCGGTGGCGGCAATGATCACCTGGTCGGTCACCATGTCGTCACGGGCGTAGATCCGGTCCAGATCGGTAATGCCGGCATTGGCCGCGCGGGTGCGTTCGTCGTCGTTGCGGAATGTCAGGCGTCCCCACATCTGACCTCCCATGCATTTGAGTGCGCCGGCGGCCAATACCCCTTCGGGCGCGCCTCCGAGCCCCATGTACATGTCGATCCCCGTCAGCCGCGACTCCGCGCAGTGCATGACCGCAGCCACATCGCCGTCGGTGATCAGGAAGACAGCCGCGCCGGTGCCGCGGATATCGTCGATGATTTCCTGGTGGCGGGGGCGTTCCAGCACGCAGACAGTGATCTGAGAGGGTTTGCATCCCTTTGCGTCGGCCAGTGCCTCGACCCGTTCCCGGGGGCTCATCTCCAGGGAAACGGCGTCATCGGGAAACCCCGGGCCGATGGCCAGCTTGTCCATGTAGACATCCGGCGCATGGAGCAGTGTCCCGCGCGGGGCCATGGCGATGATCGTCAGCGCATTGGGCATCGCCTTTGCCGTCAGGGTCGTCCCTTCCAGAGGATCCAGCGCGATGTCCACGGCAGGGCCATCGCGGCGGCCCACCTGCTCGCCGATGAAGAGCATCGGCGCCTCGTCGCGCTCTCCCTCGCCGATGACCACCGTGCCCTTGATATTGAGCAGGTTGAGCTGTTCGCGCATGGCGTTGACCGCCGCCTGGTCCGCCGCCTTCTCGTCGCCGCGCCCGATCAGGTCGGCGCAGGCCAGAGCGGCGGCCTCCGAGACGCGGGCCAGGCCAAGCGAAAGCATGCGGTCATTGAAATCAATCGTTTCGGCCATACGAAAATCCCTCCATCCCTCAAGAAGCTCTAGCCGCGCATGTGCGGCGGTACAAGTGCGGCTCAGACGCTTTCGATCCTCAGCGCGACCGGGGCGTAGGCCATGACGTCAAGCTTGCGCATCGCGACCAGAGCGGTGTCAAGGGCATTGCGCGTGGTCTTGTGCGTCACGATCAGCACCGGCGCGGTGCTGGCGTCATGCCGGTACTGTCGCATCCGGTCGATCGAGACGCCCGCCTCGCCCAGGACGGTGGCGACCTTGGCCAATGCGCCCGGCTTGTCCTGCAAGGCCATCCGCAGGTAGAAAGGCGCGGGCGTGGCGGCCTGGGCGGGACGCGCCTGCGCCAGGGATGCGGCCGGCTGACCGAACGTTGAAATGCGCATGCCGCGGGCGATGTCCATGACATCACCCATCACCGCGCTTGCGGTCGGGCCTTCGCCGGCACCGGGGCCGCGCAGCACGATCTGTTCCACGCGGTCACCTTCGATCACGCACATGTTGGTACCGCCTTCCAGTTGTCCCAGAGGGCTGTCGGCGGGCACCAGGCAGGGCGACATGCGTTGTTCCAGTCCGCGGCCGGTCATCTGGCTGACACCCAGAAGCTTGATGCGGAATCCCATGTCGGCGGCGTGACGTATGTCCTCGATGGTGATGCGCTCGATCCCCTCCAGTTCGACAGCATCGAAGTCCACCCGGCAGCCAAAGGCGATGGCCGCCATCAGGGCAAGCTTGTGACCGGCGTCGATTCCGCCCACGTCCAGCGTCGGGTCCGCCTCGAGAAAGCCCAGTTGCCGTGCCTCCTCGAAGACGTCCGCGTAAGGCAGGCCGGTCGCTTGCATGCGGGTCAGGATGTAGTTGCAGGTGCCGTTCATAACCCCCATGACGCGGGTGATGTCGTTGCCTGCCAACCCCTCGGTCAGGACCTTGATCACGGGGATGCCACCGGCGACCGCTCCCTCGAACCGGATCAACCGGCCGGCGGCCTCGGCGGCCTCGGCGAGGGCCTGACCATGATGCGCCAGCATTGCCTTGTTGGCGGTAACCACATCTTTTCCTGCCGCGATCGCTGCCTCGGTCGCCGCCTTGGCGGGCCCGTCGCTGCCACCCATCAGTTCAACCAGAACGTCGACGTCGTCGCGCCGTGCCAGCGCCACCGGGTCGTCTTCCCAGTCGTATTCCGAAAGCGGCACACCCCGGTCGGTATCGCGTGTGCGGGCCGAAACCGCGGTGATCGTGACGGGCCGGCCAGCGCGGGCCGCAAGCAGGTCGGCCTTCTGGCGCACGATCCGCACGACGCCGGTGCCGACAGTGCCCAAACCGGCGAGTCCGAGGCGCAAGGGTTGGGTCATCAATAAACTCCGATCATCCGCGAAACAGGGGTATGGGATGGCGATGTAACGGGTTCGGACCGGCCTTGCAACGCGGGTTTTCCGGCCCGTGGCGCTACTCCACGCCGGCCTCCATGCGGGCACGGGTCTCCTGGTCGATCACCCCGCCGCGCAGCCGTGCCGCGCGGGCCTTCAGGCGCGCGATCCGCGCATCCGGGGTTTCCGGGGCCGTGGTCTTGCCCGGGGTCGCGCCGGTCTCGGCGGAAAGGGCCGCGAGTTCATCCACGGTCAGAAGCGAGGGGTAGCCGGCCGTCCGCGCTTGTGGTTCGATCGTCCCCGCAAGTTCGGGGAACCTGGTGCATCCCGCAAGGAGCACCGCAACGCAGATCAGGAGGGCGGGCAGCGATCGGGGCATGGGCCGTTAACTCCGGGAGTTGCTTGCGCGACATACATCGCATTGATTCCCGCCCCGGGGCAAGGCGGGGCTTTGATCTGAACATACGTTCAGTTAAATCTGACGGATGGCACGCACCCATGGCTCCCATTCCGATATCACCGGACCGCGCGTCAGAGAGGCGGCGCTGGCCCTGTTCGCGCGGCATGGATACGCGGCGGTATCAATGCGGCGCATCGCGACGGAGGTCGGTTTGCAGGCAGGGGCGCTCTACAACTACACACCCGACAAGCAAAGCCTGCTTTTTGACTTGATGAAACAGCACATGGACACGCTCCTGCAGGCTTTGGAGGCGCAGCCACAGCCGTCGCAGCCGGTCAGGGCGCTCGAGACGTTTACGCGGTTTCACATCCGGTTCCATGCCGAACGGCCCGAGGCCGTCTTCATCTCTTACATGGAACTGCGTAACCTGGAGGCGGCGAATTTCGAGGTCATAGAGGGGCTTCGACGCCGTTACGAGGATCATCTGGCCGATATCCTGCGGCGCGGCGTGACGTCCGGCGTATTCGGCGTAAGCGAACCCAGGATCGCCGCGATGGCGTTGATCGCGATGCTGACAGGGGTGAACACCTGGTTCCGCCCCGAAGGCCGGTTGAGCCTGCCAGAGGTGGAGGAGGTGTACTGGCCGATGGTGCGCAAGGCGGTCGCGGCGTGATCTGCGCGTGGCCGTCAACCGGGGTCAGGGGTCAATGCGCCGACGCCCTTCGAGGATCGCGTCGCGCATCGGCTCGCCCCCTTCGTTCGTTGGGATCCGCAGCGCGGTCACATGCGGGCCATGCCCGTCGCAAGTGCGACGGGCGGGAGGCTCCGACCCGGTGCAACGCAGTCTAGAACGCGCCTGCCGGCTCAGGCGGTGGCGCGTTCGACGCCCTGTTCGATCGCTTCGCGCAGTTTGCGTTCCAGTGCCTTCTGCTTGGCTTCGGAATGGAACTTCAGCCCGAACATGTCCTTGACGTAGAAGGTATCCACCACCTGCTCACCATAGGTCGCGATGACGGCGGAATTGATGTAGACATGCGCGTTTGCCAGCGTGCGGGCGAGATCGTAGAGCAGCCCGGGGCGGTCGCGGGTATCGACCTCTATGATCGTGTAGATTTCGGAGCCTTCGTTGTCGAAGGTTATGTGGGTGGGTACCCGGAAAGCGCGCTCGCGTTTGCGGATGCGGTCGCGATCCTTGATGGCGGTGGCGGCCACGACCTCGCCGCGCAGGGTCTTGAGGATCACCTCGCGGAGCCGCGGAAGACGGTCGGCTTCGTAGGGGTGGCCGTCGGCATCCTGGATCCAGAAAGCCGCGGTGGCGAAACCATCCTTTGAAGTATAAGTGCGGGCATCGACCACGTTCGCCCCGACCAGCGCCAGGGCGCCGGCGAGACGTGCGAAGATGCCGGGATGATCGGCAAGCGCGAAACAGGCGCGAGTGGCGTCACGGTCCTCGTCTATGGCCAGATCAATGGCGATTTCGTCGGCCTCCAGATCGCGCAACAGCCGCGCAAAAACCACGTGGGCCGTGACGTGCAGCCCCTGCCAGTAAGGTGGATAGTGGCGCGCGGTCTCTGCCTTGAGCGCCTTCGCGTCCCAGTCTGACAGGGCCTCGCGCAGGTTGCGCTTGGCGTCCGAGCCGCGCTGTTCGCGGTTCAGATCCTCCAGCCCGCCCTCCAGCGCCCGGCGGGTCTGGCGGTACAGGGCACGCAGCAGCGAGGCTTTCCAGTTGTTCCAGGTGTTCGGTCCGACGCCGCGAATATCGCAGACGGTAAGCACACACAGAAGGTCGAGCCTCTCCCTGGTCTGGACCGCCTTGGCAAAGTCGCGCACCGTGCGGGGATCCGCGATATCACGTTTCTGGGCCATGTCCGACATCAGCAGATGATAGCGCACCAGCCATTCCACCGTGTCAACTTCGCGGGGCTTCAGCCCCATCCGCATCGACACCTTGCGCGCGATCCGGGCACCGAGAATGGAATGATCCTCGTCACGGCCCTTGCCGATATCATGCAGGAGCATCGCCACGTAGAGCACCCTGCGGTTCACGCCCTCCCCGAGTATTGAGGAGGCAACGGGCAATTCCTCCTCGAGGCGTCCGCGTTCGATCCGCGACAGGTGGCTGATGCACTGGATGATATGCTCGTCCACCGTATAGCTGTGATACATGTTGAACTGCATCATCGCGCGCACGGGTTCGAACTCCGGGATGAAGGCCGACAAAACCCCGAGTTCGTTCATGCGGCGCAGCGCCCGCTCCGGGTTGCCATGCCTGAGGAGCAGATCGAGGAAAAGTTTCTGCGCCCGGGCATCGTTGCGCAGCGCGTCGTCGATCAGGTTCAGATTGGCAGTCACGAGGCGCATCGCGTCAGGGTGGATCAAAAGGCCGGTGCGCAGCCCTTCCTCGAAGATGCGCAACAGGTTCAGCCTGTCCGTCAGGAATGCGGTGTCATCCGTGATCGCAAGACGGCCGTGGATTTCCGTGTAGCCCTGTTTGAGCTTCTTCTTGCGACGGAAGAGACGTTGCAACAGTGGTTCCGACTTGACATGAGCGGCCTCCAGCTTGGTGAGGAATATACGGGTCAGGTCGCCCACAGCGGTCGCGTGACGGAAATAGTCCTGCATGAAGTGTTCGACCCCGCGGCGTCCGGCCGTATCGCGGTAGCCCATACGCTCGGCCACCTCCACCTGCAGGTCGAAGGTAAGCTGATCGCCGGGGCGCCCGGTGACCAGGTGAAGATGGCACCGCACCGCCCAGAGGAAACTTTCGGCCCGCGCGAAGGTATCGAACTCCTCTTCGGTGAACATGCCCAGTTCCACCAGCTCGCGCACATGGCGGACATGGTGCAGGTACTTGGCGATCCAGAACAGCGATTGCAGGTCGCGCAGCCCGCCCTTGCCTTCCTTCACATTGGGTTCGACCACATAGCGCTGGCCTTGCTTTTCATGCCTTGTGTCGCGCTCTGCGAGCTTGGCCTCGATGAAGGCGCGCTCGCTTCCCTTGAAGAGGTCGTCGCGCAGCTTGGCATCCAGCTCTGCGGCCAGGTCGGCATCGCCGGCGAGAAATCGGTGCTCCAGGAGCGCGGTGCGTATGGTGAAATCGCTGCCGCCCAGCCTCAGGCAATCGGCGATGGTACGGCTGGAATGTCCCACCTTGAGGCGCAGATCCCAAAGTATATAGAGCATACTCTCGATCACACTCTCGGCCCAGGGGGTGATCTTCCAGGGGGTAAGGAACAGAAGGTCCACATCCGAATGCGGTGCCATCTCGCCGCGCCCGTATCCGCCGACCGCAAGCACCGCGATGCGTTCGGAGTCGGTGGGCGTGGGCAACGGGTGCATGTGCCGGGTGACGCAGTCGAGTGCGGTCAGGATCACGCAATCCGTCAGCCAGGTATAGGCACGGGTGGTCGGCCGGGCCGCGAAGGGCTTGTCCGCGAAGCCTTTCGCGATGGCGGCGCGTCCCTCCCCGAGTGCGTTGCCCAGAACAGATACGATTCCGCGGCGCAGCGCGGCCGCATCACCTGCATGGCTTTGCGCGGCGTCCTGCAATTGATCATGAATCGCGTCGGCATCGAAGATCTCGGCGGCGGGGCAAATCAGATTTTCCGGACCGCGGGTAAGGTCTTTCATGAGTCTCCAGGCTCGGTCTCTTGCTGTGGCGACGCTTGCGCGACCGGAATCGCGGATCAGAACCCGCTCCGGCCGAAGCCTTGTGGCGCCGGGTCGATCACCTCGACCTTCCGGTCAATCACGGTGGCCACCGCGAGCCCGCGTTCGTTGGTGCCGTCGGCACGCAGGCGGAAAACCCCTTCGACCCCCTGGAAGCCGGCGGGCTGGGTGAGGCCACCATGCGTGAGGGCATCGCGCCGGCCCTGCCTGACAAGCGCGCCGATGGCGGCGATCCCGTCATAGGCCAGACCGGCAATGGCATGCGGCGCAGCCCCGTGCGCCTCCTTGAAGCGGGCCTGGAACGCGGCACTCTTGGCCGGGTCGGGCAACGCGAACCAGCCCCCCTGAACGCCGGGCAGGGCCAGGGTCTGTGGCGGTTTGTCCCAGCGGGTGAGCCCGATATACTGCACCTCGTCGGGGTCGAGCCCGCTTTCGGGAAGCATCTGGGTGAAGAGCGGCAACGCCCCGGCCGTGTTGGACGCCAGGAAAACGGCATCTGCCTCGCCTGCCTCGGCTTCCTCGACGATTCGGGGCACGGCGCCGATCACGTCATCCTGATTGAAAGCGTGGCTGACAGAGCCGACAAGCTGCGCCCCGGTATCCAGAACCGCAGTTTCGATCGCAGCGCGTCCCACATCACCGGCGAGATTTTCGGCATGCACCGCGAGGAAACGCGACTTGCCCCGGCTCACGGCATACCGGGTCAGGCGGCGGGCGGAATTTTCGAAGGTGTGGCCGAGCACGAAGAGGTTGCCGCCGGCAATCCGGGTATTGTTCGAAAAGGCCAGCACATTGACACCCCGCCCCGCCGCGGCGGCCGCGGCACGGGCGGCTTCGGCGTGAAGGGGACCAACGATGATCCGTGCGCCGTCGGAGACGGCGGCAAGGGCTGCTTCGCGGGCCTTTTCAGGCTGTCCCGCGGTTCCATAAATACGCAGGTCGATCTGCACGCCCTGAAGATCAGAGGCCGCCATGCGCGCGGCATTCTCCAGGTCCCGGGCGAGTTTCTGCTCGTTTTCGTCAGCCGCCCCGTGCGGCACCAGAAGCGCCACCGGCACTGGCGCGGACGGGTTGATCGAGGGGCCGCCGCCGGTACCGGTCAGGCCGGTCGGCTGACAGGCTGCAAGCCAGGTGAGGGCAAGCAGGATCGTCAGGCGGCTTAACAGCTTGCGGGCGGTGGGCAAAACGGCAAACATGGGCTTGTACTACTCCGTTGTCGGCAGGTGCGCCAAGGCGCCCCCGCAATCGGAGGCGATAATAAACGTCATGCGGGGCGGGTCCAGTGATGAATCCAGAAACACAGGCGCTGGCACCGGGATTGTACCTGGTGGCGACACCGATCGGCGCTGCGCGGGACATCACGCTCAGGGCGCTGGACATCCTTGCCGGCGCGGAGGTCATCGCAGCCGAGGACACGCGCAGCTTGCGGCGCCTTATGGAACTTCACGGGATCGCGCCAGGCCAGCGACCGATGATCGCCTATCACGATCACAACGGTCCCCGGGCACGGCCGCGTTTGCTGGCGGCGCTGGAGGCGGGAAAATCGGTTGTCTACGCGGCCGAGGCGGGTACGCCGATGGTGGCTGATCCGGGTTTTGATCTTGTGCGCGCGGCGGTTGCCGGCGGCCATGCCGTGGTGTCTGCGCCGGGACCGTCGGCGGCGATTGCCGCGCTGACATTGTCGGGCCTGCCTACTGACCGGTTCCTTTTCGCGGGGTTTCTGCCTGCCGCCGTCTCCCGGCGGAAAACCGCCCTTTCCGAACTTGCCGCGGTGCCGGCGACACTGATCTTTTTCGAATCGCCCAAGCGTGCGGCGGCGATGCTGCGCGACGCCGCGGCGGTACTGGGCGGCAACCGGCAGGCGGCGTTGTGCCGCGAACTGACCAAGAAATTCGAGGAAGTACTGCGCGGCACGCTTGAGGATCTGGCCGCGCAATGCGCCGAGCGCACCCTCAAGGGCGAGATCGTGGTGTTGGTGGACAGGCCGGATTCATTGAGCGTTAAAGATTCCGACCTAGAAGCGAGATTGAGCGAAGCCCTCGCGACGCGTTCGGTGCGCGATGCGGCCGATCGCGTGTCGGCTGATCTGGGGCTGCCGCGGCGACGGGTCTACCAGCTTGCCCTCAAGCTGGCGGATGATCAGGGTTGACCTTTGCAGGTGCTCTCCTTGTGGCAGGGCGGGACCGTAGCTGGCTCCGGCCGACCGGGGTGCGGCGCGGCGAATGAGGGGATGGATGATGGATACGGCATGACGTCACGCAGGGAGGTGAATTTCAGCAACGCCGGGGTGCCGGCGGGGACGCCACGAAGCTGGGCCGGCCGGCGTGCCTGGCTGTCGGGCGACTGCGCCGAGAGGTCCGTGGCGGCGGAATACATTGCAGGCGGTGCCGAAGTGCTGGCAAGACGCTGGCGCGGGCAGGGCGGCGAGATCGACCTGATCCTGTGCCGAGACGGGATATACATCTTCTGCGAAGTCAAGAAAGCGCGCAGTTTCGAGGAGGCCATGAAACGGCTGCAAACGACGCAGAAGCGCCGCATCCGGGCCGCTGCGGCAGAGTACCTGGGCCATGTGCCCGAAGGGCAGCTGGCCGACGTCCGGTTCGATATGGCGGTGGTGAACGGGCAGGGCGTGGTCCGTGTGCTGGAAAATGCCTTCGGTCATTTCTGAATTGCGCCCGTCGCCCGCTTGGACCATTTAGGACTGGCAAGGAAAATCACCGGGGGCGCAGGTGCAGCCATGAAGATTGCCTTTCAAATGGACCCGATCGAACCCGTCGACATTGATGCCGACAGCACGTTCCGACTGGCGGAGGAGGCGCAGGCGCGCGGCCATGAGCTTTTCTACTACACGCCTGACATGCTGGCCTATGATGAGGGCCGGATCACCGCGCGAGGCCGGTCCCTGAACGTGCGCCGTGTGAAGGGCGATCATTTCACTCTCGGGGATGAGGTGGTCGTTGATCTTGCGGATTTCGATGTGGTGTGGCTCAGGCAGGATCCCCCCTTCGACATGCATTACATCACCACCACCCATCTGCTTCAGCGGCTCGGGCCGGGAACCCTGGTTGTCAATGATCCGTTCTGGGTGCGCAACTTCCCCGAGAAGCTTCTGATCCTCGATTTTCCGGAGTTGATGCCCCCCACGACCATCGCCCGTGATCTGGCCACCATCCGGGCGTTCCGCGACCGCTATGGCGACGTGATCCTGAAACCGCTTTACGGCAATGGCGGGGCCGGTGTCTTTCACCTGGCTGAATCCGATCGCAATCTGAGCTCACTGCACGAAATGTTCACCGGCTTCTCGCGCGAGCCGCTTATCGTGCAGAAATACCTGCCCGAAATCAGCAGGGGCGACAAACGCGTCATCCTCGTGGATGGCAAGCCCGCCGGCGCCATCAACCGTATTCCCGGTGCCGGCGAGACCCGGTCGAACATGCATGTGGGTGGCCGGCCCGAGAAGGTCACGATGACCGACCGCGATCACGAGATCTGCGCCGCGATTGGTCCGCGGCTGCGCGACAAGGGGCAGGTGTTCGTCGGGATCGACGTGATCGGCGACTACCTGACCGAGATAAACGTGACGTCACCGACAGGCATACAGGAACTCGAACGATTCGACGGCATCAACGTGGCCGGGCAGATCTGGAACTCGATCGAGAAAAAGCGCGCGTGAGCATCGTCGCTGGCCTGCTCAACACCTGGTTGCGGCTTGTCGAGAAGCCGTTCCTGGCCCGGGTTGAGGATCCGATCCGGGTGAGGCGTGGATTCGAGCGGAAATCGCGGCTCTATTTCCACGCCCCGCGCGGCACGATCTTCGAGGCGCGGCCGGTGGCGGGCATTCCGGCCCAATGGGTGCGCGCCCGCGGCGTTGCGGAGGATGCCGGGCCGCTGCTTCTCTATTTCCATGGGGGTGCCTTCGTTTTCGGCTCACCCGGGACCCATCGGGCGATGCTGGCCGCCCTTTCACGGTTCAGCGGCCTGCCCGCATGCCTGCCGGATTATCGAAAGGCACCCGAAGATCCCTTTCCCGCGGCGGTGGATGATGTTGTGGCCGCCTATCGTGCGGTGGCCGAACGTCCCGGCGGCGTGGTGATCGGAGGTGACAGTGCCGGTGGCGGGCTGGCCCTGTCGGCCTTGCTGGAGATCACGCGGCAGGGCCTGACCAAACCGCGCGGCTGCGTGTTGTTCTCGCCGCTGACCGATCTGACCTTCTCGGGCCGGAGTGTATCCGGTAACGCGCGTGCCGACGCGCTGCTGCCCGCGGACCGTGCCGAGGAAATGGTGGGGCTGTATCTTGGTGACTATGATCCACGCGATCCGCGCGCATCGCCGCTGTTCGGCGATTTCACCGGTGCGCCGCCGGTTTGGGTGACGGCAGGCGATACCGAAATCCTCCTGGACGACACCCGGCGACTGGCCGAACGGCTGCGCGAATGCGGCGTAGACGTCTCTTGCTTGATCGAGCACGACTTGCCGCATGTCTGGCCGATCTTCCATAATATCCTTCCCGAAGCCCGCACGAGCCTGCGGACAGCGGCGGCCTGGATCAGGCATCTCTGAGAGCGGGCAGGCGAAAGCTTACCGCTTCGGCCACGTGGGGCTGGCGCAAATCTTCCGATCCATCGAGATCAGCGATGGTGCGCGCCACGCGCAGAACCCGGTGATAGCCACGGGCCGAAAGCCCGAAGCGTTCCGCGACCCGGTTGATCAGGGCCCGCCCTTCGGCGTCGGGAGCGGCGATTTTCTCAAGCGCCGCGCCTTCGGAATCCGCATTCAGCCGCGGTGTCGGTGATGCACTGAAACGGGCCGTCTGGTGGTTTCGGGCGGCGTCGATTCGCGCGGCCACAGTCATGGAGTCTTCGCCCGTGGCAGGCATGTCGAGATCGGAAAACGCGACCGGGGGCACCTCGACACGCAGATCGAAGCGGTCCATCAAGGGGCCACTGATACGGCCCATGTAATCCTCTCCGCACTGGGGCGCGCGGGCGCAGGCGCGGGCGGGGTCGGGCAGGTAGCCGCATTTGCAGGGGTTGGCGGCGGCCACCAGCATGAAGCGGCAGGGATATTTCACATGTGCATTGGCGCGGGCGACCATGACTTCGCCGGTCTCGATCGGCTGGCGCAGGGTTTCCAGCACGGTGCGCGGAAATTCGGGAAACTCGTCCATGAAGAGCACGCCGTTATGCGCGAGGCTTATCTCCCCCGGTGAGGCGCGCCGCCCGCCGCCGACGATCGCAGCCATCGATGCGGTATGGTGCGGTTCCCGGAAGGGGCGCGCGCGGCTGATCCCGCCTTCGTCCAGAAGGCCCGCGAGAGAATGGATCATCGAGGTCTCGAGCGCCTCGGCGGCACTCAGAGGGGGCAGGATGCCGGGCAGGCGCGCGGCAAGCATGGACTTGCCCGAACCGGGGGTGCCAACCATCATCAGGTGGTGGCGCCCGGCGGCCGCGATTTCAAGTGCGCGCTTGGCGCGTTCCTGACCCTTGACGTCGGAGAGGTCGCGTGTGCCCGCATCGCCTGTCACCTCTCCCGGTTCAGCGGGCGGCAGGGGCGATTGTCCCGTGTAATGGCGCACGACATCCGTCAGGGTGCCCGCCCCCAGAACCTGCGCGGCGCCGACCCAGGCCGCCTCCGCCCCGGATGCACGGGGGCACAAGAGCGTGCGTGCGTCTTCGGCGGCGGCCATCGCGGCGGGCAGGGCGCCAACGACAGGTATCAACGTGCCGTCGAGTGACAACTCGCCAAGGGAGGTGGTGCCCTCGACCGCGTCCTCGGGAATGATCTCGAGCGCGGCCAGGAGGGCAAGCGCGATCGGCAGGTCGAAATGGCTGCCCTCCTTGGGCAGATCGGCGGGACTCAGGTTGATGGTGATGCGCTTGGAGGGCAGCGCGATGGCCATCGCGCTGAGCGCCGTGCGCACCCGGTCCCGCGCCTCGCTGACCGCCTTGTCGGGCAAACCGACGACGGAAAATGCCGGAAGACCGGGGTTCACCGCGCATTGCACCTCGACCGGGCGCGCCTCCACCCCTTCGAATGCCACCGTATAGGCGCGCGCGACCATGATCTTTCCCCTTGCCGACGGACCCTGCCGACCCGTGTCGTTAACCATTAACGCGCGGCTGGTTTAGGAATGGTTAATGCCCCTTTCCCGCTGCTGCCCGCACGCACCCGGAAACGGGGCCGGCCCGTCTGGTATCGGCGCCATCGTGCCGGGCTGGCACGCCTTGCTTTGGAATGTCTCCGTCGCCGAGGCGGTCAATCCGGGGTCTTGAGCGGGCTTTTCTGCACCACGAGGATAGCCAGGAGAGGCGCCGCGACGGTGATTGTCAGAACCGTGACAAGGAGCATCCCGAGTTCCGAGTAATCAGCGGGTGTCATGATCTGTCCGCTGTCGCGGTCCCTGACCTCGCGGGTAATGGTGAAGATCTGGTTGAGGTATTTCGTGGCCAGGCTGCTGGCTGAAAGCGCGAGGTTCATGAACGACGCCATCACGGCGAAGAAGGTGGCCTTGAGGTTCGCGGGCGCGTTGCGGGCGATCCATGCCAACATCGGGATCATTGCGATCTGTC
Organism: Roseovarius sp. TE539; assembly: GCF_003298505.1. GTDB lineage: Bacteria > Pseudomonadota > Alphaproteobacteria > Rhodobacterales > Rhodobacteraceae > Roseovarius. The sequence goes on from NZ_QNGB01000014.1 coordinate 15,746, forward strand.
CAAGCGGCGACTCGATCGCGGTGTCGATGATCGCGATGAAACGCGCGTCGACCACACCGGCGGTCATCGGTGCCGTGATCTCGTGGAATCCGTAGTAGAGCCCGATATTCGGCAGAAGCATGATGCCGCCCGCCACGGTCAGAATTATGACGATGAAGGTCAGTGGCCGTGTCGCCATCAGCGGACGCAACACGAACATACCCACAAGCGTGAGAACCGAGGCGATGAGCGACAGCACCGAGAGGAATTGCTGATCGAAGCCCAACTCGTCGATGCTGAACCACGTCGCGCCGGGGCCAGGCAGGGGCACGGCGCGGAAAACGAAGATGATCACCGCGGTGCCGATCAGCGCGCTGCCCTTTTCGGGCGGCAGGAACTGTACGAGCTGTCGCATGAGAAAGACGATGATCGCGAAGGACCCGGCGAAGACGATTTCCTGACTGAAAGGAATGCCGGACAACCCGACGGCAAGCGACAGTGCCACGAAAGCGCCGCCGCCGATGAAATACCACTGGTTCGGTTCGGTTGGTTCGCCGGGACGTTCGAAAAGCAGGGCGATTTCGTTCGCGTCCGCCCCGCGCTGTCGCAGGCGACGTGCGGCCAGACGTTTCTGTAGTGCCGCCAGGATAACGCCTGAAACCGAAATCACCGGGATTGCCAGAGCCAGGAGGTAGATGTCGGCATAAACCTCGGCCTTTTCGGGCTGGGTCAAACTCTCGACACCGGAGAACATGTAGATATTCAGAAGCGACACGCCGACGCCGCCGGTGATTATCGCGACCCGTCCGAGCATCTGCATGGTGGTGTGAAGTTCGCGGGCACGCTCTTCGTCCAGCGGTTCGCCGTTTTCGTCGAAGCGCGGTACCGCTTCGACGGACATGGCGTCGGCCACCGCGTCCTGAACCACGTAGCCCGAGGGCGCCAGGATCACGCTTGTCACGTACCAGGCAGGGATCGGGGCGATCGTCTCCATCATGTCGGGATCGCTGATCAGCAGGACCATGATGATCATCGATGTCGCGATGAGACCGGCGCCGACCCAGACAAGCATCCATTTCCATCGCCAGATGATATCCACAAGATGGCCCATCGGCATCTTCAGCGCCCAGGGCAGACCCGCCCAGAAGGTGAGCCCGGCGAGAAAAGCGGCAGACAGGCCCAGATACTCCTTGACGAAGAACGTGCCGACGATTGCGGTAAGCCCCTGAATCCCGGCGGCGAAATACACCATCAGCGGCGGCAGGAAGGACCATCGCAATTCCCGCACGAGGTCGAACACCACCGCGTCGAGCCATCCATATGCCTTTTTGGCCAACGTCATCGGATACCTCCCTGATCGGTCCGAACCGGCCGTACCCTGCCTTTTACAGGAAGGGCATGGCGTGCCGGTTTCAACCCCGTGCAGCGCGCTTGTGAGGGGCCGTGGCGGCCCCGCCCTCCGGTCACAGCCATGCGTCGCGGAGGGTGCCGACAGCGGCGGTGACATCGGCGAACCCATCGGAAGCGAGCCGGCGATCGAGACCGCGGGCGATTTCCGGAACCAGCGAAAGCCCGCGGTATCCGAGCGCGGTATAAAGCTGGACCGCGCTTGCTCCGGCACGGATCTTGGCATAGGCGTCTGCCGCGGAGGCGATGCCACCCACCCCGACAAGCGGCATTTTGCCGTCGGTCAGCCGGGACAGGCGCGCAATGACCCGCGTGGAACGTTCGAAAAGTGGCGCCCCTGACAGCCCGCCGGCCTGATCCCGCGCGCGGTCCTTCAGCCCATCCCGTGACAACGTGGTGTTGGTGGCGATGATGCCGTTCACCCCGGCCTCCTGTGCGACACCGGCGATATCCGCAAGATCCGCATCCGACAGGTCCGGAGCGATCTTCAGAAAGATCGGGATCGGGGTCGCCAGCCAGTCGCGCGCTTCCAGCACTCCGGCCAGCAGTTTCGCCAGTGCCGCAGGCCCCTGCAGATCGCGGAGACTCTCGGTGTTGGGTGACGAGACGTTGACGGTGGCAAAATCCAGTCTCGTGCCGCAGCGGGCCAGCACGCGGGCGAAATCCTCGGCCCGGTCGGGGCTATCCTTGTTGGCGCCAAGGTTGAGCCCGATCACCGCATCGCGGGGTCGGTTGGTCAGACGCGCGGCCACTGCCTCCATCCCGTCATTGTTGAAGCCGAAGCGATTTATCACCGCGTGATCTTCGGGCAGGCGAAAGAGGCGGGGGCGCGGGTTTCCGGATTGTGGACGGGGGGTGACGGCGCCGGCTTCGATGAATCCGAAACCGGCGCGCGACAGCGGTGCAAGGGCGACAGCGTTCTTGTCGAATCCGGCCGCGAGCCCGACGGGATTGGACAGGTTCAGCCCCGCCAGCCGGCAGCGCAGCCGCGGCGAGGTCACCAGGCCGGGCAGTGGGACCAGGCCCGCGCGCAACGCCAGAAGCGCCACGTTGTGAGCATTTTCCGGGTCCATCCGGCTCAGGGCCGACAGGCCAAGGCTTTCGGTCCACCTCATCCGAAGGCATCCCCGGCCTCGGCGGGGTGGCAGCGGATCAGCCGCGACGTTCGCACCGCTGCTTGCCGATGGGTGACGGCGGCGCGATAGGCCGGATCGGTGATCATCTCCAGAAACGCGTGCGCGGTGGGGTAGCGGGCAACGAAGATGTGATCCCACGATTCCGAGGCCGGACCGATCAGCGTGGCCTCGAACCCGCCGCGCCACGCGATCGAAGCACCGACACGCTTGAGAACAGGGGCGCTTTCGGCGCTGTATCGGCGGTAGGCGTCAGCCCCGTCCAGGCCCTCGCCGGCGAGGGGGTGCTCGGACGGGTAGGCCGCGTGGGTCCGCAGGCGCACGAGATTGAGCATCTCGACGGGTCGGTCGCGGTCGAGCGATTTGAACGCGTCGAAGGCAGGACGGGTCGGATCGACATGGCCGCTGACCTCCTCGGGGATGTCATGGGCGCCGTCGAGAAGGGGCAGCGGCCGGATCCATTCGAGATCCGCAATCCGCAAATCCCGGTAGAGATGTGGAAAAAGCGCCCCGCCGCGCGACGGTTCCCACATCAGGGCCGTGCCAAGGCCGTCAGCCTCCACCGCAGCAAGCATCAGGCCCTCGGCGCCGGCGAAATGCTTGCCGGCGGTGCCCGGGATCTGCTCGGCGGTGGAGAAGTGGATGAACCCGTCGGCCAGATCGACCGGTGCGCCCTTTGTGCGTCCGATGTCGCGCAGGGCCTCCCATTCTTGGCGGCGGAATATCTTGTAGATCAGCATGGCAGGGTGATGCACGGGGTCGGCGGGACGGTCAAGCGCGCTTTGACATGCCGGCTTGGCCAAGGCACCATTCCCGCAACAGCCCGCGACAGCACCGAAAGGCCCCGTGATGATCCTGCGTTCCGTCTGCTTGGGTGCGATACTCATGTTGTGCGCATTGAGCACCCGGGCAGAAGATCGCCTCACCATCCTGCACACCAATGATTTTCATGCGCGGTTCGAGCCGGTGAACCGCTTTGATTCCCCGTGCGGCAAGAAAGCCCGGGACGCGAAGGAATGCTTTGGCGGCTCGGCGAGGCTGATCACGGCAATCCGGGCTGCACGGTCAAGGGCCGGAGACGCCGTCCTCCTGCTGGATGGGGGCGATCAGTTCCAGGGCACGCTTTTTTACAACCACTACAAGGGGCAACTGGCCGCAGAGATGATGAATCGGCTCGGCTATGACGCGATGACAGTGGGCATCACGAGTTCGCTGAAGATGCACGTGTGATCCGGGCTGTTGGAGCGCAATCGACGATGGATGCGACCGTGGCCGCGGATGCCCATGATACCGGACCGTTCCTCGCGGGTTTGGTGGCCGGGTATCCGGCGGTGCGGGAACCCTTTTCACCTTGTACCGGCGGGCGCAGACGCGCGCGGGCGGCCCTATCTGGCCGTGGCTCGCTTTTCGCGTCATGATCACCCGCCCTTTGCATCCCTCCCCGACCGGGGCGGAAAGAACGCCTGGCCATGGAACGCACCTCAGGATGGGTGCTTGCACCGATTGCGGAGTCCCGCCCGGCCCCTTGCCGGGGGCGTTCGCGCCCGGCCGCGTCGCTGGGCCGGTTTCGCTCAGGCCCCGGGCCCGGTGTCGGTAACGCTGGCGCCGAAGGCGGTATAGGAGGTGCCCGCCTCACCCGGCGCGCTGCCGCGGGCGGGGTGGGCCCCCGGGTTGGCGGCGTAATCGAAATTGATCCCGGTCCCCTCGATGATCCTGTTCATCATGTTGAACAGCGCACAGACCTGCACCGCCTCAAAGAGCGCGGCCTCGGACCAGCCGGCATCATAGACGGACTGCGCGTCAGCGGCCACCAGCCGCGAGGGCAGGGTGTTGAGCTTGGCCACATAGGCCAGCAGCGGGCGCATCGCCGGCTCCACCGGCGCCGTGCCGGGATCGTCAAGCAGCGCCTCGATCAGTGCCGGGTCCTGGCCGAATACCTCCACATACACAAGATGTGACCCGGTGCAGAACCGGCAGGCATTCAGCGCCGAAACATAGGTGGCGATCAACTCGCGATCCGCTATGGTGAGCGCGCCGTCGCCGCGCAGAAGACCTTCGTGGTAGTCCATGAGCGGTTGTACGTTCTCGGGATAAATTCGGTAAAGATCACGCAGGTGGGCCGGATCGGGCAGGCTTGGAAGGAATGGCATTGAACTACCTCTTGGAGATGAACGCGCCGCAACCTGTCACGAGGGCGCTGCGCGCCGCAACTCAGCTTTGCGTGATCGCCGATTTGCGACAGGCAGGAATGTCGGGGATGGAACAGCCCGGGCGTGGCCGGGATGATCGGATGGCCCGATGACGGTGCGGGACCCCATCGCCAAGACCGGCCTCGGCTGGATCGACCTTGCACTTGGTGTGGCCGTTGCGCTGACCTGGGGTATGGGGCTGGTTTTTGCCAAGGCGGCCATCGGGCACTTTCCGCCGATCCTTCTCATGGCGCTCAGATTCACGGTGACCGCGCTGGCGCTGGTTTGGTTCGTGCGGGTGCCGGCGGGGCAATTTCGGATACTTTTCCTTATCGCGCTGATTTCGGCAGCGGTGCAATACAGCCTGACCTATACCGGGCTCGTGCGGCTGGATGCAGGGGCGGCGGCGCTGATCGTGCAACTCGAAGTGCCGTTCCTGACGCTGATCGGGGCGCTGGTTCTGGGTGAGCGGACAGGATGGCGCAAGTGGACGGGGATCGCGCTCGCCTTCATCGGGGTCTGGCAGATCACGGGCGCGCCGCGCATCGCCGCGGAGTGGGGCGCCGTGCTGCTGGTCATCGGAGGCGCCGCGACATGGGCGGTGGGCCAGGCGATGATCCGGCAGCTGCGTGGCATCGACGGGCTGACCGTGACCGCCTGGGTGGCGGTAATGGCCGCGCCGCAGCTTTTCGTGATGTCGGGCCTGTTCGAAAGCGGGCATGTCGCCGCGTTGCGCAGTGCCGGGCCGGTGGTGTGGGGGGCGGTCCTGTACATGGGGCTGGTGATGACGGCGCTTGGCTATGGTATCTGGTACACGCTGGTGCGGCGCAACCCGGTGAGTCTGGTGGCGCCATTTCTCTTGCTTCTGCCGATTTTTTCGGTCCTGGGCGGGGCCGTATTCCTGGGTGAGATTCTCAGCCCGCAGGTTCTGTTGGGTGGCGGCGTGGTGCTCGCCGGGGTCGCCCTGATCCTGACCGAACGGAGTTGAGTCAGACAAGCGGCTCGCGGGAATGTCATTTGTCTTGACAGGATCGGAAAGCGGATAGTTCCGGGGCAGGGAAATCGACCGAGAGGCGAGGGAATGACACTGTTTCTTGCACTTCTTGGCGGCGTGGCCGCGCTCGCGGCGCTGGTGTCGGGCGGGGCGATGGCTGCCGCCGGCCTGGTGCACCCCTTCTGGCAGATGCAGGCAACGCTCGTGGGCGGCGGGGCCGGGGTCATCCTGGCGGCCGCGTTGCTGTGGCTGGGCCGGCGGCGCCCCGGGGCCGGCCGCGCGATGGCCGCCGGGGCCGGGCTGTCCCTGGCCGCGGCGCTGTGGGTGACCTGGCGCGCGGCGCGCATCTTCATTTCCTCGACAGAATTCGAGCCGATGGCCGGGCAGGTCTGGTTTCTGGGCTATCACGCGGTGGCGGCCCTGGTTGTCCTGACCGTTGCCATGACCATCGCGCAGTTGCGCCGCGATTTCGTCCGGCGATCGTGAGCCCGTTCAGACCGTACGCTCGACCATCATCTTCTTGATCTTTGAGATCGCCTTGGCCGGGTTGAGGCCCTTCGGGCAGGTCTTGGTGCAGTTCATGATCGTGTGGCAGCGGTAGAGCTTGAACGGATCCTCCAGATCGTCCAGCCGCTCCCCTGTCGCCTCGTCGCGGCTGTCGATGATCCAGCGATAGGCATGCAGCAGTGCGGCGGGCCCGAGATACTTGTCACCGTTCCACCAGTAGGAGGGGCAGGCGGTGGAGCAGCAGGCGCACATCACGCACTCGTAGAGGCCGTCCAGTTTCTCGCGGTCCTCGATAGACTGCTTCCATTCCTTGGCGGGGGCGTTGGTCTTCGTCTCCAGCCACGGCATGATCGAGGCGTGCTGCGCATAGAAATGCGTGAGGTCCGGGATCAGATCCTTCACAACCGGCATGTGTGGCAACGGGTAAATCTTCACGTCGCCCTTGACCTCGTCCATACCGTAAATGCAGGCCAGCGTATTGATACCGTCGATGTTCATCGCACAGGAGCCGCATATCCCCTCGCGGCAGGACCGGCGGAAGGTCAGGGTCGGGTCGATTTCGGTCTTGATCTTGATCAGCGCGTCCAGAACCATCGGACCGCAGGTGTCCATGTCGACGAAGTAGGTATCGACCCGCGGGTTTTCGCCATCGTCGGGATTCCAGCGGTAGATCTGGAACTTGCGAATGTTGCCGGCCCCCTCCGGTTTGGGCCAGGTCTTGCCACGGGTCATCCGGGAGTTCTTGGGCAGTGCGAGTTCCACCATGTCTGTCGTCCTTTGCTGCGGCGCGTGCGGGCGGGGGAGACCCCTAGCCCGAGGCGAAGAGTTGCTGGTTTCTTGTCACGAGACGGGCCACCCTGGTGCGGGCCTGCCGGTTAAGATCGAGGGTATTGAGAAGTCGCATGAATTCAAGGGCCCCGGCGTTCAGGCTCTGATTGCGGGTTCCGGAAACGGGGCTGAGCGTGGCAAGGTCGCAACCCTCAAGGCCGGCATGATGCAGAAGCTGCTGACCGGGGCGTGCCGGATCGGGTTCGTCCTCCAGCCGGAAGATCGCCAGCCGTGCGGCCCCCAGATGCGTGGAAAGACGCGATTCCAGATCGGCCCAGCTGCCGCAGTTTTCGGTCTCGCACAGGAACTCGGCCTCGCTGCGCGGGTAGCTGTCGGTCTTGACGGCCTGATTGTAGACGCTCTTTTTCCAGGCTGCCATATCGCGGGTGTAAAAGACGTATTCCGGCGCAAGTGGCGCCATCGCGCGGTCGATCGTGTCGAGTATGCGGGTGACATGAGGATAGAGCCGCGTCTCACCGGCGCGTCCGATCATCGCGCCGGGCAGGTTTTCATGCGAGACAAGGCACGTGCCGGACGCCGGCAGGCTGTTGCGCAGCTCGGTGGCGGCCTTCTCCAGAAGCTCCTCGTTTTCCCGTGTCGGATCGACCGAGAAATGCGCCGCCGTTCGACCGAGAACCCGCGTGGGCGTGCCCTTGAGCGGGGTCAGAACATGCACTCCACGCGCCTCCAGTGCGGCCCGGTTGCGACCCAGGAAATGGTGCAGAGAGGTCGAGCCGGTTTTCTGCACACCGCAATGGATGATCAGTCGCGCCGGTCCGGCGCGGGAGGCATGGGGCGCGGCCATCACCGGACTTTCCGCAAGCCACCACGAGCTATGACGGGCGTCGCGGTCATCAGAACGTGCGTTCCTTCGGAGCGATCTTCTTGATCGCGATTCCGCCCTCCTTTTCGGGGGTCAACGGATCCTCGATGATGGGTCTATAGCCAAGGTCGACGCTGTTGCCATCCACGCGGGCCACGGTGTGCACGCGCCAGCTCTTGTCATCGCGCTTGGTGAAATCCTCGTGGGCGTGGGCGCCGCGACTTTCCTTGCGCGCCTCGGCTCCGGCGATGGTCGCCAGCGCGTTGGGCATCAGATTGGTCAGCTCCAGCGTTTCCATCAGGTCCGAGTTCCAGATCATGGAACGGTCAGTCACGTGCAGGTCGTCAAGCTTGGCCGCGACGCCGGTCATTTTCTCGAGCCCCGCAGCGAGGGTTTTCGAGGTCCGGAAGACGGCGGCGTCCTCCTGCATGGTTTTCTGCATTTCGAGGCGAAGTTCGGCCGTGGGTGTGCTGCCCGCGGCATGGCGCAGCCCGTCGAAGCGGTCCAGGGCCTTGTCCACTTGTGCACTGTTGGTTTCCGGCACTGCGCTTTCGGCATCCACCACGCGGCCGGCGCGGATCGCGGCGGCGCGGCCGAACACCACGAGGTCGATCAACGAGTTGGAGCCCAGCCGGTTGGCGCCGTGAACGCTGGCGCAGCCGGCCTCGCCCACGGCCATGAGCCCGGGAACGATGGCGTTGGGATCCTCGGCGGTGGGGTTGAGCACCTCGCCCCAGTAATTGGTGGGCACACCGCCCATGTTGTAATGCACCGTGGGCAACACCGGGATCGGTTCCTTGGTGACATCGACCCCGGCAAAGATCTTTGCCGACTCCGATATTCCCGGCAGGCGCAGGTTGAGCGCCTCGGCAGGCAGGTGGCTGAGGTTGAGGTGTATATGGTCCCCGTTCGGCCCGACGCCGCGGCCTTCGCGGATCTCCATGGTCATCGAGCGGCTGACATAATCGCGTGGTGCCAGATCCTTGTATTGTGGCGCGTAGCGTTCCATGAAGCGTTCGCCCTCGGAATTGGTCAGGTAACCACCCTCGCCGCGCGCGCCCTCGGTGATCAGGCAGCCGGCACCGAAAATGCCGGTGGGGTGGAACTGCACGAATTCCATGTCCTGAAGCGGCAATCCCGCGCGGGCCACCATGCCGCCGCCGTCGCCGGTGCAGGTATGCGCCGAGGTCGCGCTGAAATAGGCCCGGCCGTAGCCGCCGGTGGCCAGCACGACCATCTTGGCGTTGAAGACATGGATCGTCCCGTCATCGAGTTTCCAACACACCACGCCGGTGCAGGCGCCATCATCGGACATGATCAGGTCAATCGCGAAATACTCGATATAGAACTCGGCATTGTTCTTCAGGCTCTGCCCGTAGAGCGTGTGCAGGATGGCGTGGCCGGTGCGGTCCGCGGCGGCACAGGTGCGCTGCACGGCCGGGCCTTCCCCGAACTCGGTTGTGTGGCCACCGAAGGGGCGCTGATAGATCCTGCCTTCCTCGGTCCGCGAGAAGGGCACGCCATAATGTTCCAGCTCGTAAACGGCCTTGGGCGCCTCGCGGGCAAGATACTCCATGGCGTCGGTATCGCCCAGCCAGTCCGAGCCCTTGACCGTGTCGTACATGTGCCATTGCCAGTGGTCCGGACCCATGTTGGACAGACTTGCCGCGATCCCGCCCTGAGCGGCCACGGTGTGCGACCGGGTCGGAAAGACCTTGGTCACGCAGGCGGTGCGCAGGCCCTGTTCGGCCATGCCCAGCGTTGCACGCAGACCGGCCCCGCCGGCGCCGACAACCACCACATCGTAATCATGTGTCTCGAATTCGTATGCAGCCATGTTATTCAGCTCCTCAAAGCGCGATCTTGGCAAGGGCGAAAAGCCCCGTGGCCATGATGGCATAGCTCAGCGCGGTGGCCAGGACGATCGTCACCTTGCGGGTGGACCCGTGGGTGTAATCCTCCAAAAGGGTTTGCACACCGCTTCGGAAATGCTGCATGCCGACAACCACCACCAGGCCGGAAAGGATCGCAACGGCCGGGTGGGCAAAGGTTTCGAGCACTGCATCGCGACCTTGTCCGAGGGTGCTTCCGAAAATGTAGAGGAAGGCCGGCACAACGAGTGCCAGGCCGACGCCGCTGACGATCATGTGCCAGTGATGCCCGGTTCCGGCATGGGCCGCGCCCTTGCCTTCGGCGCGCTTGCGGTCGGTCAGAAAACGCATGGCTTGCCTCGCTTCAGATGATGACGATGGTGATCACGGTCAGGATGACCGAGCCGATGACGCAGACCCAGCCCAGCTTCTCGGCGGTCGCAAGCTCCAGGCCACGGCCTGAATCCCAGAGCAGATGGCGTAGCCCGGCAAGGTAATGATACCAAACCGCCCACAATGAAAGGGTCATCACGATATCGCCGAACCAGGAGGTGAGAACCGCGTCCGCCGTAGCAAAATAGGCCTCCGAGGTCGCGGCGGCCAGAAGCCACCAGACGATCAGAAGCGCGGCGACGATCAGCGCGTTTCCGGTAATCCGCGTCAGGATCGAACTTATCGATGTCATTTGCGGACGATAGATTGTCAGATGTGGCGAAAGTGGGCGATTGCCCCTGTTCACGTCTGCCATTGGGTCTGTCCCTTCTGCTGCCTCGCCCTGGTTGCTCGTCGACGACACTCGTGGAATCTTTTAGCGCGCATGTCACGCCTTCACACCCCAAAAGCCGCAATCCAGGTCCATTTTTCCGGAAAATTCCAGTTTGTGATCACGTAGGAAAGGCCGTGATCACAAATTCACTTCAACAGGGAAGCGCGCCTTTCCGGATATCCGCAGGGCAACTTCACGCAGCAGCCTGTCCTGCATGGGTGCGGTATTTTCGGGTTACGTGCTGGCCGTGATCACAATTTTGCCCGGCCCCTGCCGGCCGGCATGTTTCCCCGGTCCCGGGGTGCAGCACGGCGGTGGCAAGGCCATGCATCCGTGCACGGCACCCGGCGCGATCGTCCGGGTCCGTCACGTTGTCCGTCAAGCACCAGCGTGACCGTTGCGCGCCTGTGCCGTCATTGGGCTGATGACGGTGGTCAGACGGCCCGGCGCACGGGAAAGACGGTATCTTGCGCCCGGTTTTGGGGTCACGATGCCGTTGGTGGTGGCGGTTGCCCGCCCGGCGGACGGACGGTATATGGCGGCTGGGCCGTGGTGGCCGCGGCATCGGACCGGGGGGCGATACCGATGATTGTTGTGGCGGGCCTGCTGCTGGCCTTCGTTCTGGTCCTGGTATTCTCGAACCCCGCGACGCGGGCCTGCCGGTGGCGCGAGGACCGGCGTGGTGACCGCGACGGGCTGAAGAAGTTCAGATGCATGGCCTGCGGTGCGGAGGGCTTTACAAGCACCGGGAAACCGCCTTTGGATTGTCGGGCCGACCAGACGCCGCCAGACAAGTAGAGAGGCCCATGTCCGAACCAGCCGATGCCGATTCCCGCCGTGCCGTCCCCCCGGTCATATGCTACCCGACCGAGACGCTGCCGCAGCCCGACCTTGCGTTATACGCCGCGGCGCGGGCCGATGCGGAAAGGGTCGGCGAGGTAACCGTGCCGCCGCGCGAGGCGGCCGCGTTTCGGGTCCGGGCCGGGCAGTTCTTTCGCATCACCAGCGTGGAGGGGCCGCAGGTGGGCGATCTCAACCTGTGGAACGCGCATGACCTGTCGGAACGCTTCCATTCAGGCAAGACACGGGCCCTGCACGGCACCCACCTGAGCACCGGCGACAGGATGTGGTCCTGTTTTCCGCATCTGCGTCCGATGGCCACGATCGTTGCCGACACCCTGGACTGGTACGGAATCGACGGGTTCGGCGGGGCGGTTCACGACGTGATCGGCACCCGATGCGATCCCTATACCGGCAACCTGCTGGCCGGGAGCCAGTATCACCACTGCTGCCATTCAAACCTGACACGGGCGGTGGCCGATACGCTGGACACCGGGCTGACGGCGGCCGAAGCCCATGTGCATGACGTGTTGAACGTTTTCATGTGCACCGGTTTCACCCGGGACACCGGGCAGTATTTCATGAAGGCGAGCCCGGTGCGCCCCGGTGACCATCTGGAGTTCTTTGCCGAAATCGACCTTCTGGGTGCATTGAGCGCATGCCCCGGTGGGGACTGCTCGGCGGAGCATTCAAGCGACGCGGCCGCCTGTCACCCGCTGCTGGTCGAGATCCATGCGCCGCGCATGGGCGCGCTGGAAGGATGGCAGAGCCCGCCGGTCAATGGCTATGACCGCAGCCACGGACGCGGGGATGGCGCCTGATCGGGAAGGGCCGTGAAGACCCTGCCGGGAATTGCCTCCCGGACGGCTTTCAAGGGCCTCCGGCGGGAGTATTTCTGGAAAGATGAACGGGGGGCGTCAGCCGGCAAAGGCGGCGGCAAGGGCGATGTCGAACATCGCCGACAATCCCTGTTCGCGGTCCGCGGGTGGCATTGCGGCGCCGGTGACGAGATTGTCGCTGACCGTGAGGATGGAGAGCGCCCGCACGCCGTGGCGGGCCGCGATGGTATAGAGTTCGGCGGTTTCCATCTCGACCGCCAGGGTGCGGTGGCGGCGGAGTTGCTCGGTCAGGTCGGGGCGTTCGTCATAAAAGCTGTCGGTGGAGTGGATGCCGCCCACATGGGGGGTGATCCCGCGCGACTCGGCGGCGCGCACGGCGGCACGCAGGAGCGGCCAGTCCGCGCAGGGGGCGAACTGCATTTCCCGGAAGAGGCTCGAGGAAGGGGAATTTGTGCTGCTGGCGGTCATCGCGAGGATCACGTCATTCAGTCCCAGACCGGCCTGCATACCACCGCATGAGCCGACACGGATCAGGGTCCGGGCGCCGTGATCGCGGATCAACTCGGTGGCGTAGATCGCGAGGCTGGGCATGCCCATGCCGCTGCCGTGGATAGTCACCGGGGTGTCCTGCCAGCTGCCGGTCAAGCCGGACATCCCGCGCAGGTCATTGACGCGGCGTGGATTGGTGAGAAAGCGTTCCGCGGCCCACTCGGCTCGTCTGGGGTCGCCCGGCAATAGGACGGTTTCCGCGATATCGCCCGGTGCGGCACCGACATGCAGGCTCATGGCCGGGCGTACTTGATGAAAGGGGTGAGTTTGCCGACCCGGTCGTAGAGCCGACGTGCCGGCGTGTTGAAATCCTGCGTCAGCCAGTAAACCGATGGGGTGCCGTTCGCGTCGGCGGCGGCATAGACCGCTTCGATCAGGGCACGCCCCACGCCGAGACCGCGCATGTCGGGCGCGGTATAAAGATCCTGTAGGTAGCAGGTGTCCTCGATGCGCCAATTGTGGGCATGGAAGACGAAATGCACCAAGCCCGCGATGCGTCCGCCGACGCGCGCGACAAACGCGGCGCGCTCGGGGTGGTCCGCGGAGGTCAGACGTTCGAAGGTGGTTTCGAAGATTTCGGCCGGCAATTCGGTTTCGTAGAAATGCAGGTAGTCTCGCCAAAGCGCGACCCAGTCATCGTGATCCTCCGGAGCCAGGGGGTGGATTTCGATTTCCGTCACGTAACCTCCGATCAACGGGGCGATGCCGGAAGGCAAGTCCGGTCGCCGTGTTTCGTCCTTCGGGAGAATGCCCGGCGTCAGATTTCCAGATCGGAGATCGACATGCCCTTTTCGAGCGCCGCATTCACCCATTTCGGCTTGCGGCCCCGACCCGTCCAGGTCTGGGTGGGATCGTTGGGGTTGCGGTATTTCGGGGCGCCTTTCGGGCCTTTTCCGCTGGTGGCCTGCAAATCATTGAGAGAAAAACCAAATTCCTTGACAGCTTCTTCCGCGGCACGAAGGGCTTCCGCCTTTCGGCGGCTCTCGACTGTTTTCAACGCCCGATCCACATCCTTTCGCAGGGCCAGGAGTTCTTCTTTCGACATCTTGTCCAGATCCATGTTCATTGCGTGTTTCCAATCCGGTTTTTTCCGATCAGGATTTACTGGACCAGAACCGGGAATCATTCAAGTTACATTTTGAGACAGTCAACGCATGGATCGGGCGCCTCCACGACCGCGGAGACGAAATCGCGCGGGAAAATCAGGGGTGTCTATTGTGCCGCGACCGCACCGGGATCGGCAAGCTCGACGATATCGGTCATGATGGTGTTCAATTCGAAATCCTTGGGCGTGTAGACCCGCGCCACGCCCATTGCCCTGAGCCGATCGGCGTCATCCTCGGGGATGATACCGCCAACGACGACCGGGATGTCGCGGAGGCCCGCGGCGCGCAGCCGTGCCATCAGATCCTCGATCAGGGGCATGTGACTGCCCGACAGGATCGACAGGCCGATCACGTGCGGGCGGTCCTCGGTGGCGGCGGTCACGATTTCCTGAGGAGTCAGACGGATGCCCTCGTAGCCGATATCCATGCCGCAGTCCCGGGCGCGCACCGCGATCTGTTCGGCACCGTTGGAATGCCCGTCGAGGCCCGGTTTGCCCATCAGGAGCCTCAGGCGGCGGCCCAGGCGGTCGCTGGCGGCATCCACGGCTGCGCGGAGATCGTCCAGGCCCTCGGTGCGGTTCGAAGGGCTGGAGGAAACGCCGGTGGGGCCCCTGTATTCCCCATGCACGGCCCGCATCTGAGCGGCCCATTCACCCGTCGTGACGCCGGCGCGGGCAGCCTCGATGGAGGCAGGCATGATGTTGCGCCCGCCGGCAGCGGCGCTGCGCAGCGCCCGGAGCGCGGCCTCCACGGCGGTTTCGTCGCGCTGGTCCCGCCAGGCGTCAAGCCGGGCGATCTGTTCGGCCTCGACCTGTGGATCGACGGTCATGATGCCTCCATCCTCTGACATCAGGGGGCTGGGTTCGCAGTCCGTCCAGCGGTTGACGCCGACGACGACGGTTTCACCCCGCTCGATCCCGCCAAGACGCTCGGCGTTGCTGTCGACGAGGCGCGATTTCATGTAGTCAATGGCAGACACCGCGCCGCCCATGCTGTCGAGATTGGCCAGTTCGTGGCGGGCGCCGTCCTTGAGCGCCTCGACCTTGGCATCCACTGCCGGGTTGCCGTCGAAGAGATCCTCGAATTCCAGAAGATCGGTCTCGTAGGCCAGTATCTGCTGCATGCGCATCGACCATTGCTGATCCCACGGGCGGGGCAGGCCCAGGGCCTCGTTCCAGGCGGGCAGTTGCACGGCGCGCGCACGTGCCTTCTTGCTGAGCGTGACCGCCAGCATTTCCAGGAGGATCCGGTAGACATTGTTTTCGGGCTGCTGTTCGGTCAGTCCCAGTGAATTGACCTGCACGCCGTAACGAAAACGGCGGAATTTCGGATCGTCGACACCGTAACGGGTTTGCAGGATCTCATCCCAGAGATCGACGAAGGCGCGCATCTTGCACATTTCGGTGACAAAGCGGATACCTGCATTCACGAAGAACGAGATACGGCCCGCCAGAACCGGAAAATCCGTCTCCGGCACCCGAGGGCGCAGCTCGTCCAGCACTGCGGTGGCGGTGGCAAGCGCAAATGCCAGTTCCTGTTCCGGCGTCGCGCCGGCCTCCTGCAAGTGATAGGAGCAGACATTCATCGGGTTCCATTTGGGCACGTTCTTGTAACAATACTCGGCCACGTCGCCGATCATCCGCAGCGACGGTTCGGGCGGGCAGATATATGTGCCGCGTGAAAGGTATTCCTTGATCAGATCGTTCTGTACGGTGCCCGAAAGCCTGGAGATGTCGGCGCCCTGTTCCTCGGCCACGGCGATATAGAGCGAGAGCAGCCACGGCGCGGTGGCGTTGATCGTCATCGAGGTGTTCATCTGCTCCAGGGGGATTTCTTCGAAAAGGGTCCGCATGTCGCCGAGATGGCAGACCGGCACCCCGACTTTGCCAACCTCGCCGCGGCTGAGGACATGATCACTGTCATAACCCGTTTGCGTGGGCAGATCGAACGCCACCGAAAGCCCCGTCTGTCCGCGTGCCAGGTTGGAGCGGTAGAGCGCGTTCGAGGCGGCCGCGGTTGAGTGGCCCGCATAGGTCCGGATCAGCCAGGGCCGGTCCGCCCTGCGTTCTGGCCGCTCGGCCGTGCCGTCCCGGTCCTGGTCTTGCTGGTTCTGCGACATGGTGGGCCTCGTGAATCGGTTGCGCAATTTTGTTACGTCACGGGACTAATAAGTGGAATATTGTGCCGGTGTCAATTCGCTGCATTGCGGCATGGGGCCATTTACCCGGGGACCGAAGCCTGCTTTGGTGCCCCGATGGGCAAGATGGTCGAAATGCCGCTTTGGGCACTGATCCTGCTGGTGGCGTTCGCGGCGGTCACCTTTGCGTCGCATTTCCTGTTGCCTTCGGTGCGCTGGTTCTTTCGCAAACGGGCCGAACGTGTGATCGCCCGCCTCAACCAAAGGCTTGCCCGGCCCATCGAGCCTTTCAAGCTGGCCCGGCGTTACGACATGATACAGCGGTTGATCTACGACCCCGAGGTGAGCCGGGCGATAGCCGAACATGCCAGAACCGAAGGCATCCCCGAGAACGTGGCCTTCGAACAGGCGCGCCGCTATGCGCGGGAGATCGTGCCGGGCTTTTCGGCCAGTGCCTATTTCGGCGTGGCGATCCGACTGTCCAAGTGGCTGAGCCAGGCACTTTACCGGGTCCGTCTCGGACATTTCGACGAGTCGGCACTGAATGCCGTGGATCGCGATGCCACGGTGGTCTTCGTGATGAATCATCGCTCCAACATGGATTATGTTCTTGTGACATGGCTGGCCGCGGACCGGTCCGCGTTGAGTTACGCAGTGGGAGAGTGGGCGCAGGTCTGGCCGCTGAGCGGCTTGCTCAAGTCCATGGGGGCGTATTTCATTCGCCGCAAGGCGCGCGACGCGCTCTACCGCAGGGTGCTGGCCCTCTATGTTCATCTGGCGACCGAGGGCGGGGTGACGCAGGCGGTCTTTCCCGAAGGCGGGCTGAGCCTGAACGGGGCATTGCAGCCGCCCAAACTGGGCATTCTGAAATACATCGTGGAGGGGCGCGGGCTGGAAGGTCGCGATGTGGTGTTCGTCCCGGTGGCGCTGAACTACGACAGGGTGCTGGAGGACCGGATACTGATCGCCGCGGCACAGGCGGGCACCCGACGTTTCCGGGCCCGGATCAGCGTTGTGGCACTGCGGATCCTGCGCCAGATATGGAAGCGGCTGCGCGGGCGGTTCCACCGATATGGCTATGCCGCGGTGAGTTTTGGTGCACCGATGTCCTTGGCGACGTTCCGGCGCGAAAATCCCGGCGCATCGGTGCAGGATCTGGCAAATGCGCTGATGTGCCGGATCGGAGAGGAGGTGCCGGTGCTGCCGGTACCAATGGTGGCCCGCGCTTTGCTGGCTTCCGAAGCTCCGATGGGCGTGCATGACGTTGAGGCTGCGCTGGTGCGGATGACCGCGCAATTGCCGCAGGCGCATGTCCATTTGCCGCGCGGCGACAATGCCTATGCCACGGAAGTCGGCCTGCGCGGGCTGCGGGTGCGCGGACTCATCCTTGAAGAGGCGGGACAGATCACCGTACCCGACGAAGCACGCCCCCTTTTGGAATTCTATTCCGGCTCCATCGCGCATCTTTTCAAAACCCCGAAAGACCCGCAGCACCAGGCTTGATCACGACGATCGGGCCCGGTGAAATGAGGTGGGAAACCTGGGCTCCAGCAGGGATGAGCGTACGCCCTGACGACATTGCCAGCCCGCGATCAGCCGAGAAGCCAGGCGAGATACCCCAGATAGCAGACGAGCATTGCTCCGCCTTCCCGCCGCCCGACATGCCAGCCGGTTCGCGCAAACACCAGGAGCAGGACGGTCGCAGCACACATGACCCAGATATCGAGGCGGATAATCTCGGGGGGTACGGCCATCGGTTGAACAAGCGCGGTAATGCCAAGAATGCCAAGGATATTGAAAATGTTGCTGCCAAGAACGTTGCCCAGGGCGACGTCACCCTGCCCCTTGCGTACGGCGATGATGGATGTGACGAATTCCGGCATCGAAGTGCCGATCGCCACGATCGTCAAGCCGATCACCGTCTCTGAAATGCCGGCGGCCTGAGCAATGGATACAGCCCCGGAAACCAGCAGCCGCGCGCCGAGAATCGTGAAGACGAGCCCGGTCAAGGTGATGGCAAGGGATGCCCCGAGCGCGTGATCGGGCCCGGGCACCGCTTCTGCCTCCGCTTCGTAAACCGCTGCGGCGGCCGAGTTGGTCTTGCCCTTCTCGGACCAGAACGTGAACGCCAGATAGGCAAGGAGGGTCAGGACGAACACGACACCTGTCAGATGTCCGGCATCGCCGACCAGAACCACGGCAAGACACATGAGAGTGGCAACAATCATTACAAGTCCGTCGCGCCGGAACGCCCTAGCATCCACTGCCACCGGCGCCAGCAGAGCGGTAAAGCCGAGTATCAGCAGTATGTTTCCGATATTGCTTCCGATCACATTTCCGAGGGCGATCCCGGGCGAGCCGGACAAGGCGGCCTGAAGGCTCGTGACAAGTTCGGGCGTCGAGGTCCCGAAGCCGACCAAAGTCAGGCCGATCACCATTGGCGGAACGTTGAAGGACCTGGCCGCGGAAACTGCACCGCGAACCAGCATCTCACCACCAATGACCAGCCCGGCAAGACCGGCGATTACCAGGACGACAGTGTTCATTCGTTGAAAATCTCTATTTGGTGTGTCTGTGCGGGCGTCTGTACACTCGGAAACGGTGCCGGGCACCCGTCCCTGAGATAATCTCTTGTTGACCCGACGAAAAGTGGCGACCCGTGAAAGTTGCTGCACCCGGCGCGTTGCCTTCGATCAGAGGGTTGCCGCGCATGCATGGTGGTTTTTCTGCGACTGCGCGGTCATAAAATTACAAATTGGGGCCGCAACGCATTGCATTGTTGCGCATAGCTGGATAGATCGGGGCGAATGTGGCGATTCTGCATCGCGGCAAGAAGCGCTTGAAACAGGTTGGAGAACAAGGAGGCTAATGATGGCTCTGGATACGGAAACCGGGATTGCCCAATACGAGGCCCCCGAAAAGGATCTCTACGAGGTCGGTGAAATGCCTCCGATGGGCTACGTGCCGGCGAAAATGCATGCCTGGGCGATCCGCCGCGAACGTCATGGAGAGCCGGACAAATCCATGCAGCTTGAAGTGGTCGACGTGCCGCGCCCGGACAGCCACGAGGTGCTGGTCCTGGTGATGGCGGCGGGTGTCAACTACAACGGCGTCTGGGCCGGGCTGGGCAAGCCGATCAGCCCCTTTGACGTGCACAAGGCAGAGTTTCACATCGCCGGATCTGACGCCTCGGGCATCGTGTGGGCGGTTGGTGACAAGGTGACACGCTGGAAGGTCGGCGACGAGGTTGTGATCCATTGCAACCAGGACGATGGCGAAGACGAGGAATGCAACGGCGGTGACCCGATGTTCAGCCCCTCCCAGCGGATCTGGGGCTACGAGACGCCGGACGGATCATTCGCACAGTTCACCTGCGTGCAGGCACAGCAACTGATGCCGCGTCCGCGTCACCTGACATGGGAGGAAAGCGCCTGCTACACGCTCACGCTGGCCACCGCCTACCGGATGCTCTTCGGGCACGAGCCGCACGATCTGAAGCCGGGACAGAACGTCCTGGTCTGGGGCGCCTCGGGGGGCCTTGGCTCTTATGCGATCCAGCTCATCAACACCGCGGGGGCCAACGCGATCGGGGTGATCAGCGACGAGGACAAGCGCCAGTTCGTGATGGATCTGGGCGCCAAGGGCGTGATCAATCGCCGCGATTTCAAGTGCTGGGGCCAGCTGCCGACGGTCAATACCGAGGAATACAACACCTGGCTCAAGGAGGCGCGGCGCTTCGGCAAGGCGATCTGGGACATTACCGGCAAGGGCGTGAGTGTCGACATGGTGTTCGAGCATCCCGGCGAGGCGACATTCCCGGTTTCGGCGCTGGTGTGCAAGAAGGGCGGCATGGTCGTGATCTGCGCCGGCACCACCGGCTTCAACTGCACCTTTGACGTGCGCTACATGTGGATGCACCAGAAGCGTCTTCAGGGGAGCCATTTCGCGCATCTGAAACAGGCCAGTTCGGCGAACCGTTTGATGATCGAACGACGGCTCGATCCGTGCATGTCAGAGGTGTTCCCATGGGCCGAGGTGCCGGGCGCGCACATGAAGATGCTGCGCAACGAGCACAAGCCCGGCAACATGTCGGTGCTCGTGCAGGCCCCGCGCACCGGGCTGCGCACCGTCGAGGACGTGGTCGAGGCCGGACGCGGCTGAGCGAAGACAGACCGGCGCGGCCCGGCCCGGCCCGGATCAGGCCGACGCCGCCCAGTCCCAGTACATATCGCGGACCCGGCGGGTGACCGGCCCGATCTGGTAATGTGTATCCTCGAAGGCGCTGACCGGGGTCACCTTCATCATGTTGCCCGAAAGGAACACCTCGTCGGCGTCATGAAAATCCTCGAAGGTCATGACGGTTTCGTGCACGGCCGTGCCGTCCGCGCGCAGATTCTCGATATGCCGGGCGCGAGTGATGCCGGCGAGGAAGGTGCCGTTGGGCACCGGGGTAAACACCTCGCCGTCCTTCACGGCAAAAACGTTGGCAGTGGCGGTTTCGGCCACGTTGCCCATGGCGTCGGCCACCAAGGCGTTGCCGAAACCCCTGTCGCGGGCCTCGGCCAGCATCCTCGCGTTGTTGGGGTAAAGGCAGGCCGCCTTGGCGTTGACCACCGCGTTCTCGAGCGTGGGGCGGCGGAACCGCGTTCGGGAGAGGGTGGTCGTGGTCTCGGGCGCGGCCATCGGGATTTCCTCGAGGCTGATGGCGAAGCCGGTGGCCCCGCCCTCCTTCGGCACGATCGCGGACATGCCCCCGTCGATGGCCCAGTACATCGGCCGGATATAGACGGCCGCGTCCGCGGGGTAGGCTTTCAGCCCCTCGTGGATGATCGCGACCATCTCCTCGGTCGTCACGGTGGGCGTGACCATCAGCGCCGCGGCGGAGGCGTTGACCCGGGCGCAATGCCGGTCCAGGTCCGGCGTGAGGCCATGCGCGTAACGCGCTCCGTCGAAGACATTGCTGCCCAGCCACATGCCGTGATCGGCGGCGTTCATCACCGCGATGTCGCCGTCATGCCAGGCGCCGTTGAAATAGGTGCGGATATTCGTGCCCGTCGGCATGGTTTCCCTCCCGTTGATCCGGGTGCAGGTTAGGCCGGGCGCACGGAAGGGTCCAGAGCAAGCGTGCGGATCACGGCCCCTTCGGATGCCGGTGGACGGTGGCGCGAAATTCCTCGGTGCTGTTGTCCCTCGGGAAGGGCGTGGCGGGAATCGCGGTGCCCAGGAATTCACACAGAGGCGCCCAGCCGCTTCCGATCTCGTGGATCAGCAGCCGGTCGGCGGGGACGTGCCGTTTCACCGCTTCGACATTGGCCTTGTAGGCGGCGATGCCGTGATCCCGCTGCATCGGCTTGCCCGAGAAGACTTGGCGGGGGATCAGCATCCCCCCGGCTGTTTCCGTCCCGGCCTCCTGATCGGATTGCAGCACCGGCAGGATGGTTCTCTCGAAACTCGTCCACCAGCTTTCGGGCGTGCGCCATGTCAGCACGATCTTCGCGTCGGGAAACTCCGTCATCAGTTCGGGCCAGAAATGCGCCGATGGCCAGTCGAGGCAGGAACGGTACCCGCCAAGCAGGCTGTTCCAGTCGGCGGGACCGCCGGCGATGAACCGGCGCCAGGCATCCCGTTGCCCGGGATCCTCGTTCAGGGTGCGCATGTGGTGGCAGGGGCCGAAGCCTAGGATTTCCAGTGCCGCGCGCATCGAATCGGTTCCCGTGCGACCGAACCCCGCGCCGATGATCCGGATATCGGGCTTCATCGCGTGCCCTTGCGGGTGCGGCCCCTCGCGCGGCGGTTCCCGCCCGGTCGGGCAGGTCGGGGTCATCGCGGCGCCTGCGCCGGCGCCTCGGCCAGCAGCGCCTCCAGGTCCAGCGGGTCGTTGACCATGGCGAGATTTCCATCGGCGTCGCGCGGCCAGTCGGCCTGCGCGCGGTCACGGTAGAGTTCCACGCCGTTGCCGTCCGGATCGGAAATGTAGATGGCTTCGCTCACGCCGTGGTCGGCGGCCCCTTCCACAGGTATGCCGGCATCGACCACGCGGCGCAGTGCATCCGCAAGTTGAGCGCGGTCGGGATAAAGGAAAGCAGTGTGAAACAAGCCGGTATGGCCCTCGGGAGGTGGTGTGCCGTTCAGGGATTCCCACGTGTTGAGGCCGATATGGTGATGATAATCCCCGGCCGCCAGGAATGCCGCCCGGGTGCCGAATTTCTGTTGCAGTGCGAACCCCAGAACGCCGGAATAGAAAGCGATGGCACGGTCGAGATCGGCCACCTTCAGGTGAACATGGCCGATGCGGGTCGCAGGATGGACAGGGGTGGTCATGGCGCCGCCTTTGCAAGTGTTTCACGCCACGATAGGCGAACATTTATTTTCCGCGCAATTGCGAACATTTCACAGGGCTTCGTGCGCTGGCGCACTGAAACTCAGTAGGGGTCCGCTGGCCCACGATCCCGCGAGAGGCTGGACGCCCGGTGCGAGATCAGGCTTTCGATGGCGTCGGCGAGGTGGATCTCGGCGATGTTGTGATCACCCCGTTCAGTGCGCAGGCGGTGTGCTTCGATCATCACGTCCGCATGGGTGCAGCCCGTCGGCGGCTCGAATCTGTAGCAGGCAAGCTCGATCAGCAGTCCGAGGGGATCGCGAAAATAGATCGAATCCATGAAGCCGCGATCCTTGGGCCCGGAATGTGGGATACCGCGCTCATCGAGGCGTTCGACCGTTTGACTGAACGTTGCGTGGCTCACGGCGAAGGCAAGGTGATGCACGCAGCCCGGATCGGCCGGGGTGCTGCGGTGTACGCGGCTGCGGGTTTCGTCGGTGAATATGGTGATCAGACGTCCGTCACCCGGATCGAAATAGAGATGCCCCTCGTCCGGGTTGTCGAGATTGGGCTGTTCGAAAACGAACGGCATGCCGAGCACCCCTTCCCAGAAGTCGATGGACGTCTGGCGTCCGGCTCCGGTCAGCGTCACGTGATGTAGGCCCTGGCTTTGCAGTTTGCGCATGGAATCCCCCCTTGATTTCGGGCGATTATGGAAAGGATGGCATTCCATGCGCAAGGCTTGCGCTTGGGCGGGCACGGGTTTGCGGTGCCGCGTGATACGCCCGTCCCTTCAGGGATGACCGGATTGCACGGTAGCGAATCGTTGCCATCGCGGGGTCGGGGCGGCATTCTGTCCTTTCAACAACCAAGACGTTTTACAGTGTCTCATTTCGGTCCTTCGAACGGGCTCAATGACGGGGGTAACACCGTGTTCAATCCAACGGCGGTCACAGCGGCCGCGTTCGGCGATCACCTGGCCGAAACCTACCTTGAATATTTCTCAGGCCGCGTCCGCGAGCATGCCGCTTACCTCAAGGGGGCCGCACGTCTGGGGCTGGAACGGCAAAGCAATTCCGACGCGCTTTACCACAATGCCGAACACACGATGATGGTGACGCTGGTCGGACAGCAAATTCTGCGCGGACGGCTTCTTTCGGAGGCTTTGCAACCCGAAGACTGGCTGCATTACATCCTCGCGTTGCTGGTTCACGATATAGGCTACACCCGCGGTGCCTGCCCCGGCGACACGCCGGACAGCCTCGTGATCGACGCCGACGGAAACACCGTCACGCCGCCGCGCGGGGCGTCGGACGCATGGCTGACGCCGTGGCATGTGGACCGCGGCATGATATACGTGCGCCACCGCTTCGGCCCTTCGGCGACCGTGGACGAAGAGCGGATCGCGCGCGCTGTCGATTACACCCGCTTTCCGGTGCCCGATGATCCGGCATATCACGAAACCCGAAGCGAGGCCGCGCTGGTGCGCGCGGCCGACCTGATTGGGCAGATGGCTGATCCTTTTTATCATCGCAAGATAAACGCGCTCTTTCACGAATTCACCGAGACCGGTGCCGCGGAGAAGTTGGGCTACGAGAACCCTATGGACCTGATGGAACGCTATCCCGATTTCTTCTGGTCGCAGGTCCAGCCTTTGATCCAGCCGGCACTCGGGCACCTGGAGCAGACGATGGAAGGCAAGCAATGGGTGGCACAGCTCTACAACCAGGTTTTCCAGGTTGAACGGCGCACTTCCATCCTCGGGCCGTTCGCGGGCTGAGGCCGCCAGGTGCGTGTTGCCTGCATCGGTCGCGTTTGCGATGCTGAGCGGATCAGTCAACCACGCAAGGGGCTTGCGGAGGTCATGCTCCGGCGCCGACCATGCCCAGGATATCGTAGGTGCGGCGGAGGATCGGCGCGGCGATGGCACGGGCGCGCGCGGCTCCGGCCGACAGGGTGCGGTCGATCTCGTCGGGATCTTCCATCAGGCGCCCCATCTCCGCCGAGATGGGGGCGATCCTGTCCACCGCCAGATCGGCGAGCCGCGGCTTGAATACGGAAAACGATTGTCCGCCCGCCTCGGCCATGACCTGATCGAGGCTCATGTCGGCCAATGCGGCGTAGATGTTGACCAGATTGCGGGCCTCCGGGCGCTCGGCCAACCCGTCGGCGTCGAGTGGTAGCGGCTCGGGGTCGGTCTTGGCCTTGCGGATCTTTTTCGCGATCGTATCGGCATCATCCGTCAGGTTGATGCGGCTCATGTCCGACGGATCGGACTTGGACATCTTCTTCGTGCCGTCGCGCAGGTTCATCACCCGGGTCGCGGTGCCTTCGATAACCGGTTCCGTGACAGGGAAGAATTCGACCCCGTAGTCGTGGTTGAACTTGCGGGCGATTTCCTGGGTCAGTTCCAGGTGCTGTTTCTGATCCTCGCCCACGGGCACATGGGTCGCATGGTAGACAAGGATGTCCGCCGCCATCAGCGCGGGATACCCGAACAACCCCAGGCTCGCTTGCTCGGCGTTCTTGCCGGCCTTGTCCTTGAACTGCGTCATGCGCTTCATCCAGCCCATCCGCGCCACGCAGTTGAAGACCCATGCCATCTGCGTGTGTTCGGCCACCTGACTCTGATTGAAAAGTATGGATTTATCGGGGTCGAGGCCGGAGGCGATGAACCCGGCTGCCAGTTCCCGGGTGGCATGGCGCAGCTCCGCAGGATCCTGCCACACAGTGATGGCATGCAGGTCGACCATGCAATAGATCGACTCGACACCCGCGTCCTGCGTTTCGGCAAACCGCTTCAGGGCGCCGAGGTAATTCCCGAGATGCAGGTCGCCCGAGGGCTGTATGCCCGAAAAGACCCTAGGTGCGAATTTGGCGCCGCCGGCACCTGTGCCCGCCTCGGTCATTTTGTTTCTCCGTCTGGAATTCCGTGCCTGCCTCGCTTACCCATGGGCCACTGCCCCGTCAAGGAGAGCCAGATGCAGAACGATCCCCGGCCCCAGAGCCCTGTCAATCCGCTTCCGCCAGTGGTGGCGGCGCTGTTTCTGCTGATCGTCGTAGTCGAGCTTGCTTTCTCGGCCGGGGCCCGGGGCCTGATCGGCGGGCCCGGCGCCGTCGGCTGGCGACAGCAAGCGATTCAGACCTACGCCTTCAACAGTGATATCTTCAGCTGGATGATACAGAATGGAATCTATCCCCTCGAGCATGTCATGCGGTTGCTGAGCTTCCCTTTCCTGCATGGTGGTTTCACTCACGCGCTGTTTTC
This sequence comes from Roseovarius sp. TE539, assembly GCF_003298505.1. Taxonomy (GTDB): domain Bacteria; phylum Pseudomonadota; class Alphaproteobacteria; order Rhodobacterales; family Rhodobacteraceae; genus Roseovarius. The sequence goes on from NZ_QNGB01000014.1 coordinate 41,301, forward strand.
CGGGGTCTTGTTGCTGGCCCTGGGCAAGTTCGTGGGCGACGTGTTCAGCCAGCTCGCGGTGCTGGCGGTATTCATCCTGTCCGCAATGGCCGGGGCGGTGGTCTACGGGCTGCTCAATCCGGCACAACCGTGGCTGATGGGCGCTTTTCCGGGGGTCTACGGGCTGATCGGGGCATTCACCTATCTCATGTGGTTGAAGCTGGGACAGGCCGGTGCGCAGAAGCTGCGCGCCTTCACCCTGATCGGCGTGCTCATGGGCCTGCAACTGACCTTCGGGCTTCTTTTCGGCGCCAATACGAATTGGGTCGCCGATGTATCGGGTTTCGTGGCCGGGTTCGCTTTGTCGGTCTTCGTGGCGCCCGGCGGCTGGCGCAACCTGCGCGAACGGATTCGACACCGATAGCGCGCCGGCTTCAACGGCGCAGCGCTTCGCGGAATTCGTGCATCCGGAACGCCCCCAGAAGGTGTCCGGCGCCGAAGTAGCTGACCAGACCAGCGCCCACGAGCACGAGCAGCGCGATCCATCGCAGTCCGGCCAGGGCGAAAAAAGGGGCAAGCGGCAGAACGAGCATCCAAAGAACCACGCCCATCAACGCGGCCGCGGCGATGATCCGCCATATCCGGCGCTTCAGCCTGTCGTCGAAGCGTGCCACTTCGCCCATCGGTCGCGCCCCCCGGGCCAGCAGGCCCACCATCGCCCAGCCTGCGAGGGTCGTGCCGACGGCGGCGGCGGCCCATCCGATCAGCACCGAAAGACCGACTGCCGCGACCGCGTTCACGATCATCCCGAAGACGGCATAGCGGAACGGACTGCGCGTGTCCTCGCGTGCGAAGTAGAGCGGTTGAAGGATCTTCTGCAACACGAAGGCCGGCAGGCCGACACCATAGATTGCCGCCGCCAGCGCGGTTGCGGCGCTGTCGTCGCTTCCGAAGGCACCGCGTTCGAACAGGACTGAGACCAGCGGCAGCGGCACGATCACCAGCGCGACGGCAGCCGGCACGGTGAGGGCCAGCGAAATCTCGGTGGCCCGCGACAGCGCCTCGCGTGCGCCGGTATCGTCAGCGGCCTTGAGGCGGCGGGACAGGTCCGGCAGCAGGACGATCCCGACCGCGATCCCCACCGCACCGAGAGGCAGCTGGTAGAGCCGGTCGGCGGCATAGAGCCAGCTGACCGCGTTGTCATAGTTGGATGCCACCAGCTGCCCGACCAGAAGATTGACCTGCATGACCCCGCCGGCGAGGGCGGCGGGGATGGCGATACGCACCAGCCTTGCGATCTCTGGGGTCCAGCGCGGGCGCGAGGGGCGGATGCGAAGACCGGCCCTGTCGGCGGCGATCCAGACCAGCACCAGCTGCGCCACGCCTCCGATCGGGATGGTCCAGACCAGAGCCTGCGCGACCGCCCCGGTGGTCAGGGCTGCGGCCGTCATGGCGCTGACCAGCAGAACATTGAGAAGCACGGGAGCGGCAGCGGCGGCGGCAAAACGCCCCGCGGCGTTCAGGGCTCCTGAAAGCAGCGCGGCCAGAGAGATGAAGAGGATGTAGGGAAAGGCGATCCGGCCGAACTCCACCGCCAGGCCGAAGCGTTCGTCCCCCGCGAAGCCCTCGGCAGTGGCCCAGACCAGCGCCGGCATGAAGATCATCGCAAGCGCCGTGAGGATCAGCAGCACGAAGCCCAGCCCGCCGAAGGCCAGGCCCGCGAAGCCTTCGGCGTCTTCACCCGCCTCCAGCCGCTTGGAGAACATCGGAACGAAAGCAGCATTGAAAGCGCCTTCGGCGAAGAAACGGCGGAACATGTTGGGCAGCCGGAATGCCGCCACGAAAGCGTCCATGACCGGGCCAGGGCCGATGAAATTGGCGATCAGGACGTCGCGGACAAACCCCAGAACCCGGCTCATCAGAGTCCAGAAGCTGACTGTGAGCACGCCCGTGAGCAGACGGATTGGTTTCATGGACCGGCCTCGGACAGGGGTGGCTGATCGAGAAGTAGCGGATCGCACCGGACGGTGGAAGGGAGAGTTCGGTGATCCTTGCCGGTCCGCGCGAGGGAGGTGCCGCTGAGTGATCTTTTGGCGGTTCGGACAAGAGCACGTTGCGCCGGATCGGAGCCACCCGCCCGGCGCACCCGCGACGGGCACGCGCCCGTCCGGGTGGGCGCGTGCCCGTCTCCGGACCGTTTCGGATTGAATGCAACAACCTTTAAACCGCAAGGATTGCGAAAGGGCGTGACAACCCGGGCGAATCCCGAAACGGTGACGCCGATTGCGGCGCCGGATTGAGGGAGAGGCATATGCAGGTTGGTTTCGTAGGGCTGGGAAATGTTGGCGGCAAGCTGTCTGGCAGCCTGCTTCGCAACGATATTGGAATAAGCGTCCATGATCTGGACCCCGAACTCGTCAAGACGTTCGTGGCGCGTGGTGCGATACCCGGCACCAGTCCGGCACGAATGATGCGAGATTGCGACGTGGTCATAACGTGTCTGCCAAACCCCGCGGCAAGCGCGGCGGTGATGGACGAGATGCTGCCCGAGATCGGCCCAGGCAAGATATGGATGGAAATGTCGACCACCGATGAAACCGAGGTCCGGCGGCTTGGCGCGCTCGTATCGGAGCGTGGCGGCGCGGCTGTGGATTGTCCGGTTTCCGGCGGGTGCCACCGGGCTGATACGGGCAATATCAGCATTTTCGCCGGCTGTGACAGGGAGGTTTTCGACCGCATTCTCCCGCTTCTTACCGTCATGGGACGGCGGGTTCTGCATACCGGTGAACTCGGCAGTGCCAGCGTCCTGAAAGTGCTGACCAATTTCCTGGCGACAGCCAATCTGGTGGCCGTGGCCGAGGCGCTTTCGGTTGCGGACTCGGCCGGGATGGATCTCAATGTCGCTTACGAGGCGATACGGATATCTTCGGGCAATTCCTTCGTGCACGAGACCGAGAGTCAGGTGATCCTGAACGGGAGCCGTGATATTTCCTTCACGATGGATCTTGTCGCCAAGGATATCGGCCTGTTTCAGGGCGTCGCGGACCGTGCCGGCGTGCCGCTGGAGCTGAACCCGCTTCTCGTAGACCTTTTCCAGGATGGCATTGCCCGGTATGGTCCGCGGGAATGGTCGTCGAACATCATTCGCCGTCTGGAGGATGCGACCGGACGCAGTGTGACAGCACCGGGATTTCCCCCGATCCTGTCCGATGAGGAGCCCGAAGAGGCGGGTGCTGAGGTTTATCCGCGCCGTTGACGGCACGGCGCCAGGGACGCGGATGGCGGACAGGGTGCCGACAGGGAGACAACGAATGCAGGGTCAGGTGCTGATCACTATCGGCGCATCGGCGCCGAGGCGCGTTTTCGGCGTGGTCACGCTGGTGCTTCTGGGCGGTCTTCTGATCTGGCTGGCACTGGCACATCCCCCCGCCGGCCCGGTCTGGCAGGCTTTCCTCGTCCTGACCGGGTTGCTGGCACTTTGGGGGGGCGAACGGATGCGGCGTGCGACGGCGGGCCGGCTGATCCTGACCGATGAAGGGCTTCATGCCGGGGATGGCAGTGTCATCGCGCCGATCGGGCGGATCCGGTCGCTGGATCGGGGCATGTTCGCGTTCAAACCCTCGAACGGATTCATCCTGAGGCTCGATCAGGCCGTGCCCGCACGCTGGGAGCCGGGCATGTGGTGGTGTCTGGGCCGGCGAATTGGGGTGGGCGGCGTCACCTCGCGGGCACAGACGAAGGCAATGGCCGATGCTCTTGGCGCCCTTTTGGCACAACGATGAGGTCTGCCGTGATGCGCCCTCAGCCGTCGTCGAAAAGGATCTGCGGCGCAAAGCGGGGACTGGTGACCACCCTCGTGCCAACCGTGATATCGTCGATCCCGACATCGAAGATGGATGGATAGGACGAAACCGATTCGATCACGATGACTTCTTCACCGTCATCCATGATGGGCAGTTCCGCGTGGTCGTTCTCGACGTCCGCGTCGCGCAGCGGCGTCATCGCGCCCGATCCGCGCACCTGTGACCATCCGATGAAGTACTCGTCGTCCTCGGCATCGTACTTGATCACGGATATGCGCAACTGGTTGACACCGTCATCGTTGGTGATCCTGTCGAACAGTTCCTTGGTGTTGTCGATATAGGTCGGCGTGACGGTGCCCATCTCGCGCGAGATCATGTCGGCGACGGTATAGCTTGCCTTGTCTCTGGCGCTGTTGTAGCGGTGGACCTCGAAGAACTCGTAGGTCGCGGCCAGCACCCAGATCAGCAATGGCAGCGTGACCACGGCTTCGATCATGATCGAGCCTTCGTCATCCTCGCGGAAGCCCCGCAGGCGGTTTATGAAGCGGTTCAGGATCATGTCAGAGCGGCTCCTGCACGAAGGCGGTCATAGACACGATCGCGGCTTGACCGCTGGAATCGGTGTCGAGTGCCCGTCCCAGCCGCCACGTCGGAAAGAGCGGATCGTATTTCACGCAGGCCCGCAACAGCATCAGCTGGTTCTGCTGGCCCGGCGTGAACTGGCGGACCGGCTTGGTGGGTTCCTCCTGATCGGTGCAATCCGTGCCATCGGGCAGCCCGCCGAGGCTGCGGATGTCGGTGGGCATCATTTCAAGCCGCAGGTTCTTGTTGCAATTGGCTATGATCAGGGTCTGGTCGCAGATCGTGGCCTTGATCTCGTCATGCTTGGGGGCGGTCCCCGTACCGAGGCGGATGTCACGCACGGCGATGTCGAGCCCGCGTTCCAGCATCGTGTGACGCAGGGTGATGAGACTCAGTTCCAGCGACATCCCCAGCAGCGCCAGGTAGACCGGGAAGATCAGCATGAACTCCATGGCGAAGCTGCCGTCCTCGTCGCCCCAGAGCCTTGAAAACATTTTACGGATGCGCGCGATCATTGAGTCAGCCTCAGGTTGACGACGTTCGCGGCGATGGAGCTGAAGGCGTCGGTGATGTTGATGCCGTCGGCGCGGTAGTAATGCGCGTGCGATGAGGCGCAGGTTTCCAGCACGGTTTCAGCGGTACCTCCGCGACTGATCTCGAAGCCGATGGTGAAGACGACCACGCCCTCGGTCTTGGTGGCGGCACATGTATCGAGCATCCGGCTGTTCTTTTCCCCGCCGTTCAGCCTTTCGGAACTCACGTAATCGTTCCAGGGGCCCCAGTTGCCGGTGGTTTCGCCGTAAAAGCGCGGCGACATCATGCCCCAGGCTTCTTCCCAATCGAGACGTTCCTTGTCGATGAAGCCGCTCTGGTCCTCGAGGTCGTCGAATTCCGATGCCGAGATCCAGTCGTCATCTTCGAGGTCATAGTAGCGTTCCGGGCTGGGATCGCGGAGGTAGTAGGACGAAACCACCGGCCCGTCCACGCGATAGACGCATTCGAGCCAGGACAGGTGGCAGTACTGCTCTACCCAGTCTTCGTGCCATTCCCGCGAGGGGTTGTAGATGTCGAACGCGTAGTCGAATTCCTGTTCCTGGTGGGTCACGCGGTAAAGATCGGAGTTCGGGCCGCGGTATTGCGGGGAACTCTTGTCGAAGAAGTAAGATGTGGTGTTCTGGCCGTCGCCCATCATCACGATGACCTTGAGCGTTTCGGGCTCGTCGTAGTCGGCGGGCACGTCGTCCAGAGAGCCGTCCATCTCGTTGGCGGAACGAAGATTATTGCTGACCGTGCGGAATGTCGGGTCCAGCATCGCCGCGCCCCAGTTCATGCCCTGGTGGCCGGAGGTGTTGCCGTCGGCGCGCAGCGCGTCGATCTTGCTGTGAAGGTCCGATTCGCTGATCGAGTAGGGCAGGATCTCCATGTAGTCGTCGGTGAAGCAGGAGCGCCAGCCGGATGTCAGATCCTGCCAATCGCCGTAAAGGGAGGTATACACCATCTGGTCCACCGGCACGCCGTTGCTGGTGGCCGAGGCGCCCGATGTGAGCGTGGCGTGCCCGAAATCGTTCGTTTTGAAACGCAGGCAGGTTGAATAGGTGTGCGTCTGGTCCACGGCTAGGGCGTTGAACATCGTTTCGGTCGGGGTGACGGACCAGCTGAAGGGCACCACCGAAACCACCGTGTCGCCGATTTCCGAGGCCCCGAGGATTGTGGATACGAAATCCTTGGCCGCGGTCTTGAGGTTGCCGAGCTTGTTGTTGCTGCCCATCGAGCCGGAGACGTCGAGCACCAGCGCCACCTCGAGCTTGGGCACCCGCATTTCCGCGGTGGAGGCTGCCGCGGCGCCGAGCGTCTTGACGCCCGAAAGTTTCATCAGGTAGGTACTCAGCTGCATGCTGGCGTTGGCCGAAACCTTGGTCGAATTGAGGGTGGTGATGATGTCATCCTCGCCCTCGCCGTCATCGTCGATCTCGTGCAGGTACTGGGCCATGTTGGCCTTGAGAAAATAATCCTCGACGATTGCCTTGGCGTCCGAGCCGAAGGGTGCGCCGGCCCCGGCCAGAACCGCGCTGTCCAGCGTGTTCTGAAGCTTGGCGCGGCTCATCTCGTGGCGCATCGTGTCTATGGCCAGACCGCCTGCGGCAAGCATCAGCAGGAGCAGAAAGAGTGTAAGGGCGATCACCGCCCCGTCCTCGCCACGCAGGAACGCGGCAGAGTGCTTTCGCAATATGCGGAACGCTCCGCCCGCTGCCGGGAAATGTCCGGTGGTATGGCGTTTTTCAATGCTCACGTCTGTAACCTCTCTGGCCTCTGATGCCCCCGAACGTGTGAGTCGGATGCAAGATCAGGCCGGACTTGCAGAACGTAGATTAACGTTTGCTATGGCGAAATTAGGGCAGGATTTGGGGAAATTGCGGCGATTCACGTTGTCCCGGCAATGATCCGGAGCCGTGCGCCGGATTGTTTCCCCCTGGTGTCAGATGCCGCGTTCGGGATGATGAATTTCAATGCGATACGGCAGTATTACGGCAATGGGTGGACAAAATTGTCGCATCATTTAACGATGCTCACACAAGTCCGGCGAAAATGAAACGAACCGCCGGGCGGCGCTGTGCGCCGGTCAAGGGAGGAATACGATGAACGCAGTGAAAGAGCCGAGTTTCCGCGAAAGTGTGGACCTGATGTTCAACCGCGCTGTCGCGCTGATGGACTTGCCGCCGGGGCTGGAGGAAAAGATCCGCGTCTGCAATGCCACCTATACGGTGCGTTTCGGAGTACGGCTGCGCGGGCAGATTCATACCTTCGTCGGCTATCGCAGTGTCCACTCGGAACATATGGAGCCGGTGAAGGGCGGCATCCGATATTCACTGGCGGTCAATCAGGATGAAGTCGAGGCGCTGGCGGCGCTGATGACCTACAAGTGTGCTCTTGTCGAAGCGCCTTTCGGTGGCTCCAAGGGCGGGTTGTGCGTGGACCCCCGCGAGTGGGACGAGCACGAGATGGAACAGATCACCCGCCGGTTCGCTTATGAGCTGGCCAAGCGCGATCTCATCCATCCCAGCCAGAACGTGCCGGCGCCCGACATGGGCACAGGCGAACGCGAGATGGCGTGGATTGCCGACCAGTACCGGCGCATGAACACCACGGACATCAACGCCCGCGCCTGTGTGACGGGCAAGCCCGTCAATGCCGGCGGAATCGCCGGCCGGACCGAGGCCACGGGGCGCGGCGTGCAATACGCCCTGCAGGAATTTTTCCGCCACAAGGAGGACGTGAAGGCGGCGGGAATGAAGGGCACGCTGGACGGAAAGCGCGTGATCGTGCAGGGGCTGGGCAACGTGGGTTATCACGCGGCCAAGTTCCTTGCGGATCAGGACGGCTGCAAGATTACCGCTGTCATCGAACGCGACGGCGGGCTGATGTCCGAGGACGGCCTGGATGTGGATGATGTGCGCGCATGGATCGCCAAGCATGGCGGCGTGGACGGCTACCCTTCCGGACGATACGTGCGCGACGGTTCGAAATACCTCGAGAACGAATGCGACATCCTGATCCCCGCGGCCCTTGAGGGGGTTATCAACATATCGAATGCCGAGCGGATCAAGGCACCGCTGATCATCGAGGCGGCCAACGGCCCGGTCACGGCAGGTGCCAACGAAATCCTGCGCGAGAAAGGCTGTGTGATCATACCGGACATGTATGCCAACGCCGGCGGTGTGACGGTATCCTACTTCGAATGGGTCAAGAACCTCAGCCATATCCGCTTCGGTCGCATGGGCCGGCGTCAGGAAGAGGCGCGCCACGAACTTATCGTCGGTGAACTGGAGAAACTCGACGAACATCTTGGCGATGCATGGGGCATGTCGCCCGATTTCAAGCAGAAATACCTGCGCGGGGCGGGTGAACTGGAACTGGTTCGTTCGGGGCTGGATGACACGATGCGAAACGCATACCAGCAGATCCGCGAGGTCTGGCACGAGCGCGAGGATGTGCAAGACCTGCGGACCGCGGCCTATCTGGTCTCGATCGACAAGGTCGCGGCAAGCTATCGGGCGCTCGGACTCTGAATTCTTGGCGGGCGTGGTCGGCCTGACCTGCTCATGCGGGGCCGTGTCGGCCCGACTGCATGTGCCGGGAAAAAGTGCCGGCGCGCGCGCCGTCTGCTACTGTTCCGATTGCCAGAGCGCGGCGGGCTTTCTCGGGGTGGCGGAAGATGTGCTCGATCCGGCTGGCGGCACTGACATCTACCAGACCACGCCGGACCGCTTGGAGATCCTGGCCGGGGCGCGGCACCTGGCCATCCTGAGACTGTCGCCGAAAGGACTCATGCGATGGCACGCGGGCTGTTGCGGGACGCCGCTTTTCAACACACTGCCACGCTTGTCACTGCCTTTTCTGGGGGTCGTGCTGCGGCCCGGTGGCACGGACGGGCAGGCGGATGAACTTGAGTCACGCCTCGGGCCGGTGCGGGCGCGTGTCTTTACCGCGTCGGCCCGGGGGCCCGATGCGCCGGCCCGCGACGAGGGCTTTGCCCGGACCGGGGCCGGAATCATGTCACGGATGATCATGGCATGGCTTTCGCGACGGGCCGCGCGCAACCCGCTTTCCGGGCTCGATGCACCGGTTCGGGTTCTCACGCGGGAGGAGCGGCGCAAGGCGCGGCCGGGTTAGCACCGGTTCACAGGCTTTTCCGGATCTCTTGCTGTCGAAAAATCCGGTGGAGGGCCAATGCCCCATTGCTATCACCGATGCGAGTTGGTTCACTCCGCGCGGCGCCGCCGCGGGGGCGGGCCGCTGGCCAGCAGGGAGATCATTGAATGCGCTTTTCGGGACTGCGCGTTATCAAGGAAGGCCTGACGGGCAACCGGGGATGGACTCCGCACTGGCGTGACGCCACGCCGAAGGATGCCTATGACGTGGTGATCATCGGTGGCGGTGGTCATGGTCTTGCCACGGCCTACTACCTTGCCCGCAACCATGGTATCACCAATGTCGCGGTACTCGAGAAAGGTTATCTGGGCGGAGGAAACGTGGGGCGCAACACCACGATCGTCCGTGCCAATTATTTCCTGCCGGGCAATTCGGAGTTCTATTCGCACTCCCTGAAGCTGTGGGAGGGGCTGGAGCAGGATCTGAACTACAATGTCATGCATTCGCAGCGCGGACAGATCGCGCTTTTTCACAACGACGCGCAGCGCGATGCGGCGATCCGGCGCGGCAACGCGATCCGCAATCAGGGCGACGATGCGGACCTTCTGACCCCGGACGATCTCAGGCGCGTCCTGCCCTATCTCGACTACGAGCAGACGCGCTTTCCCATTTATGGCGGGCTGCTGCAGCGCCGGGCCGGCACCGCGCGCCATGACGCGGTGGCATGGGGGTTCGCCCGCGGCGCGTCGGATCGCGGCGTGGACCTGATCCAGAATTGCGAAGTGACGGGCATCGACATCGACGCCGGAAAGGTCAGGGGCGTGCAGACGACCCGCGGCGCGATCCGGGCCGGCAAGGTGGCGATTGTCGTCGCCGGACGCTCCAGCCAGGTGGCGGCCATGGCCGGCATGCGCCTTCCGATCGAATCCCATGTCCTGCAGGCCTTCGTGACCGAGGGGCTGAAACCCTGCATCGACCACGTGGTCAGCTTCGGGATGGGACATTTCTACATCAGCCAGTCCGACAAGGGCGGGCTGGTCTTCGGGGGGGATCTGGATTTTCATGCTTCATATGCCGCCCGAGGCAATCTGCCGATGGCCGAGCACGTCATGGAGGCGGGCATGACCCTGATGCCGATGATCGGCAAGGCCAAGCTTCTTCGCAGCTGGGGCGGAATCATGGACATGACCCCTGATGGCAGCCCGATCATCGACCGCACCGACGTTGACGGGCTCTATTTCAACGGCGGATGGTGCTACGGCGGGTTCAAGGCGGTGCCGGGGTCGGGCTATTCCATGGCGCATCTGGTGGCGACAGGCCGGCATCACGAACCGGCGGCCCGGTTCAGGCTGGACCGTTTCCTCACCGGGCGCGGCCTCATGGACGAGGAAGGCACCGGTGCCCAGCACAACCTGCATTGAGGCGCCCTAGGCGGAGGACGGGATGATGAGTATTTCCGGAAAGATGAAGCCCGCGACGGGGCGAGGAGGGCGGCAATGAGGATCACCTGTCCCGTATGCGGAGAGCGCGATCGGCGCGAGTTCCATTACAAGGGCGATGCAGTGGCCCTGAACCGGCCGGACCCGGATGCGGGCGATGCTGCCTGGGATGATTATATCCACACGCGCGACAATCCCGCGGGGGAGACGCGCGATCTGTGGTATCACGAAACCGGCTGTGCGGCCTGGATCGTGGTCACCCGCAACACCGTGAGCCACGAGGTGCTCGATACCCGGCTGGCCAGTGACGTTGTCCGCGGTGCCGGGAAACGTGGCGGGGGGGTGCGGAAATGAGGATCGAGGGCGCGGGCCTCATTGACCGGGACAGGCGGTTGAATTTCCGATTCGACGGCCGCAGCTACGAGGGCCTGGCAGGTGATACACTGGCCTCGGCGCTTCTCGCCAACGATGTGCGGTTGGTCGGGCGGTCGTTCAAGTATCATCGTCCCCGCGGCATCCTGACCGCCGGCAGCGAGGAACCCAACGCGCTTGTCACACTTGGCAGCGGGGCCGCGCAGGAACCCAACCTCCGCGCCCCCGCGCTGGAACTTTTCGAGGGGATGGAGGCACGCAGCCAGAACCGGTGGCCCTCGCTGCAGCGGGATCTGCTGGCGATAAACGACCTGGCCGCGCCGTTCCTGGGGGCCGGGTTCTACTACAAGACGTTCATGTGGCCGAAATCCTTCTGGGAAAGGGGTTACGAGCCACTGATCCGTCGGGCCGCGGGGCTTGGCGCACTGTCGGGACAGCACAATCGCGATGTCTACGAAAAGGCCTTCGCGCATTGCGATCTTCTGGTGATCGGGGCGGGGCCTGCCGGTCTGATCTCGGCTTTGACGGCGGCGCGGGCCGGTGCTGATGTGATCCTGGTCGACGAAGACGTGCGCACCGGGGGGCGGCTGAATGCCGAGACCCACGAGATCGACGGCATGCCGGGGCGCGAATGGGCCGAAGAAATCACCAACGAGTTGCTGGAGACCGGCAATGCGCGGGTCATGACACGCACCACCGTCACCGGCGCCCATGACCAGGGCACGTACGGGGCGCTGGAGAAGTTGCCGCCGGACGTGGCGGCGCGCGCTGGCGCCCCCCTCGAGACGTTCTGGCGCATCGTGGCGCGACGCGCGGTGCTTGCGACGGGCGCCATCGAACGTCCCGTGGCGTTCGCCAACAATGACCGGCCCGGTGTGATGACGGCCTCGGCGGTGCGGGCTTACGTCAATCGCTGGCGCGTCGCAACGGGGCGCAACGTGGCGGTGTTCGGCAATTCCGACGATGCACACCGTACCGCCGCGGATCTGATCGCCGCGGGCGTTCATGTGAGCGCCCTTGTCGACTCGCGACATCACGCCCGGACCGGTCTCGACGTGCCGTTCTATCCCGGCGGACAGGTCTGCAACACCGATGGGCGTCACGGTCTGGAGGCGATCACCATCGCCACGGCCGCCGGCACCGAGAAGCTGCAGGCCGAGTGCCTGGCCGTATCCGGTGGTTGGAACCCGGCGGTGCATCTGAGCTGTCACCTCAACGCGCGGCCGGTCTGGAAACCCGACATTGCCGCGTTCGTGCCAGCCGACGGGGCGGTGCCCGGCATGTGGCCGGCAGGCGCCTGCCGCGGTGAATTTTCGACCCGTGCCTGCCTGGTTGACGGTATCGGTGCGGCAGTTGACGCGCTGAAGGATCTCGGCCGTCGTGCACCGCATATGGACGTGCCCCGCGCCGAGGACGCGCCCTGTGGGCTGGCGCCGCTCTGGCATGTACCGGGCAAGGGCCGTGCCTGGCTGGATTTCCAGAACGACGTGACCGTGAAGGACGTCAGGCAAGCGGCGATGGAGAATTTCCGCTCTGTCGAACACATGAAGCGCTACACCACGCAGGGGATGGCCCCCGACCAGGGCAAGAATTCCAACATCGGCGCCCTTGCGGTGCTGGCCGACGCAACCGGGCGCGGCATCCCCGAAACCGGCACCACGACCTTCCGGCCGCCCTACGTGCCGGTCAGCATCGCGGCCCTTGGCGCGGGCGCGCAGGGGCAGGGGTTCGCACCGCAGCGGCTGACAACCTCGGACAAGGCCAGTCGGCGGCGAGGCGCCCCGATGATCGAGGTGGGGCTTTGGTACCGGCCGAGCTATTTCCCCGCCCCGGGCGAGACGCATTGGCGACAGGCCTGCGACCGCGAGGTTCGCCTGGTCCGGGAGGCCGTGGGCATTGCCGATGTCTCGACTCTGGGCAAGATCGACATCCAGGGGCCGGACGCGGGCCGTTTCCTTGATTTCGTCTACACCAACACCTTCTCGACGCTGAAGCCGGGGCGCGTGCGCTACGGGCTGATGCTGCGCGAGGACGGGCACGTGATGGATGACGGCACCACCGCGCGGCTGGGCGATCAGCACTACCTGATGACCACCACCACCGCCGCCGCCGGCGAGGTGATGCGGCACCTGGAATTCGTCCACCAGGGGTTGCTGCCGGATTGCGACGTGCGCTTTGTTTCGGTCACCGAGCAATGGGCACAGTTCGCCGTGGCCGGACCGAAATCACGCGACCTGCTCAACGAGGTGCTTGACCATACGATCGACGGGCAGACCTGGCCGTTCATGGCCTGCGGTCCGGTGCGTGTCGGTGGCATCGAAGGGCGCCTGTTCCGCATCTCGTTCTCGGGCGAGCACGCCTACGAACTGGCAGTGCCGGCGCGCTATGGCGAGAGCCTGTTTCGCGATCTGGTTTCGCGTGCGGAAGGGATGGGCGGCGGACCTTACGGCATGGAGGCGCTCAATGTGATGCGGCTCGAGAAGGGGTTCATCACCCATGCCGAGATCCACGGGCGGACCACGGCCTTCGACATCGGCATGGAGCGTATGGTGAGTCCGAACAAGGACTGCATCGGCAAGGCCGCCGCCGAGCGGCCGGGGCTGACCGACCCGGAGCGCGAACAACTTGTCGGACTCAAGCCGGTGGGGGCCGTGAAGATGCTGATCGCCGGTGCCCATCTGTTCGACAAGAATGCATCGGCCGTGCGCGAGAACGATCAGGGCTATATCACCTCGGTCGGGTTCTCGCCCACCTTCGGGCATTTCCTGGGGCTGGGATTTCTCCGAAACGGTCGGGCACGGCATGGCGAGGTGGTGCGCATGGTCGACCACCTCGGCGAGGTGGAGACACTTTGCGAAGTGCAGGCCCCGGTGCAGTTCGATCCTGAAGGAGGGCGCACCCGTGACTAGACTTGCCGCAAGGACGCCCCTGCAGGGGCTTTTGTCGCTGACCGTCGGGGACCAGACCGTCACCGAAGCCGATTGCGGATTCATGACGTCGATCGCGCCTTGGCGGGGGCAGGATGCGGCATTGTCGGAGGCGTTGAAGGCCGCGCATGGAATGTCGGCGCCCGGGCCGGGCCGGATTACCGGGCGCGAGGGCGCGCGGGCGATCTGGTTCGGGCAAAGGATGATTCTTCTGGCCGGACCGGCCCCTGATCCATCGCTGGCGGCGCATGCCGCGCTGACCGATCAGTCGGATGCCTGGGCCGTGGCGCGGCTTCAGGGGCCGCAGGCCCGCGAGGTTCTCATGCGCCTCACTCCGATCGACTTGCGCGATGGGGTTTTCAAGAACGGGCACACTGCGCGAACCGATCTCAGGCACATGATGGCCTCGATCACGCGGCTGGGTGGGCAGAGTTACCAGATCATGGTTTTCCGGGCCTTCGCGCAAACACTCGCCCATGATCTGCAGGTCGCGATGGAGGGGGTTGCCGCGCGGCATGAAGGCTGACAACACTCCGCCACGAGAGGACCGACTTTCAGCCCGGTTTCAGGAGGTGCCGCCATGATCCGTCTTGCAATTCTCGGTTTTTGCCTTGCTGCAATGCCTGCGCTGGCCGAAACGGACGCCGAGCGCGAGGAGCGTTGCGCGGCGCAGGCCGGTATCGTGGAACAGGCGGTTGCGCTGCGTGGCAAGGGGACAGCCAGGGCCGCTGTCACCGAGGCCCTCACGGACGGCGAAACGGCGGTGCAGGCGCGTTTCAGGCCTTCGGTCAAGCCGCTTGTGGACTGGGTTTTCGCGCTGGAGGAGTCTCAGCTCACACCTGAGGTGGCCAGCGTGTTCGAGGCATCCTGCCGCGACTACAAGCAGTAAACCCGCACCACAGCCCCGGGCTGTGCTTGTGGCGTTCCGGGCTTGGCGCGGACGCCGCGATGCCCCATATTACCGGAATGAGCTTGCCCCCTGGTTTCCTGGACGATTTACGCACCCGAACCTCGCTTTCGCAGGTGGTCGGGCGCAAGGTCATCTGGGACACGCGAAAATCCAACCAGGCCAAGGGCGACATGTGGGCGCCATGCCCGTTCCATCAGGAAAAGACCGCCTCTTTCCACGTCGATGATCGCAAGGGTTTCTATTACTGTTTCGGTTGTCATGCCAAGGGTGACGCCATCAGCTTCGTCCGCGAGACGGAAAATGTGGATTTCATGGAGGCGGTTCGAATCCTGGCGCAGGAAGCTGGCATGCCGATGCCCGAACGCGATCCACAGGCGCAAGCGAAGGCCGACCATCGCGATGAATTGGCAGAGGTCATGGAGATGGCTGTGCGCCATTTCCGGCTGCGCCTGCAAAGTGCGGCCGGTGGCGCAGCGCGCGATTACCTGCAGGGCCGGGGGCTGAACGCCGAAACCCGCGACCGGTTCGAGATCGGTTTTGCCCCGGCGGCCTGGCAGGATCTGTGGGATCACCTGACCGGGCGTGGCGTGACCGAAAAGCAGATACTCGCCTGTGGTCTGGCCAAGCCCGGCCGCAAGAACGGCCGGCCATACGACACCTTTCGCGGCCGGATCATGTTCCCGATAAGGGATCCGCGCGGACGTTGCATCGCCTTCGGTGGCCGGGCGCTCGATCCCGAGGAAGACGCCAAGTATCTGAATTCGCCCGAGACCGAGCTGTTCGACAAGTCGCGAACTCTCTACAATCACGGGCCGGCACGGGAGGCGGCGGGCAAGGGTCAGCCCCTGATCGTTGCCGAGGGGTACATGGATGTCATCACCCTTGGCGCGGCGGGTTTCGATGCTGCCGTGGCCCCGCTCGGAACCGCGGTGACCGAAGCGCAGCTTGCGCATCTATGGCGTATCTCGGACGAACCGGTGATCGCGCTCGACGGGGATGAGGCCGGCCTGCGGGCCGCGCATCGGGTGATCGACACGGCTTTGCCGCTTCTGGAGGCGGGCAAGAGCCTGCGTTTCGCGATCCTGCCCGAGAATACCGATCCCGATGACCTGATCCGCGCCGAAGGACCGGCGGCGGTGCGGGCGCTTGTCGGGTCCGCGCTGCCGATGGTGCAGTTGCTGTGGCAACGCGAGACCGCCGGGCGCAGCTTTGACAGCCCCGAACGGCGGGCTGCCCTCGACCAGAAGCTGCGCGCCAAGATCGGGCTGATTCGCGATCCCTCGATCCGCAGCCATTACGGACAGGCGATCAAGGATCTCAGATGGAAGCTCTTCAATCCGCGGCAGGGTCCTGCGGCGAAGGCGCGGGGCGGCCGCTGGCAACCGATCCCGGGTGCACGCGCCGGAACCAAATCTTCCTTGCTTGTCACGGCAGGGGATGGGGTGCGCGACCATCTGCGCGAGGCGGTGATCCTGGCCACACTCGCAGGGACGCCCGAGGCCTGCGGCGGTTTCGAATCCGGGCTCGAGACACTGGAATGCCGCGACGCGACCCATGCCCGCCTGCGCGATCTGCTGTTGCTGCATGCGAACGAGGGAAAGGACGCGCTGGAAGCGGCGATCAGTGCTGCGCTCGGGACACAAGCCCTTGAAAAGCTCAGGGCTTTGCCCCATGTCGCGATAACGCCCGCAATCCGGCGTCCGGGTGACGCGGAGCTGGCGCACAAGACAGTTGCCGAGGAGCTGGAGAAGATCGCCGCGGATCGCGGCCTCAAGGCCGAGGTTTCGGAGGCAGCAGAGGATCTTTCGGGGGTTGCGGACGAAGCGGTAACCTGGCGTTTGAGCGAGGCGGCCAGGGTCCGGGACAATGCCCTGCGGAGCATCGGGGAGGACCGGATCGAGTACGAAACGGGCGACAACGGGGCGCGGATGAACCGCCGGGAACGCGAAGCCTTCGAAAATCTGCTTGGGCGGATCGGCTTCGACAAGCCGGGTAGTTGAAGAAATTGGTGAGGAACCAACAAAGAAATCAGGGTAGACGGGTGTGCGAATCACTGTGACGCGTTATTGATTCGCCTTGGGCGAATCGCCCGATCCGACCATTGCTCAGGAGCACTACATGGCCGCCAAGGATGCCGACGACCAGAAGCCCGAGGAACAGGAGGCCGAGCTTTCGCTGGACATGAGCCAGGCCGCGGTCAAGAAGATGATCAGCGAGGCCCGTGAGAAGGGTTTCATAACCTACGACCAGCTCAACAAGGCGCTGCCGCCTGATCAGGTGTCCTCCGAACAGATCGAAGACGTGATGTCGATGCTTTCGGAAATGGGCATCAACATCATCGAGTCCGAAGAGGCCGAGGAAGAGGACGGCAAATCCACCGCGGTCGCCGAAATCGGCAAGAAAGGCGAGGTTGCTCTCGGGTCCGGCAAGGAGGAAAAGCTTGATCGTACCGACGATCCGGTGCGCATGTACCTGCGCGAGATGGGCAGCGTCGAACTCCTGAGCCGTGAGGGCGAGATCGCCATCGCCAAGCGGATCGAGGCAGGGCGGAACACGATGATCGCCGGGCTGTGCGAAAGCCCGCTGACCTTCCAGGCCATCACCATCTGGCGTGACGAACTTCTGGGCGAGGACATCCTGCTCAGGGACGTGATCGACCTCGAAACGACATTCGGCGATCAGATTGGTGACGAGGAGGTGGCAGCCACCGATCCGGTGGTGGAGGCGGCCAACGTCGCCGCGGCACCGGGCGCGGCCGACACCACCGGAGAGTCGCGGGATGCGAAGACCGCCAAGGACGATGACGGACCGGAGCTTGATGCCGACGGCAACCCGATCGCCAAGGAGGAGGACGACGAGGAGGAAGAACAGGCCAACATGAGCCTCGCGGCGATGGAAGCCGCGCTCAAGCCGAAGGTCCTGGAGACGCTGGACCGGATCGCCCAGGATTACGAAAAACTCAGCGAGATGCAGGACAGCCGCATCTCGGCGACACTGAACGAGGACGGGTCGTTTTCCTCCAAGCAGGAGGAGACGTATCAGCAACTGCGCTCGGAAATCGTCGAACTAGTCAACTCCCTTCACCTGCACAACAATCGTATCGAGGCGCTGATCGACCAGCTTTACGGGATCAACAAGCGGATCATGTCGATCGACAGCGCAATGGTGAAGCTGGCCGATCAGGCCCGGATCAACCGCAAGGACTTTGTCGAAGCCTATCGCGGCCGCGAGCTTGATCCCACATGGCTGGATGACATGGCGCAGAAGCCCGGGCGCGGCTGGCAGATGTTCATGGAACGCTCTCCCGAGAAGGTTGCGGAACTGCGCGCCGACATGGCCCAGGTGGGGCAGTATGTGGGGCTGGATATCCCCGAATTCCGCCGCATCGTCGCCCAGGTGCAGAAAGGCGAGAAGGAAGCGCGCCAGGCCAAGAAGGAGATGGTCGAGGCCAACCTGCGGCTGGTGATCTCCATCGCCAAGAAATACACCAATCGGGGCCTGCAATTCCTTGATCTCATTCAGGAGGGCAACATCGGCCTGATGAAGGCGGTGGACAAGTTCGAGTATCGCCGCGGCTACAAGTTCAGCACCTATGCCACCTGGTGGATCCGGCAGGCGATCACCCGCTCCATCGCGGATCAGGCGCGCACCATCCGTATCCCCGTTCACATGATCGAGACAATCAACAAGCTGGTGCGCACCGGCCGCCAGATGCTCCACGAGATCGGCCGCGAGCCGACGCCGGAAGAGCTGGCCGAGAAGCTGCAGATGCCGCTGGAAAAGGTCCGCAAGGTGATGAAGATCGCCAAGGAACCGATCAGCCTGGAAACGCCCATAGGCGATGAGGAGGACAGCCAGCTCGGCGATTTCATCGAGGACAAGAACGCCGTCCTGCCGCTGGACAGCGCCATCCAGGACAACCTCAAGGAAACCACCACGCGGGTCCTCAGCTCGCTCACCCCGCGCGAGGAGCGCGTGCTCAGGATGCGCTTCGGTATCGGCATGAACACCGACCACACGCTCGAGGAGGTGGGCCAGCAATTCTCGGTGACGCGCGAACGCATCCGGCAGATCGAGGCCAAGGCACTGCGAAAGCTGAAGCATCCGAGCCGGTCGCGGAAGCTGCGGAGTTTCCTGGATCAGTGATCTGGAGTGTTGCAAGTGGACTTATTGGAAGAGCAGACAGCATCGCTGGCATCCACGGCCCATACGATGGTGCTTGCACCCATCCACCTCCACGCTGATTCAAGAGAAGTCACATTATGCCCGCGGGGCTCCGGGAGTTTACCGGAGAGGAATAATTGCGGCCCCGTTGTCGAAGGAGCCGCCGCGGCGTAGTCTGGCGCCCGTGCGGACCACATTCACCATTTCCACGCGCGGCCCCGCGCTTTACGAGTTCACCGCGGAGGTGAGCGAATGGCTGCGCGCGGCGGGGGCAGGCGACGGGCTGCTGACGCTGTTCATCCGCCATACCTCCGCGAGCCTGCTGATCCAGGAAAACGCCGATCCGAGGGTGCAGCACGACCTGCAGACATTCTTTCATCGCCTCGTGCCGCCATCCTCGGACCCGGCGATGGGCTGGATCACCCACACCCAGGAAGGCCCCGACGACATGCCCGCCCATATCAAGGCCGCGATGATGCCGGTCAGCCTTCAGATCCCGGTGGTGGGCGGGTGCATGGACCTGGGCACTTGGCAGGGACTCTATGTGGTCGAGCACAGAAATGCGCCGCACACCCGGCAGGTGGCGGCGCATATCGGACCATGAGACGGCATTCCTGCTCGAAAGCGTCCCGTCATTCCATGTCGTGATCCGGTCGGATTTTGCCAAGGGGCGCTGGAAGACGGCATCAACCCGTATCTGGTGGCACGGATTTTGGGCTACCCAAAACCTTGCGGCTGGCCTATAGTGACTGTGGATAAATGGGCATCAGACCCATGAGCCGAGGCAGAGAAGAAGAGGGGAAGGCCGATGCGCTGCCCGTTTTGCGGAAATATCGAAACACAGGTGAAAGACTCGCGACCGGCAGAGGAGCATGTCTCGATCCGCAGGCGGCGGTTCTGTCCGGCCTGCGCGGGACGGTTCACCACTTATGAACGGGTGCAGTTGCGCGATCTGGTGGTCGTGAAAACCAACGGGCGGCGCGAGGATTTCGACCGTGACAAGCTGGAACGATCGATCCGCATCGCGCTGCAGAAGCGCCCGGTGGAACCAGAACGCGTCGAGCAGATGATCAGCGGCATCGTGCGCCGGCTGGAAAGCATGGGCGACACCGACATTCCCTCCAAGACCGTGGGCGAGATCGTGATGGAAAGCCTCGCACGGATCGACACGGTGGCCTATGTCCGTTTTGCCAGCGTTTACAAGAATTTCCAGGCGGCGGATGATTTCGACAGGTTCGTGAGCGAGCTGCGCCCGGAGCCAGAGGTGGCGGCGGCCGAAGACAAGCCGGACGCGTGAGCGCGGAAGATGCCCGTTTCATGGCACTGGCGCTGTCATTGGGACGGCGTGGCCAGGGCCAGTGCTGGCCCAACCCGGCGGTCGGATGTGTCCTCGTGAGGGAGGGCCGGATCGTGGGGCGCGGGCGCACCGCGGCGGGTGGCCGGCCCCATGCCGAAACGGTGGCCCTGGCGCAAGCGGGCGCGGCGGCGCATGGCGCAACGGCTTATGTAAGCCTCGAACCCTGCGCGCATCACGGACAGACCCCGCCATGTGCCGAAGCCCTGGTGGCCGCCGGGGTGGCCCGGGTCGTCGCCCCGTTCCGTGATAGCGACCGTCGGGTGGACGGGCGCGGCTTCGACATCCTGCGTGCCTCGGGTGTGGCAGTCCAGACCGGCGTGATGGAGGCGGAGGCGGCGCGTGATCTGGCCGGGTTCCGCCTCCGCGTGGCCGAGGGGCGCCCCCGGATCACGCTGAAGCTGGCAACATCCTTCGACGGGCGGATCGCCACCGCATCAGGGCAGAGCCAGTGGATCACCGGGCCACAGGCGCGGCGGACAGTACACGCCTTGCGGGCGCGGCATGATGCCGTGATGGTGGGGGCGGGTACGGCGCGTGCCGACGATCCGATGCTCACCGCCCGTGGCATGGGGGTGGAGCGCCAGCCGGTGCGTGTCGTGGTGTCGCGGCGGCTGGACCTTCCGCCGGACTCGAATCTCGCACGGAGCGCGCATGACGTGCCGCTGTGGCTATGTCACGGGCCGGAGATCGACACCGCGACCGCTGCCACTTGGGAGGCGGCGGGTGCAACGCTCTTGCCGTGTGAGGTGCGCGCCGGGCAACTGGACCCGGCCTCGGTCCTGAAAATGCTGGGCGCACGCGGTCTGACCAGCGTTCTGTGCGAGGGGGGCGGGGCCCTGGCCGCGTCTTTGCTGGCGCATGATGCCGTGGACGAGCTGGTGGGCTTCTCGGCCGGTCTGGCGATCGGTGCGGAGGGTTTGCCGGCGATCGGTGCGTTGGGGCTTGATGCGCTTGAGGCGGCGCCGCGGTTCGATCTTCAGGAGGCCCGACCGTTGGCCGGTGACGTGATGCATCGCTGGACAAGGGCCTGACTGCCCGGCGGATGCCGCGCCGGCAAGTGGCCGCCGGTGATGTCTTGAGCAGGCGGGTTGCGGGTCAGCGCCAGAGTGCGGCGTACGAGGCAAATGCGCCCTGGACCTTGGCCAGCAAGCGATTGGCCCGGCCCGGATGCGGGATCGGGCCGGTGGCAAGGCGTTCCGCGGCAAGTTCGGCCGGGCAGGGCAGGCCGGTCACCGGGTCGCGGTAGCGCGGATAGTCGATCAGGGCGGCGTGGACCAGCCCGGCGAGGGTGGGGCGCGCATTGCGCCGTGCCGGTACGCGGCCAAGATCGCGGGTCAGGCCCCAGCCGGCATAGAAGGGTGCGCCGGTGGTGGTCACGGGCACGCCGCGCAGCAGCGCCTCGAACCCCATCAGCGATGTCATGGTCCAGACTTCGTCCACCATGGTGAGGAGGGCCGCCGGGTCGGCATGGTTCACTACGGCGTCGGCGAGCCTTTCAAGAGCTTCGGGCGCAACCTTTCCGGTGCGCAGGCCGGCCTCGACATCCGGGTGCGGCTTGTAGAGGATCGTTGCCCCGGGGTTTTCCGCGCGGACCCGTTCCAGAAGCGCGTGGTTGGTCACGATGTCGCCCGCACCCAGGCGGATCGAGGCGTCATCCTCAACCTGGCCGGGCACGAGGATGCGGTGGCCGCCGGGCAGGTCGGGCGCCGCATGGCCCAGATTGTATTTCGACAGCCCGTCACGACGCAGCCTCGCGGTCAGCGCCTCGGCCCGGTCGCGCTGATCCGGGCGCAGGGTGCTGCGCGCGGCGATAAGGTGTTCCAGGCGGCTGGGTCGCGCGGGATCGTAGTAGATTCCCAGGTCGTCGCAGACCAGCGACAGGGGCGGCACCAGCTCGGCGCCAAGACCGCGCGAACGCAGGAAGCCGTCCTCGATCCGGACCGCGTCGTCGGGCGCGTCGGACGCCCGGCCCGCCCAGACCATCGCGCGGCGGCCTTTCGCCCGTCCGGCTGTGAAGGTGACGCGCCGATACCGCCCGAAGAAACGTTGCAAGGGCGCGCGTTTCCACAGACGCATGCCATGCGCGTTCCAGCCGCTGCGATCCTCGCGCCATTCGCGGGCATGGGCTTCGAGCGTGGCGATCGTCTCTTCAAGGGTGCAGAGCCGGTCGGTGTAAGGATCGTACCAATGCGGGTACAGGATCATCGATGCCGCGAAAAGCTGCGCAGCACTGAGCCTGCGGCCCCGGCGCGGCAGCGGTGACGGGTGACGGTCTTCGGTCAGGTTCCAGCCGGCATAGAAGGGTTGCCCGAAGACCTTCGGGCGGTGACCGGCGAAGATCGCCTCGAAGCCGAGTTGCGAGCTGACGGTGTAGACGCCGACCGCCCCGTCAAGCAGCGACCAGGGACTGACCGGATCGGAGAAGAGCCGGACGCGGCCGGTGGCATCGGCCGGGCCGAAATGGCCGCGGCGGTGGCCGGCCTGGGTCTCGGGATGCGTCTTGATCAGAACCGGCGCGCCGGGATGGTCCGTCTGGGCCTGAACCAGCATGTCCCGGAACGTGTCCGGCCCGGCGCCGCCGTGACGGATACTGGCATCGCCGCGGGTCTGGTCGATCACCAGGACATAGCCTGGCGCGGGGCAGGGCGTGGCGGGATCGAAGGCATTGTACTTGCTCAGATGCGCTTCGCGCAGGCGCGCGATCCCGGCGCGGGCGCGATTCATCAGCACGGTGTCGTCAAGCGGGTGTGTTGCCAGAAGGGTTTCGAGGTCGGATGGCGCGGCGGCGTCGAAATGCACTCCGGTGCGGTCGATCACGAGGCCAAGGGATGGCCCGCCCGCGCGGCCCGGCCGGATGGAGCGCAGGAAAGCGTCCTCGATCCTGAGAAGGGGCGCGCCCCGGCGTGCGGCGGCGGCCTCTCCCCTGGCGGCGTAGGGGCTGCGGCCCCAGACGGCCACCGGTGCGTCAGGCCCCGCGCGCCCGGGAACGAGGCGGTAGCCGGCCAGATCGAGTATGCGCCGAATGCGGCGCTGATACGCGAAACCGGCGTTGAAATACCGGGTGGTGACGGGCCGTGTGCCGTCCGGAGGCAAGCCCGTTTCGGTCTGCCGGGTCACGGCGAGTCAGTCCCCGGCGAGGCTGCTGACAGTATCGACCGTGCTGAGCGTTCCGGTAAGGGCGGATATGACCTTGTTCCACTGGGTGAACGGCGCCTCGGTGACATAGAGCGTATCAGCATCGCGTACCGAGAAGTCGCGCGCCATGAACATGCCGTTGGGCTGGGTCAGGTCGAGCACGTAGACCATGCGCTGTGCGCCGACCAGATCGTTGCGGCCCAGCACCTGATTGGCGATGGCCGCCGGTTCGTTGCGCATGATGAAGACGCCGGTGGGATCCGAGGCATTGGCCACAAGGCCGCCAACCTGCGCGATCGCCTCGACGGCGCTGAGGGTCTGGGTTTCGAAGGGGATGCGGGCCTGCGCGCCGGTGGCGCCAAGCGCTGTAAAGGCCCGGGTGTCCTGTTCCACGAGAACCCGGTCGCCGCCGCGCAGGGCGATGTCGAAATCGGAATTCTTGTAGAGATCCTGGAACCAGACCTTGCTGCGCTCCTCGCCCCGGATCACGGTGATCTGCGCCACCTCGGCGGGAATGGTGATGCCCCCCGCGGCGGCCAGCATTGCCGAAAGTGTCCGCGTTGGCCGCTCGATCGGATAAACCCCCTGAGCGCCGATGGAGCCGACCACGGACACGGTGGAACCGTCGCCGGCCACGCGGCGGACCTGGACCTGGGGATCGGGAGTCTGTTCATCGAGCTTCGAGGTGATGATCCGGCGGATTGCCTCGGGAGAATTGCCGGCGGCGCGGATGCGTCCGGCATAGGGCACGAAGATGAACCCGGCCCCGTCGACCTGCACCTCCTCGAGCACCGTCTGGTTGCCCATTTCCCCGGCCAGCAGCCCGTCATCGACATTTTCCCAGATCGTCAGGCCGAGTGTATCGCCGGGGCGGATCGTATCGGACCCCAGGCGGCCGGCGTTGCGGAACTCGTCGGTGAACCCCAGGGCGGGCTGCACGGCGGTGGCGCGGGTCACACGATCGTTCACTGAAACGACGAAGGCATCGCCCTGGCGCTGTACCGACCCCGCATAGATTTCACGCTTGTTGGGCCCCATGCGTGGAAGGATGTTGCCGCAGGATGAGATCATCGCAGCAATCAGCACAAGGGCGACGGAACGCGCCCAACGGGAGGAACGGGGTTTCACTGCTCGGTCTCCTCGACCTGTTTTATTCTGCCTCGGCTTTTGGCGGTAGGGTAATGGATTGGTGGGAAAAAATCCAGCGCCGAGATTGACCCGGTTCAGGTGACCACCTTCAACTGTTGCCGCGGCGCCGCGGTGCCACGGCGCAGGGCATCGTAGGGATCATCGGGGGAAAGCATCATGTCCACCGCCTGGCGCAGAAGTTGCCGGCGCCCCTTGGCGGAATAGAACCCGCCGGCGATCTGGCTGGTTTCCAGAAGATAACGCCGGTAATCGGCGTAGGCGCGCCGGTCGGGCCGTTCGGCCGCCGCGAAGAATTCCGCCAGCGGCCGGTTCGAGACGAATTCCGGCTTGGCATAGACCGCTGCGCCGAAGGTCCGGAGCGGAATGCCGCGCCACAACACCTGTTGTGCAGCGGTCGAATTCACGGTGACTGCGGTGCGTGCCTCGTCGAGAAGCCGTGCCAGCTTGCCGCCGCGCAGGTAATGCACGCGGTCGCTGACACCGTGTTCGCGTGCCAGACGCCGCAGGTCGCGGCGGATCGGTACACGCCCGTCTTCGAGTGGATGGGCCTTGACCACGAGGTGGTGATGCGGTGGCGCACCCCTTGCGAACCCGGAAATCACGGTTTCAAGGAAGTCCGACATCGTTTCGAAGGGCGAGTGCGTACGGAACGACGCGTCATGTTCCAGTTGCAGCAACGCAAGGTGATAGGGAAAGCCGCCGCGCGTAACGCGCAGCGTGGCGATGCGCCGCTCCACCGCCTGAAAGGGCATGAAAAGCAATCGCTGCAGGTAAAGACGGAATTCCTTTCCCACGCCAAGGGCCCGGTGTGGCCGGAAATTGCGGTAGCTGCGGTTCAGCAGCAGGACGACACCGTGATACGCCGCGCCCCAGAAGATATGCTGGCGCATGTCGCCCCAGCTTGCGGGGGGCAGGGCGCTGTCCATGTCCGAGCGCGCCAGATCGGAACGCATCTGTGCCACGTCCATGTCCATGAGCCGGGAATTTCCATTGCTGCCGCCGCGTTCATAGGTGACCCAATAGGGCCGCAGATACCCTTCCTCGAAGACGTGAATACCCAGCCCGGCGGCCCGCGCGGAGGTCACCGCCTCGGCATGGATGGGGCGCGTGTCGCCGTAGAGCACGATATCGGTGACGTTCTTTTCGCGGATCAGCCGCCGGCAGGTCTCGGGCCAGTCCCCCGGCGCGCCGCGAAACGGGATGTAACTGTGGCGGTCGGGCCACATCGCGCGGTCGCCGGCGTTGAATCCCACGCGCCATGTCTGCGCGCCGGCCCGGCGCAGCATTCGTGCCAGCCGGTGAAAGAACGGTCCGTGCGGCCCCTGCAGGAACAGGAACACGCGATCTTGTCCCGTCGGGTGATGCATGTCTTATATCATCCCTTGCCTGCGTGTCCTTCGATAGCCCAGGATTTGGGCGAAAGTAAGTCCGCACCGTGGAGCCGTCTTGCCGATGCCGGCCCGGGCGGCTACGTGAACGGCAAGGCAGAGAAGGGGAAAGCCATGTTCACCGGAATCGTCACCGACCAGGGCGTCCTGAAGGACGTGGAGCAGCGCGGCGATCTGCGCGCACGGATCGGCACCGGCTATGACACGTCGGGGATAGACATCGGCGCCTCGATCGCCTGTGATGGCGTTTGCCTGACGGTGATCGAGACCGGGCCGGACTGGTTCGACGTGGAAATTTCCGCTGAAACGGTGTCCAAGACCAATCTTTCGCTCTGGGCGCCGGGGCGGCGGGTCAATCTTGAGCGGTCCTTGCGCGTCGGCGACGAGCTCGGCGGGCATATCGTTTCGGGCCATGTGGATGGCGTGGCCGAACTGGTGAGCATGACCGACGAGGGCGACAGCACAAGACTGGCGCTGCGGGCGCCCGAGGATCTGGCACGGTTCATTGCCCCCAAGGGGTCGGTGGCGCTCAACGGAGTATCGCTGACGGTGAACGAGGTTGCGGGCCGTGATTTCGGGATCAACATCATCCCGCACACCAAACAGGTGACGACATGGGGGCAGGCGGTCGAGGGGGATCCCGTCAACCTGGAGATCGACACCCTTGCGCGGTATGTTGCGCGGCTGACCGAGGCGTCCTGATCGATTCGGCCGGCCAGGCGGTGGCGCGGGCAAGGCCCCGGGCCAGCCACCAGCAGCCGAGCGCCACCAGCAATCCGAAATAGCCGTCGATGGCATAATGCCAGCCAAGATGGACCGATCCGATCTGGATCACCAGCGCGAAACCCACGAAGGCCCAGCCGGCCAAGCGGTTGTAGCGAAACCCCTGGAACGCCATCAGCCATGCCGTGGCCACGTGCATGCTGGGCATGGCGGAAATGCCCTTGAGCGGACCATCTTGGAAATAGCCCTGCAGCAGCGTGTCCTGAAGTGCCAGCGCATGCAGCGGCTGGCTCAGGGCGAACTCATGCAGCCTGTCCATCAGTGGCGCGTAGTCGGCGCCATACCCGAAGGCCGCGTAATAGACAGGTCCGACCGAAGAAAAGATCGTCGCCAGCAGGTTGCCGCCAAGCGCCCAGACCAGGACGAAAGCCGCGAGAAAGGTCATTCGCCGGTCGGGGTTACGGGTATCGAACGCGGCAAGGAAGACGAAGTAATAGAGCAGGAAGAACCAGAGGCTGTAGGCATTGTCGAGAAGCGCGGTAAGCCCCGGCGTTCCGAAAACCGGCATGAAAAGGTGCCAGGCGTCCTGCCCGCCATGCAATGCGCGGTCCAGCCTCGCGAAGGCCGGATCCCAGGAAAAAGGCACCATCAGCGGGATTGTGTCCTTGACGAAGGCAAAACAGGCCGCGAACAGCGCGATGGCCGCGAAGGCGCTGATCCCCTGGACAAGCCGCCCGCCATCCGCAAGGGCGGCGCCGAGATCGTCGCGCAGCCAGTGCAGCGGACGGTCCGGGCGCACCCGCACTGCCATGTGCAGGACGCGCTGCACCAGCAGGAGCACCACAAAGAGCGGCACGAAACTTTGCAGGACGCGCAGCAGCGTCGGCACTGCCGGCGACTTCAGCGGCACGTCCAGTGTCAGCGCGATGACTGTTGCGGCGCCGAGATGCAGCAGCACCAGCGCAAAGAGCAGGCGATTGGGCCTCAGCGCGGTCATGAGCGCGGACTGGCGCGGCAGGGCCGCGGTTTGCACGGTCATGGGCGGAAGGGAGGTCATGGCCGGGTTCCTTTCGTGTTATCCGCTCAGTACTGGCGCCGGGCCATGGCCCGGGCTGCGTACCAGAACAGAACCGCAAGGATTGCCCCCAGATAGCCGTCGATCGCGTAGTGCCAGGCCAGTTGCACCGATCCGAGCTGGATCAGGATCGCGAAGGCGGTCAGCGTCCAGCCGACCGGACGGCTGTAGCTGAAGCCGTAGAGGGCCATCAGCACGGCACTGGCCACATGCATGCTGGGCATGGCCGATATGCCACGGATCGGGCCATCGTTGAGATAGCCGTCAAGCAGCATCTGATGCACCTCCAGCGACCAGACCGGGCTGACCTCGTGGAAGGCCCGCAATGTCTCCATGAGCGGCACGAAATCGGTGCCGAAGCCCATCGCCTCGTAATACACCGGACCGGCGGATGACAGCAGCGTCGCCAGAAGGTTGCCGCCGATCGCCCACGTGAGGGCGAAGGCGATCAGGAAAGTGTTGCGGCGTTCGGGGTTCTCGCGGTCGAAGGCGGTCACGAAGACGATGAAATAAAGCAGGTAGAACCAGAAATGGTAGGTCGCGTTGAGAAAGGTGGTGATCCAGGGTGTGCCCAGAAGCGGCATCAGCAACGCGTAGGGATCCATCCCGCCATGCAGGGCCCGGTCGAGCGCTGCAAAGGAGGGATCCCACGAGAACCGGTCGAACTGGGGAATCGTGTCTTTCAGGAAGGCGTAGCTGCCAGCCAGGACACCGATCGCCAGAAGGCCCAGCAGCCCCGAGATGATCCGATCCGCGTCCAGCGCCGTCGCGCGAATGTCATCAAGGAACCAGCGGATCGGGCGCGCCGGACGCACCTTCACCGTCATCACGGCAAAGCGCCACAGGATCAGGACCATCAGGAAGGAGGGGACAAGTTTCTTGAACACGACCAGCAATGTGGGGATGGTGCCAGACTGGAACGGGATGCCCAGCCACAGGCTGATGCCGAATGCGGCGACCAGGTGCAGCGCCACGAAACCCAGAAGAAGCGCGTTGCGGCGTGCCGCGCGTGCGCTGGCCCGGGCCACGCCCAGTACGGGGGACGGATCCGTGAGGACATCGGTCTGCATGCTCATCCAGCGGTCTCCGGAGGTTGGCTCGGGTTGGGGTTAACCTGCCCGGGCTTCTGGGCCGCGCTTCGGCAGCAATAAGTCGTTTTCTGGGCGCGGCGAGGTTGATTCCGCCCGCACCTGCCACTGCTGCGACGAAGGATTTTACGGGTGTGCGAACATATTCAATAAACGTGTTGCGTTGTGGCGATCATGCCGTATCCTCGCGGCCAAAGTCAGAAATGAGGTCGAACATGCCGCTCTACAAGCCAACCCGTCGTGAAATCCTGTCGCTGGCCGCGGCGATGCCGGCGCTGGCAATGCCCGCCGCCGCCCGCGCCGAGCTTGGCCCGCCAGAGGGGGGCAATCCGGGGCATTTCCGGTTCTCGGTTGGCGATACGCGTGTCACCGTGGTATCGGACGGATACTTCCGGCTGCCGGTCAGCGGGCTGGGCGTGAATGCCGATCCCGCCGAGGTGAAGGCTTTCCTGAAGCGGCATTTCCTGTCCACCGAGGAAGGATATTCGCATACCAACCACCTGGTCGTGGACACGGCAGATGCGCGGGTGCTTGTGGATGTCGGATCGGGCAACCGTTTCTTTGACACCGCAGGGCGGCTTCTGTTCAACCTCGAAGCGGCCGGGATCGACCCGTATTCGATTACCCATGTGGTGATCACCCATGCCCACCCCGATCACATCTGGGGCATCCGAGACGATTTCAACGAGGCGATCATCCCGGATGCGGATTACATCATCGGGGCGGCGGAACATGCATACTGGACCCAGGACGATCTTGTGCACCGCGTGCCCCAGGAAGAGCAGCAATTCGTTGTCGGCGCTGTCAATTCGATCGGTGTCGAAGGGGTGGAGTGGATCCTGGCCGAGGACGGGCACGAGGTGGCGCCGGGTGTCCGGCTGATGGCGACGCCGGGGCACACGCCGGGGCACATGAGTGTGCTGGTCGAAAGCGGCGATGATGCGCTGATCGCCCTGGGCGACAGCATGACCCACGCCTATACCAATTTCGCCCATCCCGAATGGTTTAACGGATTTGACGCGGACGGGGCTCAAACGGTGGAAACGCGCCGCCGATTGCTGGATATGGCGGCGGCGGACCGGATCGCGATCCTTGGATACCATTTCCCTTTTCCCGGCGTCGGCCATGTGCAGCGCCGCGGCGACCGGTACCGTTTCGTGCCGGCACTATGGCAGTTCGGCGGGGGTTAATCCCTGCTGTCCCCGGTGCCGGCCAGGGGAACCGCGGCACGGTAAAGGTGCCATGTCGCGTGGCCCAGAACCGGCAGCACGATGATCAGGCCGAGGAAGAAGGGGATCGTTCCGACCGCCATGGCCACCGCCACCAACAAGCCCCATGTCGCCACGGTGACAGGGTTGTTGCGGGCAACACGGAACGACGTGGACACCGCCACCGGCAGGCCGGCACGACGGTCGATGAGCATCGGAAAGGAAATCAGGCTGACAACCAGAACCATGCAGGCGAAGGCGAAACCGACAGCCATGCCGATCAGGATCATCATCCACCCGGCTGGCGTGGTCAGCACATCGTTGAGAAATCCGAGCGCCGATTCGGGCGGTTCGGGCCCCAGGGTGGCGGCATAGATGAGGTTGGCAAAGAACATCCACACCACGAAGATGCCCAGAAGGTAGATCCCGAGAACCATCACCGGGCCGACGACATGCGCCCTGAGCGAGGCGAGGGCGGCATCCCATCCCACCTTCTCGCCGGCTTCGCGACGGCGGCTCATCTCATAAAGGCCGATCGCTGCGAGCGGGCCCAGAAGCGCAAAGCCAGCGGCCAGCGGAAAGAGCATTGGCATCAACGCCCGGTCAAACGAGATCACGGCGAGGCAAATGCCGATGATCGGATAAATGCCGACGAGAAACATCACGTCGCTACGGAAGTTGGTGAAATCGTCGTAGCCTTTGCGCAGCGCCTCGCGGATGTCCTCACGGCTTATGGTGCGTATCTCGGGCGGGCCGGCATCATGACTGCCGATTGAACCTGCGGCCTCTCCCGCAGCCTGTCCGGTGCCAAGCAATGCGCCGGCGGCCCAACTGAGCGGATTTCCGATTGTCTTTACCATGACACCCTCCTGTTGCCGGTTGGCGGGTTCCGGCTCCGACGCAGGTCACCCTTTCGGTCGGGTGCGCCTTTCCCCTGCGCATCCCGCATATGCACACGTCACCTGTGGCAAGTGCGCTGCGCCCGGGGCCGGACCGGTTTTGAACGGAGTCTAACAGATCATCAGCGCCTGACTTCTCACATTTTCGGGATTACCCTTCCCGGGCAAGGGTCCGCGGGTGGGATCAGTCGTTGTCCGTCAGGCCTGCGCCGGCCCCGCCAAGGCGGCTTTCCTCGGTTTCCGGGGCGTATGTGCGGTGCGCGAATTCCTTCAGGATTCCTGCTGTTTGCGGGCTGATATCGCCCCGGAAAGCGCGTTTGACAGAGACCCCCGGAAACTCGGCGGCGATGGAGATTTCGACAGTATCCACGGCGGTAGCCGCTGCTGTGTCGTCCCGTGCGGATATCGTAGACACGCCGGCCTTCCGCGTGAGCAGGACGCCGGGCCAGGAAAGGCCCAATGCCGCGCCAGTCCTGTCGGCCGCCGTGGCGACATGTGGGTAAAGCAGGAGCGGATAAGCCGTACGGGCCAGCGTGATCCGGCGTCCGCCGGCCAGTTCGGCGGCGCGATCGCAAAGCGCGGCACCGGTGATCAAAGGGCAGAGGATGCCGTCCGGCGCGGCCCAGGCGACGCCGGACCCTTCCGGACACAGGCCGGGATAGTCCGCGCCGTCATTCTGTTGCAGCAACCCGGCCAGACAATCCGCGCCGGGAAGGTCCATCGCGCACAACCAGCGGGTGGATCGGCCGGCCTCTTCTGCCAGGCCCCAGCTGAGCCCGGACCCGCGCGCGGCTTTCCGGGCGAGGGATTCGATCTCGTTCAGCGACCAACTCATTCGGCAGCCTCGGGCAAGTG
Organism: Roseovarius sp. TE539; assembly: GCF_003298505.1. Classification (GTDB taxonomy): domain Bacteria; phylum Pseudomonadota; class Alphaproteobacteria; order Rhodobacterales; family Rhodobacteraceae; genus Roseovarius. The sequence continues at coordinate 73,004 of NZ_QNGB01000014.1, forward strand.
CGGATATGTCCAGTCGTCGGCATCGCCACTGGCCAGTTCATGCGGGAAGGGCGCGTTCTGATACATTTTGATCCGCACCCAGCGGTCAGACCGCGGATCGAAATGGCAAGCGCCGAAAAACGAGAGTTTGGCGCGCAGCAGGTCGATGGGCAGCATCGCCGCGTCGATGGTATTGTCGCGGATTTCGGCATAGGGAAAACGGGCGGCAATCTGCGCCCGGCGGGCGATATGCCGGTGCTGGGGATGACGTAGCAGGAACGCGGCGAGCGTGGCGCCCGGGAATTGTTTCAGATCCGCATGAAGACGCGCGGCGTCGCGTCCCGGGCACAGGGGCTGTTCATAGGGTTCGATGGGTTCCTCGAAACGTTCCCCGACCCGCGGTTCGAGCTTCGCCTCGGAGGTGTACCAGACACGTGCCTGGGCTTCGCGGCGGGTCCAGTCGATTTCGAGCGCCCAGCCGTAGATATCCTCGAGAATGGCGCGCAGCGCCGATACAGGCATGGCGCCATCAATGGGAAAGCTGGCCATTTCGTCGGCGTACATGCACATGCTCAGACCATCCACGAGATCGCCGTAGGGTTCCATGAGCAGCGACACGAGCTGTTCCTGTCCTTCGAGGGTAAGCGCGCCCTCGGCCCATATCCAGAGCCGGTTCCAGGGGGTGTCGCCGGCCAGGTCCGTGTTGTCCAGATACTCGCAGAGCCTGTCCATGTCCGCGCGGAGATCGCGGAGTTTCGCGATCTGGACCGGGTGCTCGGATTGCCAAGCCTGCGCATGACGGCGGGCACGGGCCGCAAAACGCCGGAAGGTTTCGGCCTCTGCCGCAGTGGCCCGCGGCAGAGATCTTACGCGGGCCAGCGCCTCTTCGCGGGCGGCGATCCAGTTATTGATCAGCACCGGGTGCGTGATCAGGAACGGCGCCATCCCGAGGCCGGTGGAATTGCCTATGCCGAAGCCGCGGCGCAGGGCCGGGTCCAGCGTGACGGCCGTATCGGGCGCGCGCAGACGCGCCATGTGCTCCACAAGGTCCAGGACAAAGGCGCGCGTCAGGTAGACCGACAGCATTTCCACCTGGAAGGGTCCGCGGCATTCCGGACGATCAGCGGTCTTCTCGCGGTCCGCGGCGCCGAACTTGCCCGACCCGTAAACCGCCGTGGTTCGCATCAAATAGCCCACCCGTGCGACCATTTCCGTGTCCGGTTGTTGCCCGGCGGCCAGCCTTTCCACGACATGATCCCAGAGCCGGACCGAGCGGTTGGCACGTGACAGTGACAGCTCCCTGTCGCTGACGCGCCCGGCCTCCTGCCTGGGCACGTTGCGTTCCAGACGGTCGAGATCCTCGTCGGTCGGAACGCCGTCAAAGAGCGTGAAGGTGGCGTCCCACTCGGTGGCGATAACCCTGTCAGAGCGTTTCTCGGGCGGCAAATCATTGGCGAAGGCAACCAGAGAATAGGAGCGGTCGGGTCCATGGGCGCTGTAGACGGCGCGGCCGACGCCACGCGCGTCGATGTCGAATACGGGTCTGTCAAAGTGCCACGCCTCGTCCTGGAGGCGCCGCAGGAGCACCCGCATGAAGGACAGTCGTGACTGGTGAAAGGATCCCATGCGGTCGAGTTTCATCACCGTGGCGGGATCACGCGGATGGATGGTTCGGTTCATCGCGACCTCCGGACGTCATCGGCCCTTGCCATGCATGGACATAGCCCTTTACGCGGGTCCGCCCATCCGCTCGCGGCCACGCCCTGAAGCGGGACGGAGCGGCAAGACGCCGGCAGGTGAGCCCGGCATCGGACACCGGCGTCGCCGCTGGCCCGAATTTCATCCGACACCCCCCGGAAGCGGTGGCGGAAAGAAAGACGGGTCAGGAACGGGCCTGTCATGGCGATCACCTTGTCATGCGGGCTGCGGCGTGAAGTTGGCATCGAAAAACCGCAGCCAGTGGTCGCCCATGAGGCCGGCCACCTCGGCTTCGGAAAACCCGACCGCGCGCAGGCCGGTTTCGATGTTGCCGAAATCGCGGTTGTCGCGGAACCATGCAGGTTGTGGCGGAAAGCCGGGATTGGCGGCCGAGCCTTCGCCGTAGTCGACCTGCTTGGACCATCGGCCGGTGCGCATCCATTCGACAATTGCGTCCGGTTGATCCTGGCAGAGATCGCTGCCGATGCCGAAATGTTCCACTCCGAAACGGTCGGCAGCGGTGGCGATCATCCGGCAGAACGACCCGAGCGCGCAGTCGGACTTATCCTTGAGGTGGTGCGGATACATGGAGAACCCCATCATGCCGCCATTGTCAATCACCGCGCGGACCACATCGTCGCGCTTGTTGCGCAGGGCCGGGGCCCAGTCATGCAGATTGGCGTGGGTGATGGCGATGGGGCGTTCTGAAATCTCGGCCGCCTCGATGGTGGAACGGTCCGCCGAATGGCTCATGTCCACCACCAGCCCGACGCGGTTCATCTCCTTGATGACCTGCCAGCCCATGCGGGTGATGCCGGGATCCTCGGCCTCGTAACAGCCGGTGGCCAGAAGCGACTGGTTGTTGTAGCTCAGCTGCATGAAGCGCGCGCCCAGTTTGTGGACGATCTCGACCAGGCCGATGTCGTCCTCGATCGGTGCAGGATTCTGGAAGCCGAAAAAGATCGCGGTACGGCCCTCTTCGCGGGCGCGGCGGACATCATCGCCGGTTTCGCCAAGACAGATCAGTTCGGGATATCGTTCGAACCAGCGGTTCCATTGTTCGATGTTCAGGACCGTTTCGCGGAAAGTCTCGTGATAGGAGATGGTCACATGCACTGCATCGACGCCGCCCTCGCGCATCTGGCGAAAGATCTTCTCGGACCAGTTGGCGTATTGCAGGGCGTCGATGCGGTAGGTCATGCCGGGGATCCGGCCGCGATATAGGCGGTCTTTACGGTGGTGTAGAATTCCCGTGCGTAAGTACCCTGTTCGCGCGGGCCGTAACTGCTCTGGCCGCGGCCGCCGAAGGGGACATGATAATCCGTGCCCGCCGTGGGCAGGTTCACCGTGACAACGCCGGTCCTGGCGTTGCGGCGGAAATGGGTGGCACGGGCGAGATCGCGGGTGACGATGCCCGAGGTGAGCCCGAATTCAGTGTCGTTGACGACGCTGAGGGCCTCGTCATAGCTGCCCACCTTGATCACCGCGGCCAGGGGGGCGAACATTTCCTCACGATTGATGCGCATGTCGTTACGCGTGTTCACGAAAATGCCCGGCGACATGTACCAGCCCTCGGTCTCCATGTTGAGCCGCGTGCCGCCGCAGGCAAGCTCGGCCCCCTCGGACCGTCCCAGATCGACGTAATCCAGGTTTTCCTTGAGTTGCCCTTCGCTGACCACCGGCCCCATCTGCGTGCCTTCGGCGAGCGCATGGCCCACCTTCATGGCCTGCGCGCCTGCAACAAGCCTGTCCACGAAGGCGTCATGGATGCCCTCATGCACCACAAGCCGCGAGGAGGCAGTGCATTTCTGGCCTGTGCCGCCAAAGGCGCCGCCCAGGGCAAGCGTCACCGCGAGGTCGAGGTCGGCGTCGTCCATCACGGCGAGCGCGTTCTTGGATCCCATCTCCATCTGGAGCTTGGTGAAATTCTGCACCGCCGCGGCCGCGATGCCGCGCCCCACAGGTACCGACCCGGTGAAGGAAATCGCGTCCACCTTCGGGCTTTCCACAAGTCTCTGGCCCACGTCGCGGCCCGCGCCCATCACAAGATTGAAAAGGCCCTTAGGGATGTCCTGTCGTGCGATGATCCCGGTCAGGGCATGGGCCGATGCCGGTGTCAGGTTGGCAGGTTTCCAGATCACCGCGTTGCTGAAGGCCAGTGCCGGCGCGATCTTCCAGCTTGCCGTGGCGGTCGGGAAGTTCCAGGGGCTGATCACGGCCACCACGCCGGCGGGTTCGCGGCGGATGTCGACCTCGATGTCGGGGCGCACGCTGTCGGCGTTTTCGCCCAGCTGGCGCAGGCATTCATTGGCGTAGTAGGTGAAGAACTGGCCGGCGCGATAGATCTCGCCGCGGCCTTCGGCGAAGGGCTTTCCCTCCTCGCGGCACAGCAGCGTGCCCAGTTCGTCGGCGCGGGCCATCATCTCGTTTCCGATATTCATCAGGACGGCCTGCTTGCGCTCGATCCCGTATGCAGCCCATTCGGCCTGTGCCGTGCGCGCCGCGGCGAGCGCCTGATCGAGTTGATCGCCACTGGCCTGCGCGAACATGCCCACAAGGTCCGAAAGGTCGGACGGATTGCGGTTCTCGATCTCGTGGGGACCCGAAAGCCATTCGCCCGCGATGTAATTCAGCCTGGTTTCGGTCATGCCCGGTTCCTGTCCTCTCACTGTGGAATGTTCCATGTTGATGCGGTCAAAAGGAGACACAGGCCAGTGATTCAGGCAAACGAAATCAACTTGAATTTGGTTCAGCCATCCTGAATACCGGGTCTGATATCGGCTTTGGCCGCCCGGATGGCGCCGACCATGGCCCGCGCAGCCGGCGTCAGTTGACGGACCTGCGGTGTGACCATCCAGACTTCGCGCTGCGCACTGCTGTCGGCCAACGGCAGGAATGCGAGGTCGTCGAAACCCGGCAGCACGGCAAGCCTTGGCAACAGGGTGATCCCGACGCCGGCCCGCACAAGGCCCAGCATGGAGGCGGTGTTGGGCACCACAAGCCGCGCTGCACGCAGGATCGGTGCGAAATTCTCGTCCCGGATGTGGCGGCACAGCCCGTTGGCGATGAAGTCCAGCCCAGCCAGATCCGTCCATGTGAGGCGCGACCAGTCCCGCGCGAGCGGATGATCGGCCCGGCAGACAACGCCGAAAGGATCGGTGAACAGAAGCTCGCGCTCAAAACCCGGCAGGGAACCGATGCTGGCCAGTCCGATATCGGCGCGTTCGGCGGCAAGTTCACGCTGCACGGTTTCGCTTTCCGCATCGCGCATCTCGACCCGGACTCCGGGGTGACTTGCGCGGTAGGCTTGCAGAACCGGCGGCATGATCGCCTGTGCCACCGAGGGTGTGACCGCCAGGCGGACATGGCCCATTTCCGCCCGTGACAACCCTTCGATCGCCTGTATCGTGCGATCGAAATGCATCAGTTCGCGGCGGGCTTCGGCGTGAATCAACTCTCCCAGCGGGGTCAGGCGCGATTTCCGTGCGCTTTCGAAGAGCGGTGCACCAATGTGTTCCTCGAACTGCTTGAGCATCATCGAAACCGCCGAGGACGTGCGCCCGAGCGTCTCCGCGGCTTCGGCCAGGCTGCCGTGGTCGGCTACGGCCCGGAAACAACGAAGCATTTCGATCTTGATCACCAATTCAAGCAGACCTCCATTCAGGACCGGAAATTCAACGATAGCTTATTTTTCATGATTAACCACCGCTTTGAAGGCCCCGGACTGCCGAAGATCAAACATCTCATTCAATGGCTTGCCCGTGCGGTTCGATTCTGGAATAAACATCGGGCAACAGGAGTGTGCCGATGACTGCCCGGATATTCAAACCAGCCCGCAACGCCATGACCTCCGGTACAGCCAACACCAAGCACTGGGTACTGCAATACGTGCCCGATACGGCCCGCGAAGTCGATCCGCTGATGGGGTGGACCTCGAGCGCGGACACCCAGGCACAGGTGCGGTTGCGTTTCCCGAGCAAAGAAGCGGCGGTGCAATATGCCCGCGAACATGGCATCGACGCGGTGGTCCAGGAACCCAAGCGCCGTGGCACCAATATCAGGCCGGGCGGATACGGTGAGAATTTCGCCACCAACCGCCGCGCAACCTGGACACATTGAAGTTCAAGGCGCCGCCGGCCATAATTGATACCGATCAAGGCGCGATCCTGCCTCTGCGTTAGTCTGATTCGATTAGCGCAGAGAGGGACATATGAACAAGACCAGCACCACAGCAGGAAAACCTGAGCCCGATACCGCAGCCGCAGCGGCCGCACCCGCGGACGGCCCGGCGAAAACAGCCCCGGAAAAGACCGGGACCGCCCCTGCGGCGAAGTCGGCAACACATCCTGCGGAAGCGGATATGCCGCCGAAACCCGAAACGCTGGAATCCCTCCGGGCGGCATTCGAAAACGGCGAATATCCCTACAAGGAAAAGCTCAAACGCAAACCCTACGACGCGCAGAAGGCGCTGTTGCAGGCGGAGTTGCTGAAGGTTCAGCACTGGGCCGAGGAAACAGGACAGAAATTCGTCCTGTTGTTCGAGGGCCGGGACGCCGCCGGCAAGGGTGGCACGATCAAGCGGTTCACCGAGCACCTTAACCCGCGGCAGGCCCGTGTCGTGGCCCTCAACAAGCCCACTTGGGAAGAAAAGGGCCAGTGGTTCTTTCAACGCTATATCGCGCATTTGCCGACGGTGGGCGAAATGGTGTTCTATGACCGGTCGTGGTACAATCGCGCCGGCGTGGAACGGGTCATGGGGTTTTGCGAGCCGCATGAGTATCTTGAATTCATGCGCCAGACACCGGAACTGGAACGGATGTTCGCGCGCTCGGGTATCCGGCTCTACAAGTACTGGTTTTCGGTGACGCGGGACGAGCAGAAACGCCGGTTCGACAGCCGCGCGACCGATCCCCTGAAACAGTGGAAGCTGAGCCCCATCGACAAGCTCAGCCTCGACAAGTGGAAGGATTATACCGAGGCCAAGGAGGCGATGTTCTTCTATACCGATACGGCCGATGCGCCGTGGACGGTGATCAAGTCAAACGACAAGAAGCGCGCGCGCCTCAACTGCATGCTCCATTTCCTCAATTCTCTGGATTACCCCGGCAAGGATCCGCAGATCGCGCATGCACCCGATCCATTGATCGTCAGCACCGCGCAGCACGTCCTGCACGGCACCGATCACATTCTCGGCAAGGCCCTGCATCCGGACGACCGAAAGGCGCAGTGAGGGCGGAGCCCACCGCCGGGTTTCCCGTTATGTCCCGCGCAGTCCGGATGCGCGGGGTGGACGTGCGTGCGAATCCGCCTAGGATCGGCATCATTGATCGCACCTGTCTGGGAGCCGCCGAATGAAAATCAGGTATCTGCACACGATGGTCCGGGTGAAGGACCTGGAAAAATCCATCGCTTTCTATGAATTGCTGGGACTGCGGGAAACACGCCGCTGGGACAACGAGGGCGGCCGTTTCACCCTTGTCTTCATGGCGCCGGAGGGACAGGAGGAATGCCCGGTTGAGTTGACCTGGAACTGGGACGGCGACGAGGGCCTGCCCAGCGACAGCCGCCATTTCGGGCATCTGGCCTACGAGGTCGAGGACATCTACGCGCTGTGCCAGCATCTCATGGATAACGGTGTGACGATCAACCGGCCGCCGCGCGACGGGCGCATGGCGTTTGTGCGCAGCCCCGATAACATCTCGGTCGAATTGTTGCAGGAAGGCCAGGCGAAAGAGCCGGCGGAGCCCTGGAAAAGCATGGAGAACACGGGCCATTGGTAAGGCTTCTGGCCGCCGCGCTGGCCGTTTGCGTCTGGTGCGGAGGGGCGCAGGCGATGTGTCGGCTGGCTCTGGTGCTCGCACTGGACGTGTCCTCTTCCGTGGACCCGAGGGAATATGACCTGCAGAGGCTGGGGCTGGCCGCGGCACTTGATTCGGAGGATGTTCGCCACGCGATACTCAATGGCGGTTCGGGGCATGTGGCCCTCGCGGTCTTTGAATGGAGCGGGTATCACCAGCAGAAGCTGCATCTGGACTGGACCCTCTTGCGAAAGGCGCGGGATATCGACCTGGCGATCGGCAGTCTCGGCTCAATGACCCGAAGCCACGACGATTTTCCGACATCGGTGGGGCAGGCGCTGGGATACGGCGCAGAACTGTTGCGTCGGGGGCCGCGATGTGCGCGCCGGGTGATCGACGTGTCGGGCGACGGTGTGAACAATTACGGCTACGGTCCGCGTCCGGCCTACCGCGCATTTCCTTTTGACGGTGTAACCGTGAACGGGCTGGTGATTCTCGGTGACAACGAAAAGGTGTTGCCTTTCTATCGTGATCAGGTCCTGCACGGCCCGGGGGCGTTCATGATCGTGGCGGCAGGGTTCGAGGATTACCGCGAGGCGATGACCCGCAAACTGTATCGCGAGATCAATGACATCAGGCTCGGGTCCGGCGACGGCAACCGAACCGGGCCCCACGGATGAAGGGGGTGATGCTTGCGGCGGTGCTCGCCGCTCTTGCATCGCCGGCCCGGGCCGAATGCCGGCAAGCCCTGGCGCTTGGACTGGATGTGTCCGGGTCGGTGGATGCGCGCGAATACCGCCTGCAGCTCGACGGTCTGGCCGCCGCTCTGGACAACGCCGAGGTTCGGGCGGCGTTCATGGCCATGCCGCAGGCGCCGGTTGCCCTCGCGGTTTTCGAATGGGCAGGTCCGGCGCAACAGAGACTGATCGTGGACTGGACAGATGTGACCGACCCTGAACAGCTCGCGCGGATCGCGGGACGATTGCGCGGCACGACGGCCATCTACGATGATCCGTCCACGGCGATCGGGGCAGCGATGCGATTCGGTACGGCGCTTCTGGACGGGCGGCTTGACTGCTGGCAGCGCACGCTGGACATCTCGGGGGACGGCCCGTCCAATTCCGGACCTTCGCCCGATGCGGTCCTGCGGCCCGGTCCCGCGGACCTGACGATCAACGGTCTTGTCGTGGTGCCCCTGTCGCGCGCCAATATCGACAAGGATCTGACGCGTGTGAAGACCCTGCGCCACTACTACGAGACACAGGTCATTCGCGGCGCTGGCGCTTTCGTCGAGCCGGCTGCAGACTTCGAGGATTTCGAGCGCGCCATGACGCGCAAGCTGATACGGGAGCTGTCAGGGATGATCCTTTCGTGGCGCGTGCCACTTCCCGGTCGTGATCAGTAGATATAGCGGATCTGATCGGCCCAGTAGCGTTCGACGCGTCGCAGGGCGGCGGTTATGCTGTCGATCCCGTCCGCCCCAAGAACACCCCTGCCTTGAAGCCCATCGGCGTGACGTTCAAAGAGGCGGGCCACCACGTCCCGGACATCACGACCCTTCTGCGTCAGCCTGACCCGGACGGACCGGCGGTCGATCTCGCAACGCTGATGGTGCATGTAGCCCATTTCGACCAGTTTCTTGAGATTGTAGCTGACATTGCTGCCCTGGTAGTACCCGCGCGTCTTGAGTTCGCCGGCCGTTACCTCGTTGTCGCCGATATTGAACAGAAGCAGCGCCTGGACCGCGTTGATTTCCAGTACGCCGATGCGTTCGAATTCGTCCTTGATCACGTCCAGCAACAGGCGATGCAGCCGCTCGACAAGCGAGAGCGCGTCCAGGTAGCCATCCATGAAGTCGGACCCGGGGCCGGGTGGGACAGGGGGATTGTGAAGGGCCATTTCCGTCTCCGTGCGATACTGCTCGGAGAGGGACATTGACCGAGAAACGCCAATAATCGGTTAAGCCGCGCGGTCTTGATACGAAGCCCGCCTAGGCGGCGTCTGCATTTAGGGGATTCCCAAATCGGTTCTCGTTTGATTCAAGATCAAAAACGGGAGGCGATCTTGAGCAGACGGACTTTGACAGACAGGCAGTGGGCGATCATCGAACCTTTG
>NZ_QNGB01000015.1 GCF_003298505.1 Roseovarius sp. TE539
GTGGTCGTCGCTTGGCTGTGAAGCTTGATCAGCATGCCGATCTCCCGTCTCGCACCTCGTTCAAAACAGATCGTGCCATGAAAAGCGCGGATCGACGAGGGGCTATGTGATCATCCGGGACGGAACATCTAAGAAACAGTGCACATTCAAAAAGGTCGTCAGGAATCTCATGTTCACCGAAATCGCCATAGGTCATTAGCTTTCCTCGAACAAAGGCTGCCCGAATGTGGTCCAAGTGGCGACCCACGCGCAAGGTCTCGAACGTTTGAACCATCCGGATACCGGAAATTCGAGAAAACGGCAGCATTGGTCAAAGTGGGCTCAAACTTGCCCTTGGCATGAAGCGGAAACAGTGATCCCGGCACCGTCAGAGCAGCGCCGGGGTCTTTGACCAGCCCGGGCTCAGGCGGCCAGCATTTCCTCCACCACCTCACCGAAGGCCGAGGGCGTGGGAACGATGCAAACCCCGGCATCGCCAAGGATCTCGACCTTTTCCTGTGCGGATTCACCGAATGCCGAGACAATTGCGCCGGCATGCCCCATCCGCCGTCCCTTCGGAGCCGAAAGCCCGGCTATGTAGGCTGCGACCGGCTTGCTCATATGGTCGCGGATATAGGCCGCGGCCTCGGCCTCCTGCGGGCCACCGATTTCTCCCACCATGACCACGGCATCGGTATCGGAATCATTCTCGAAGAGTTCCAGAATGTCGCGGAAGCTCGATCCGTTGATCGGGTCACCGCCGATCCCTATGGAGGACGACACCCCGATCCCGCGCGCCTTCATCTGGCTGGCCGCCTCGTATCCGAGTGTCCCTGACCGGCCAACTATCCCGACCCGGCCCGGCAAGTAGATATGTGGTGGCATGAGCCCGGCAAATGCCTGTCCCGGTGAAATGATGCCGGCACAATTGGGCCCGATCAGGCGCATGCGTTTCTCGGCGCGATATCGGCGCATGTAGCGTTTGACCCGGATCATGTCCTGCGCCGGAATGCCATCGGCGATGCAAACACAGGTGCGGATGCCGGCATCGGCGGCTTCCATGATCGAGTCGGCGGCGAAAGGTGGTGGAACGAAACAGATCGCCACCTCGGCATCGGTTTCCTTTACCGCGCCCTTGACGGTGTTGAAGACGGGCAGACCGTTATGGGTCGCGCCGCCCTTGCCCGGGGTGACACCGCCCACGACATTGGTGCCATAGGCGCGCATTTCCTCGGCATGGAAACTTCCGATGCGGCCCGTAAGACCGGTGACCAGGACCTTGCTGTTTTCGTCGATCAGGATGGGCATCAGACCGCCTCCGCTTGTTGCTTGTCCGCCGCCTTCCAGGCTGCGACCACCTTTTCAGCGGCGTCCGCGAGCGTTTCGGCGGTGGTTATGTTCAGGCCACTTTCCGCCAGGATCCGCATGCCTTCCTCGACATTGGTGCCCGACAGGCGGACGACAAGCGGCATGTCGAGCTGCAGCTCCTTCACCGCGCGTATCACCCCTTCCGCGATCCAGTCGCAGCGATTGATGCCGGCGAAGATATTGACGAGGATCGCCTCTACATTGCGGTCGTTGAGCACGGCCTTGAAGGACATGAGAACCCGCTCAGGGCTGGCCCCACCGCCGACATCGAGGAAATTCGCCGGCTCTCCTCCGGCGGTCTTGATCATGTCCAGTGTCGCCATGGCCAGCCCCGCGCCGTTCACGATGCAGCCGATACGTCCGTCAAGGCCGATATAGCTTAGCCCGCGATCCTCGGCGAAGGTTTCCCGGCTGTCTTCCTGGCTCTTGTCGCGCAATTCCGAGATTTCCGGATGGCGGAAAAGGGCGTTGTCGTCGAAAGACAGTTTGGCGTCCAGTGCCACGATCTCGCCGGAGCGCGTCACGACCATCGGGTTGATTTCGACCATGTTCGCGTCCAGCTCGCTCATGGCGCGGTAGCAGCCGGTTATCGTCTTCACGGCCTGGGCGATGAGGGACGGATCCAGCCCGAGCTGAAAGGCGATCTCGCGGGCCTGGAACGCCTGCATGCCGACCGCCGGATCGACGACCGAACGTACGATCGAGTCCGGTTCACGTGCCGATATCTCTTCGATCTCCATGCCGCCCTCGGCCGAGGCGACGACGACGACGCGCTCTTCCTTGCGGTCCATCACGAAACCCAGATATATCTCCTGCGCGATGTCGGTGGCCTCTTCTATGTAAAGGCGGCTCACGAGCTTGCCCCTGGGTCCGGTCTGGTGTGTTACCAGCTTCCGCCCGAGCATCCATTGAGCGGCATCGGATATTTCCTCCTCGGACGCACAGATGCGCACCCCGCCGGCTTTGCCACGGGCGCCCGAATGTATCTGTGCCTTGACCACCCACTTGTCCCCCGACAGTTCGCTGGCGCGGTAAACCGCCTGCTCGGGACTGTAGGCAATGCCGCCACGAGGCACCTGCACGCCGAACCGCCGGAGCAGGTCCTTGGCCTGATATTCGTGGATATCCATCTGAACCTCCCTATCCCCTGGCGGCGATCGCGTCGGCAACGCTCAGCACGTTGTTGGCCATGCGCTCGCTCGCCGCGTCGATCATCTTGCCGTCAAGGCAGGCGGCGCCTCGGCCTTCCGCCTCGGCCTTCTTCAATTCTTCGAGGATCCGGCGGGCGCGGGTCACCTCGGCCTCGGGCGGAGAGAAAACATCGTTGGCGAGGGTGACCTGACTGGGATGAATGGCCCATTTGCCCTCGATCCCCAGTGCCGCGGCACGTCTGGCCGAGGCGGTGTAGGCGTCCGGATCGGAGAAATCCCCGAACGGCCCGTCGATGGCCCGCAGACCGTATGCGCGGCAGGCCACAGTCATGCGCGACAGTGCGAAATGCCACTGATCGCCGGGATAATCGGGGTTGAGTCCGCCGATCACCACAGTTCGTGCGCGGTTTGAAGCGGCGTAGTCCGCCACGCCGAAGTGCAGGGCTTCGAGACGACCGGGAGTGGCGGCGATGGACTCGACATTCGCCATTCCGAGCGCGGTTTCTATCAGCGCCTCGAGACCGATCCTGTGGGTGAAACCCATCGCCTCCTCGATCTGGCTGACCATCGTTTCGACGGTGTACAGGTCTGCCGGCACTCCCACCTTTGGCACGAGGATCGTGTCCAGATGCTGTCCAGCCTGCTCGATGATCTCGACGACGTCGCGGTACATGTAGTGCGTGTCCAGACCGTTGATCCGGATCGACATTGTCTTGCCCTTGCCACGCCAGTCGATGTCATTGAGCGCCTCGATGATGTTGGCGCGGGCCTGAACCTTGTCGGGCGGCGCCACGGCATCCTCGAGATCGAGAAAGATGTAGTCGACGTCGCTGTCGGCGGCTTTCTGGATCATGCCGGGGTTGGATCCCGGTACGGCAAGTTCCGAGCGCTGCAGACGCTGCCTTTTCAGCGGGTGCAGTGTGTAGCTCATGTTGATTTTCCTCCCTCGATGACCGGAGCGACGCCCGGAGTTTCGCTTTCGTCATGGTCATTGATGGCGGAAACGCCGGCGCGGGAACACTTTCCGTTGGGTAGCATTCCATGCCCGGGGATGATCAGCGGACCTGAACGGGTAGGATCAGTCTACCCGTTCTCATGCACAAGGCGTGCCCTGGCGGCTCAAGGTGTGAAACGATTTGATCTCTGGTCCTGAAAACTGCCGGGCCGTGGCGGGCGACAGTCCTGTTACCGGACAGGACCTCACGCCACTGTACGATCCGGTATCTGAACGCGATCCCCTGGCGGATCGCGCACGATACGAAGACGGCCCCGGGGGGCCGTTGATCAGAAGGCCCGGTGACATTGGCAAACTCTGCCAACCCTCCGGTCCCGCCGGAAGGGCAACCGGTTTCAGGTCACCACATCAGCCGGCGTGTCACCGGCAAAGAAGGCTTCGAGGTTGTCGACGGCGCAATGTCCCATCGCGGCCCGGGTCGCGTCAGTTGCGCTGCCGAGGTGCGGGGCCAAAACACACCTTTCATACCTGAGAAATCGCGGATCAAGCCCGGGTTCGTTCTGATAGACGTCAAGACCGGCGCCCCCCAGCCTGCCGTTGTCGAGCGCATTGAAAAACGCCTCTTCGTCGATGACGTCTCCGCGTGCCGTATTCACGAGGATGCAACCGGGTTTCATGGCATCAAAGACTCTGGTCCCGATCAGGTGGCGCGTTTCAATTCCTCCCGGGCAGTGAAGAGACAGAAAATCGGATTGTGCCGCGACATCCTCAATGCTGTCCAGCTGCGTGGCTGCATGTGCATCGCAGATGTCCTGCGCCACGCGCGAGCGGTTGTGGAAAACAACCTTCATGCCGAACCCATGATGGGCGCGGCGGGCCATTGCCTGTCCGATGCGGCCGAACCCGACAATTCCAAGAGTTGCCCCGCTGACCTTGCGGCCGATCAGGTGCATCGGTCGCCAGCCCTTCCAGTCTCCGCCACGGAGTTCCCGCTCCCCTTCACCGATACGACGCGCCGTCGCGATAAGCAATCCCATGGCGATGTCCGCGGTGCAGTCTGTCAGGACACCGGGTGTGTTCGTGACCGTGATTCCGGCGCTGCGTGCTGCGTCCAGATCGATGTGATTGTAGCCGACACCGTAATTGGCAAGCAGTTTCACGTTGCCCGCCGCGGCCTCGTAGAAAACCGCCGGGATCCTGTCCGAGACGGTGGGCATCAACGCGTCGTACGATCTGGCCGCTGCCATGAAGTCCGCGTCTGTCATCGGCGTGTCAGGGTTGCGGAACACTGCATCGGCAATGCCGGCCAGCCGGTTCTGAACCGCGTCCGGCCAAGCCCGCGTAACGAGGACTTTCGGCTTTGCCATTGTTGTCTCCTTGCTGCTTACTGCGCGGTTGCGCGGTAATGGGCCTGTGCGGCCGCCACGCCCGAACCCGGTTCGATATCGGCGCCGGCATCCAGAAGTGACATTTCCGCCGCCGAAATGGCGCCGCAAAGCATCACCGGATTGAGCGATCCCAGGTGGCCGATGCGGAAGGCACGGCCGGCAAGTTGCGCCAGCCCCGATCCCAACGACGTCTGATAGCGGTAATACGCGGTGGATATCACGTCACGCGCGTCCACACCATCCGGAACGGTGATGGCTGAAACCGTGTCGGAATGCCATTGTGGCCCATGGGCGACCAGATCGCATCCTTTCCACGCATCGACGGCCGCGCGCACCCCGCCCGCAAGCCTTTGATGGCGGGACCATACCGTTTCCATTCCGGCGTCAAGCAGCATGTCAAGCGACACCCGGAGCCCGCGTAGCAACTGCGTGGCCGGAGTGTAGGGGAAGTAGCCGGTATCGTTGAGCTTTATCATGTCCTCGAAGCTGAAATAACAGCGATTCATGCCGGCTCCGGCGAGCGCGCGATTGGCCTCGAGCGCCTTGTCCGAAACACCGAGTATGCCCAGACCCGCCGGCAGCATGAAGCCTTTCTGCGAGCCTGATACGGCGAGGTCAACTCCCCACTTCTCCATCTCGAATTCGATTGACGCGATCGAGCTGACGCCGTCCACGAACAGCATGGCGGGATGGCCTGCCGCGTCCAGCGCTGACCTGACCGCGGCAATGTCGGAGGTCACGCCGGTCGCTGTTTCATTCTGGGTCGCGAATACCGCCTTTACTTCATGAGCGCTGTCGGCTTCGAGCCTTTTGGCGTATTCCTCTGTCGGGACACCCTTGCCCCATTCCACTTCGCACAGGTCGACATTCAGTCCGAGCCGTGCGGCCATGTCGGCCCAGAGGTGTGAGAACTGACCAAAACGCGACATCAAGACCCGATCGCCGGGCTTCAACGTGTTCGTGATGGCGGACTCCCAGGCGCCGGTTCCCGAGGCGGGAAACACGAAGACACGACCGTTTTCCAGTCTGTAGGCCGCCTTGAGATCGGTCAGCAGACTGGCAACGAAATCTCCGAAATCGGGGGCCCGCATGTCCTCCATCGGGATGTTCATGGCCTGTCGGACGGGTTCGGGCACATTGGTGGGGCCCGGGATGAATAGGTGCTGGTGGCCGTTCATGGGTGTCTCCAAAGATGTGTTGCCGTCCTGTATCGTCGTGAACACCGGTTCGGGAAACGCCCGTGTGTATGGCCGTGGCCATCGAAGGCAGAGTGCGGTCATCTAACGGGTAGGGTGGCCCACCCTTTCGGGTGAGGTGCGAAACAGCCATTACCGCATGCCGTTGCATACTCAATTTTCGTTTGATTTCATGGCCTTCCGCGCGTTTAGTGGTGAAATTCACCTTATCGCGAAGGGTCTGGTATGCTGCGGGCAGCAGAAAAGGAACATAACTTGACGGTTCCCAGCGTCATAGTGGCCGACAGGCAGGCGATCGTGTGTCAGGGTATCGGTTCGCTTGTGGCGCAGTTGCCGGATGTGGCACTTGGAACCCACGCCACCGATATGGCCGGACTGCGCCGCGCGCTGAATGAAACGGAAGGCTGCACGATCGTCATCGTTGGGGTGAGGCTGGCTGATGCCGATATCAATGGCGTCCTTGACATGCTGCGCCGCGAATTTCCCGATGCGATGGTCGTGGTCGTCGCGGAGGAAACGGAGTTTGCCTTCATCCGCACCGCGGTCAAGTCCGGTGCGAATTCTGTCTGCATGATGAGCCAGATACTCGTGAGCCTTCCCAAGATCCTTGGCAAGCTTGTTGAAGGGCACAGCATACTTCCAACCGACGTATTGCGCCGGCTGACCAGCGATAACGGTGATTCCCTCACGCGCCGCGAGCATGAGATACTTGGATTGCTGGTGAACGGCCTGACGAATTTCCAGATATCAGCGCGTCTCGGACTGTCCGAGAACACGGTCAAGTATTACCTCAAGACGATATACCAGAAGCTTGATGTGAATTCACGCGGAGGCGCGATCGCCAAGTATGTGGCCGGGCAATATTGAGCAATGAAGCCGAGCTCAGTCCTCGACTTCCAGAAGGTGCCAGCGGATCGCATCGTTCTTGACGGGATCGAGGTTGCGCACGCGTGAGGTCAGCCCGACCAGTTGGGACACGTGATAGGGGATCAGCGTTCCCGAGTTTTGGAAAATATATTCCTGTGCATCGATATAAAGGGATTTGCGTTCCTCGTAGTCGAGGGTCCGCCGGGCCTCTTTCAGCATCCGGTCGAAGACCGGGTCGTCGAAATAGCTTTCGTTCCACTTCGCGTCCGACCGGAAGATCTCGTTAAGGGCCTGATCTGCGGGACGCTCGTTCCATCGCGTGGCCACGGCATCCTTCTGCATCCAGACCTCTGACCAGTATCCGTCTGTCGCGGCTTTCACGATGCTGACGCGGATGCCGGCGGCGGCGGCCTGTTCCTGGTAGGCAACGGCCATCGCGGGCCAGGAGGGATCGAGGGTGGAGATATGCAATTCGACGTCGATCCCGTCGGAATACCCGGCTTCCTTCAGCAGGCGCTTTGCCTCGGGTATGTTCTGCGGACAGGAAAGATTCGCGCGGTACTGATCATTCGGAGCGACGGGCGTGTCGCAGGAAACGACGCCCCGACCGCCGAGCACCAAGTCCAGAAGTTCCTGCCGATCGGCGGCGAGGCGCAGGGCGCGCCGGACGCGCACATCGTCATACGGCTCCACATCCGTGCGAAAGACCATTCCGATCCAGTTTCCCGTCGGCACCTGCTGAACGCGGTAACGGTCCGAGCTTTCCAGGACGATCTGCAGTTGTGGCGTGATGCCGCGCTCCATGTCGATCTGACCGCCAAGGAGGGCCTGAAGACGGGCTTGCGCATCGGGAATGGCGATCACCTCCATGCGCGCGACGCCGGGCGGCCCCTCCCAGTAGTCATGATTGGCCGTCAGGACAGTGATACCGTCCGGATCGAACCGTTCCACCTTGAACGGTCCGGTGCCGATGCCGGTCTGACCAATGGTCTCGCCGCTGCCCTGCGGGATGATGCGAAGGCGAAAGTCCATGAATTGCAACGGTATGTCCGCGAAGGGCGACCCGAGCGTGAGTTGCACGCGGTGCGACCCGAGTGCCTCGACCTTTTCGACCATCGCCACCGGCGCACGGGCCGGGCTGTCACGCTCCGGATCGAGCACACGACGCAGGGAGTAGACAACATCGCTGGCGTCGAAGGCACTGCCGTCGTGGAAGGTCACGCCCTCGCGCAGGTCGAATGTCCAGACGGTCGCGTCTTCGTTCGCGCTCCAGCCGGTGGCAAGGGCGGGCTGCGGGGCTCCGTCGGCACCCGGACGCACGAGCCGGTTCATGATCTTTTCCGTAACCTGCAGAACCCGGCCGTTGGCGATCGGATCGAGCGATGAACGCGCACCGAAACCGAGATCATGTGCGCAGCGAAACGTGCCCGTGGGTTCCGCAAGCGCAAAACCCGCAAGGCTGATGGCAAATACAAAGGCGCTGGCGACATGGCGTATCAAGGGGATCCTCCGCACCAAAAGGGTTTGCGCGGGAAGTTAAACCCGACACGAACGGCCATGTCCAATAAATGATATGCCGCGATGAAAAACAGGGTCCGTTGTCGTGGATTGATGCGGGGGTGGCGGCCCCGGGAATGTTGGGATACCCCTCGGGCGAGACCGGTCGACCGTTTCTCGATGCAATCAGGTTGAAGTGATGTCCCGATTTACCACCGACCCGCCATCCGCGCAGGTGAGGCTTGCCTACGCGGTGCTGATACTCACGACGATTTTCTGGGGCGGCAACGCCGTCGCGGGGCGTCTGGCGGTCGGGCACGTTTCGCCCATGGTGCTCACGGCGTTGCGCTGGACCGTGGCGGTGGCGATCCTTTCGGTGATCGCAGGGCCGCGCCTACTGCGGGAACGACAAAAGGTGAAGGCGCATCTGCCACTCTTGTTCGCCTATGGCGCCATAGGTTTCGCCGGTTTCAACATTGCGCTCTATTCCGCTCTCAACCACACC
Source organism: Roseovarius sp. TE539 (assembly GCF_003298505.1). Taxonomy (GTDB): domain Bacteria; phylum Pseudomonadota; class Alphaproteobacteria; order Rhodobacterales; family Rhodobacteraceae; genus Roseovarius. Next base: position 8,907 of record NZ_QNGB01000015.1, read on the forward strand.
ACGGCGATCAATGTGGCAATCTGGCAGGCGGCGATTCCGATCTTCATCTTCATGCTGAATTTCGCGGCCTTCCGGGTACAGGCAAGCTGGGCGCAGGCTGTCGGGGTGGTGATCTCGCTGGCAGGTGTGGCGGTGGTGGCCTCCGAGGGCAGCATGGCGCGGCTCATGGCGCTGCGGATCGGTGCCGGTGATGCACTGATGGCTCTGGCGGCGCTTTTCTACGCCAGCTATTCGGTGGCGCTTCGCTTCCGTCCGGACATCCACTGGAGCGCGCATGTTCTGGTCATGGCCATCGCCGCGACGGTGATCTCTTGGCCCATGGCACTGCTGGAGCTTTCCGGGCCACGCGGGATCTGGCCGGATGGTCAGGGATGGCTGGTGATCATTTACGCCGCGGTCTTCCCGGCCATCATCGCGCAGACGCTCTATATTCGCGGTGTCAGCATCATAGGTTCGAACCGTGGTGGCCTGTTCGTGAATCTGGTGCCGGTCATGGGAACATTGCTGGCAATCCTTGTTCTCGGAGAGCGTTTCGGCGCCCATCATGCATTGGCGATGCTTCTGGTGGGCGCAGGTATCTGGCTGTCGGAAAAAGGCTTTCCGGGGCGTCCGGGCCGGCGGACCATTCCGAAAGACGAAACCTGACAGATCCCCGCCTGCGGCGGCCGGGATTAACGAGTTCCAAACTGCCCGGACGCGCCGCCCACGATTTGTTGGTCCTTCCGGTCGAAAACCCTGTGCACTTCAACCGGCATCGCGGTCTTGCGTATGCCCGCAATCACAGGAGCGCCCATGAATCCCTTCGAGAATCGATCCGTGTCCCTTTCCGGCCCGGCAACGGATGCCTTGCCGGTGATCCCCGACGATGCGGCCGATCTGCCCGCCGTGGCGATTGGCCTATACATAGAAACCGGCGGTGCGGTCAGCGTGGATACGGTATCAGGCGGCACCCGGACGCTCGCGATGACAGACTTCTCGATCCTGCCGGTCGGGGTGCGCCGGGTGCGGTCCACCGGGACAACGGCCGCGGGCATCCATGCGCTGGTACTGGCATGAAGATCATCACGGATCTTTCCGTCACCGCAATGCCTGCGCCCGGCCGCCGCGCCTGGCATCCGGGCAGGCTGTTCAACGGCGGGGCGCAAGGGGCCTGGTTCGATCCCATGGATGCCGCATCGGTGTTCACTGATGTGGCCGGCACGATCCTCGCGGCGCCCGGCGATGCTGTGGCGCACATGGCCGACAAGTCGGGCAACGGCCATCATGCGGTTCAGGCCGCGCCGGCGGCGCGCCCTTTTCTCAGGCAGGACCCGGAGGGCAGGCGGTACCTGGAGTTTGACGGCATTGACGATCATCTTCTCACCGCCCCAGTGGACATGACGGCCACACAGCGGGCCACGGCTGTTGCCGGTCTGCGCAAACTGAGCAGCGATCACGCCCGCGTGGTACTGGGCCACAACGTGCCATCCGTTTCGCCGGGCGGGTTCGATCTTCTGACCTCCACCGGGGCCAATGCCTTTGTTTCGGTTCTGGCGCGCTCGACATCGGGCAGCACCTCTCAGTGTGGCGTGACACAATGGAGAACACCCCCCATTTCCCTGGTCGTTACCGGACGGATGGATTTCTCCGCCCCGGCCGGAGGGGAGGTGCGGCTTCGCATCGACTCCGAAGAATTTGCCCAGACAATCGGCACGGGTACCGAGAACAACGGGACATTCGGCAACGGCCCGCTGAGTATCGGTGCAAGACCCAACGCGACGGCCTTTCACCAAGGCCATCTTCACGGGGCCCTGGTTTGCGGGCGCGAACTTTCGGCGGTCGAACTGTCAAACCTTGAGACGTGGATGATCGAAAGGGCACCGGACGCCGTTTAGATACGCGACCGGCCCGGGAAGATGGCAAGGACGACGTCAAGGCCGATCAACGGGTCGCGCGGCCCCGGCGACGCGCGACGCATCCCGGCGCGTTACTGCCGGCGGGTCTGCTCGAATATATCCAGGAACCTGCGCATTCCCCGGCGCATCGAAAGTTCGCGCCAATAATAGGCGCGTGCTTTCCCGCCCAGTGCCGCGCGGTCCCCCGGGGTCATTCCGGCGAATGTCCGTGTGGCTGCGGCGATTGCCGCAGGCTGACCGGGGGCCACCGTCAATCCGCACCCTGCGTCGGCCACCAGCCGCGCCGCGTCGCCGCGAACCCCCAGAAGGATCGGCTTGCCGGCCAGCATGTAGGCCTGAAGCTTTGACGGGATCGTGATCGCGAACAATGGGTCGTCGTGCAGATGGACCAACAGAACCTCCGCCGCGGTCAGGTAAGCGCCGACATCCGAAGGCGCCACGCGCGGAAGGAAGACGACATTCCTCAGGCCCAGTGCCCTGGTCCTGTCCTTCAGCCCGGTCAGCGCGACGCCCGACCCGAGAATGCAGAAAGTCGCGACCTTGCCAAAACCCTGTTGTTCAAGGAGATGCGCCGCGCCTATCACCGCTTCAAGGTTCTGCGCCGGACCTATGTTGCCCGCAAAAAGAATCTTCAGCCCGGGAAGATCCTGCATACTGCCGGGGGGCGGGCCCGGGTCGTCGAGATGCGCTGCCTCCTGCGTCCAGCCTGTGATTGTTGTCATCTTCCGGGACGGGACGCCGCGTTCGCGAAGTCTCTGGCACATTCCGTGCGAATGCAGGATGATGTGACCGGCACGGGCGTACATCCAGTTGCATGCAAGATTGATTGTCCAGAGGATTGCGGGGTTTGCAACCATGCCCGTGGCGGGCAGGGTATCGGGCCACAGATCGTGTATGTCGACGACGAAGGGTGTGCGGCGAAAAAGGCTTGCGCCGGTGGCCGCGAGGCCGACCGTAAGAGGCGGGTGATAAGCATAGACAAGATTTGCCCTGCGTGCGACCAGCGTCAGGTACAAGAATGCGGACAGAAGAAAGCTGAGATAGTTCAGGGCGCGTCCGATACGGCTTTTCCCGTGGCTGGGGAACAGGGCGAGACGGGTGATCGAAATGCCGTTCTGCGAGGTTCGCCTGAGCGGCCGGATGCGGAACCCGTCATAAATCCTGCCGCCGGGATAGTTCGGGAACCCGGTCACGACCTCAACGTCGTATCCCGCCTCTGCGACAGCCTCGGCGAATGCCTGGCCCTTGTAGACCGGTTCGGGATCATAGAACTGCATCAGGAGGATGATACGGGGCCTTGTCGCCGTGTCTTTTCCCGCCGCGTCTTCAGCCAAGGTCGTTCCCGCGAATCCCGTCCCAGCCATTCGAGAGGCGCGCTGTCCCGATAATCAGCGAAACCACCCGCTCGGACGTGTTGGTGATGCAATATTCCGTCGGCGCCGGTCGTGCGGTGGCATTGCCCTGATATTCCGCGAACATCCTCGTGGCCGCCGTGGCACCCTCAAGAATGCCTTCGGGATCCGGTGTCGACAGAATGATGTTGCCCGCATCCAGGCTTTCGGGGCGCTCTATGGCGTCGCGCGGGGTAACGGCCGGAAACCCGAGGATCGCACTTTCCTCGGCAATCGTGCCACTGTCGGAGATGACGCAGAAAGCATCTTTTTGCAGCTTGTTGTAATCGTGAAAGCCGAATGGCGGCATCCAGCGTATCCTGTTGTCGGACGATCCCGCTTCCATCGCATCCAGACGCTTGCGGGTTCGCGGATGCGTCGACACGATCACCGGCATGTCATGCCGGAGCGCCAGCGCGTTCAGCGCCTCGACCAACCCGGAAAGCCGTGCGGAATTGTCAACGTTTTCCTCGCGATGCAGGGAGGCAACGAAATACTTCCCGGCGCTCAGGCCGAGGCGTTCGATCACGTCCGAGGCGTCGATACCGCCGCGGTAGTGGCTGAGCACTTCGCCCATGGGTGAGCCAGTCAGGTAGATGCGACGATGATGAATCCCCTCGGACAGGAGGTGCCGGCGGGCATGTTCGGAATAGACCAGGTTGAAGTCCGCGATGTGATCCACCACCTTGCGATTGGTTTCTTCGGGAACGTTCCTGTCGAAGGAGCGATTGCCGGCTTCCATGTGGTACACGGGGATCTTCATCCGTCTGGCGATCATGGCCGAAAGCGCCGAGTTGGTGTCACCGAGAACCAGAACGGCATCCGGCCTGTCGGCCGTGAGAATACGTTCCGTTCCGGTCAGGATCCTGGCCAGCATCTCGCCCAGCGTGCCACCGCCGGCGCCCAGGAAATGATCGGGTTGCCGCAAGTCCAGATCCCTGAAGAAGACTTCACCCAGGGCAGGGTCGGGGTTCTGGCCGGTATGGACGATCTTGTGATCACAATACCTGTCCAGACGCGCGATGATGCGCGACAGACGGATGATCTCGGGCCGCGTTCCAAGGATTGTGTGGATTTTGAGTTTCATGGATATGCCCGTCCCGGAAAGGATTGGTTCTCGCAATGCGCGCGCATCATGCGCCGGCCTCGTGACGTTCAAGTGATCGCAGGCGCCCGATCGAGAGCCCGATGATTGTCCACATGAAAGGATCCCAGGCGATGAAGGTCGAGAAACTCGCGAAATAGGTGAAGATGACGAGCAGGACAAAGAAGGTCAGATGGCTGTCCCCGTATTGCCGGCTTCTGAGCAGGAGGTGACCGACGAGTGCCGAAAGGCCCAGAAAGACGAGGGTTCCCGGCACAATACCGTACAGCAGCCAGAAATGTGCGAAGATGACATCGACACCGTTCGTGATCCAGTCTGTTGTGCTGAACTCCATCGCGGCCCTGGCGTTGAATTGCGAGCCGAACCCGGTCCCGAAAAGTAATCTCACGCCCTCTTGTAACTCTAGGAAAACCGAGGAAATCACGCTCCAGCGCCCGCTGGTAAAATCATCGAGCCCCCCGAAATCACGCAGGAGTCGAAGATTGATCATTTCCGCAATGCCCGCCCCGACATCCGACGCGATCAGGACCGGCGCCAGGACAATTGAAATGACGGCCAGACCGGCCGAAAGGATCAATCCATTTCCCAGAAGGATGACCACGATCGCGGCAACCCACAATCCGCGTTTTAGGGTGAGGAAAAGCAGAAGTGCCGCGAATACGGCGTGTATCACCTTGGGGCCCCGGTATGCCAACCCGAAACAGAGCGGCCACGCCAGCGCCTGAAGGGAAACGGAGAGGTGGATTGCGCCACTGACCGTAGAGAAGATTCCCACGATCACGAAAGTCGAGAACGAGAGGATCAAGAGCGACGTAGTCCTTGCCCATCGGAACAGGAATGCGTGCGAGTCCAGGGCGATTGTCGAGGCCGAGGCGATGCAGGTGAACGCTATGATGTTGTGAAAAAGATGGGCTGCAATCATTCTTGTGCCGTTTCCAGCGGCGACTCCCGTCACGAGGCCCAGAACCGACAATCCCGCTATGATGACGAGGACATGGCTTGCCAGCCAGGGCACGTGGCGCCCGCGGATCAGGTTCATTGCCAGAAAGAAGGCCATCATGACCACGAAAATGATCCGTCCGAAAAGCGACGCTCCGGTCACGTGAAAGGACGGCATGTAATGCGGGGCAATGGATTCCTGAAAGAACGACACCAGGAAAAGCGTGTACCCGATGGTGATGAAACACAGATGGGTCCTTGTGATGTTGAGCGTCATTGCATCACCCGTCCCGAGGCCCGTTTTTCAAACCGTCCTCATGATAGGTGTCCCGGGCATCGGGCTGAAAAATCTCGTTGGCCCATATGAGAAGGATGGCAGGGCACTTGCCGATGTTCTCGAGGGTATGGATCCAGCCCGGCCGGGTCCAGAATGATTGGTTCTCGTTGACGGTCCGGTGAATCGGAGTGCCGCCACGGGTGTCGCGCTCCACCAGTTTTATTCGGCCCTGAACGAGGTGGAACCGCTCGCATTTGGTGTTGTGGAAATGCTGCCCCCGGGTCTTGCCGGGGTTTATGGTAAGCAAGGACACCTGCCCGAATTTCCCGGACTTGAACACTTCGCTGAAGCTGCCGGTTTCCGACCCGATCCGGCCGGGGGTATGCACGCGCCGTTCCTGTTCGAGCGCGCTCAGGTAAGTGGCCTGCAGCTGTTTTCCCAGCGGGGTGTCGATCTCGGGCAACCACGATGTGTCGCGCGTTGCGTGGATGGCTTCTATGACGCGGGCGACCTCTCCGACCGTGGTCCGCCGGGTTGGAAACCTTTCGAAGATCGTTGCCCCTGCCGTATCGGTCGCGTCCAGCTTGCGGAGGATAATGTCGATCAGGTCATCGATATACAGCAGGTCCACGGCCGAGTCCGGGTCGTGAACGCTGAGTGGCTCTTCGTTGATGACCTGCGACACGAATGTGGCCACGAAGGAATTGTGATGGGGTCGCGCCCATTTGCCGAACAGGTTCGGCAGCCGCCAGATGGCAGGTATCCATCCCATTTGCGGTGCGATGCTTCGCAGCAGGTCCTCTCCGTCCCTTTTCGAACGGCCATAGAGGCCACCCTGCGGGGCCTTGACCGTTGAGGCATAATGGAAAAACGATGCCGGCCCGCGCGGGACGAAACATTCCAGCACCTGCCGCATGTAGGTCACATTGCCGGTCCGGAACTCATCTTCTGTCGCCGCCCGGCTGGTGCCCGCCAGATGCACGATATGGTCGGCCTTGCATCCCGAGAATGAATTCAGGTCGCTGGTGCGGGTCAGCGCCACGACATCGAACTTCGTGCGGGTCTTCAGGGCGACGACGAGGTTCTGCCCCACGAAACCGGATGCCCCGGTTACGACGATCCGTCCCATGCCTCAAAAATCCAGAGCACGGGTCGAGCGCAGCAGCTCGCAGACGCGCTCGGCGTTCAGTTGCTCGGTGTTGCCGGAGTGATAACCGTCAAGGTCGGCATCGTTCCTGTCCGCGCCCTCGATCGTGAAGCGGCTGTAGTTCAGGCTGCGCGCATCCTGCTTGACGCGAAAGTAGTCGCCCCGGTCCTCGGCCCGCTCCAGTTCCTCGACACTGAGCAGGGCCTCGCGGTCCTTTTCACCATGGCGCTTGCCGATGATCCTGATTTCCGGATCGTTCCTGCCCATCAGGGCGCCGACCGCCCGCGCCAGGATGTCCAGCCGCGCGCCGGGGGCCTTCTGCACGAAGATGTCGCCACAGGATCCGTATTCGAAAGCATGGAGGACCAGATCGACCGATTGCTCCATCGTCATCATGAACCGCGTCATGCTTGGCTTGGTCACGGTCATCGCACCACCTTCGCGCATCTGGCGGATGAAAAGCGGGATCACCGACCCGCGAGAACCGATCACGTTCCCGTATCGGGTAATGGAAATCCGTGTCTTGCCGCTGTCCCGGGCCTTGGCGCCGATCACCTTCTCCATCATCGCCTTAGAGGTCCCCATCGCGTTGATCGGATAGACCGCCTTGTCGGTGCTCAGGCACACGACGCGCGATACCCCCGCCGCAATCGCCGCGGTCAACATGTTGTGGGTTCCGACAACGTTGGTCTTGACGGCTTCCATCGGAAAGAATTCGCATGACGGGACCTGCTTGAGCGCGGCCGCGTGAAAGATGTAATCCGCCCCCTCGACCGCGGGACGGATCGACTCCGTGTCGCGCACGTCGCCGATGTAGAACCTGATCTTTTCGGACGCGTGTTTCAGGCGCAGGTCTTCCTGTTTTTTCTCGTCACGGCTCAGGATACGGATTTCCTGCAGATCGCTGTCGACAAGCCGTTCCAGAACCGTGGATCCGAACGAGCCGGTGCCGCCTGTGATCAAGAGCGTCTTGTTGCGGAGCATGGGGCCCTCCATTCAGAAAATCGTCTGGAAGCCCTGCGGCTCCAGCAAACACGCCACGACCTCGTCTTGCTGTCTCTCTGTCATGTCGTAGAAAAGTGGCAGGCTGACCGCGCGGTCGTAGTAGCTCTCGCTTGCCGGAAAATCCGCTGCCGAGAATCCCATCCTGCGATAGTGGGGATGGCGGTAGACGGGTATGTAATGGACATTCACGCCGATCCCGCCGGAGCGCAGTTTTTCCACAAGATGAAGACGTTCGAGCGGCGGACTGCCCTGCGGCAGGCGGACGACATACAGATGCCACGACGATCCGAAGGCCGGCGTGTCGGGAGAGGGAAGAAGATATCGGCTGCCTTCGAGCCGGACGTCATATCGCCCGGCAAGCCGGCGGCGCTGCGCGACAAAGCGGTCGAGCCGCGTCAACTGCGACAGGCCGAGCGCCGCCTGCATTTCTGTCATTCGGTAGTTGTATCCCAGGCAGTGCTGTTCGTAATGCCACGGGCCGTCATGGCGTTCCATTTCCTGCGGATCCCGGGTTATGCCGTGGCTTCTGAGAACCGACAGTTTCCGGGCTAGACCGGGATCGTTGGTGGTGATGGCGCCGCCTTCGCCCGTCGTCATGATCTTGACCGGATGAAAGCTGAAGACACAAAGGTCGCTGTGGGCACAGGCCCCGATCGGAGTGCCGTCGTAATGGCCGCCGATCGCATGCGACGCGTCTTCCAGCACGCGGAAGCCGTATTCCCCTGAAAGGTCCGCGATCGCGGCCATTTCGCAGCTGCGCCCGGTCAGATGCACCGGCACAACGACCTTGGGAAGCGGTGCGCCGTCAGCCCTGGCTTGCGCCAGTTTTCTTTCCAGCCCCCCGATATCCATGTTGAAGGTGTCGGGACATATGTCCACGAAATCGACGTCCGCCCCGCAATGAAGCACCGCGTTCGCGGTGGCGACAAATGTGATCGGAACTGTCCAGACCCGATCGCCGGGACCGACCCCGAGACTGAGCAGGGAAATATGCAGGGCACTGGTGGCGTTGTTGACGGCCACGCAATGCACCGCCCCGCAGTGGTGCGCGATGGCCGCTTCGAATCGGGGAAGAACCGGACCCTGGGTTATGAAATCCGATTGCAGAACCCTGACGACCGCATCCACGTCTTCGCGGGAAATGTTCTGCTTGCCGTATGGGATCATCTTGCTTTCCGGTCCCTGTCGCCGCCCGGAGTCACGTCTCCGTCCGTGGCGCGTCCTGCGAACCAAGGAACTGTCTGATTGATGCGGCCATGGTGCTGCTCCATGCACGATGTTCGGCATTGCGGGCCGACCATGTGCCGTTGTTCAGGAACCGTCCGGGAAGGGTACGTTCCAGCAAGTGCTTCACCATCCTGTTTTGCAATCTAAGCGGGAAGTTGTCAACAAAACTTCCATCTTTAAGGGTGGATATCGGAAACAGTGTCTCCTGCGGAGCATAATAGGGGGCACTGTCGCTGATGACGGGCTTGCCACGGATGGCCGCCTCGAACCCGGCACTTCCGGTGCAGACCAGGACGGCGTCACAAAGCGTCACAAGATCGTTCGAACGCACCTCCGGAAGAACCATCGTGCAATTGGGCTCTGCGGCAAGCCGGCGATAGAAGCCCGGTGATCGAAAGCCGACGAGATTGGGGTGCTCCTTGACCGCAAAGCATGCCTTTCCTCGATGGGCGCGGATCAGGCGGAGGATGTGGTCTTCGTAGTTGATCCAGCGCCTGTCGGCGCTCCAGTAGTCGATCGTGGTCTCGGGCGACATCTGCAGCGGCAGATACACCCGCGGCGGGCCAAGGTATCTCGGGGCCAGCGTGTCCAGCTCATGCCTGCCGATGCCGGAATAACCCTGCGGCCATGGTGTCCAGAATTGTCTCGCGACGATCTGGGAAACCCAGAAGTGGTAGTTCAGAAGGTCCCCGGACAGCCGCCTGCGGAGCGCGAACCAGACCGGTCTTGGAAGGTTGCGGATCCACATGCGCCACATCCGGCGTCTTGCCTCACGTCCCGGACGGACAAGGAAATCAGGCCGGTAGTCGGCAACAGCAAGATTTGCAAACGTGGTTTCGACCATGTCTTCGTCGACCTCGCGGCAATGAACCCCCTCGCCGCGGGTCGTGATGCGAAAATGATCCGTCAGGAAACTGGGCACGATGCCTATGAAGGGAATCGCCCGCTGTTGTCCCAGGCGCGCAAGGATGTCGAGAATGTAGCTGTCGACAGTCAGCGACAGGATGAAGGACGGCCGTGTGCGGTCCAGTACCGCGCTGATCGCCCGTTCCGCCGCCACCAGAAGGCGCATCGCCGTGTCAAGGTCCAGATGCCGCAGAAGCCGGCACCGGCCGATGATGTCCTCGATCTCCGCGGGTCCGAAATGGTGGGGTGTGGCGCCCGTGTTAACCGTCTTGAAGGCGTCATGAAATCTTTTCCAGAACCCCGAATCGTCCACCGATCCGTGTTCGCTCATCCCCGAAATCCTAGAGTCATCTCCCCAGACCCCCCGCGCGAGGTGGTCCATCTGCACGCGGTTCCAGGGGCGCACATACACCAGGACCGACACGGGCAGCGCGGAGGTGTCGTGTTGCTGCGCGGTGCCCGTGGATCCGGGCGTCCCCCTGTCGGAAAGCGGGCCGTCGGAGCCGGAGTTTTCCTGCCCTGTGGTCATTGCCGCGCCCCGAGGCTTGCCGAGGCCGTATTCCCGATCGTGACAAAGGTGAACCAGATTGAAAAAACGGAATGGAATATCAGGGCCGCGGCCGTCCCCGAGGCCAGCCACAAGGCACCCAAACCCTGAACGAATGCGAAAAGGTTGTTGGCCAGAACGGCCAGGGCCACGCAACCCATCGAAACCGTGAGGGGCGTTTGACGGTGGTAATAGGCAACGATGGGGGTGATCGCGTTGGAACAATAGAACAGGGCAAGACCGGCGCCAAGGGTCAGGGTGACATGGGTCAAGCCGTCGAAACCGGTGCTCAGAAAGAGGTGTTCAAGGATGGCCGCGCCCCCCGCGAGCGCAATGAAGCAGGCCAGAGAGATCAGGCCGGCGGCCCGTAGCTTGGCTTTCAACATGCGGGACTCGACGGGGTCTGCCCCCTGGCGGGCTTCTCCCAGTGACACCGTGTTGATGAAGTTCAGTGCGGTCACGAGCACCGTCGCCCCGACCGACAACTGATAGGCGAGAAAATAAAGGCTCAATTCTCCGGCCGTGGCGTGAAGTGGCAGGATCAGGCGGTCCATTGAAGACGCGGCCAGGAAGATCGCCGTCGCGAGGTAGACCGGCCCACCCTGCAAGACGATCCGGCGATACTCATGGAACGACAGTTCAGACGTGGCGGGGCTGCGCGACGCAAATCCCCCGCGCATCGCCATCGCCACGGCCACCAGTGACAAAACAGCGATGACCGGCAAATAGAGCCACATGATATCGGCGGGTCCGCCGCCGGGCCCGCGCGCCGCCACCACCACTAGCAGCGCAGCCGACAAGAGCAGTTCGGGCAGCAACGAAAAGGAAAACATCCTCCTGTAACGCAGGCACGGTTCGAGGACAAAAAGCGGTGCCATCATCAGAAAGACCAGCGTACCGGGCAGATACTGCCGAAACCAGAACAACGCGGCCAGCGCCACAATCCCCCCGATGACGACGAGTTGGGCCATGAACATGGTGAGGTAGCGTCGTTCATCCGCCATGGTCCCGCAGGCCAGCGCCCCTTGACCGGAATACCGGCTGACAAAATATCCCGCCGTCGCACCGAGGTTCATGACCTGAAGGAATTTGCCCATGAACGCGGCGGTCATCAGCGCCGCGAACTCTCCGGCCGGTAAAATGCGTGCCGCGATTATCGCCGTACTGAAACTGATACCCGCGACGACGATGCGGTGAAACGGGTAGCCGAGAAGGAAACTGAAAAGGTTCATTGCCCCACAGGCCGCGCCGGCCGCGTCCGGTCATGCCTGCCTTTCGATCATGTCCCATTGCATCGCTTCACCACGCGTGATGTCCCGTTTTGCGCAGGCGCCGATTACGACGTCGAACTGTCGTGGCGCCAGCCCATGGCCCGGACGGATCGAACGGACATGCGCGGACGTAATCCGCGTGCCCTTCGCGATGTCCCGAACAGCGTAGATCGAGCGCCGGAAAACCACGTTGGCGGCTTCGCTCGGCTTGCGGTCGTAATCGACGCGTCCGATCGCCCGCCACGCGGTCCGGGCGTCCCGGCAGAGCGCCGCGAATTGGGCCGGTTCAAGCGAAAAGCTGTCATCGGGTCCGCCACCGTCCCGGTCCAGCGTGAGATGTTTCTCGATGATCGAGGCCCCCAGGGCGATTGACGCGATCGCGGTGACGTTGTCCTGCGTATGATCCGAAAGGCCGATCGGAACCTTGAAGCGGTCCGCCATGTCGCGCAGCGTGGACAGGTTGTAGTCGGATGCCGGCGCCGGATAGCCCGAGACGCAGTGCAACAGCGCCAGTTCGAGGCAGCCGCCGGATCGCGCGGCATCGACAGCCTCGGCGATTTCCGCGAGGTCGGCCATGCCCGTCGAAAGGATCATCGGCCTGCCCTTTGCGGCCACGTAGCGGATCAGGGAAAGATCGACGATCTCGAACGAGGCGATCTTGTAGGCCGGCGCGCCGAGGCTTGCCAGAAGGTCCACTGCCGTCGGGTCGAAGGGCGAGGAAAACAGCGTGATCCCGCGTTCGGCGGCATGGGCGAAAAGCGCCTCGTGCCACCCCCACGGCGTATGCGCCCACTCGTAGAGGTCATAAAGCGTGCGCCCGGCCCACAGCCCCTCGGTGATCCGGAAATCCGGGGCGTCGGATTCCAACGTAATCGTGTCAGGGTGATAAGTCTGGATCTTCACGGCATCTGCACCCGCCTCAATTGCGGCGTCGATGATCCTCAATGCCTGATAAAGGCTGCCGTTATGATTGGCCGAAAGCTCGGCGATGACATAGGGCGGGTGACCCGGGCCGACGGGGCGGCCGGCGATCCTGATCTCGGTCATTTCGTGTTCTCCAATCTCCGACTGTAGTTGAGGAAACCGTCCTTGCTGCCCCGTTCGACATAATCCGCGGCCTCGAACACCTTGCGAGACGCACCATTCCCTTCTTGGATTTCCGCCATCAGCCGCTCGAGGCCGAGGCGTGCCCCCACCCGGTCAGCCTCCACCAAAAGCCGTCGCCCCAAACCCTGACCCCGCGCATCGGGCGCCAGACAGATGCTGACCCGGGCAGAGGTTGCGCCGGTCCGGTCAAGGCGCAGATACCCCCGGGCAAGCCCGCCTTGTGTCAGGATACGGATGATCGGATCCGCCTCGTTGACAGCTTTGCGGAACCATCTGTCATGCTCGGCGTAGGGTGTTCTTTCGTCGCTTACTCGAAACGAGTCGTCCAACGCATCTCGCCATTCCCAGACACGCCGGGAATCCGTCCGGGTCGCGCACCGGAATCCCACTTCGGACGGGACAAGCGCCGCCAGCACCCGCGGGGTTCCATCGCCATCGCACAGCGCCGCGGCCTTTCGCGACATCACATCGAGACGCGCCGGATCACCGGCCTCTGCAATTGCGGCCTGAAGGTGGTGGACGAAATCCCGGCCCTCCGGTGGCCCGGGGTCGAACCCGGCCCCGGCATCAGTCAGTGCCGGCGCGACACCCTTCTGGTTCGGTGCCGTTTCCAGGGTCACGCAGGGCAGCCCGAGGCAGCAACGCTCCCACGTGGTGCCCCCTCCGGCGCCAATGGCCAGATCGGCACCGGCCATCAGCGTTGCCATGTCCTCCACGTTCACGGCGATCCGGGTGGGTCTTGGCATGTCCCGCGCCAGTGCCCTGACGCGTTCCAGCGCGGGCGCGTCAGAGCCCATGATGACCGTGATCCGCAGGTCCGGGGGCAAGCAGGCCGCTCTCAACGCCTCCAGTACCGCCGAAGTCGCATCGCCGCGATCCACGCCACCCAGTGTCACGATAAGGTGTCGCAATCCGCGTCCGTCCCGGTCTGACAATGACTGTGCCCGGATCTGCGCGAATTCCGGGCGCAGGAGCGCATGCCGCGGCCCTGCAAGGCACCGGCACTTGGCGGGCAGCAGACCGGCGTGATCGGCGGGCGAGTGCCCGAATTTCTGGTCAAGCATCAGGTTGGCGGCGTGGGGCCTGTCAGCCAGATCGTCGATGACCATGAGCCGCATGCGGCCGCCGGCGACCGCCCGTTCCCACCGCGCGTCCAGCGCGTAGTGATCAACGACCATCCAGTCGGCGCCGCCGGTCGCCGCGAGGGTCTCGGCGGCGTCCTGCGTCCAGTGCACACCGGCCCATCCGGCATGTTCGGGCGGCGGGGAGACGAAGTCGCCCGTCCCTGCCGGAAGCAGGGAAACGGGAAACCCGCGCGCGGAAATTCGCCCGGCCAGGTGCCCCGGATGATCCCGGGTGACAAAGCCGCACTCCGCGCCGCATTCGCGCAATGCCTCTGCGAGTGTGAGACAGCGCATCACATGCCCGGTTCCGATCTGAAGGCCCGCGTCTGCACGGAAGATCACGCGCATTGTCCGCTGCTCCCGTTGTCATGCGTGCCTTTCAGGGCCGCCAATGCCTCGGCGAGGTACAGATCATCCCGGTCGTCGATGTCGATCGCGGCGGTCCAGGATATCGGACACAGCACATGGCCGGGCCCGTAGAATGTCCGATGCATGCGAAGGGCCGAGGCCGACGCCATCCAGATCGCCCCGGTCGGGCAATAGAGCGGGTCAAGATCCTGCGAGCGCCGCAGGCGCGCATCCGGGTGCAGCCAATCGGGCCGCCCGTCCGGCATCAGCCGTGCCGCCCACCAGGGAGTCATCGCTCCGAAGGCGGAGGCGCTGATCTGAAACGGGTGCGTGCCGGACTTGAAATGCGTCCATGCATCGCGGATCTCGGCGTCACCGCGCAGCGGGCAGTTGGGCATGAGTTGGGTGACCGTGCCGAAGCTCTGGCCGTAATGGCTTTCCGCCTGTTCAAGTGCCGTTAGAACGGCGATGCTGACTGGCGTCTGGTCATCGGCATGCCCGGTGCGCAGAAAGGGTGCCTCAGCCCCTTCGGAGCGGGCGATTTCGGCGATTTCCGTATCGTCGGTCGAGACGAGAACGAGATCGAAGAGGTCGCTTGCCAATGCAGCCTCGATCGTCCAGCCGATCATCGGCCTGCCCCGAAAGCCGGTAATGTTCTTGCGGGGGATGCGTTTTGATCCGCCGCGCGCCGGTATGATCGCGATATCGGTCACCAGATGCTCCAGCCGCCGTCAGCCACGAGGACATGGCCGGTCACCGCCGCGCTTGCCGCATCGTCGAGCAGGAAAGCCACCGGCCCGCCGGCGTCCTGTTCGGCAAGCATCCGCCCGGCGGGGGCCATGGTGCCATACCGGTCCCGGACGGCGACGCTGGCGCGGCCTTCAAAGCCTCCGAACGCCACGCAATTCACCCGCACCCGCGGCGCCAAGCGCACCGCCAGTTCCCGGGTCAGGTGGTGCAACGCGGCCTTGCCCACTCCGTACTGGACGGGGCTGCCGCCCGGGCTGTCAATGTGGAGGGCGGGGTTGGCGGCGACCTCGCCATATTGCGATCCGATGCTCACGATGGCCCGCAGATCATGTGCAGGGTGTTGCGCGAACGCCATGAGCACCCGGTAGGGCGCAACCACCCCGACGGTCAGTTCGTCCAGAAAGGCCTGCCCGCCGGCAAGCCCGTTCGCGCCGCATTCCAGCGTATCCAGCGAGCGCGCATTGCTGACGAAATGGGTCACGGTCACGCCGGCGTCTGCAACCCGGTCGGCAAGGGTTTCCCGGCTGCGGACCGACAGGAGATCAAGATCGACCGTCGCAACGCCAACACCGAGGGCACGCAGCTCACGCGCCAGAGGCGCGGATCGGGCGGCATCGCGCGAGGTCAATACCAGCGACCAGCCGCGTTCGGCCAGATACCGTGCCATGACCCGCCCCAACCTGCCGGTTGCGCCGGTTATCAGGACGGTTCGTTTCATGGCAAACCCATTTCGATGATGCTCACCGCGCGCCGGTTGAATGCCTCGGGCAGCCGTGAGCGCCCCTCTCGGACCGCGGCGGCAAATTCCGCGAGCGCGGTCCTGAATGCGCCGAAACTGTCGGAGAAGGTCAGCGTGGTTTCGCCGTGCAGGCCCGTGATCCGCAGTGAAATCGGTGGTTGCGCCTCGGTGCCGGCTGCCGTCAGGTGGACGTCCGGCCCGTCGGGAAAGCGCAGCGCCAGCGTGCGCCCGTCATGACCCGCCGGAGCCGAAAAGAGAAGCCTTGGCGCGGTGTCATGCCCCAGCATCGCAAGGAGCGGATCAACAAGGTGGATCGCGTAGGTTTGCCATGATCCCGCCGTCATGCCCGTTATCAGCCGGATCGGCCCGATACCGGCGGCGGTTTCCGCGTCAAGCCGCATTTCGGGCGCAAAACGCAGGGCCGAGCAACTGAAAATCTGCCCGGGGCGGAGCTGCATCATGTTCAACGCATCGAGTTCATCCATCGACAGGGCGATCGGCTTGTCGATGTAGACCGGCAGACCGGCCCGCAGGAAAGGTGCCGCGAAATGGCGGTGATTGCGGGCGTCGTCTCGGGCCAGCAGCAGGGCATCGATATGGCCGATCATGTCCTCGGGTCGGGCGACCACCGTTTCGATCCTGCCCGCAAGGGCGATCCGCGCCGCGGTCTTGCGGTCCTGCGCCCAGACATGGGTCACGCGGGCTCCGGGCAGCCGGTCGTGCGGCCATTGCTGCCGCGCAAGGTAGTCCGGAATGGCGGGAAAGCCGCACAGCGCCATTGCATCGGGCCGGTAACCGTTGCAGATCGCCGACCAGGAATAGGGATGCCCGTTTCCGGGCGACTGCCCGATGATGCCGAACCGCAAGCTCATGCCCCGGCCGTCCAAAGGCGTGGATCGATCAGGTGGGGATCGTGCGCATGCAGCTGGTCGGTGTCGACCGGTGTTTGCGAACCTGCCTCGTAGGCGTCGAGGATCTGCACCAGTTGTTCGCGCCGCTCGACCCCGACGACGCAATGGGTGACATGTTTCTGCCGAGTGACGAAACCGAGGCACAAGGCCAATGGATCAAGCCCCGTCTTGCAGGCGTATGCCTTTACACGTGCCAATTCAGCCGACCACCGCTTGAATCGGGCGGGCCGATGCCGCGCCGGCATCAGCAAGAGTCCCTGAAGAAACACCGAACGGACGTGAAGTTCACTTCCCCCGTGGTGCAGCCTGTCGGCAAGGCCCGTCCGAAGGATCCTCTGGTCCAGCACGTTCAGGGGGGCCTGAACGATCCCTGTCGCCGCCGGGTCCAGACCGTCAATGTCGTCCGGCCCGTAGACGGACACGCCGGTCCTGTCCACCAACCCGTGCTGCCGCAAGGTTTGCAGGGCCGCAATCACCCGTTGCCCGCGCGATCCCCTCATGTCGCGATGATCATGGGCGAGCACGGCATGGAGGTTTGCGGTTCTAAGCCGGTCAAGTGAGCGCAGAATGTATCCCCGGACGGCGTCTTCGATGCTTTTTTCGGGCAATCCGGAAAGCGAGGGCAGCTTGGTGATGATGTTCCAGCCGTCGACCCCGCAACGACCGAGCACGGCTTCGCTCCGGTCATAGTTCATGGCGGTGTCCAGATACCGCAAGCCGTGGGCGAAGGCGTGGTCGAGGATCTCTGTCGTCCGGGTCAGGTCCGGACAGCCGGTGCGGTTGGCCACACCATACTCCATCCCGAATTGCGCGGTCCCCAGGATCAGCATGCCCGCGCCGTCCCGTTCGCCCCGTCGGCCGGTCTGCGGGTGCCCCGCGATGACCCTCGGTTGAGCGCCGCCCGGCTTCGTCCGCGGCGGTCCGGCCGACGCGGCAGCGCTATGGAAAGCGGGCCGGCCCTCACCGGCGGGGGATCACCGGGGCGGGGGAGGCGCATCGTGCTGCTGCCCGTCATAGTAGTCGCGATACCAGGCGACGAATTGTGCCACGCCGTCCCGGAGCGGAGTCTGCGGACGATATCCGGTGAGCCGCTGCAAAAGTGTGGCATCGGCCCAGGTTGCGGGCACATCGCCGGCCTGCATCGGCATGTAATTGCGAATGGCATCACGCCCGACCTCGGATTCGATGGCCTCGATGAAGTCCATCAACCGAACCTTTTCCGAGTTGCCGATATTGACCACACGGAATGGGGCCACCGGGCTCAGACTGTCGCCCTCCACGGCTGTTTCCGGCCCGCCGGGCACCACGCCCATGAGACCATGTATGCCCCGCACCAGATCATCGACATAGGTGAAATCGCGCCACATCTCGCCCTGGTTGTAGACGTCTATCGGCGTGCCCTCGAGGATGCCCTTCGTGAACTTGAACAGCGCCATGTCCGGCCGTCCCCAGGGTCCGTAGACGGTGAAGAACCGGAACATCGTGGTCGGCAGGTCGTGGAGATGTGCGTAGGAATGCCCCATCGCCTCGTTCGCCTTCTTGGTGGCGGCATAGATCGTCAGCGGAGTATCGGCCTTCTGGGTTTCCGCAAACGGCATCTCCGTGTTGGCACCATAAACGGAGGAGGTGGACGCCATGAGCAGATGTCTTGCCCGGCATCTGCGTGCGGCTTCCATCACGTTGAAGGTGCCCTGGATGTTGGCGCTGATATAGGCTTGCGGATTCTCCAGGCTGTAGCGTACGCCCGCCTGCGCGGCGAGGTGCACGATCACATCCGGCGCGAAGTCGTCGATGGCCCGGTTCAACGCATCGGTATCTTCCAGCATGGCCTCGGTCGCCGCGAAGTGCTGGTTCTGGCGCAACATGGCATGGCGGCGCTGCTTCAGCCGGACGTCGTAGTAATCGGTCATGCCGTCGAAGCCATGGACGCTGCAGCCTTCCGCCAGCAGCAGCCGGGCAAGATGAAACCCTATGAATCCGGCTGTTCCTGTCACGAATATACGGGTCATGCTCTTTTCTCCTGGATTTGCCTGGCCACCACCCGGTTCCGGATCTTCGCGGGTCCGGACCGGCGCGGTTCGAATACCGGCACTCTATCCGCCCAGAGCACGCGGGTCAGCCAATGCAATCCAAAGATTTCCACATACGTCGGCAAAAGGATCGACCGCCGCAATCCGCCGGGCCCGCCCCTCATCATCGCACCCCGCGCCCGTGCCGCGCGGCAGGGATAGAACCCCGATCACGGACCGGAAAAACAAGGGCAAGGCCGAAAAGCAACATGAACACTCCAACTCAACCATGAAGTGTATATACATCACGTCATGGGCGCAAGCCCGCCATGGTCCCGTGCCCGCGGGCACGGCATGCAATCCGCCACGCGGCGGGGCAATGGAACGGCCTCATGCTGTTTGGGAACGCGGCACCGGCCGCGATGGGTGACACGCCGTGACATCGGCCGGTGCCGGCACGGTTACCCGGGTCCAGGGGCCTGACCGGAAAGCGCACGTGCCACCGCCGGCGCGAAATAGGTGAGGATTCCATCGCAGCCGGCACGCTTGAATGCCATCAGGCTTTCGGTCACGGCCCTGTCCCCGTCGATCCAGCCGTTTCCGGCGGCGGCCATCATCATCGCGTATTCCCCGGAGACCTGATACGCGAATGTTGGCGCGCCGAAGGTATCCTTAACTCTGCGGCATATATCCAGATAAGGCATCCCCGGCTTGATCATGACCATGTCCGCGCCTTCGCCGAGGTCACGCGCGACACAGCGCAACGCCTCGTCGCTGTTTGCAGGGTCCATCTGATAGGTCTTCTTGTCGCCCTTGAGGGCACCGGACGCACCGACGGCATCACGGAATGGGCCGTAAAACGCACTGGCGTATTTTGCCGCGTAGCTGAGCAGCAGCACGTCCCGGTGGCCGGCATCCTCCAGCGCCTGTCGGATCGCGCCGATACGGCCATCCATCATGTCCGACGGGCCGATGATGTCGACACCGGCCTCGGCCTGTGCGAGGGCCTGTTTGACAAGTGCCTCGACGGTGGCATCATTGACGATCTCGCCATTCGCCACAAAACCGTCATGTCCGGTGTCGGAATAAGGGTCCAAAGCCACGTCGGTCATCACGGCGAGGTCCGGCACCGCCTTCTTGATCGCCCTTGTGGCGCGGTTGGACAGGTTTTGCGGATTCCATGCCTCGGCGCAGTCGGCGGTGCGCTTGTCGGCTTCGGTATAGGGAAACAGGCATATTGCCGGAATACCCAGATCCGCCGCCTCGCGGGCGGCCTCGACCACGCGGTCGACACTGCGCCTGACAACGCCGGGCATTGAGGGAACCGGCTCCTGCACGTTCTCGCCCTCGCGCACGAAAACCGGCCAGATCAGATCACCGGGGCTCAGCGCCGTCTCGGCCACGAGGGCCCGGATCGCGGGGCTGCGGCGGGTCCGGCGCAGGCGGGCTGCCGGAAACGGGGCCTGTATGGGGGTCATCGGCGGTTTTCCTTTCAAAGACGGGCTCCTGAGTGGCATGGAAATTCCGCCATCTCAAGGGTAGGAATTGCTGCCAGCGACCGATAAGAGGGGCGACGAAATGATTTCCGGAGCGGTCAGTGGACTGGTATACAAGCGTATTTGAGCTTATCGACATGCGCAGCTTCAGCAACCTTTGGTTCTGGATTGTGCTTGCCGTGATATGGTCGACGGTCAATCACTGGGTGCTTGGCGTCCCGTGGGACATGGTCATGCGCGCCCGCGATAATGAAGGTCAGGCACAGATCGACCTTGAGGACATGGTGCGGATCCACACCAACCGGCTTCTCTACATCGTTGGGGAATCCGGCCTGTTGCTGACCGGGTTTGCCTGTTTTCTCTTCACCTTTCTGGGGCTTACCGGTTTCGTCTACGGCCACGAATTTGCACAGGCGGTCTTCTTGCTGGGCGTTCCGATGACCATTGTCGGGCTGCTGTCGATTTTCACCGCCCGCGCGGTGCGCTCGAACGAACTGTCCGGCGAGGCGCTCATCAAGAGGCTCGGGCGGCACCGCCTGCACACACGCATGATCGGCGTGGCGTCGATTTTCATCACCGCCATGTGGGGAATGTACCAGAACATGTCGGCCAGCGCCCTTGGCGGGTGACATGAGGCCGGACCGATCCAGGTAGAATGTCAATGACATCCAAGGCCCATATCACCGTTTCGGGTGCGCCCGAAGGCTTTGACGCCCGCCTTGTCCGGGACGAGGTGCGCAAGAGTGCCAACCCCGTACTTCATGTCGCGCGGGATGACCGGCGGATGGCGGCGATGGCTTCCGCGCTGCGATTTTTCGCGCCTGACATGCCGGTTCTGCATTTTCCCGGCTGGGACTGCCTGCCTTATGACAGGGTATCGCCGAACCCGGACATATCCGCGGCGCGCATGGCCACGCTGGCGACGCTGCAACAAGGGGCACCGCAGCGTTTCGTGCTGCTGACCACGCTCAACGCGGCCATGCAGCGGGTGCCGCCATGCGATCTGCTGCGGACGTCCGTCTTCACCGCGCATGTCGGTCACCAGATCGACGAGGAGGCGCTGCGCGCGTTCCTGGTGCGGATGGGGTTCGTGCAGGCCCCCACGGTGACCGAGCCGGGTGACTATGCGGTCCGCGGCGGTATCGTCGACATATTCGCGCCGGGACAGGGCGGGCCGGTGCGGCTGGACCTTTTCGGTGATGTGCTGGACGGCGTGCGGCGCTTCGATCCGGCCACGCAGCGGACGACCGAGAAGCTGGACCGGATCGAACTGGCACCGGTGTCCGAGGTCATTCTGGACGACGCGGCCATCACCCGGTTCCGTCAGAACTACCGTATCGAGTTCGGCGCTGCCGGCGGCGACGACCCGCTTTACGAGGCGGTGAGCGCCGGGCGCAAGCAGGCCGGCACCGAGCATTGGTTGCCGTTCTTCCATGAGCGGCTGGAAACGCTGTTCGATTACGTGCCCGACGCCACGATCACGCTGGATGACCAGGCCGGCGCAGCCCGCAGCGCCCGGTGGGACAGCATAGCCGACCAGTACGAGGCGCGCCTGCACGCGATGACCCGGAAGACGAAAGGCGAAAGCGTCTACAAACCGGTCCCGCCGGAGCAGCTTTATCTTGACGATCCGGCCTGGACGGCCTCCATCGACGGGCGCCGCACACTTCAGTTCATGGCGTTGCCACAGGCGACGGGACCGGGCGTGACGGATGCCGGGGGGCGCATCGGGCGTAATTTCGCCCCGGAAAGACAGCAGGAAAACATTAGCCTTTTCGGGGCGTTGAAAGATCATGTTGAAGCAAGAATGGCGGAAGGTCCGGTCCTTCTGGCCAGCTATTCGGAAGGCGCGCGCGAGCGGCTGGAGGGCCTTCTGGAGGATGAGGGGCTGGCCGGTGCCGTGACCGTGGCCGATGCCGGACGGCTGGGGCGGCGCGGGCTGCACCTTGCGGTATGGGAGCTTGAGCACGGATTCGAGGGGCCACTGGACGAGGGACGGCTGACCGTCATCACGGAACAGGACATTCTTGGTGACCGGTTGATTCGGGCCCCGCGCCAGCGCCGCAGGGCCGAGAATTTCCTCACCGAGACACAGAGCCTGAGTCCCGGCGACCTGGTCGTTCATGTCGATCACGGAATCGGGCGGTATCACGGGCTCGAGGTGGTCAGCGCGGCCGGCGCCGCGCATGAATGCCTGTCTCTGGAATACGCCGAAGGGTCCAGGCTTTACCTTCCCGTCGAAAACATCGAACTGCTCAGCCGTTATGGCCATGAGGAGGGTCTTCTGGACAAGCTGGGTGGCGGCGCCTGGCAGGCCAAGAAGGCCCGGCTAAAGGAACGCATCCGCGAGATGGCCGACCGGCTGATCCGCATCGCTGCGGAACGCGAACTGCGGCGCGCGCCGGTGCTGGAGCCCGAACATCACGCCTGGGAAGCCTTTGCGGCACGTTTCCCGTACCAGGAGACCGACGATCAGTTGCGCGCCATCGAGGACGTGATGGGCGACCTTCAGGAAGGCCGTCCGATGGACCGGCTGATCTGCGGCGACGTGGGTTTCGGCAAGACCGAGGTGGCAATGCGCGCGGCCTTCGTTGCGGCGATGTCGGGTGTTCAGGTGGCGGTGATCGCGCCGACAACCCTGCTGGCGCGCCAGCATTACCAGAGTTTCGCCGAACGCTTCCGGGGCTTTCCGATCTCGGTGCGGCCGCTTTCGCGCTTCGTCGGGCAGGCCGAGGCCGCGCGCACCCGCGAGGCGCTGTCGCGCGGGACGGTGGATATCGTGGTGGGCACCCATGCGCTGCTGGCCAAGGGGGTGCGTTTTGCCAATCTGGGGCTTCTTGTCATCGACGAGGAACAACGCTTCGGCGTGACTCACAAGGAGCGGCTGAAGCAGCTGCGCAGCGATGTGCATGTGCTCACCCTGACGGCCACGCCGATTCCGCGGACCCTGCAGCTGAGCCTTTCGGGCGTGCGCGACCTGTCGATCATCGGCACCCCGCCGGTGGACCGGCTTTCGGTGCGCACCTATGTCAGCGAGTTCGACAGTGTGACCATCCGCGAAGCGTTGCTGAGGGAACATTACCGCGGCGGGCAGAGCTTCTTCGTGGTGCCGCGGATCAGTGACCTGACCGAGATCGAGACCTTCCTGTCCGAGCAGGTGCCGGAGGTGAGCTTCGTCACCGCGCACGGGCGCATGGCGGCCGGCGAGCTCGATGACCGGATGAACGCCTTCTACGACGGCAAGTTCGACGTGCTGCTGGCCACGACGATCGTCGAATCGGGGCTCGACATTCCGACCGCCAACACGATGATCATCCACCGTTCCGACATGATGGGCCTCAGCCAACTCTACCAGATCCGGGGGCGCGTGGGGCGCTCGAAGACGCGGGCGTATGCCTACCTGACCACCAAACCGCGCGCCCCGCTGACGCCGGCGGCGGAAAAACGGCTGAGGGTGCTGGGCAGCCTCGACACGCTGGGCGCGGGGTTCACCCTGGCCAGCCAGGACCTGGACCTGCGCGGTGCCGGCAACCTGCTGGGCGAGGAGCAGTCGGGCCAGATGCGCGACGTGGGCTACGAACTCTACCAGTCGATGCTGGAAGAGGCGATTGCCAAGATCCGTGCCGGCGAGATGGAGGGCCTCAGCGAGGCCGACGAGCAATGGGCCCCGCAGATCAACCTCGGGGTGCCTGTCCTGATCCCCGCCGATTACGTGCCCGACCTTGATGTGCGGCTGGGATTGTATCGGCGCCTCAGCGGGTTGAAGAGCAAAGTTGAACTGGAAGGATTTGCCGCCGAATTGATCGACCGGTTCGGGAAGCTGCCCCGCGAGGTGAATACCCTCATGCTGGTGGTGCGGATAAAGGCGATGTGCAAGCGTGCCGGGATCGCGCGGCTTGATGGCGGACCCAAGGGAGCGACGATCCGGTTTCACAATGACAAGTTCGCGTCCCCCGAGGGGCTGGTCGAGTTCATCAAGGACCAGGACGGTCTGGCCAAGGTGCGCGACAACAAGATCGTGGTGCGGCGGGACTGGCGCCGCGAGAGCGACAAGATCAAGGGCGCCTTCGCCATCGCCCGGGATCTGGCGGAAAAGGTGGCCGCGCGCAAAAAGCGCGCCGAGGGCTGACGCAGCGCCGCGCCGTCAAGGGCGGGCCCCCGACAAAGGACGAGGGGGGCGTGCGTCGCGACTCTAACGTCGATGTCAGCCGCCGCCGGACTGGTCCTTGCGCGCCTTGTAGGCCCGGACCTTCTCGGCCAGCAACTGACGTGCGCGGGCGTTGGCGCGGCGCACCCGGACGGAGGTCAGGAAGGCTTCCTCGGCGGTCTGCGAGGTGGCGCCCAACTCTTTCACGAGATCAGAGATGATCTGCTCGTCACCCGTCGCGTCGATATACTTTATGGCTTCCTGTGCCAGTTCGTCGGCCAGGTCCTCGGTGACACCCATTGTTTACCTCGTGGCTTCGGTGAGGCGCCTTTTGACATAGGTCGTGACCGCCTCGATCATGTCATCGGTGTAGGGTTCCTCGAAGAAATGCCCCGCGCCTTCCATCTGTTGATGCTCGACGGTAATGCCGGGCTGATCGTGCAGCTTGGCCACAAGGGCTTCGGTGTCCGCGGGCGGCGCGACCCTGTCGCCGGAGCCGTTGAGGATGAGCCCGGAGGACGGGCACGGCGCGAGGAACGAGAAATCGTACATGTTTGCCGGGGGCGAGACGGAGACGAAGCCGGTGATCTCGGGCCGGCGCATCAGAAGCTGCATGCCGATCCACGCCCCGAAGGAAAAGCCGGCGACCCAGCAGTGCTTGGAATTGGCATTCATGGATTGCAGGTAGTCGAGCGCCGAGGCGGCATCGGAAAGTTCGCCGACGCCCTGATCGTATTCCCCCTGACTGCGCCCGACGCCGCGAAAATTGAAGCGCAGCACCGTGAATCCCATGTTGTAGAAGGCGTAGTGGAGGTTGTAGACAACCTTGTTGTTCATCGTGCCGCCGAATTGCGGATGCGGATGAAGCACGATGGCAATCGGCGCGTCGCGTTCCCTTTGCGGATGGTAGCGGCCTTCGAGCCGGCCCTCGGGACCGGCGAATATGACTTCGGGCATGGTGTTCCCTGTTTCCCCTCGACGGTGCGGCGAGGTTCCTTGACGGAAACGCGCCAGCACCTTAGAACAATTCTAAACGCCGGTTCTGCCGGTGCGCGTGTCATGACACGGCTTGCAGCGAGATAAGCGCTGGCCGGTCCAAGGTCAATCTATTCGCGGGAGCAGCGCCGTGAAACTCAGCACCAAGGGGCGTTACGCGATGGTCGCGCTCGTCGATATCGCCCTCCAGGATGGTGGCGAGCTTGTCACCCTGGGCGACGTGTCGCGGCGGCAGGCGATCTCGTTGCCCTATCTCGAGCAGCTTTTCGTGAAATTGCGTCGCGCGGGGCTGGTGGAGTCGGTGCGTGGCCCCGGCGGCGGCTACCGGCTTGCGCGGCCGGCGTCGGAAATCCGGGCCTTCGAGATTCTCGCCGCGGTCGACGAAACGGTGGACGCGCTGCACACGGGGGCGGGTGCCACGGGCGCGGCCTCCGGCTCGAAGGCGCAGTCGATGACAAACCGCCTGTGGGAGGGGTTGAGCGCACATGTCTACGTTTTCCTGCACCAGACACGGTTGAGTGACGTCGTGGGTAACGACCTGGCACCCTGTCCGGCGGTGCCGGTGCTGTTCTCGGTGGTTGACGAGGAATGAAAGCCTGGCGGGGACCGCAAGGCACGGCCTGCGGGCGGCTGTGCCCGAGGGGGCGCTGCCCCCGCCCCGCACGGTGTGCGGGCCTCCCCCGGAGTATTTCCGGAAAGATGAAAACGGGGGCCGAATGAGCCGCATCTACATGGACTGGAACGCCACCGCGCCCCTGAGGCCCGAGGCGCGCGAGGCGATGATCGCGGCGATGGACCTGCCGGGCAATCCGTCAAGCGTGCACGAGGAGGGGCGCGCCGCCCGGGGGCTGATCGAGTCGGCGCGAGCCCGGATCGCCGAAGCTGTCGGGGCAGGGGATGCGGATATCGTCTTCACCTCCGGGGCAACCGAGGCCGCGGCCCTGGCCTGTGCCGGGCGTGACCTCGAGGGCGCTGCCGTGGAGCATGACGCGCTCCGGGCGTGGGTGCACGATCGCCTTCCTGTATCTTCCGACGGGCATGTGACGGTGGCCGAGCCGTCCCGGTCCGTCCTGCAGGCGGCCAATTCGGAAACCGGCGTCATCCAGGAATTGCCGCCCGGACTGGCGGTGAGTGACCTGACCCAGGCGTTTGGCAAGGTGCCGCTGCGCTTTGACGACCTCGATTGCGACATGGGCCTGGTTTCGGCCCACAAGCTGGGGGGGCCGAAAGGTATCGGGGCCCTGATCCTGCGACCCGGTCTTGATGTCTCGGCCCGCATTCGCGGCGGCGGGCAGGAGATGGGCCGCCGTTCGGGGACCGAGAACCTGCCGGGAATCGCCGGATTCGCCGCCGCCGCCACCGCCGCCATGCGGGATCTGCGCGAAGGGGTTTGGGAGCGGGTGGCGGAATTTAGAAAGATTCTAGAAAATTCCATTGCAGCCGCGTCAAAAGAGACTATTTTTGTCGGGAAACGGGTCGCGCGCTTGCCCAATACCAGTTGTTTCGTGACACCCGGCTGGAAAGGCGAGACGCAGGTGATGCGGATGGATCTCGCGGGGTTCGCCGTATCGGCCGGAAGCGCCTGTTCGAGCGGCAAGGTCCGCGCCAGCACCGTGTTGCAGGCGATGGGGCTGGACCCGGAACAGGCCGGGTGCGCGTTGCGCGTTTCGCTGGGTCCCCGGACCCGTGAGGAAGACATAACGAGCTTTGCCCGCGAATGGGCCGAGCTGCAAGCCAGACACCGCGCCCGCGCGGCGTGAAAGCGGAGGTAAGCATCATGGCGGCACTCGATGATACAGACGTCAAGGAGGGCGTGGACCGCGAGACGGTCGATGCCGTGCGCGAAGTGGGCGGGGCCTACAAGTACGGCTGGGAAACCGATATCGAGATGGATTACGCGCCGAAGGGGCTGACCCCCGATATCGTGCGCCTGATCTCCGAGAAGAACGGCGAGCCGCAATGGATGACGGATTGGCGTCTGCAGGCCTACGAGCGCTGGCTCCAGAAGGAAGAGCCCGACTGGGCGATGGTCGACTATCCGCAGATCGACTTTCAGAACCAGTATTACTACGCCCGTCCCAAAAGCATGGAGGTCAAGCCGAAATCGCTGGACGAGGTGGACCCCAAGTTGCTGGAAACATACGAGAAGCTGGGCATCCCGCTCAAGGAACAGATGATCCTGGCCGGTGTCGAGGGCGCCGAGGCCGCCCCTGCCGAAGCGCGCGAGGGCGAACGCCGGGTGGCCGTCGACGCGGTGTTCGATTCGGTGTCCGTCGGAACGACGTTCCAGAAGGAGTTGCGCAAGGCCGGGGTGATCTTCTGTTCGATTTCAGAGGCGATACAGGAGCATCCCGAACTGGTGCGCAAATACCTGGGATCGGTCGTGCCGGTGTCGGACAATTTCTATGCCACGCTGAATTCGGCCGTGTTCTCGGACGGCTCCTTCGTCTACGTGCCGCCGGGGGTGCGCTGCCCGATGGAATTGAGCACATATTTCCGCATCAATGCCGAGAATACCGGCCAGTTCGAGCGCACCCTGATCATCGCCGACAAGGGATCCTACGTGAGCTACCTGGAGGGCTGCACCGCGCCGCAGCGTGACGAGAGCCAGCTTCACGCCGCGGTGGTGGAGATCATCGTGGAGGAGGATGCGGAAGTGAAATACTCCACCGTCCAGAACTGGTTTCCGGGCGACGAGGACGGCAAGGGCGGCATCTACAACTTCGTCACCAAGCGGGCAGATTGCCGGGGCGACCGGGCCAAGTGCATGTGGACGCAGGTGGAGACCGGAAGCGCGGTGACGTGGAAATACCCCTCCTGCATCCTGCGCGGCGACGACAGCCAGGGCGAATTCTACTCGATTGCCATCACCAACAACTGGCAGCAGGCCGATACCGGCACCAAGATGGTGCATCTGGGCAAGAATACCCGCTCGCGGATCGTCTCCAAGGGGATCAGCGCGGGGCAGGCGCAGAATACCTATCGCGGGCTCGTCTCGATGCATCCCAAGGCCAGGGACAGCCGCAATTACACGCAATGCGACAGCCTGCTGATCGGTGACAAGTGCGGGGCACACACGGTGCCCTATATCGAGGTCAAGAACAATTCCAGCCGGGTCGAGCACGAGGCGACGACATCCAAGGTGGATGACGACCAGATGTTCTATTGCCGTGCGCGCGGGATGGACGAGGAAGAGGCCGTGGCGCTGGTGGTGAACGGGTTCTGCAAGGACGTGCTGCAGGCGCTGCCGATGGAATTCGCCATGGAGGCGCAGCAGCTTGTGGCGATTTCGCTGGAAGGCAGCGTCGGTTGACGGCAGGTTGAGAATTCAGCCGTCACCATCATCGAGGGCCCGGTCATGATCATCACCACCACCAACAGTGTCGAGGGGCGCTCAATCGTCGATTACCGCGGCATCGTGGTGGGCGAAGCGATCATGGGGGCCAATGTGGTCCGCGATTTCTTCGCCCAGATCACCGATGTGGTGGGCGGGCGCTCGGGCGCCTACGAAAGCAAGCTTCAGGACGCGCGCGACACCGCAATGAACGAGCTTGAGGCGCGGGCCGCCACAAAGGGGGCCGATGCTGTGGTCGGCGTCGATCTGGACTACGAGGTCGTGGGAGATTCGATGCTGATGGTCTCGGTGTCCGGAACGGCGGTCGTTCTGGGCTGAGATGGCAGGCGGCACCACCATAGAACGGCCGGTCCTGACCCTGCCCGAGGCCGAGGCGCAGGCCCTGCGTTCGGCTTACGAGCGGGCCTCGGTGATCCTTGAATACGGGTCTGGCGGGTCCACGGTGATGGCGGCCGAAATGCCGGGCAAGACGGTCTTTTCGGTAGAAAGCGATGCCGACTGGGCGGAAATGATGCGCGGCTGGTTCTCGGCCAACCCGCCGGCGCCCGGCAGCCGGGCCGAGGTGATCTGGTCGGATATCGGGCCGACGAAGGAATGGGGGTACCCGGTTGATGACCGGGCGTGGCGCCGGTTCGCGCGCTATCCGCTGGATGTCTGGGGGCGGGACGGCTTTGCACAGCCCGAAGTGGTGCTGGTTGACGGACGCTTTCGGACAGGCTGCGCGATGGCGACCGCGTTCCTGACCAGGCGACCGGTAAGCCTTTATGTGGACGATTACCGCCGGCGCAAGCAGTACCACCGGATCGAGGCGTATCTTGGGACGCCGCGCCTGATCGGGCGCATGGCCGAATTCCGGGTCACGCCGCAGCCGGTCCCACCGGCACGGTTGATGGACCTGTTCGAGATGATGACACAGCCGTGAACGCAACGGCCCCGAAGATAAGGAAAGGAATGAAAATGCTTGAAATCAATAATTTGCACGTCGATCTTGAAGAAGAGGAAAAGACCATCCTGAAGGGCGTGAACCTCAGCGTGGAAGCGGGCAAGGTGCACGCGATCATGGGACCCAACGGATCCGGCAAGTCGACGCTAAGCTACGTTCTTTCCGGGCGCGACGGTTACAAGGTCACCGAAGGAACGGCCACGCTTGAGGGCGAAGACATCCTAGGAATGGAACCCGAGGAGCGCGCCGCGGCGGGGCTTTTCATGGCGTTTCAGTATCCGGTGGAGATCCCCGGCGTGGGCAACATGACCTTCATGCGGACCGCGCTCAACGCACAGCGAAAGGCCCGCGGGCAGGAGGAAATGAGCGCCGCCGACTTCCTCAAGCTGGTGCGCGAGAAGGCCAAGGACCTAAAGATCGACGCCGACATGCTCAAGCGTCCGGTCAACATGGGATTTTCCGGCGGTGAGAAGAAGCGCAACGAGATCCTTCAGATGGCGATGCTGGAGCCGCGGATGTGTATCCTGGACGAGACCGATTCGGGCCTTGACGTGGACGCGATGAAACTGGTGGCCGAAGGGGTGAACGGCTTGCGCGACGCCGGCCGCGGGTTCCTTGTCATCACCCATTACCAGAGGCTTCTGAACCATATCGAACCGGACGTCGTCCATATCATGTCGGATGGGCGGATCATCAAGTCAGGTGGTCCCGAACTCGCCATCGAGGTCGAGGAGAACGGGTACCGCGATATCAAGGCGGAGGTGGCGTGATGGCATTGCCGCAAGCGAAACAGGATTTGACCGAGGCGCGGCTTGCCGGCCTGGAACGCCCCGACGGCGCGGGCTGGGCGGTGGCCGCGCGGGACGCGGCGGTGGCGCGTTTGCGTGAGACGGGTCTGCCGCACCGTCGCGACGAATATTGGAAATTCACCCGTCCCGAGACCCTGACCGATGCGCAGGCGCCAAGCGCGGCGCTGTTCGATACCGGTGACGAGGCGCCGATTTTCGAGACTCTGGACTGCGTGCGGATCGTTTTCGTTGACGGCGTTTTCGACCCCGAGGCAAGCGATGATCTGGCGCTGGAGGGGGTCACGATCGAGCGGCTGGCCGAAGCGCAGCATACCGATATCCACTGGGCGCGTGACCTTTACGGCGCTCTGGAGGAACGCGGACAGGTTCCCGTGCCGCGGACTCTGGCGGCACTCAACACGGCGATGGCGTCTGACGGTGTGCTGATCCGTGTCACCGGTGCGGCGTCCAAACCCGTGAACCTTGTCTACAATCACCGCTCCGAAAGCTCGGACGCGATCCTGCACCACGTGGTGAAGCTGGAGGAGGGCGCGGAATTGACGGTCCTGGAAAACGGCCCGGCCGCGGCGCGCTTCAACAAGGTTATGGAAATTGATGTCGCCGACAGGGCCGGGTTTCAGCATGTGCGCACCCAGGGGCGTGACCATGAGCGCCGTGCCGCAACCCACATCTTTGCCCGCCTGGGGCAGGAAAGCGTGTTCAAGTCATTTACCATGACCGCCAACGGGGTGCTGACACGGAATGAATGCGTGATCGAACTGACCGGGGACGACGCCGTGGCGCATGTCGCAGGCGCCTGCATGGGCGATGGCGATTTCCATCATGACGATACGGTCTTCATCACACACGACGCGGAGCGTTGCGAAAGCCGGCAGGTCTTCAAGAAGGTGCTGCGCAACGGTGCGGCAGGGGTGTTCCAAGGCAAGATCCTCGTCAAGGAGGGAGCGCAGAAAACCGACGGATACCAGATCAGCCAGTCGCTGCTGCTGGACGAGGACAGCCAGTTTCTGGCCAAGCCCGAGCTTGAGATTTACGCCGATGACGTCGCTTGCTCTCACGGGTCGACTTCCGGAGCCATCGATGAAGAGGCTCTCTTTTACCTGCGGGCGCGCGGCGTCCCCAAGTCGATCGCGACAGACCTGCTCACACTGGCCTTCCTGGCCGAGGCCGTCGAAGAGATCGAGGACGAGGCCCTTCGCGACGAGATCGTGACCCGGCTCGAGGGCTGGCTGTCGCGGCGGCGCGGCTGATGTCGCTGACACGCGATATCGCGGCCACGTACCGTGGCCCCGGGCGCGTCCTGCGCCGGCTTCAGGGCATGGGGCGGCGCGAGGATCGGGCGCTGGTTTTCATCCTGCTGGCCTGCGGGCTTCTTTTCGTCGCGCAGGCGCCATATCAGGCCCGCCAGGCGCATCTCGATCCGGAGGTGCCCCTACAGGCGCGGCTTTACTGGAGCGCGATCCTGTTCGTGTTCCTCTGCCCGATCTTCTTTTACCTTCTTGCGGGGCTGGCCTGGGGCGCGTCGCGGCTGGCCGGCGTCAGGGTCAGCGGCTACGAAATGCGGCTGAGCATGTTCTGGGCGCTGTTGGCGGCCACGCCGCTTGCGCTTTTGGCAGGGTTGATGGCCGGTTTCAACGGCCCCGGTCCGGGGCTGCAACTGAGCGGTGCCGCCTGGGTGGGCGTTTTCCTGTGGGTCTGGATCGCCGGATTGCGGGGGGCGGCATGGCCGGACCGATGATCATCCAGGCCCTTGGCGATCTTGTGCGGCAGACGCTCTTTGACCCGCGCGAGGCGGCCGGCCGGCTCATTACGCTGGAGCTGCCACGCAACGCGCTGTGGATGGCTCTCGGCCTGATGACGGTTCTCAACACGATCGTCTATTCGCTGTCGTTGACATTGGCGCCGCCCGGCGATCCGGCGGCGATGGCAATGGTACCGCCGATCTTCCAGTCGCCCTTGTTCTTCGCCCTGTTCCTGGGCGGGACGCTGGTGATCGTGGTGTTGGCCCTGACCTGGATCGGGCAGATCTTCGGCGGCCGGGGCGGCCTTGATGACATCCTGGTACTGATCACGTGGTTGCAGGTTCTGCGGCTCGGCCTTCAGGCCCTGCTGACGCTGATTCTGGTGGTCGCACCGTTGCTCGGTGGTCTGATAACCATTGTCGCGTCGGTATGGGGGATCTACATCCTTGTTGCGTTCATCGACCGGGCGCACGGGTTTGACAACATGTTCCGCGCGGCGGGTGTCCTTCTGGTTGGTGCTCTGGCGATGGTGTTTGGTTTGTCGCTCATTCTCGGCGCGATCGGCGCTGGTGCAATCTGAGGGGGCTGATATGCTTGACGTCGCGAAAATCCGGGCCGATTTTCCCATTCTCTCGCGCGAAGTGAACGGCAAGCCGCTTGTCTATCTGGACAACGGGGCGTCGGCGCAAAAGCCGCGGGCGGTCATCGACGCGGTGACGAATGCCTATGCGCACGAATATTCCAATGTGCATCGCGGCCTTCATACGCTGTCGAATATCGCCACCGAAAAGTACGAGGCCGTGCGCGGTATCGTTGCGCGCTTCCTGGGCGTCGCCGACGAGCGGCAGATCATCCTCAACTCCGGCACCACCGAGGGGATCAACATGGTCGCCTATGGCTGGGCGATGCCGCGCATGGAGGCGGGTGATGAAATCATCCTGTCGGTGATGGAGCATCATGCCAACATCGTGCCGTGGCATTTCTTGCGCGAACGCCAGGGCGTTGTCCTGAAATGGGTGGAGACGGATGCCAACGGCGCGCTCGACCCGCAGGCGGTGATCGACGCGATCGGCCCGCGCACCAAGCTGATTGCCGTCACCCATCTTTCCAACGTGCTTGGTACCAAGGTCGACGTGACGTCGATTTGCGCGGGTGCGCGCGAAAGGGGTGTGCCGGTGCTCGTGGATGGCTCGCAGGCGGCGGTTCACATGCCGGTGGATATCGACGATATCGGGTGCGATTTCTATGCCATAACCGGCCACAAGCTTTATGGTCCGTCGGCTTCGGGGGCGATCTTCGTCAGCAATGAACGCCTTTCCGAGATGCGGCCCTTCATGGGCGGCGGTGACATGATCCGCGAGGTCCACCGTGATGAAATCACCTGGAACGATCCGCCGATGAAATTCGAGGCCGGCACGCCGGGTATCGTTCAGGCGATCGGACTGGGGGTGGCTCTTGATTACATGATGGACGTTGGAATGGAGGCGATCGCCGCGCATGAAGAGCACCTGCGCGACGTGACGCAAGCACGGCTTTCGGGGCTCAACTGGCTGCACCAGCAGGGCACGACCCCGGACAAGGCGGCGATATTCTCCTTCACCATCGACGGGGCGGGCCACCCGCATGACATCTCGACCATTCTCGACAAGAAGGGCGTGGCAGTGCGCGCCGGCCACCACTGCGCCGGGCCGCTCATGGACTATATCGGTCTGACCGCGACCTGCCGGGCGTCGTTCGGCATGTACAATACAGAGGCCGAGATCGACACCCTGGTCGAGGCGATGGAGCTTGCACACGATCTGCTGGGCTGATCCGCTGGCCGGCTGCCGTGGCAGCCGGCCATCCCGAAATTGCCGATTGCATGGCCCCTTGGCTGCGTCTATACCGCAGGAAACGCACCTGTAGCTCAGCTGGATAGAGCGCTGCCCTCCGAAGGCAGAGGCCAAAGGTTCGAATCCTTTCAGGTGCGCCATATTTTCTTGGGTTTTTGCTCACCTTGTTGCGCCGGCGATTTTAATCTGCAATGAAATCCGCAATGAAATTCACTTGGATAGAGGGCTGACTTCCGAGGTTGAAGGTCAAGGGTTCGAATCCTGTCGGGCGGGTCACGTCTCAAACGTAGAAGTCTCAGGATGATGGCGAACACAAGATGTAGTGCTCAAAAAAATTTCCGTTCATTGTCCTGAAGCAGTCACGGGTGTGGTTTTGAAGGCTTTTCGCTGCAGTTATGACCGCAAGTCTGCGTGGCTTCGAATCAAAGTGATGATGATGGCAGAGAAAATTTGGCTTGAGGGCATCAGATTCGAAGGCCCAGCCGAGTTTGAAGGGTCACAGAAAACATCCAGGCAGTGAGCTCGAGTGGGTTCTGGCTTTCGTTAGAGCAGATCAGATGGACCCGGGTGCACGAGAAAAGTGGCATTACCTCAAGCCTTTGCAATTTATCCGGGTGACGGATAACGTCTCGATGACAGTCTTTAATTCGATTGTTTTCCGGTTCTGTCCTACTTCGTGAGGATCAACCGACCAGGAAGTGCCGACCATGAACCCGTCTGAAGTCTCCGATGCGCTCGAAGAGCTTGTTCTCACACCGTTCGACTCGGGAGAATTCGCTTATGGCTTTGCAGCCGCACAGGCAACGCAAAGGCAACAGTATCGAAGCTCCGCCCTGGGAAGCGTTCGCTGAACCGCTCCAAGCTGACGCGCGCTGTTCTGCTAAGCAAGAAGTTCTACTACGCCCCGGCGGAACTCGGCGATTTCGAAGGGGTTCTCGAGAAGCTTCGCGCGGCCAAAAACACCGCGAAGCATAAACCAGCCATCCTGATCACTACAGATGGTGTGGATCTCGTAGCCGAGCATCTGGCATCAGGAGAGACGCTGCGATGCCCGTACAGCGAAATGCATCATCATTTCGGGTTTTTCCTGCCAGCGGCCGGTATGACCCGATACAAGGCAGCTGAAGAAAACGAAGTCGATGGCAAAGCGACCGACAAGCTCGCCAAGCTCTATGACGCTCTACTGAGGAAAAACCCGGGTTGGGCGGATGAGGCACGACGCCACGACCTCAACCAGTTCATGACTCGTTTGGTCTTCTGCTTTTTTGCCGAGGATGTTGGGATCTTCTCAAAGGACCAGTTCACCCGTCTTGTGGTGAACCACGCAGGCGAAAAAGGCGCAGAAGCGCATGTTGCGATTGTTCATGCCTTCGAGGCGATGAGCCTCCCTTGCGAGGCCCGCGAGGACCTCCCGACCTGGACCCATGAGCTCGAGTACGTGAACGGCGGTCTTTTCTCCGACCACATCGACTGCCCCGAGTTCGACAAGATCGCCCGGGGGTATTTCCAGGATGCCGCGCGGCTCGACTGGCAGGAGATCAATCCGGACATTTTCGGATCGATGATCCAGTCGATCGGGGACCCGAAGGCCCGCGGCGAGCTTGGGATGCACCACACCTCTGTGCCGAACATCCTGAAAGTCCTGGGTCCGCTCTCCGTCGATGATCTCGACGCTTCCATCGAGAAGGCTTGGAATAAACCCAACGCCCTGAAAAAGGTCCTCGAAAGACTTGGCCGGATCCAGGTTCTTGATCTCGCCTGCGGGTCTGGGAATTTCCTTGTCGTTGCTTACCGCCAGTTGCGCGAACGGGAGATGAGAATCCTTGCTCGGCTGGGAGATCTGAGTGGCCAGACGCAGGTGCAGATGTGGTCATCAATCTCTTTGGCGAATTTCCACGGTGTGGCGCCGGGTCGTAGGCTCTTGAGATCGAGCGAGGACGGAATAACCCAGGCCGATAGCGGCGGCGCCCCGGTCGATCTCAATGCGCGTGGGGATTTTGCCCTGTCGCCAGAGCAAGGTGATGGGTTTGGTGGTGCATGCCGACTGTCATCATGCCGATAAAGCCCAGGGCCCGAATACGGTCTGGATCCGCGCCGGTCACGGTCAGGGCCGCACCGCCAGGAATATCTTCCGCCCGCATCGTCCAGCCCTCGACGCCATCCATCGATGCCACGTGGGCCGGAACCATGGCGCGGATCGAGCTGATCACGCCTGCGTCCTCCGAGATCGCCTCGAAGCGGGCGCCGCCGTCGACCACTTGGACGTCTACACGGGCCTTGAGCGTCACGTTGTCCATGTCGATCAGATGCTGGCGAAGCGCCTCGATATCGACCCTGCTCCAGTCCGTTGCCGGATCCGCCATGAGCTGCGCGACAACCTCCTGAATGGCGGCAAAAGCAGATTGCCCCCCCTCTGTAAGACTTGCGGAAAGTGCGTCTGCGTTCATCCGATGACCCTCGTGAGACATCCCGTGCTCATGGCTCATACCGCCATGCTGACCGGCCGCATCCTGCGCCAGCGCGAGACCGGGGGACGCAAGAAGTGTAACGACAAATGCAAAACGGATCATAGGGATCTCCTGTAAGTGCGTAGCCCGTTAATTGCAGAGGAATGCCGCAAGCCATATGATCATGATCATGCAGAAGCCAATTTTATTGCTATTTCAGGATGCACGCGACACCGCGCTGACCCGCGGCGAGACATTGTTCGCAACGGGCGAAGATGTCGCGAACATCTACATGGTACGCTCCGGCCTGATGCATCTGCAGCGACACACCACGCTCGGAGCGCACATGGTTCTGCAGAACGCGGGACCAGGCGCGGTTGTCGCCGAAGCCTCGGCCTATTCGCCGCGCTATCACTGCGATGCCGCGGCGGCCGAGGAAAGCGTCGTCGCGGGCGTGCCGAAGGCGCGTTTTTTGTCCGCGCTCGCCGGAGATCCAGCGCTCGCGGAAAGCTGGGCCACGCTGCTGGCGCGCAGCGTGCAGGCAGCGCGCCTCCGGGCCGAAATCCGCTCGCTGCCAAGGGTGGCGGACCGTCTCGACGCGTGGCTCGGAGAAGGTAACGCCCTGCCTGAAAGGGGTCGCTGGCAGGAGGTGGCTGCCGAACTGGGCGTCACCCGGGAGGCGCTCTATCGCGAATTGTCGCGGCGCCGCGCCGCCAGGTCCCGAAGTTGAGCGACGACCCGCGATGATCACGGCCAACCACAGCGCGGCCCTCTACTCTCGCGCAGCGCAGATCGGTCGCCCGTCGATGGTTCTAAGCGGCAAGAGGGTGGCTTCGACCGGCCCCTCGTGGAGATACCAGTAACACCCGTCACGCGGCAACAGGCGCGCCGTCGAGACATCCTGGTAAGGCGCTGCCAGGGCAGCAACCTGCTCGGGGACGGGATCGGGAGCCGTGTTTTCGGTGCCGACGACGGCGGTGCATCCGCCCAGAAGGGCCGACAATGCCAAGCTGTTGATCACTTTTCGTCCCAAGTCAGGTCCTTTCGCGCAGCGGGGTCGCGGGCGTCTGTCGGGTGCCTCGAATTCGACGCTCAACTCTGTGCGTTGACGTAATCTTCGGGCGGGTGCAGGTAGGCTGTGACGCCGATTTCAACCTGCGGGTAGAGCGCGTTGATATGGGCCATCACCATGCGCACGCAGCCCGAGCTTGCGCGGCCCCCGATGGAGCGGGGATAGGGCGAACCGTGGATGCGCAGATAGGTGTCGCGATTGCCCACGTAGAGGTAGAGCGCGCGCGAGCCGAGCGGATTGTCAGGACCCGGCTCCATTCCGTCGGCGACGTCCGCGTAAAGCTCCGGGTCGCGTTCGATCATCGCGCGCGTTGGGGTCCAGTGTGGCCAGCGCACCTTGCGCCGGATCGTGTAGGTGCCGGGTTCGTAGAGATTGCCGCGTGCGATGGCCACGCCATAGCGCATGGCTGTCCCGCCCTCCTCGATGTGATAGAGGTAGCGCGCAATGGCATCGACGTGAATGTTCCCCGCAACAAGGCCCGCACGCGCCTCGACCCGTTGCGGAAGAAATCGTGGATCGAGGCCCCAGGGATTGGATACCTCCAGATCGAAGAAGGGTGGCGTGACCTCGGCGTCCCATGCGCTTTTCTGCGCCTCGCTCGGCCAGCTATCCGCCAGAAGCGGCCCTGAGACGGGCGGCGAGAACAGGGCGGTTGCGGTCACGATGAAATGGCGGCGCGTCAGGACCGTCTTTCCGGCTGCGGTCATTGTTCCGGCTCCCGTGCATCAGAAACAAGCGAACTCAATTGTTCCTCATCCACGACACCGGGCACAAGGGCGTCGCCGATCACGAAAGATGGCGTGCCGGTGATGCCGAGGGCCTGCGCCAGGCGCATCGAGGTCTCGATATGTGCGTCGATCTCCGGCGCCTCCATGTCGCGGCGCAATTGCGCGATGTCGAGGCCGATGTCTTCCGCGATCCGAAGGACGGACGATTCCTCGGCGCGGCCGCTCATGCCCATCAGCGCCCAATGGAAGTCTTCGTAAAGCCCCTGTTCGCGCGCCGCCAGCGCGGCGCGGGTGGCAAACACCGACCCTTCGCCAAGGATCGGCCATTCGCGATAGACAAGGCGAATATTCGGATCGGCCTCGAGCAGGGCCTCGACCTCGGGCTTGACACGACGGCAATAGGGACAATTGTAGTCGAAGAATTCCACCACCGTGACATCGCCCTCCGGGTTGCCCAGGACCGGCGCATTGGGGTCGCGTTCCAGCGCGTCGCGTTCCTTGGCGAGCACCTCGCCCTGCGACGCTGCCTGCGCCTCGGATTGCCGGGCTTCGAGGATCGCGATGGCCTCCATGATGATCTCGGGGTTTTCGCGGATCGTCTCAAGCACCAGCTCGCGCACCCGGTCTTCGGAGAGGTCCTGGGCTGCTGTCGGGACAGGCAGCGCAAGGGAAAGCCACACCAAGATTGTCGAGATCAGTCGTTTCATGTCAATTTCCTTCGTTTGCCAGATCAGCGGCCGTGCGTTCGGCCTGCGCGGCGCCGGCGCGTTCGGGCCAGGTTGACTGGATGTAGGCGAGGATGTTCCAGATCTCGCGATCCGTCAGGACGTCGCCGAAGGCGGGCATGCCGCTGTCGAATTTCACGCCTTGCCGGGCCAGGGCCTCGCGTCCGCCGAGTTTCGTGTATTGAAACAGCATCCGGTCGGGATGGTGCCACGTGTGCCCGGTTTCATCGTGAGGCGGCGCGGGCAGACGCCCATCCGCATCGGGGGTTCGCCAGTCTGGCTGTCCTTCGAGGTTGGCACCGTGGCAGGCGGCACAGTTCTGGGCATAAAGCGCTTCGCCCTGCGCGATATCCACCGTCGCCGGCATCACTGGCATGGCAGGGTTCACGGCGGCCTGCGGCGCGTCACGCAGTGTCAACCATGCCCCGGCCCCTGCAAGGCCAAGCACCGCCGACGCGGCGATCATCACCCAGGCCTTCATGTCACGCGCACCCATGTCATCATCCCGCTTTCCGCATGGCTGAGCATGTGGCAGTGAAACAGCCAGTCGCCCGGATTGTCCGCGACGAAGCCGATCTCGCGCGTCTCTTGCGCGGCCGCGAGGAGCGTGTCGCGCATCGGTCCGACGGGTCTGCCGTCGCGGATTTCGCGGAAATGCATCCCGTGCAGATGCATGGCATGGGGAAAGACGGTCTCGTTGACGATCTCCAGCCGCACTGGCTCGCCAAGGGAAAGATCGGCCAGCGGGGTCTGTGTCATCTCGGCCATGTCGTTGAAGGCCCAGAACCGGCCCCGCGCCGCGAGGTCGCGAAAGCCCAGACGCTCTCCGCCCAGCAAGGCGCTGTCCATCCGCCCCATGGCGCCTCCCGACATCACCAGCCGTAACTGTCGTGCATCTGCCAGCGACCGGATCCCCTCGCCGGAATTGGGCGGCAGCGCCGCTGGTGCCGAGCGCGGCGTCTGCGCGGCGCTGCCCGGCACGGGGAACGCCACCTGCGAGGCCGGCCGGTCGTCATTGCCGATCCGCACGAGATGGGCTGTCTCGCCCACCTCGGCCGTCACATCGACGATCAGATCGGCGCGTTGCGCCGGGGCGAGGACGATGACGTCCTCCAGCGGTTCGGGGGAGGCAAGCGGCATACCGTCGAGCGCGACGGTCCAGCCCCGCAAACCGGCAAGTTGCAACGGAAAGATCCGCGCGTTCGACGCGTTGATGAGCCGCAGCCGCAGACGCATGTGCCGCTCTACCGGGATTGCAAGATCGAATTGACCGTTCGTGGTGATCAGGTTTCCGATCCGGCCGCCATGGCTCATGCGCATGGG
The DNA here is from genome assembly GCF_003298505.1 of Roseovarius sp. TE539. Classification (GTDB taxonomy): domain Bacteria; phylum Pseudomonadota; class Alphaproteobacteria; order Rhodobacterales; family Rhodobacteraceae; genus Roseovarius. Next base: position 49,220 of record NZ_QNGB01000015.1, read on the forward strand.
ATTGTCGAAACTCTCATCAATAAGCGCCGTTTCGGGGTCGAGCAGCCAGTCGTCGAGCACGAGGGTTTCCTCGCGATCCACTTCCGGTGGCTCGGCCTCTTCCACGATCAGCGGCCCGTGCAGGCCGCGGGCGACCTGCACCCAGGACCGGTTATGCGCGTGGTACCAGTAGGTTCCGGCGTCGGGCGCCACGAAATCATAGTCGAAAGCCTGACCCGGCGCGACGGCCTCTTGCGTCAGGCCCGAGACACCGTCCATCGCGTTTTCGATGCGGATCCCGTGCCAATGGATGGAGGTCGGCTCCGGAAGGTCGTTGACCAGCCGCCGCTGCACCCGTTCGCCCCGGCGCAGCCGGATCGCCGGGCCGGGTGCGCGGCCTTCGTAGCCCCAGATGGATGTCGCCGGATAGCCGTCGGGGGCAAGCTGGACCGAGGCTTCGCGCGCTGTCAGGATCGCGGGCGCGTGAGAGGCGGCGAGGATCTGCCGACCGCTCACCGCCAGGCCCAGAGTGGCGGCGGTCTGTCCGATAAAGGCGCGTCGTGTCGGCATGGCCCATGTTTCCGCAAAAAGTGTCGAGGCGGGCGACAGTCTCGCCCACCCCCTTGTCGTCAGAGCGTCAGGAGTCGTGCCCCATCCGGAATTCGCCAACCATACCGGCCTCGCGGTGGCCGGGCACGTTGCAGGCAAATCCGATCTCGCCACCTTCGGGGAAGGTCCAGATGGCTTCGCCCGTATCGCCCGGCTCCAGCAGGACGCTGTTGGCGTCGTCATGCATCATCCCGGCTTCCATCATCCGGTCATGGTTGATTTCACGCGCGTTCATCATGCCTTCACGCATCATGGTGCGCATTTCGCCGCGATGCCCGTCCCAGGTTTCGCTGGTGCCGATGTTGAACTCGTGGACAACGCGGCCGACATTCTTCACCTCGAAGCGGATCGTCTCGCCGGGTGCGACCTCGATGCTCTCGGGGCTGTATTTCATCTCGTCCATTTCGATGGTGATGGTGCGGTCGACCTGTGCGGCGTCGCCGGGTTTGCCGATACCGCTGCCGTGCCCTGCATCGGCCAGGGCCACGGAAGCGGTCAGGCTGGCCGCGAGGGCGGTGCCGGTCAGAAGTGTCTTGATCATGTCTTGGTCTCTCATGTTTGTGTGTCGTTCAGGATATTCGGTCTTGGCAGGGCCCGGGCGCGCGGAGGCGGAAGATCCACGGGCGCGTTTCTCCCGGCTGTTGCTGTTTTCGCGAGCGGCTGACGCACGGCCCGGAATCCGTGTGCCCCGAAAATCGGTCGGGTCATCAGAATGGCGGCCGGGGAACAGGACGGGTCGGGATGGCAAGATCCGTCGTGCATGTCCTCATGCGCAGCGTGCTCGGCCGTCGCGACATCGCCGTCCGTGACCTCGACGAGGTCTGAATGGGCATCCCACGTGTCGGCGAGGCCGGGAGTCGGCGCGGCGAGGGCCACGAGCGCGATCATGAGTATTGAGACAAGACCGCCGAGCGCGGCCAGAAAGGACAGAGCTCGCATCAATTGATCCCGTTCTCGCGCTGCACTTCGCGGATGTAGCGGGTGATATACTGAACGTCGGCGCGGGTCAGACCCTCGATCGGGGGCATATTGCCGAAGGGCCAGTGATGGGCGCGCACGCCGTTCCGAACCGCCATCTGAAAGGCTTCGTCCGAATGATGGCTCGGCTCATAGGTGCGGTGGATCAGCGGCGGCGCGACACCGTTCTGACCAGCCGCGTTTTTACCGTGGCACTCCGCGCATTTTGCCTCAAAGGCGCGCTTGCCGATGGTTGCCTCGGGCGACAGCTGTTCGGGAAGCCGAACCTCGACGATGGGCGCGCCCTGAGCCAGCTCGCTTGTTTCTGTTGGATCCGGGTGGACCATGCCTTCCGCCTGCGGCTCGGACGGTTGCGTGAATTGCCATATCGCCATGCCAAGCCCGGCAACAAACACACCGCCGATGAGAAGCCCCAGCTTGTCCACGTTCCTTGCCCTTTGCTTGCCTGTGGCCTGCTCCGCTCCGCCTAAGCGCCGGTCAGGGCACTGTAGGTTCAGACCACTCGATATTTGATCGTTTATTTATCGGCTCTCAGCCATGTTGCAATCCGGTGGCCCCGTGTTTTTTGTATCCGAATGTATCCTTGACCTTTGCGCGGCAGAGCCGCCTATCATTTATCTCATCAGCGGAATGGAGGATATGATGGCCTGGAACCCACGGACTCTGCTATCAGGAGGTGCTGGAATGAAGCTTGGCATGCTGGCCTGTTGCGCCGTGATGCTTGTCCCCCTCGGTGCCTTTCTTGTGGCGGGCGGAACGTTCGGCGGGCTTGCGGGCAATCTCGGGCTTCTGACCCCGCTGGCGCTGTGCCTCGGCGCGCATGTCGTGATGCATCGGATGATGGGCAGATCCTGCCACGACAGCACCGCAGATCCCCGGGAGGAGACCCCGGACGAGAAACCCGAACAAGGCCCGGCGGTTGTCCCGGTCCATGCCCCGCGCTGATTGCACGGCAGTGATCCACGGCGCGCGCCCGAAACTGGCGCTCGTTGCCCTTCTTACGCTTGCCGGTTGCGGGGCGGGAGTGCGGCAGTGCCTGAATACCGACGCCACGCTGTCAACGCGCGGCGTGGCGGTCGCACTCCCGAATGGATGCCGCGCCGTCCGGACCGGCCCAGACGGTGTCTTCATCCTCGCCTGCGATGACGGGCGGGTGGGTTATGCGTTCAATGAGCCCGAGACAGTGGCGCAATGATTGCCGCGTGATCCGAAACGCGAAAAGGACCCTATGCCGGTGACGGACGATTTCTGCATGTTGCGCCGATTGATTGGCAGGGCCGGCTCCCTGCTGGCGGCGGCGCTTGTGTCGATGACCATGGCGGCGCCGATGGCCTCCGCCGCAACGTCTGACCGAGCGACGACACCGGCGGTCAGCGCGCAGCTCATCACGGCGGAAAACGGCATCGCGCCCGGCGCGGGGACAGTTTCGGCGGGGCTGACGCTGGCGCTTGGCGAGGGCTGGAAGACCTACTGGCGCACCCCGGGAGAGGTCGGCTTCCCGCCCAGGATCGACTGGGCCGGGTCGCGCAACGTGGCCGAGGTCGAATTTCAATGGCCCGCGCCCGAGCGGTTCACCGCCTTCGGCATAGAGAATTACGGCTATCATGACGAGGTCGTCTTTCCACTGCGCATCGCGCTGGAACAGCCGGGCCAGCCCGCCTATCTCTCCGCTTCGGTGACGCTTCTGACCTGCTCCAATGTTTGCGTGCCGCAGGATTTCAGCCTGTCGCTGGACCTGCCCCAAGGCACGTCGATTGACCCGGACAGCGCCGCGCGCATCGCCGATTACGCGGGTCGCGTCCCGGTTGGAGCGGAAGCCGGGCAAATCCAGTCCGCCACCGCGCATGTCGATGCCGACGCCACCGCGCTGACCGTGACGCTGCGGCGCGCCTCGCCCTTCGAGGCGCCGGATGTGTTCCCGGAACTCGGCGAAAGTGCCTCTCTCGGCACCCCTGACATCAGGCTGGGTGAGGATGGCGATCTGCTCTGGGCGCGTCTGCCCATCCTTTCGCCGCCCGCCGATCCAACGGCCGAGATATCGCTCACCGCGACCGACGCCGATGGCTGGGCCGTGACCGTGACGCCGGACAGGGTCGCGGCCGCGCCGCCCCCGCCCTACACCGAAGCCCGCACCACCGCGCCGCTTTCCAGCATGGTCTGGATCGCCCTGACGGCTTTCTTGGGCGGGGTGATCCTGAACGTCATGCCCTGCGTGCTTCCGGTGCTGTCGATCAAGCTGTCCTCTGCCATGAAGCTGGAAGGTGCCGGTCACGCGCGCGTGCGATGGGGCTTCCTCGCCTCCGCCGCGGGGGTCATGGCCTTCATGTGGGGCCTCGCCGCGGTCCTTTTCGCGCTGCGGCAGGCGGGAGTCACCGTTGGCTGGGGCCTGCAATTCCAGAACCCGGTCTTCCTTGCGCTGATGGTGGCCATCCTCGCCATCTTCGCGGCGAACCTCGCGGGTGCCTTCGAGATCAGCCTGCCTCCAAGCCTGCAAACCCGGCTTGCGCGGGCCGGCGGCGCCGGGGGGCATGTGGGCGATTTCCTGACCGGTGCATTCGCCGCGGTACTGGCCACGCCCTGCTCCGCGCCCTTTCTCGGGACCGCGATTGCCTTCGCTCTGGCCGGGCGCGGCGTGGATATCGCGCTGGTCTTCACCTTCCTCGGGCTGGGGCTCGCCGCCCCCTACCTGCTGGTCGCGGTTCGCCCCGGTCTGGTCCGTCACCTGCCGAGGCCGGGGCGGTGGATGATCGCGCTTCGGGTGATGCTGGGCCTTCTGCTGGCCGTCACCGCGGCTTGGCTGGTCTGGGTGCTGCGGGGCGTGGCCGGCACGACCACGATGCTTGCGGTCCTCGGGATGACCGCCGGCCTCGTGATGCTGCTGTCGTTGTCGAGGCTGCGGGGCGCGGTTCGTGCCGGGCTCGCGCTGCCCCTTGTGGGGATCATGCTCTTCGGCGCGGGGTATCTGGCCGACACGTCAACGCCCCGCGCGCTTTCGTCTCAGGTGACCGAGTGGGTGCGCTTCGACAGGGCGGAGATCGCCCGCCGTGTCTCGAGGGGCGAGGTCGTGTTCGTGGACGTCACGGCCGACTGGTGCCTGACATGCAAGGCCAACAAGGCGCTCGTGCTCGACCGCGAACCGGTTGTCTCGGTGCTCGCGGCCGAGGGCGTCACCCCCATGCAGGCCGACTGGACGCGGCCCGATCCGGCGATTTCGCGCTATCTGGAAAGCTTCGACCGGTACGGTATTCCGTTCAACGCGGTCTATGGTCCGGCCGCCCCGGACGGCATCGTCCTGCCGGAACTGCTGACCCCGGACGTGGTCATGGCGGCGCTCGACGATGCCGTTGGGAAAGAACGGGACATCGCCGGCCAGCGTTGAACGCCCGTGTTGCACCTGTTTCGGGATGCGGCAGGCGCTGCTCTTCGTGGAAATGGTTTCGACCGTTCCCGCCGCGGCGGGAACGGCCGAGTGGCGGCCTCACTTTTCCAGCGCCTTGCGCCGACGGTCGAACTCCTCCTCGTCGATCTCGCCCGAAGCGAAGCGTTCGCGAAGGATTTCGAGCGCATCGCGCTTTCCGCGATTTCCGCCGCCCTGATTGTCGGTGAACCACTTCACCGCGAACACGATGAGCGCGATGATGATGCCCCAGAACAGGATCATCATCAGCCCGCCGAACATACCATAGCCGCCACCCCACATCATGTGACCATATCCTCCCTGCCAGTTTTCCCCGGGGTCCGCGGCGGCCAGTGTCGGCGCCGCAAGCCCGATGGTCGTCCAGATTGCCGCTTGTCTCATTTCAGGTCTCCTTCTGCTTTGTCTGGTCGTTGTTTTGTGCGTCCTCCGCCAGCGGGATGAAGATCGACGCCTTCAGACCGCCTTCGGCCCGATTTTCAAGCCGGATGTCGCCCCCGTGTCCGCGCACGATCGCCCGCGCGATGGCAAGGCCCAGCCCGTGGCCGCCCGTTTCGAGCGAACGGGACGCTTCCAGCCGGTGAAACGGCGCGAAGACCTCGTCGAGCTCTTCCTCGGGGATGCCGGGGCCATGATCGGTGATCTCGATCACCAGATCGTCGCCCGCGCGGTGCCAGCCGACCGTGGCGCCGCCCCCGTAGCGGGTGGCGTTCTCGACCAGGTTGCGAACGGCCCTGCGCAGGGCGAGCGGGCGAATGCGCACCGTCATCGGCGGGCCGCCGGTCAGCACGAACGGCGTGGCCTTGTCACCCGCCAGGGTTTCGAGCCAATCGGGCAGGTCGACGAGCTCCGAGGCTTCGCGCCCGGCCAGCCCCTCGGCGAAGTTGAGCGTGGCCTCGGCCATCGTCTGCATCTCGTCGATGGAGGCGATCAGGCTCTCGCGGGTCTCCACGTCCTCGACGAGTTCTGCATCGAACCGCATCGCCGTGAGGGGCGATCGCAGATCATGGCTGACCGCGGCGAGAATGCGTGTGCGGTCCGCGACAAATCGCGTCAGCCGATCCTGCATGCGATTGAACGCGCGGGTGAGGTCGCGCACCTCGTCGGGGCCGGCGACAGGCAGCGGCTCACGCACGTCGCCGCGCCCCAGGCCCTCGGCGGCGCGCGACAGATCGCGGAGCGGCCCGGTCAGACGGGTCATCACGAACCAGAACGCCGCGACGAGGATCAACCCGGCCGTCAGCCCGAAGGCGAGAAAGGAGGAAAGAGGCCATTGCAAGGGCGGGCGTTCGAACCGCGTGGCGACGTTCAGCCACTGACCGCCGGAGAGCGCGATGGACAAAGTCATCTCGACCGCCTGCATTCGGCCGCGCATCATGTCCTGATGCATCTCGGCCATTTGCGGGGACAGATTCGGGATCGGATGAAGAGGGAGGGTGGTTTCCCTCAGGTTGACCCTGATGTCGCGACTGAAGCTGTCGTCAAGCAAGGCCCGGACCCGCGTTTCGATGTAGTCTGCGTGATGATGGTCGGGCACGGTGACGCTTGGCGCGGGCGCAAGATCGAACCGCACGAGCGGTGAGTTCGCCGCCCGCACGATGGACGCGGACAGATCGGGCGGCGCTTCCTCCAGCAGCCGCACGACATTGGCGGCGCGCCCGGCCGCCTCGAAGCCGAGGGCGGCGCGGACGGCAAGGCTGCGTTCGTCCGCGAAGAGCCACAGGCTCACCACCTGCGCCATGGCCAGGGCCCCGAGGATGAGAAGCACGAGTTGCGCGCGCAAGGTGCCGATCCGCGGCCGGGTCATTCGACCACCTCGACATCGGCGTTCAGACTGTAGCCCTGGCTTCGCACGGTGGTGATAAGCGTCGGGCGCAACGGGTCCATCTCGATCTTGCGCCGCAGCCGGCTGATCTGGTTGTCGATCGTGCGATCGAGCGGCCCCGCCGCGCGCCCCGCCGTGAGGTCGAGTATCTGCTCGCGGCTCAGAACCGTGCGCGGACGCGCCAAAAGGACCGTCAACAGCCGGAAATCCGCCGTCGTCAGTTGCACGCGATTGCCGTCCCGGTCGGTCAGCATGTGCGCGTCGGTATCGAGCGTCAGTCCGCCGAACCGCAGGATGCGCCCCGAAAGCGGTCCGGCCTCAAGTCTCTCCTCGGGGGCGCGGCGCAGGACCGCCTTGATCCGTGCCAGAAGCTCGCGCGGGTTGAACGGTTTCGGCAGATAGTCGTCCGCGCCGATCTCGAGGCCTACGATCCGGTCCTGATCCTGCCCGAGGGCCGTGAGCATGATGATCGGAAGCCGTTTCTCGGCCGACAGGCGCTTGCAGATCGAAAGCCCGTCCTCGCCCGGCATCATGACGTCGAGCACCATCAGGTCGAAGTGACCTTTCGCGAGCTTTTCTTCCATCTCCCGGGCATCCTTGGCCGCCGTCGCCCGCATGCCATTGCGTTCCAGAAATCGCGTGACCGAGTCCCGAATCTGGCGGTGATCATCGACGACGAGGATATGCGGCAAACTGTTCATAGTTCTCATTTGGCAGTGTGGCGGCGCGCGGTCAGCACCGGGATTGTAGCGCTTTGTATCAGCTACGCGCCTTGCGACAAACGGATACAAGATCGGGAATGACGCGGCCTTGGCGGTCCTTCATGTCTTCCCATGTCGGTGAGGCGTTTCTCACGGAAAAGGAGACAGACATGAATACCAGAGCGAAACTCGCAGCAACAACCGCCATCTTTATGGCTCTGGGCGGAGCAGCCCTGGCCGCAGGCAATCACGGGCATGATGGCCAGGGTGCTCCGGGAGCGCAGGGTCCGGCCGCCGGAAATCATGACATGATGCAGATGATGATGCGGATGCATCGGCAAATGATGAAGGGCGGCATGGGCATGATGGGCTCCGGTGGGCCCATGGGCCAGGGCATGATGGGCGGCGGCGCGTCGCTGATGGGCATGGGCCTGGAGCGGTTCGACGCCGATGGCGATGGCACGGTGACGCCCGAAGAAGCCCACGAAGGATTGCAGGCCCTGCTGGCGGAATACGATGCCGATGGCGACGAAACCCTGTCGATCGCCGAATTCGAGACGCTCCACGGCGCGCTCATCCGCGAAACCATGGTGGACCGCTTCCAGTTCCTCGACGACGATGGCGACGGCGCGGTGACGGTGGCAGAAATCGTCAAGCCCGCTGACATGATGGAACGCATGCAGACGATGCGCGACGGCATGATGCCCGGACCGAATGGTGGCATGCAGCGCGACGGCGGTATGATGGGGACACCCGGCCAGGATCGGATGGGCAACAACTGAGCCCGCCTTGCCGCCACTCCTCGCCCGGTCCCGCATCCTGCGGGGCCGGGCCCAACTCCTGAAAGGACAGACAGAATGGCATACACACATGACCGCCTGCTGGCGGATACCGACATCGACGACGCAGAGACCCGCGTGCGCGCGGCGCTGACGGACGCTGGTTTCGGCGTTCTGACCGAGATCGACGTCAAGGCGACGATGAAGAAAAAGATCGACAAGGACATGGACGGCTACAAGGTCCTTGGCGCCTGCAATCCGAACATGGCCTGGCAGGCCATGGGCCTCGAGCCGCGGATCGGCGCGATGTTGCCCTGCAACGTGATCCTGCGCAGCGTGGACGGCGGCACCGAGGTGAGCGCCATCGACCCGGTTGCCTCGATGCAGGCAGTTGACAATGCCGAGCTGCACAAGGTCGCCGGTCAGGTCCGCGACATGCTCGTGCGCGCAGTGGATGCGGCCTGAAGGAGACAACCGATGACAACGGCACACGGTCGGCGCGTCTTCATTCTTGGGCTGGCGGCAGCGCCTGTCACCCTCATCACGTCCCCCCTGACCGCACAGGCCCGGACAATCTGGTCGGCGGAGGAGGCCTATGACGCCCTTCTTGCAGACAGCGCGCGCGTCGTCGATGTGCGGTCGCGCGAGGAGTGGCTGGAAACCGGCGTCGGGGCCGGGGTCTGGCCGATCAGCATGCACGAGGACCGATTTCCGGATCGCCTCTTTGCGGCGAAGGCGCTGGCCGGCTCCCGCGATGTCGGCCTGATCTGCGCGACCGGGGGGCGTTCGGCGTCCCTGCTTCGTGCGCTCCGGCAGGCTCGTTACGAGGGCTACGTGGACATCTCCGAGGGCATGCTGGGGTCTCGCCGGGGTCCCGGCTGGCTTGCTGCCGGTCTGCCCGTGGTTCCGCTGGACGCGGCGCTTGCCTCGACGCCGGAGGACCTTGCCTGACGTGCCCGAAGAGAGTGCCTCGAAGAGAAATAACTACCTGTTCCTCGGCAAGGGTGCCGCCCTTGTCGTCGGTGCTCTCCTTGGGCTGGGCCTCGTAGGCTGGGCTACAGGATGGTGGTCGTTCGACCTGGACCGGGTGACGGTCGAGACGTGGGTCGCGCGCGCCGGATCTCTGGGTCCACTCGCAATTGTCTTCCTCATGACGGTCGCGGTCGTCGCCAGCCCCATTCCCAGCGCACCGATCGCACTGGCCTCGGGAGCCGCTTATGGTCACTACGCCGGCACTCTCTATGTCGCACTCGGATCCGAGCTCGGCGCACTTGCGGCCTTCCTCACCGCTCGCGGGCTGGGACGTGGACCGGTCGAGCGACTTCTCGGGGAAAAATCCGATTACGGTCTGCTGGGCTCACAGAACGCACTGACGCTCACGGTTTTCGTGAGCCGCCTTCTGCCCTTCGTCTCATTCGACGCGATAAGCTATGCTGCGGGGCTCAGTTGCCTTCACTTCTGGCGCTTCGCCCTGGCCACGATGGCCGGCATCCTGCCCGCGAGTTTCGTGCTCGCGCATTTTGGCAGCGCTGCGATGGACGGCACCTTCGGCAGCGCGGAATGGATCGCCCTCGGACTGGGCCTCATGACGGGCCTTCCCCTTGTGCTGGTTGCGCTTCGCCGTGGCGCAACTTCGAGAAAAGACGATCCGGCGAAAGACACCACGGAGGCCAGTCAAACATGAGTTCCGACTACCAACAGAACAGCCTCAGCATGCCCGACGCCGTGGCGATGGAAACGGGCGTGGTGATCGGGGCCGGTGGAAATGAGAGGATCGGCGCATCGCACCTTGACCTTCCCACTACTGGAAGCCCTACATGAGCCGTAGATGCAAAGGGGATAAACGATGTCCGATCACAACCACAACCATCAGCACCACCACGACGCTCCGGCCTCCGGCGCGAAAACCGCGACGGACCCGGTTTGCGGCATGCAGGTCGAGATGCGCGAGGACGCGCGGTCGCGGGATTACGGCCGTGACACCTACTGGTTCTGCTCGGAAGGCTGCGAGACGAAATTCGATGCGGATCCTTATTTCTACGCGTCGGGAAACGCGCAGAAGACATCGCAGAAAGCCCAGGCCGGCACGCAATACACCTGCCCGATGCACCCCGAAATCATCCGCGACGAACCCGGAAGCTGTCCGATCTGCGGCATGGCGCTGGAGCCGATGGTGCCCTCGGACGAGTCCAGCGAGGAACTGACCGACTTCACCCGGCGGATGTGGATCAGCGCCGCGGCGGCCGTGCCGCTGGTCGTGATCACCATGGGCGAACTTGTGGGCCTCGACGTGCGGGGGTGGCTGGGCCACCAGCGCTCGGTTTACATCGAATTCATCCTCGCCACACCCATTGTTCTCTGGGCGGCGCTTCCGTTCTTCCGGCGCGGCGTCGACTCGTTCAGGAATCTGTCCCCCAACATGTGGACGCTGATCTCGCTCGGGGTCGGCGCGGCCTATATCTATTCGCTGGTCGCCACCTTCGCACCCAGCGTGTTCCCCGAAGAGTACCGGATGGGTGACGGGGTCGGCACCTATTACGAGGCAGCGGTCGTCATCATCGCGCTGGTCTTCGTCGGCCAGGTGCTGGAGCTTCGCGCACGGGAACGCACCGGCGACGCGATCCGGGCGCTGATGGACCTCGCGCCCAAGACCGCGCGGCGGATTCTTCCAGACGGGAGCGAATATGATGCACCGCTTGAGAACATCGTAGAGGGCGACCTGCTGCGCGTACGCCCCGGCGACAGCGTGCCGGTCGATGGCGAAGTGGTCGAGGGCCACACGTCCGTTGACGAAAGCATGATCACCGGCGAGCCCGTGCCCGTCGAGAAGACGCAAGGCGACCGGGTCACGGGTGGCACGATCAACAAGAACGGCACGCTGGCGATCCGGGCGACCAAGGTCGGTGCCGACACCGTGCTGGCCCAGATCGTCGAGATGGTCGCCGGCGCGCGGATGTCGCGCGCGCCGATCCAGGGGTTGGCCGACCGGGTCTCCTCGATCTTCGTGCCGACGGTCGTCGCGGTGGCCATCTTGGCGTTCTTTGCCTGGCTTGCCTTCGGTCCCGAACCGGCGCTGGCCTTTGCCATCGCTTCGGCCGTCTCCGTCCTGATCATCGCCTGTCCCTGTGCCCTCGGCCTCGCGACGCCGATCTCGATCACCACGGCTGCGGGGCGCGGCGCCCAGGCGGGCGTGCTGATCAAGGACGCCGAGGCGCTGGAACGGATGGCGCGTGTGGACACGGTGATCGTGGACAAGACCGGCACGCTGACCGAGGGCAAGCCGACGCTGACGGATGTCGTGGCACTGCAGGGCGACGAGGCGGAGGTGTTGGGCCTCGCCGCCGCTTTGGAACGTGGCTCGGAACATCCGCTGGCCGAGGCGATCGTCGCGGGCGCGCGGGATCGTGGTCTGTCGCCCGGCAGCGCGGCCGATTTCGAAGCGGTCACCGGCAAGGGCGTGCGCGGCACCGTCGACGGACGCAACGTGGCGCTCGGCAATCCGGCGATGATGCAGGACCTCGGGCTCGAGACCGGCGACGCCGAGGCGCGGGCCGACACGCTCCGCACGGATGGCAAGACGGCGATGTTCGTGGCCGCCGATGGGGCGCTCGCGGGGATCGTCGCCGTGGCCGATCCGATCAAGCAAAGCACCGAAGGGGCGATCCGCGATCTGCACGCGCTCGGTCTGACGATCATAATGGCCACCGGCGACAACCAGCAAACGGCCGAGGCTGTCGCGCGTCAACTGGGCATCGACGAGGTACGCGCCGACGTTCTGCCCGAGGACAAGCAGAAGCTGGTCGAGGAATTGCGCGCGAAGGGCGCGTCGGTGGCGATGGCCGGCGACGGTGTGAACGACGCCCCGGCACTGGCGGCGGCGGATGTGGGCATCGCCATGAGCACGGGCGCCGACGTCGCCGTGGAGAGCGCGGGCATCACGCTGATGCGCGGCGATCTGGTGGGGCTGGTGCGGGCGCGGAAACTCGCGAAGGCGACGCTGCGCAACATCCGCCAGAACCTGTTCTTCGCCTTCGCCTACAACGCGGCGGGCGTGCCGATCGCGGCGGGCATCCTCTATCCGGTCGTCGGCCTGCTCCTGTCGCCGATGATCGCGGCGGCGGCGATGAGCCTGTCCTCGGTTTCCGTCATCTCGAACGCGCTGCGGCTGCGGCGGGTAAAGCTCTGATGGAACGACGACAATCATGACGAGCGTACATCACGGGCCAATACCAGCGTATTCGGGGTCCGGGTCGGCCGTTGATATCTGAGCGTTCACAACGGTCGGTAACCGCATTCATCGCTTAACTGGAAAACCTCGATCAGGTCTGCTTCAACCTGCTGTTACCCGAAACAGTTGCGGCATAACCGAGGTGGAAAACCACTTACATAATGCCCGTAACCTGTTCAGATCACCCGAGTCACCTAGCACGATTTAACTGGAAGACATAGCGAACCTTTCCTCATAACATCGAGTCACTGGGTATCGGTACTGATATCCAGTGATAAAAGTTCGAGACAAATCTGGGCTTTAGGGGCATAATGATTGTAACGAAATGTATCCTTGATCTTTCGCTATAAACGCACTCTGTTACCGACGAATAGCATCGCGGGGACTTATGCGTTTCTTCAGACTGACACGGATGGCTCATATTCTGTCGCTCATCTTGCTGATGGGTGTGGCGCTGCCATTTGTCGGGCCCGGCGCAGGTTCGCTGCAAGGAAATCAGGGTGATGTTATCGCGATGGATGTTCGCGACTGTGGCGAACATTTCATGTCGGGCAATTCTATCTCCGTCTGCCCGGGTGCAATGGTACACTGTGTCACATTTACCAATGTGGATCATTCACTGCGCGAACCGCAATTTTTTGTCGTTCATGTTTATCATCGGTCAAGTCCAGTCGACGCAGAGAGCTTGACGCCGGAAGCATCTTCACCCCCGCCTCGAGCCTAATAAGCTTCGTTTCCATTCCTGCAGCACACGTCTGCGGTCTCAATTCGCGTCCAGGTTAGAATGGGTGTGAGCGTACGAAGAAGGTGCTGCCTGGGACAGCGTCTGAACACCTCGGGCGTTCGTCGGAACACCTCGGGCGTTCGTCGGAACAATCCTTCTAAAGCAAATTCAGCTTCGCCCTTTCGGGCGAACCTTCGCGTAAATCATCAAAAGGAAAAGAGCATGCGACTCTTTAAAGGAAAACAGCAGGCGCTTTCTGATACGGCGCTCAGCTCGTCTGAACACCTGGCAACAGGTTTCTCCCGGCGACAATTTGGTTTGACCGCGGCTGCCGCGCTCGCCATGCCGTCGGTATTGCGCGCTCACGAAGCGCCAAAAGTCACTTCGAAAGGCACCTATGACATCACTGTCGACCAGGTTCGGATCGATACAGGGAACTTTCGAAAAATGGGCGTCGGTTACAACAAGAGCCAGCTTCCCACAGTCCTGCGGTTCAAGGAGGGCGAAGAAGTCACCATCAACGTGACCAACAACCTTCGCGAGAGCACCTCGATTCATTGGCACGGACTGATTCTGCCCTTCCGGCAGGATGGCGTCCCCGGCATCAGCTTCGGCGGTATTGCTCCGGGTGAAACTTTCACCTACCGGTTCCCGATCCAACAGGCTGGCACTTACTGGTTTCACAGTCACTCTGGCTTTCAGGAACCCGATGGTGCCTACGGGGCGATCGTGATCGAGCCGCGTGGCGGCGAGCGGGTCCGGGCCGATCGTGATTATGTCGTGCAGTTGGCCGACAAGCACCCGCACCCCGGCAGTCGGATCATGCGCAACCTCAAGATGATGCCGGATTACTACAACCGGTCGCAACGCACCTTGCAGACGCTGATCGAGGACTCGCGTCAGGACAGTTTGAAAGCTGCGCTCAAGGATCGCGGAATGTGGGGCCGGATGCGGATGATGCCGACAGATATTGAGGATGTGCAGGGATTTACTGCCCTGATCAACGGGCGGAGCACCTCGCAGAACTGGACGGGGCTGTTCCGGCCCGGTGAGAAGGTCCGCCTGCGGATCGTCAATTCCTCGGCCATGACCTATTTCGACATGCGAATCCCGGGCCTGAAGATGACCGTGGTCCAGGCCGACGGCAACGACGTCAAGCCGGTCACGGTGGATGAGTTGCGTGTTGCCGTGGCGGAGACATATGACGTCATCGTCCAACCACGGGAAAACAAGGTCTATAGCATCATTGCCGAGTCGATGGGCCGCACCGCCCTGGTTCGCGGGACGCTGTCACCAAAGGAGGGTTATGCCGGGGCGGTGCCACCTCTCCGACCCAAGCCTTTGCTCACCATGGCCGACATGAGCGGGATGATGGGGGGCATGGATATGGGTGATCACGTCATGCAGAACGTGGGTGGCATGCAAGACATGACTGGTATGGACCATTCGGCCATGCAGGACATGGATCATTCCAAGATGGAGATGTCGACGCAACCTGCGATGAAAGGTATGGACCACTCGCAGATGACGGGTTCAAGCAAACCTGGCATGAAAGGGATGGATCATTCTGGCATGGCGATGTCAGAAGGAGGCGATCCGTTCTACGCACCCGGCAGCGGGCTGACGCCCAAAGCCTATAATGGCGGAAAGTTCTTGTCTTACAAGGATTTGCGCGCCGCACGGCCGCTCTATCGGAACCGTGCTCCGTCGCGCACCATTGAACTGCGTCTAACCGGAAATATGGAACGGTACATCTGGTCGATCAACGATGTAAAATACGAGGACGCTGATCCTATCGTGCTCAACTATGGCGAACGCGTGCGTATCCGGTTCATCAACGAAACGATGATGGCGCATCCGATGCACCTTCACGGGATGTGGTCGATCGTTGATACTGGTCAGGGTTCGCGCAATCCTATCAAGCACACGGTGAGCGTTCAGCCTGGTGCCACGGTTGATATGGAAGTTGAGGTCGATGCTCCCGGACAATGGGCCTTCCATTGCCACCTCTCCTACCACGCCGATGGGGGTATGTTCCGCAAAGTCGTGGTCAGAGGGCGCCCGGCCTGAGCCAGTCAATACAAGGAAAATCATGATGAAACGTTTCAAACTGGCCGGACTAGCCGGCCTCCTTCTGCCCTTGGCTCAGATTGCATACGCTGAGCCTCTGATCTGGGGCTTTCAAGCGGAGCAGTTCGAATATCGCGCGATGGATGGTGAGGATGCCTTCGTTTGGGATTTCGATGCCCTAGCCGGATCGGACGAGTTGAAGGCCGTCTGGCGTAGTGAGGCGGAACTTGGCCTCACATCGGATAACTACGAGAAGCTGGAAAATCAGCTGCGTCTGCAGTTTCCGATTTCGACGTTCTTCGACGCCGTGGTTGGGGCCTACGCGGACACGCCTGATGGCGCTCCCGACCGCTACGCAGGCGTCGTGGGCGTTAAAGGACTCGCTCCGCAATGGTTCGAGATCGATGCCGATTTCTTCATCTCTGATCACCCCTTCTTCCGTTTCGAGGCAGAGTATGAGGCGCTATTGACCAATCGCCTGATCCTCACGCCGAGCATCGAGGTTGATCTGCCTCTCAAGGATGATCTTGCGCGCGAACGCGGCGCGGGCGGTGCGGTAGTCGAGATCGGTGCACGGCTCAGCTACGATGTCATCGACCGCGCGTTCTCTCCCTACATCGGCGTGAACTATGAAGCCTCGTTTGGCGATACCAAGGATATTCTGCGCGCCAATGGCGACGATACGGATGCATTCTCGATTGTGATTGGTACGCGTCTGATGTTCTGAAAATTGGCCGCTCCGGTTGTAGGCTGGGGCGGCCTGACGATGTCCTTCTTCACAGAAGATGCATAGAAGCAAAATAACCAAACTGGAAAGGAGGCCATTATGAGCGCACAGGGACACGCAGGTCACATGCCGCAGAGCGGTCGCGGCATGGCAATTTCAGCTTGGTTAACGGGTGTATATTTCGTCATTGAGATGGCAATCGGCCTTTGGACCGGCTCCATCGCGGTGATCTCGGATGCGTTCCACACCTTCTCTGCTGTGGGTGGCGTTCTTGTGGCCATAGTTGCGGCGCGGCTCGCCCATCGTCCGGCAGATGAGAATCGCAGTTTTGGCTGGTATCGCGCAGAAATCATCGGCGCGCTGGTCAATGGCGGTTTCCTCCTTGCCATGGCAGTCGTTGTGATCGTGATGGCTGCAATGCGGCTAGGGTCTCCTATTGATCTGCCGACCGGTCCAATGCTTTGGGCAGCGGCTGGAGGTCTTGTGACCGAGTTCATATCGCTCGGGTTGATATGGAAGCAGAGCCGCAGCGATCTGAACGTCAAGGGTGCGCTCTGGCATATCATTCAGACATTCGTTGGGAGTCTGTTGATCATCATCACTGCGTTGGTCATAAAATTCACGGGTTTTCTGCTCATTGATCCAATTCTCGGCATGGCTTTCGGGTTCGTGCTGGTTTGGGCAAGCTGGGGGATCCTGCGGGATTCCATGCACTTACTCATGGAGGGCACCCCCAGCGATGTAAGCCTTGGCGAGGTCACGCGAAACCTGGAGGCGGTAGATGGTGTCGCGGACGCACATCACGTCCACGCCTGGGCGCTGACCAGCGGCAAATATGTCTTTTCCGGTCATCTGCGGGTGCGCGACCGGCATGACCCGCAGGACGTGCTCAAGGCCGCGCACGGCATGCTGCGCGACCGTTTCGGCTTCTTCTTCGTGACCTTGCAGGTCGAGGACAGATGCCTCGATGAAAGCGGCGCCGAGATGATCGACATCACCCGCGCGCCAACCACCGAAAGGACCACGACATGAACGGCCCCGCGACCCAATCCGTACCATCGCTTCGCCTTCTGTTGGCGCGTCGGATCATCCGGCTTGTCACCAGGCGAGCCGCGCGCAAAGGGCTGGCAAACAATCTCCTGACATTTGCGGACGGCATCCAAACCCGCTGGCTCGATCCCGAGATCGCGCGGTTCCTCGAGGCGATGGACAGCGAGGTGCCCCGCTTGCGGGCGCGGGCGGATTTCGACGCGCTCCCCGGTTTTGGCAACAGGGTGATGGTCGAATTTGCCGTGTGGACCACGGCTGCCGACCGCAGCCTGCGCCATCTCGGCGTGAAGCCCGAGACCGCGCGCGCCGTGGTGGCCGACCTCGGATGGGACGTCTACCGCCGGATGCTGCGGCTGAGTTCGCTGCCCGCGCGGCTGGTCACGCGCGACCCGGGGCGGCGACTGCGCTGGACGATCCGCGCGCTGCTGTATTTCCCGTTCAATGGTCCGGGTGCGCCGGGCTATGCGGTGGAGACGCGGCGCGACGGCGACAACATCCTCACACATTTCACCTGCTGCCCGCCACAGAGCTTCGCGCGTCGGCTGGCCGATATCGACGACGACCCCGATACGCTCGAAGCATTCCGGCAGAGTTGGTGCACCTATGATTGGCCGGGCGCTGATCTGATCGCGGGCGACGGAGTACGCGGTCATTATCGCAGGCGCCGGACGTTGTCGCATGGGGACGACGTCTGCGACATGTGTTGGGCGGCGCGGTCGCAACGGCACGAGACCGCTCCACATGCTCCCAAGAAATAACATGCGCATCGTCCTTCTACTCGCCCTGATCACCGTCTCCGAAGCCACGATCGGCGTCTTCGTCAAGCTGACCGGGGATGGGATCCCGATCCAGACGCTGAACTTCTACGCGCTGAGCTTTGCCGCCGCGTTCCTCGCACTGGCCATCCCGCACGCGACCGGCCGCCCTCTGCGCTTTCCGCGCGGCAACGTGAAGGACACGGTCATCATCGGGGCGCTCATCGCGGCACAGATCAGCGCCTTCAACTATGCGATGACGCTCGTGCCGATCGCCAACGCTGTGGTGTTCTGGAGCGTGGCCCCCTTCTTCGTGTTTATCTTCTCGGCGGTGTTCCTCGGCGAGCCCGCGAAGAAAAGCTATCTGCTGATCTTCGGGCTGGCGCTGGTGGGCATCGTGCTGGCCAAACCGCTGGCGGGCGGCGACTGGTTAGGCAACCTTGTCGCGCTCAGCACCGGCGCGATCTATGCCGCCATGGTCACATACATGCGCCATGAGGGACGCGAGGAGGCGGGAAACGATATCTTCTGGTCAATGGCGGCTGGAGCGATCCTGCTGTCGCCGGCGCTGGTTCTCGCCGGGCTGGGCGAAGTCGGCAAACTCGTTGCCTATCCCGCCCTGGGCGTTTCGCTTCCGGTCATGCTGTGGGCGGTCTGCCTCGGCGTCGTCTCGACGGGGTTCGCCTATTTCGGGATTTCGCTGGTGCTCAAGAAGATCTCGGCGAACATCTATTCGCTGGTCGATATTATCGTCTCGCCGATCGTGGCGGCGACTCTGGGATACCTTGTCTTTGGCGAAGTTCCAACGCAGGGCATGATCTTTGGTGGAGGATTGTTGCTCCTGTCCGGTTTCTGGCTAACGCGCGAGATGAGCCGCGGCAAGGAAACCGCCGCCGTCCACCCTTGCCAATGCGAGCAAATGAATGCACTTGGTGCCTGAAATGGAGGATAAATCGAGATGAAGTTCTACGTGCCCGACATGAGTTGCGGTCACTGCGTCGCAGCCATAGACACGGCTCTCAGGGCGATCGATCCGGACGCGAGAGTCGATAGCGATCTGACCTCGAAGACCGTCACGATCATGTCCGCATCATGTCCGCGCAGGATGCCGCCACGCTTCAGGCCGCCCTCAAGGAGGCCGGCTACCCAGCAACTCCGGCTTGATGAACTCTATGTGAAATCTTTGCCGAATAGCCGCCAAAATCGAACAGGATTGGAACTGGAAATACGCATGAACAGACGAGAATTCATTGTTGCGGGCGTCGCTGCCGCCGGGCTGCCCGGTGTGGTCCACGCTCAGTCGCCCGCACCGCGCGTCGAAGTCTACAAATCGCCAACATGCGGATGCTGCTCGGCCTGGATCGAACATATGGAGCGCGCCGGCTTCGTCGTGGACGCACGCAATGTCGACCAAAACGCCCTGTATGCGTTCAAGACGCAATCCGGGATCACGCCCGACCTGGCCTCGTGCCATACGGCGCTAGTAGATGGGTATGTCATTGAAGGCCATGTGCCGGCTGCAGACGTCGAACGACTGCTCGCCGTACGTCCCGAAGCCATCGGCCTGTCGGTTCCCGGTATGCCGATCGGCTCACCTGGCATGGAGATGGGCAACCAGCGTGATGCGTTCGACACACTGTTGCTGCTGAAAGACAGCTCTACCGAGATCTTCGAGCGACATGCCTGAACGAGACGGTTGGGGTGACAGATGACTCGTCTCAGAGTACTCTTTGCCCTTCGTGATGTGAACGCTCGTATGGCACCGCTTCACCCTGCGCAGCACGACAGCTTCGCGACATCAATTTCGAATGTCTGCGCGGCGAGCCTCACGCCCTCGACCATGGTGAGATAGGGGAAGATCGTCTCACCTAAAGCCTTCGTCGTCATGCCGAACTTGATTGCCACCCAAGTCGCAGGCTCTCCAAACCATACGTATCAGACATTCTCAGAACATCAGGCTCAATTCGCGTGGCGCGGACCTCCTGCATGCGGTCGTTGGCAGCTGCCAACGGCAGGAAACTGAGGGTTCAGCTTTCCATCGTCGCGACCAGTTCGCGCAGTTGCGACAGGGAGGCTGGATGCTCCGGGGCAACCAGGTCGGATCGGATATCGCGAACAACGCCGCGCAGAACTTGGGTTTTCTTCAGCCCCGAGATCTTCGCGAATGCGGCGAACTCCTCCTCGAAATCATGGGATACCTTGAACGACAGGCGCTTGCGGGGAACC
Source organism: Roseovarius sp. TE539 (assembly GCF_003298505.1). Taxonomy (GTDB): domain Bacteria; phylum Pseudomonadota; class Alphaproteobacteria; order Rhodobacterales; family Rhodobacteraceae; genus Roseovarius. Next base: position 69,286 of record NZ_QNGB01000015.1, read on the forward strand.
CTCACTTTCGCTTTCGGCTTGGCTGCCTTGGCCTCCAGAAACAGTTGCTTGATCCGTTCAGCGCCCTGCGGGTCACGCGCCATCTTCCGGACGTAAAACGCCAGAAGAAATTTGCGATGCCGCACGGACGCGCGCTCGGAAATCCGGGTGGCAGCGGCGTCGAGGATCTCGATGTCCGATGCGGGCACTTGGGCCTCCAGAGAGACCTCGATCTTCTCACGCGCACGCCGAATTGCAGGCAAGGACTGGGCGGGGATGGCCACGACCTCACCGCAGCGATCGCAGACGGAGGCAAGGATATCCTTCACTTTCCCGGTTCCGTCATCGAAAGGGACATCACGATACAGGAAGGTCGTCTCGACCATGTCCTGGCAGGTCTCGCAGATCGCCTTGGATTTGTCGCCGGCATTGTAGAGTTTCATGGTGTGTCACCTATGGACGCTGAGAAAGAAGGTTTCCGGATCGAGGAAGTAGAACTTGATGTACCAACCGTCCTTGCGAAGGATGTGCACATCGACCGTCTTGATCATGTCGTGCGGCCGTATCTCATGATCCTGACCGCGGCACTTGATGATGATCTCGATGACATCTTCTTCGGAAACGGAATTGCCATAGAGCAGATTCTTGGTTTCGATCTCCTGACGCTCCGCGATCTGATAGGTCTTGTTGCGCAGGGCTTCTATCGCGCGCCGCTTTTGCCTCCTTGAATCCAATCTTCTTGGTCAATATACGAACTTCCTCGTAAAAAAATTAAGTTATCAACTCGAGTAACTCTTTAACCTGCCTCGCACTTCCGCGAAAAGCATAATGATTTCCCGGACAGCCTTCGAACTTGGTCGGTCGAACTCAGTAATCGCCTGGCCGGAGATCAGGGCCTGCATGAATGCCTTGCGTTGACCGAGCCGCGCCCTTGCCACCGGGACGTCCGGGTACAGCTCCTGCAGCACCGAGGCGGTGTCGTTGGCCTCCGGGCCAACGGCCGGAACCTGGCTCAAGACGAAAAGACCTGGACGTCCGGCCTGCTTCAAGATTTCCACGGTGCCATCCGCCGCTTTGATGTCGAAAGGGCCGGGCCGAATGGGAATGACCACGAGGTCCGCCGCGCGGATCGCCGCGTCGATCGTGCCGCCGGCATGGGGCGGCGTGTCGATCACCACGTAGTCGGCGCCGTCCTCCTCGGCCTGGGAGAGGTAGGCGGGGAGATTGCCCGGCATGGCTTGCAGGACGATTGGATCTTCGAGATCACGCAGCTTCGCCCAGTCGGCGACGGACCCCTGAGGGTCGAGATCCAGCAGGATCACTTGTGCGGTCTTCTTCGACCGCATCGCCTGGACCGCAAGATGGATCGAAATCGTGCTCTTGCCAGCGCCACCCTTCTGCGTGGCGACTGCGATGATTTTCGTTTTTCGGCTCATTTTTTCGCCTTCTCTTCTTCAACGGCGGCGCTGATGTCCTCGATCATGCGGTGGGACTCGTATTCCCGCAGCATCTGCACAACGAGCAACTCTCCGTTTTCGGCAAGCCAATCGAGAAACCCGGGTTTGAGGTCCGTGCGAATTGCCAGCTGGAGCCCGGTCCCGCCGCGCGTGATCGTGCCCACGGGCCTGTCGTGGGACGGCAGGCGGACCTCCCGCGTGGCCGGTGTTGGCGTCTCCTTGCGGGCAACCTGAGGCTCGGACCGCAAGGCGACCTCGTAAAGATGGGAAAAACGGGCATCGGAATCGCCCAGGCTGTGTCCCTCGGTGTTGGCAGCTGCCAACGCGTCACGCATCCGGTGCAGCACCGTCTCGTCGGTCGCCATGTGGGCCACGAGCTTCTCCCAGCGGGGTCGTCCGATCCCGGGGGCCTTGCCCACAAAAGAGAGGATGTCGTCCGGGACGCCGCGGCCGATCTTCAGATACCGTGATCTGTCTGTCTTTCCGCAGGAAAAAGCGGTGTCGATATCTGCCGGGGATATGTCGGCCTCATCGACCATGCGCGCCGCGAGCTTCGCGCGCTCGATATAGGTCAGGTCTTCGCGCGCGATGTTTTCGATCGCCTGGCCCATTACCATGGACTTGTCGTCGAGATCCTGGATCTCGGCGCGCACGTTGATCCCGGCGTGGTGGCAGGCCGCGAGACGCCGACGACCGGCAACGATCTCGTATTCACCAGGCTTTTCGGGATGCGGCCGCACCAGGATCGGGACCTTCTGCCCGGCATTCCGCAGGCTTTCGGACAGGGTGGCAATCTCAGCCTGGCCAACATCGAGACGATCCGCGAGGCCGCCGTCATGGACCAGTCCCGGGTCAAGTTCGACGATCCGGCCAGATGCCGGGCCGGTGTTGGCAGCTGCCAACCCGGGTGTTTTCGATCGTGTAGCCAGGTCCCGTAGAGAATTTCTGCGTCGGGGCATGGGGCGTTTCCTTCTATGTCTGCATCCGTGGCTTGGATGGGGATCTGCTGATCATGTCTTCCCTCCAATCGGTCCCGTCATTCGGGATTTCTGTTCGTAGATGTCTTTCTGGACGATCCGGCAGGACCCGGAATAAGGGCAACTCGCGCAGCCCGGTTGGTCCTCGCAGTAGCGCAGCGCGTGCCGGGGATCGTCGCCAGGGTGGGGGGCCGCAACGGGTTCGCCGGCCTCGGCCTTCTCTTGCAGAACGCGCGCCACGAAACCCGGGCTGAGGTCATACCAGCGGTTATAACCCCCGGGCAGGCGCAGGCGCTTGCTCTCGTTGGTGCGCCGGATTTCCTGGGCCAGAAGCGTTTTCCCGATCCAGCGCGTGTCCTCGAGAACGGCCAGATCTTCGGGTTGCGCGGGGGAGCACATCATCGCCTCCGGCATCAGGGCAAGTTCCAGCCGGATTTGTTCGGCGCTGACATAGTGGCGGGCACCGCGCGCCACGGCTTCTGTCGCAGCTGCGACGAGCAGGTCGATCGGCGTAACATCTTCGGCCCGGCGGGCGCCCTGGCGCTCGATCGCCTGTTTGAGCTGTGCGGAGAAGTCTTCATTGCCCGCCATCTCCGAGATCACCTCGAGCGGGGCCGCGATCTGCTTGGCGCGATCCCCAAGCGTGGCCATCCGTTCCTCGTAGATTTCCCGTGCGGTGCGGGCCTGGGCCATCCCCCAGGCGTGCAACTCTTGGCGCAACTCATCGCAGCGCTCGCGGTTGTGGCCTTTGATGCGCCCGGAAAGGGCCACATCGAGCGGCATCGGCCGGCAATGGATCGTGTAGGTCCGGCTTTCATTGACCGGGTCCAGTCCGGAGATATTGGTGATGACCTTGGGACCGTAGAAGACCAGGCGCTGGTTGTTGCCGTTGGAGTCGACGATCGTCTTTACCCCGGTCTTCTTGTTGTAGGAGACCTTGAGGATCTGGTTGATGTCGTTGAACTCGGCGGCGCCCTGGCGGCCGCGCCGCTGACCGACCTTTTCGAGATCGTCGAGCACCAGCAGACCGCGGCCCATATCGACGAAGCGGATCATCGCCTTTTCGGACCCGGCCCCGAGCACATGGCCATTGTAGCTGAGATCCGCGATGGCCTCGGCCGTCGTGGATTTCCCGGATCCCTTTTCGCCGTTCATCAGGAGCATCGGGATCGCCTCGAAGGCGTTATAGACATAACTCATCGCGACATAGGCGGCCATCAACGCATAATCGGGCTCGTGCGGCAGCTAGGTGGTCGTGCGCAGGTGGTCGAGGAGATCGGCCATAATCTCGCCGAAGGGGCGGTGCGGCTCCTGGTTTTCCCGGACCTTGGCGATGTAGGCGTTGATACTTTCGGTGCGCCAGGTTGCATAATCCTCGGGCCGCGGGATCGAGGTGATGATCGTGCCGTCTTCCAGCGCGATGATCCGATCTTCGTCCGCCGTGCCGGCAGGCGAAGGCATTTCCTTCGGGGTCAGCACATCGCCATCGGAGCGCACGATCTGCGTGACCAGGACGTGCGTCTTCTTCGGGACCTTGATCCGGCGACCATCGGGCAGGTGTTCAAGCACCTCGACGGTTTCGGTCCGGCGCACCCGGAACGGGTAGTAGAGCTGACCCTTCTGAAAGGCGCCGTTGATGTTGATCCGCTCGATGGCGTATTCGCCGTCGTCATCCGCATCGAGAGGGCGATCCGGTTTGGCCTCTTCGATCCTTGCTTCCAGCCGTGGAGCCTCAGCGAGCAGGGCCTCGAACTCGGTCAGCCGGGCGCCAGACTGGAAGTAATCCGTCCAATCGGCTCCTTCGACACCGGGAGGGCGCATCCGGCGCACATCGCGCATTGCCAGCCGGCGGCATTTCTGGGCCATAGCCTGGCCCGCTGGATCAGCATCCTGGCCAAGAAATACCTCGTCCCAGGGGGCCCAGAACTCGGGGTCCTTCCATTCCTCGGGAATCCCGGAGCCGTGGGTTGAGGTGAGCAGGGCCATTTCGCTGCCAAGCCCGGTGCCCTGCATCTCCTGGGAAAGCCGCCAGAGATCTTTCATTCCTTCGGTGACAAATAGACGGGTCTTGTGGCCGATTTTCCCGTCCCAGTAGGATTGCGGATTCCCGTGGCACCAGCCCTTGGCGTCCCGGGGATTGGTGGTGAGATCGGGAATGGTGGTCTTGGGCATCCGCCCCAGAAACCGGCCCCGGCGATCCACGATCGGGGAGGTGAGGGCAAAGCGTGTCTGTCTGTCTTTCGGGGCGTCGTGGGGGTAGGGCGGCGCGATCCCGAGACCGAAGCGCTCGATCGTGCCCCGGTTCAGGCCGCGCCCTTCGAGATAGGCGATGGCTCGCGGCTCCCGGTCCAGAAGCGATTGGTAGCGTATCAGGGTCTCGGGGTTGATCGGCTGCAGGTCATCGTGGGTCTTGGACGCGGGTGGCTTTTTCGGTGTCTCCACGCTTTGCAGGCGTGGCGCTTCACCGAGAAGCGCCCCGACATGGGCCAGGGCCTCCGGGAAGGACAGGCGCCGGACTTCCATCACCGCGTCGATGAGGTCTCCGCTTTCGCGTGTGCCGCCGGGATTGAAATCCCGGAAGCGGCCGGCGTAGGTGCCGGAGAGCTGAATCTTGCAGCTTTCGCCGCTCCCCCCGAGGACATCGGCAATGGTGATCACCTTGCTGCGGGCATCATAGACCGCATCCGGGCCATAGAGATCGTCGATCACCCGCCGGATATTTCCCTCGCTCTTGAGGAGTTGCCGGATCCGATCGGCATCGTAGTGACCGTTACCCGCCATCGAAAACACCTCCCGACACCCGGGCTCGTCCGTCCGGGTTTCGTGCGAACGTCACGATCTCCATCAGTTCGCCCGTTTTCTCTTCCGGCGCCGCGGTTCGACGGGATCATCGAAGGCCTCCGAGTAACCGGCATCGGCATCCTCGAATTTTTCCTCGGCGGTGTAGTCTGCATAAGTTGTGATGATCTGCTGAACAGAATCGAACAGGCGCGCAGCGGCCGCGTCGTACTCCACGACCTTTGCGAGATGCGTGGCGACGACATGGCGTACAGATTGGATGCGATGAATGCCCAGGCCCCGGATGGCCCCGGCTCCGGTGTAGGGATTGTAGACGCCGAATTTCCGGATCGCGTCGAGGAAGAGGTTCGACAGCTCATCTGCATCGAGCGGTTCTTCCGGCTTGCTGTTCGATTGGCTATTGTCCTTGACGATGAATTGCCCGTGATCCGGCCCATCACCGAGCAGGACCTTGCGGGCCTCAACGTAGCGGTCGATGCGATCGTAGAGGTCGCGCCAATTGACCAGTGCGACATCGATATCGCTGGTGGCGGGACTTCCATGGTTCTTGAACACCGTCTTGGGTTGGCGGAACCGCCATTTGCCGTTTTTGAAGTAGACAACCCCGTGATTGCGCCGTGTGAGGGAGGCGAAGCTGGGAGGCGCGGCGTCTTCGTCGAGCAGGATCAGGGATGCCAAGTCCTTTCTGCGGAGGGGTAGAACCTCAAGCAGATGGACGAGCATCGACCGGCGCTGACAGCGCGCCCATTCGAGTTCCTGGACCGAGCGCGGCGGCGTTCTGGTGTCGATATGTTCAACGATCGCATGGTAAGCTTCGAGTGGATGGTCGTCTCTCAGGACGACATCGACGGCCTTGAAGCTGCTGCGCCCGACGGTGATCTTATCCATCCACGCGTCGTATTCGGCGTACAGGCTTTCGACCACCTGCTCGCAGAACCGGGTGAGATCATCCTCCGCGGGCATCCCCGGGAACCGCTCACTGAACACCTCCCGGTGTTGGGCGACGAAACCGTCGTTCGGGTTGAACAGGGCGATGACCGCATTCAATACCGCGATGATGGTCGTGGTCGGCATACCGCGTCGCGCGACAATATGCTCAATGACTTTCCGAACCTGCGCTTCGTCGGCAGCATTGAGGAAGCTCATCATGTCGCCCGGCATATCCGGAGCCACTTGGCGCAGCGCACCGAAGAAAATCTCGAAGGCTGTGGTCCGTGCCGAGATGGTGCCGTCACGCCACGCGACCCCACGCTTTTTCCCGATGGGAGCAGGGTATGCGGTCTTGAACTCGATGAGGGCGTCGTATTCCCGCTGAAGCCCGGCAGGGGCGAGGAAGGCGCCGTCACGCACGTCTGGGGTCCCGTCCCCGCGATCGAACTTGCACCGATAGGGCGATCGGTCTCCGCCATCGTCATCCTCATCGCGCGGGATCCGCCAGATGTTCTCCAGACACCAGTTGACGATCTCCTCCTGCTCGGGGCGCGATCGGGCATCGAAGTCATCTGGCAGGTGGCTGCGGACAATCGCCCAGACGTGCTTCGTGAGGCCGAAATCGCTGTAGGTTGCCGTCATGTAACGATACACGCCGTCGGTGTAGTGCAGCAGTGTTCCCTTGGGCAGCTCGAGGACCTGTTCGACCCGGGCCAGGTGGGCCACGGTATCATCACGTCGCGGGCGGCAGTCCTTCTGAAGCCAGGTCAGGAGCGTGGTGAAGCGGACGCCGGCGGCCTGCGCGAGCCCCTTGGCTGTCCAGCCACGCAATTCGATGAAATGCTGCAGGGCCTCCGTCAGTGTGTCGAAGCTGGGAAGCCCGGCCTGTATCTTGTCGTGTGTGCGGGGGCCATTGACCAGCAGCATCAGCGTGCCGGGAGCCACCTGGAGGGCGCGCTCAAGCGCGACGAGGCGCTGCAGGTTCTGAGCCGTGGTCGGCAGGATCTCGCGATTGATCCATCCGCGTAGCGTGTTGATGTGCAGCCCGACCCGGTTGGCCAGCTCCGCGTCGGTGATATTGCGCAGCTGCATGTGGTATTTGAGCGTCTCGGCGAGAGAGGCGTAGCTGCCGGCCTTACGTGCCAAGTCGAGCGCGATCGGGCGCACATGCTGTCGCAGCTGCGACCGCATGGCGTCATGGCTGGTCTTTTTCAGCTGCCGCAGCGTGCGCCGAAGGACCCTGTCATTGGTGGGCTTGTGCAGGATCCGATCATCGAGCGGCTCGTCGATGAAGATGCCTCCGGCCTCGGTGAACCTGTTGAAGGCCCAATCGAACTTCGCCAGGCCCGTGTTGATCTGCTCCGGCGTCCGTCCCGCGTGCTCGAGACCCGCGCGCCGCGCGGCTCGAGACACCTGGAACAGGCGCCCGTAGGACGGATAAATCCGATCGGTGGACCACACCGGGTCCTTTTCGACGCTTTCATTGAATATCGCTGTGTCTTTTGCACACATGACGAATCCCCCTTGAACCGGGGACACCCGGAGGGTAAGCTCGTCATCGAGATGTGGCGAATGTCTCGATGACTTTTGGGCCCTGACGAGTTGCCGCTCGTCGGGGCCTTCCTAATTCAGGTGTCCTACATCAGTCGTTGTTGTTGCTCCGTTGTTCTGATCACGCGCCACCCGGTGGAGGTCAGTTCAGCGTTACGGTGCTTCGCCGTCGTCTTGCGGACGAGGCTCTTGCCGATCAGTTGCCGGATATAGCCGGACATGTTCGAGCTGTTCACACCCATCGCCTTCGCGATCTCCCTTTGGCTGGGCCATTTGCCGTGGGCCGCGTGGTAGTCCGCCATGAAGCCGAGAAGCTCGAGCTGCCGCTTTGTCGGTGGCACCGGATTCTGCATTTTCACGACGTCCCCCTCGTGGTCCGTGATCCTAAGTATCGGGGTTCCGCATCGCGTTTCAAGCGCGCAGTACGCATGGTGCGGTTGCGCGATTTCAGCCCAACCACAATATGTTGTGGTCGGACACGCGGGCGGAATTGCCCTCGGTCGGGACTGCGCGATAGGTGATCCGCCTGTTCTCAAGCGGTGCCGGCCTCGTTGTTGAAGATTACGTGCACAGAGGCGTTCTGCTGCACGGCGGGCCGGTAACTCCCTTATATCCAAGGGGTTTTCGACGTTCAATTGAATGTTCACGAATTGTTCTGTTAGGCGGGTGCTGCACGCTCATCTGCACAGCTGCTGCACACCTTGCTGCACAGCCCTGCGCCGCGTGCCCATCTCTCTCTTTTTTACAGAAATAATAATGGGTTACGCCGTTCAGGGCACGGCAAGACCGGCTGCGCGTCGAATGTGTGCTGCACAGCGCTGCTGCACAGTCTAACGCATTGAAAACACGCCTTTTTCAGAAGGCCTGTGCAGGTAAGGGGCTCAAATTTGTCGATTTCGAGCTGTCATGGAATTGGGCCCGGGAGACGGAAAAATATCGGCTTTCCAAGCCGATGGCCCGAATTTCTTTCCAAAAACGGGCCATCGCGAACACTAAGTTATTGAAATCGTTAGATTATTGGGCCGCCTGGCTGATAAGGTCCTGCAATTCGGACATCCACGGTGTATTGAATTCGGTCCGTCATATGTCGATCTGACAGCGTGGAATCTACCATATCCGGTGCCTGACAGGGAAAATTCGTGTGGAAATCCTAACAGGACTCCGAGCGGCGCTGACTGGATTTCTAACAGATCGCACCAAAATCACCTTTCCTCATGGACACATCGGGGGTTGAACCATGTCTTTTGCAGGTCTTTCGCTTGCCGGTGATTAAACCCGGATTGAAAAGAACTTCCGCTTCAGACTCCGCGAAAAAACGGTTTGGCCAAGCTTCCTTTCATGAAGGAAAATTTTGCATATCCCAGCGTCTACGACGTCAAAGAAGTTGCCCAAATTTTAAGTGTAAAAACGGGTGTGATTTACCGGGAAATTCGTGCAGGAAGGCTTGCGGCCCGGAAGGTTGGAAAGCAGTATCGGGTGCATTCGCAAGCACTTGATAGGTACCTACTTGAGCCATGGGAAGAACTGGACGCAGACCAAAGCCAGCGCGGATCTGGATACGACCAGACGATGGGCGTTGGCTCATCCTCGACCGTGGTAAGCAAATCCCGACAGGGGCCTGTCAATCTGCATTCAAAACTGACCCATCGTGATCATTTAAAAATGACCCACCTGGGGGGTAGCAAAGCCCACAGGCGAGCGCCCCCCATATAGCAGGCTCGTCTGTGGGCTTTGCTTTTTCTGGTTCAGGATTTTGTTCGAGATTTGCTTTGGGCGAAACGGTAAGATGTGTTGCCCGTCTCGATGATGCTGCAGTGGTGGGTAACCCGATCCAGCAGCGCGGTGGTCATCTTGGCATCGCCGAAGACAGACACCCATTCACCGAACTCGAGGTTTGTGGTGATGATGACGCTGGTCGTCTCATACAGCTTGCTGATCAGATGAAACAGCAGCGACCCGCCAGATTTCGGGAATGGGATATA
>NZ_QNGB01000016.1 GCF_003298505.1 Roseovarius sp. TE539
TTCGACGGGGCTCCGCCCGTTCAGGGCTGGATTGGTCCACCGGACCAATCCCGAGACGCCCTTCACCCCAACACCGTTGATGGCGCGTGCCCGGGAAGACCTCGTCGAGCGCCTTCCAGAACCCCATGGCCCCGTCGCCGACGGCGATCTCCGGCGGAACCGCAAGGCCGCGCTTCTTGATGTCGACCAGCAACTCGCGCCAGCTCTGCGCGCTCTCGCGCACGCCGACCTGGAAGCCCACCAGCTCCTTCTTGCCCTCGGGCGTGGCCCCGAGAATGACCAGCATGCACTCGGCCTGGGCCTCCATGCGGGCCTGCAGATACACGCCATCCGCCCAGATGTAGGCGTACCGGCGCGCCGAGAGATCGCGGTGTTGCCAGCGGTCGTACTCCTGCTTCCACTCCCCGGTCAGGCGCGAGATCACACTGGGCGACAGGTTCGGCGCATCCTTGCCCAGAATCGCGGCCAGCGCCTCCTGGAAGTCCCCCGTCGAGATGCCGCGCAGATAAAGCACGGGCAGCAGGGCATCGAGGCTGCGCGAGCGTCGCGCCCATTTCGGCAGGATCGCAGAGGTGAAGCGGATCTTCCTCTCCGCCGGGGCATCGGTGGCGCGGTCGCGCACCTTCGGGCGCTGCACGTCGAGCGCGCCGATCCCGGTCTGGATGCTGCGCTCCGGCCCGAAACCGTGCCGCACAACCCGCTGACGACCGTCCGGCAGGACCTCTTCGGCATGCTGCGCGACGAAGGCGTCAGCCTCTGCGCGAAGTGCAGCGGCCAGCATCCGTCGCGCCCCGTCACGGGCGATCTCGGTCAGCGGGTCATCCACAGAGTCCGGCTGACGCAGGGCAATGATCTCTGTATCGTTCTTCATGGCGTATCGTTCCTCTTATGGAAGTTCTGGCAGGCTTGATCACCCGCCACGATACGCCGCCTTCTCAAACCGCGTCACCCATTTCCCGCCATAGCTCTTTTGTCAGCAACCAGCCGTACAACCATAGTTCGGTTCGACGGCAGTCCCGGTATTGGCGGATTGCGCACAGGCGAGTGCGATGGCGAGCGCCGCGCGGCCATCTTGCGCTGTGGCAGATGGCGCGCGGTCTTCGGTTACGGCCTGATGGAATTCATCCAAGGCATTGTAGAAAGACTGATCAAAACGCTCCAGAAAGAAGTGTTTGAGCGGTTCGCGCGCCACGGTTCTGGCCTTGTTCCAGCGCACCAGATTGTCGTCGCGGTGATTGAGCGTCTGCACCATGCCCTTGTCGCCAAAGGCTTCAAGCCGCTGGTCGAACCCGTAAGCGCAGGCGCGGGAATTGTTGATATGAAGCAGCGCGCCCGAGGGCATTTTCAGCGTGGTCATGGTCATGTCGAAATCGCCCTCGGCGCCGATCCGGTCGTCGAACATGCAGGATCCGGCGGCCATGACCTCGGCCGGGCGTTCGCCCGCGATCCAGCAGAGCAGGTCGATATCGTGGATCGCGGCATCAACGAAATACCCCCCCGAGACGCACACATATTCAATGGGCGGCGGGCTGGGCTCGCGCGACCAGCTCATCAGCATGTTGAGCCGCCCGACCTCGCCGCGCGTCACGGCGTCGCGCAGGGCGGCATTGTCCGGATCAAAGCGCCGGTTGAACCCCAGCATGAAAGGCACGGGATAGGCGTGCAATGCGCTCATGGCGCGGTCCACCCGCTCCAGAGACTGGTCCAGCGGCTTCTCGCAATAGATCGGCTTGCCCGCGCGGGCTGCGGCCTCGATGTAATCCACATGGGTGTCGGTCGGCGTGGCGATCACCACCGCATCCACTGCCGGATCGGCCAGCACCGCGTCCAGGTCATCCATCGCGCGCCCGCCATACTGCTCGGCGGCCTTGGTGGCCGAGCTCATGCGCGGGTTGTAGATGACCTCAAGCCGAAGGCCGGGATGGGCGCCTATCTTGGGCCCATAGACATGGGCCATGCGGCCGGTGCCCATCAGGGCCAGTCCAAGCGTCTGCATCACGCGTACTCCTTGGCGTCTTCGAGGATCAGGGCCGCGGCCTTCTCGCCGATCATGATCGAGGCCGCGTTGGTGTTGCCGGTGACGATGCGCGGCATGATCGAGGCATCGGCCACGCGCAGCCCCTTGATACCGTGAACCTTTAGGCGCGGATCGACCACGGCATCTTCGCCGACACCCATCTTGCAGGTGCCGACCGGGTGCAGCAGGGACAACCCGTTTGAGCGGCAGTATTCCAGCAACTCATCCTTGGATTGCACATCCTTTCCCGGCGAGATCTCGTAATCCACGCAGTCCGACATCGGCGCCGTGGCGGCGATCTTCCTTCCGAATTGCAAACCGGCGATCGCGGCGCGCCGATCTGCGTCTTCCGAGAAGAAATTGAATTGGATCTCCGGCTGATCCGTGGGAGCCGGGCCGGAGATCCTGACACGCCCGCGGGAGTTCGGGCGCATGTGTTCGGCAAGAATGGTGAAGCCCGAGAAGGGATGCGGCTTGAGATGTTCATCGGTACACCAGGCCATGAAAGTGACCATCATGTCGGGGCGGTCCACTTCCGGACCGGAGCAGATGAAGGTATTGGAGTAATTGCCATTATCGGCAAACGGACCGGTGCGGAAGATCAGGTGCCGCAAGAGCTGCAAGCCGCCCTTGATCTTGTTGTTGTAAAGGTCGTTCACCGTGGAATGCACAGTCGAGCGATACTCTGCCCCGATGCCGAAATGGTCTTGCAGGTTCTCGCCCACGCCTTGCAGGTCGTGTTCAACCTCGATCCCGTGATCTTGCAGAAGCGCCCCGGGGCCGATGCCGGAGAGTTGCAGGAGCTGCGGTGAATTGAACGTGCCGCCGCTCAGTATGATCTCGCGCCGCGCTCGGGCCTCATGCGTGCCGCGCCGGTCGGACCAGCGCACGCCGGTCGCGCGCTTTCCCTCCAGCGTGATGCGCTGCACCATGGCGTTCAGTGTCAGGTCGATGTTCTTTTTGGCGGCCCCGCGCAGGTAGCCCGCCGCCGTGCTCCAGCGCATGCCCTTCTTCGTCGTGGTCTGGACATAGCCGGTGCCCGCCTGCTGGGCGCCGTTGAAATCGTCATTGCGCGGCACGCCGAGCGCCTCGGAGGCCGCGTGAAACGCCTCGCCGAGCGCATGTTCGGTGCGGATATCCGACACCGCGACCGGCCCGCCGGTGCCGTGGAAGTCATCCGCCCCGCGCTCCTGATCCTCGCAGGACTTGAAATAGGGCAGCACGCCGTCCCAGCCCCAGCCGGTGCACCCCGCCGCTTCCCAGCCGTCGAAATCCTGCGGCTGGCCGCGCATGTAGATCATCCCGTTGATGGAGCCCGTCCCGCCCAGCACCTTGCCGCGCGGCTGAAAGAGGCGGCGATGGTTCAGATGCGGCTCTGGCGCGCTTTCATAGCACCAGTTCACCGAGCGGTTGGCATAGAGCATCGAATAGCCGAGCGGGATATGGATGAACGGGTTGCGGTCCTTTCCGCCGGCTTCCAGAAGCAGGACGCTGTGCCCGGTCTCGGCCAGCCGGCCGGCCACCGCACAGCCCGCAGAGCCTGCCCCGATCACGATGTAGTCGTATTCCGCTTGCGCCATCCGGTCCTCCTTGGTTGCCAGAGACTGCCGGAGGGCGGCGGCCCTTTGAATGATTAAAGTGTCAGGTCTGGACAGAATCCCGGTCGCAGGTTCGGGCGCGACATTCCAGATTGGACATGTGGCATGGACCGAAGAGGAGAACAGGAGCATGAACAAGCCAGAAATCGGCATCGGACTTGTGGGATCGGGGTTCATGGGGCGTTGCCACGCCAATGCGTTCCGTTCGGTTCCGGGGCTGTTCGAGGTGCCCACCGAGCCGCGGTTGACCATGCTTGCCGAAGCAAGCGACGATCTGGCAGCCAGGGCGGCGCAGGCGCTCGGCTTTGCGCGCGGCACAGGCGACTGGCAGGCGCTGGTCAGCGATAACGAAGTGGATATCGTGGCGATCACCGCGCCCAATTTGCTGCATGCGCCAATTGCCCATGCGGCCATCGCGGCGGGCAAGACGGTCTATTGCGAAAAGCCGCTCTCGACCACGGCGGCGCTGGCGCTCGAGATGACCGAGGCGGCGGAGGCGGCGGGCGTGGTCACGCTTGTGGGCTTCAACTTCCTGCGCAATCCCATGATCAAGCTGGCGCGCGAGATCATCGAAAGCGGCGAGATCGGGGATATCACCGGCTTTCGCGGCCGCCATGCGGAAAACTACATGGCCGACGCCGAGGTGCCGCATTCTTTCCGGACCGATCCGCAGGGCGGCGGGGCGGTGGCCGATATCGGCAGCCATATCATTTCCATGGCGCGCTACCTGATTGGCCCGATGGCCGAGGTCCAGGCGGAGTGCCGGACGATCCACGCCGCCCGGCCCGTAGCGCCCGGCGCGTTCGAGCGTGCCCCGGTAGAGGTGGATGACATGACCCACGCGCTGGTGCGCTTTGGAAACGGGGTGAGCGGCAGCCTCGAGGCCAACTGGGCCGCGACCGCCCGCACCATGGACCTGTCATGGGAGATCACCGGAACCAAGGGAGCGCTCGCCTTTACGCAGGAGCGGATGAACGAGTTGGAGCTTTGGTCCGGCGCGGCGGGGCGCAGCGGGTATACGCGGATCGAATCCGGCCCGGCCCATCCGCCCTATGGCCAGTTCTGCCCCGCGCCGGGGCATCATCTGGGGTTCACTGACCTCAAGGTGATCGAGGTGGCCGAATTGCTCGCCGCACATGCTGGCGGCGCGTCCTGCGGCCCGGACTTTCGCGAGGCCTACGAGGTGCAGCGCACTGTCGAGGCAATGCAGGCGTCACATGCCAAGCGGCAGTGGGTGGCGCTGTGAGCCTATAGGCCCATGGCCCGCTCGCAGCGCGCCTGGGCGTCGCGCAGGGCGGCCGCGGGCTTCTTGTTGCGCAAAAGCATGGTGTGGATTTCCTCGCCCAGGATGCGGACCAGCGTGTTGAATTGCGGCACGGCGGGGCGTGCCCAGGTCTGAAGCTGGCCGGCGCGCGCCATCTGGTCCACGGTGGCGATGACGGGGCGGCCATGGGCCACGACCGGGTCGTTGCAAACGCTGAAACGCGAACTCACGAGGCTGCCATTTTCGATGTAGAGTTTCGTGGCTGCAGCCGAGGTCAGGGTGCGCGCGGCCTTGGTCACGTCATCGATCCGGGCGGATTTGAGGTTGGATGGCAGGCAGATGTTCCATCCGCCCAGCGGCGCGCTGCGCGGAATGTCCGGCGCCGTGGGATGCGGCAGGTAGCCCGTGCGCCCGTAGCCGGGAGAATCCGGCTGGCTCTCGATCATTGGCAGGATCTGGGTGTAGCTATAGGCCATTGCCGCGTGGCCATCGGCATAACATCGGGCACGCTCGTACCATGACATCTGAAGCACGTTGGCCGGCGACCAGGAGAGCAGCTCGACAAGGAACTCCGCTGCCTCCAACGCCTCGGGGCTGTCGAGCATCGGGATGAGCTCTTCACCGGCAAGCTGTTGGTCGTGGAAGCCCTTGCCCACGCGCCGCAGCTTGAGGACGGGCTGGCCGAAATCCGCCATCAGCATCATGAAACTCGTGCCCACCGGCGTGCCGCGCGCGCCGTTCCAGCAGATACCGCTGAGGCCGCGCGCAGACCCGTGCAGCCGGCGCGCAAAGTCCAACACCTCGCTGAGACGCTGCGGTGGCTCCAGTCCGTTTTGCTCAAAAATATCAGTGCGGTAGAGGAATAGTTCCGGCGTGGTCTGGACCGGTATGCCGTAAAGCGCATCACCGCGCTGCACGGTGGAAAGCGCCTCTGGATGGAAATCCATCAGGTCGCGCGCCTCACCCTCGTCAAGCATCTGGACAGGGCGAATGGCCTCGGCCTGGATCATTTCTTCCATCCAGCAGACATCGCAGGTGACCAGATCATATCGCGATTGGGCGCGCCCGGCATTGTCGAGGATCTCCTGATGCAGCCGATCAATGCTGAGCGCCCGAACTTCAATCTCAGTTCCGAAATGCATCTCGAACTGGCGTTTGAGCTTCTGCATCGCCATGAAACCCGCATCAGCGTGCAGAAGGACACGCAAACCGCCGGGCAGATCGAGCTTGCTGGGCATAACCGGCAGCGGGGCGACGGCCGCGGTGGCCAGGTAGGATGCGCCAAAGAAATAGTCGGTGTCCTCCGACAGGCCGAACGCCGTCCCCAGCAACGATTTTACCCGACGCAGGTAGTTGACCCACGCGGCGATCATCTGCCGCGTCGGATGCAGCGAGAAGGTCTTTCCGGTGCGGGTGCGGGGGCGTTTGACGATCAGCCCGTTCTCGACCATTTCCTCGATCAACCGATGGGCCGTACCGCGCGCCAGGCCTGAGCCGTCTATCAGCGATGACGGTGTCTCCAGCCGGCCGTGAAGATGCGAGCGCATGAGTTGAACCATGATCGGCACTTCACGTGCGGGCATGCCCAACAGCAGCGAGTCCTGGGTCTCCGTCATGAAGCGGCTGACAAAATCGAGAAACCGCTCCAACTCATGCGCCGACATTTCGTTGAAGAAGCTCCCGGTGCCGGCCGGAGGCGGTGTTTCGGATTCCAGTCTTGTCATTTCTGCTTTTCTGACCGCGCGTTCTAACATCTCCCGTTCAAGAATAACGCAGCCGGACCCGTCTGGCACGGTGCAAGAATTCCAATCTGGACAAACCGGGCGTTGAGGCTGGCGGCATTGCGGGCAATGCTGGCGAAAATTGAAGGCGCAAGGAGGATCATATGCTGCGTTTCGGGATCATAGGGACCGGTCGCATCGGGGACATGCATGCGCGACTGGTCGCCTTGCAGCCCGATGCCTCCGTGACCTGGTGCTTCGATGTTTATGAAGAAAGCGCCGGGGCCACCGCCGCGGCTGTCGGTGCCCGTGCGACGACGGATCTCGATGCTTTGCTGGGTGCGGAGGATGTCGATGCCGTGCTGATCGCGTCGCCAACCAACACGCATGTCGAGATGATTCTGCGCTCGGCCGAGGCCGGCAAGCCGATCCTGTGCGAGAAGCCAATCGACGTGAACATCGACAAGGTCGAAGAATGCAAGGAGAAGCTCAGGGCCTTCGACGTTCCGCTACAACTGGGCTTCAACCGGCGGTTCGACCCGAGCCATGCCGGGGTGCAGCAGGCCGTCGCGCGCGGGGATTTGGGCGACCTGGAGCTGCTGATCATCACCAGCCGCGACCCGGGCCCGCCGCCGCCGCGCCCGATCCTCGAGGCTTGTGGCGGGCTGTTCCGCGACACCACCATCCACGACATGGACATGGCCCGTTTTGTCATGGGGGAAGACCCGGTGGAGGTGTTTACCATGGCGGCCAACCGGGTGGACCCGGTCTTTGCCGAATTGAACGATGTGGACACGGCCATGGTCGTGATGCGCGGCGCATCCGGCGCGCTGTGCCATATCAACAACTCACGGCGCACCAACTATGGCTACGACCAGCGAGTCGAGGCCTTTGGTGCGCAAGGCATGGTGCGCTCGAACAATCAACGCCCGTCTGAGGTGTCGCGCTATGGTGCGGGCGGCACGGCGACGCGCGATGAGCTGCTTTATTTTTTCATCGAACGATACCGCGCGGCCTATGAGGCGGAAATTCGTGACTTCATCGACCAGGTGACGGCCGGAAAGCCGCCCAACGTCACCTTTGAAGACGGCCGGCGCGCGCTCCTGCTCTCTGAGGCGGCGCTGAAATCCTATGAAATCAACAAGCCGGTGGAGGTGGATTACACATGACGGATTATGAAAGCCCGTATGGAAATGCCGCCTATCGCGCGGCCTCTGACAGTGACGTGACGTTGGATCGGCAATTTGAAGACAAGGTAGCAGTGGTCACGGGCTCGACCCAGGGGCTCGGGCTTACTGCGGTCAAGCTCATGCTGCGGCGCGGGCTCAAGGGCGCGCTGATCATGGGCCGCAAGGAGGCCGAGGGCAAGGCCGCCGCAGAGGCCCTGAGCACGCCGGAGCAGCGCGTCGTCTATCATCAGGCCGACCTGACCGATCTGGGTGATTGCACGTCGGTGCATGAGCGCGCCATTCAGGAATTCGGCAGCTACGACATCCTGGTCAATTCCGCCGGCATCACGGATCGCGGCGGCATTCTGGATGGCGATGCGGCGCTGTGGGAGCGCACCTTCGCGATCAATGCGCGCGCACCGTTCTTCCTGATGCAGAATGCAGCCAACCATTGGCGCGATGTGGGCAAGCCGGGAACCGTGGTCAATGTGGCGACGGTCACCGCCCATGGCGGTGTTCCGTTCCTGACCGTTTATGCCGCGTCCAAAGCGGCGCTGGTGGCCACCACCAAGAACGCGGCCTTCTCGCTGATGCGCGACGGTATCCGGGTCAACGCCTTGGCCATCGGATGGATGGACACCCCGGCAGAAGACATCACGCAGAAGACCTATCACGACATGCCCGATGGTTGGCAGAAGGAGGCCGGGGCAAAACTGCCGGCCGGGCGGCTGCTCGACATGAACGAGGTGGCGCGCTGGATCGCCCATCTGGCCAGCGACGAATCCGGCATCATGACCGGATCGATTCTCGATTTCGATCAGGGGATTATCGGCTGCTACGAGGCCACGCCCCTGCCCGGGAAACTGCCGTGATCGGGTCGGGCCTGTTCCAGATTGGACAGAAAGCGAGGCGACGGGCTGAGGCCGGACGGATACCCTCTGAGGAGTGATACCAGTGTGGAACAAATTCACGGAGTGCCGTCAGACGGACGGCAAATGAACCGGACTGACACAAGCAAGGTCAGTGCATTCAAGGGAGGAAACAAAATGACCATCATAAAAAGATTCACAGAAACCAGCACCCTGGCGGCCATCGCGCTGACCGGGTTCGCGGCTGCCCCCGCGGCTTCGGAAGAGGCAAGCATCTTCTTCATGCTGCCGAACTCCACCACCATCCGCTTCGAGCGTCGCGACGCGCCGCTTTACGTGGCGGCCATGGAAGAGCGGATGCCCGGCGCCACCGTGACCGTTCAGAACGGCGAAGGCGACCCGGAGCGCCAGCAACGGCTGGTCGAGGATGCACTGGCACAGGGCGCGGATCTGATCGTCTATACCTCGTCAGACGCAAATCTCGCCGCAGGGGCTCTGAAAGCGGCCGAAGAGGCCGGCGTGCCGGTCCTTCTGTACGAACATGACGCGATCGGCGGCAAGGCCAAGGCGCATGTCCTGTTCAACGCCCGCGCCGTGGGCCAGGCCCAGGGCAAGCGCGCCGCCGAGCTGATCGAGGCGATGCCCGAAGGCACTGTCAAGCTCACGCGGGTCAAGGGCAACCAGGGCGAATACGGCACCACGCAGTATGAGCTGGGCCAGAACGAATATCTGGATCCATTGATCGAATCGGGCCGCGTCGAGGTCGTCTGCGAGGATTTCACCCCCAACTGGGACCCGGTCAAGGCGCAATCATTCGCCGAGAACTGCCTGACCCGGACGGGGGGCGATGTGGACATGTTCCTTGGCATGAATGACGGCACCACCGGCGGATCGGTCGGGGCGCTGATCAGCCAGGGCTTCCAGAAAGGCGAGGTTGTCGTGACGGGCGGGCAGGATGCCACCATCGAGGCGGTGCAGTTCGTCGTTCAGGGCTGGCAGGACAACACCATCTTCAAGGACCTGCGGGTGATGGCCGAGGCCGCCGCCGATGTGTCGGTGGACATCCTGAAGGGCGAAGAGCTCTCGGAGGCCTGGATCAACGATAGCGTCAACAACGAATACATGGATATTCCCGCCGCCTTCCTGCCGGTGGAAAACGTGACCATCGACAACGTCTCCACCGTGATCGAAGCTGGCCTTTATACTTGGGAAGAGGTCTGCAAGGGCGCCGAAGGCACCCGGGTTTGCCAGGACAACATGTAACCGGCACATCCCGAGCGAACGCGGTGTCGGCGGTCATGGCCGCCGGCACTCACTCTTACCAGGGGCGAAACAGATGACAGAACCCATCCTCCGCTTGCGCGGCATCACCAAGCATTTCGGCAACGTCAAGGCGCTGACAGATGTTTCGCTCGACCTGGAGCCCGGCAAGGTCGTGGCGCTCGTGGGCGACAACGGGGCCGGAAAATCGACACTGGTCAAGGTGATGGCGGGCGCGCACCGGCCCGACAGGGGCGAATACCTGTTCGAAGGGCGCAAGGTCGAGGGGGCGACCCCGGCCAGCGTGGCGGATATGGGCGTGCAAACGGTCTATCAGGATCTCGCCTTGTGCAACAATCTCGACGCGGTGCAGAACCTCTTTCTGGGGCGTGAGCTGACCGGCCCGTGGTGGACCGGCTTTCGTGTGACCCGCGCCTCGGCCGAGAAAAAGGCCAAGGACGTGCTCAGGCGCATGCGGCTCGACTCGATTTCGCTCAGCCGTAACGTGGGGGCCATGTCCGGCGGTCAGCGTCAGAACATCGCCATCGCCCGCTCGATCCTTTGGGAACCCAAGGTTGTCCTGCTGGATGAACCCACGGCGGCGCTGAGCCATTCGGCGGCGGAGCAGGTTGGCAGCCTGGTGCGCGAACTGGCCTCGCACGGGCTGGCGGTTCTGGTGATCAGCCACGACATTCATCACTTCGTGCTGGACAATACCGACCGGATCGAGGTGCTGCGGCTGGGGCGCAACGCAGGCAGTTTCAACTCCAGGGACGTGACCGGCGAACAGGTGGTCAACGTGATGGTCGGCGGCGACGAAACCGTCAACATGGCCGGATGAGGTAGGCAATCCGATGACAGCTACAACAACACCCAACACAACCGCACAGGCAAAACGGGGCCTGACCGAGCGTCTGGGCAACGAATTGCGCTTTGTCCCCGTGGCGCTGGGACTGGTCGCGCTGTTTCTCTTTTTCGCGACGCAATCCGATGTCTTCCTGACCAGCCGCAACCTCAACAACCTGCTGATCCAGTCCACCGTGACCGGGATCATCGCGCTGGGTCTGGTCTTTGTCCTGCTCACCGGCGAGATCGACCTGTCAGTGGCCGCGACATCCGGCGTCGCGTCGGTGTTCATGGCCAAGATGGTGGTGGATGCCGGGCTACCGATCCCGCTTGCCATCCTTCTCGGCGTCGGGGCTGGGTTGCTCATCGGGGCCATATCCGCGCGATGGATCACCCTGATCGGCGTGCCGTCCTTCGTGGTCACGTTGGGCGTCGGGCTCCTGCTCAACGGTGTACAACTGTTGCTCCTGCCCAATACCGGGCGCTACAACCTGCTCAATACAGGGGTCGAGGATCTGGCCGCGACCTATGTGTCAGGGCTGGGCGCGTGGGCGCTGGTGCTGATCGCGATCGCGCTCTTTGCGCTGATCCGGCTGACCACGTTCCGCTCACGGCAGCGCGCGGGCCTGCCCGCCTCGCTGGGCGGGGGCGTGCTCTTTCCGGTGGCGATTGTCGGCGGGGTGCTGATCGGCTTGCTCATGTTCCTCGAAAACCAGCGCGGCTTGCCGATGCCGGTGATACTGTTCATCGGCTTGCTTGGCGTCATGTCCTATATAGCCCATGAAACCCGCTTCGGCACCTATCTCTATGCCATCGGCGACAATGCCGAGGCCGCCCGGCGCGCCGGTGTCAAGGTGGACAGGATCAAGATCACCGCCTTCGCCATCGCCGGCGGCATGGCGGCCTTTGGCGGCATCCTGTCGGCCTCGCGCATTCTCGGCGTCTCGGTCTCCTCCGGCGGCGGGGTCGGCGGCGGCGCGTTGCTTCTTGAAAGCATCGCCGCCGCCGTCATTGGAGGGGTATCTCTCTTTGGCGGGCGCGGTATGGTGATTGGCGCGCTTTTCGGGGCGCTGATTATCGGAACCGTGTCCAACGGTCTCAACCTGATGGGCGTGGCCAACGAGGCACGGCTGATTGTGACCGGCCTGTTGCTGGTCCTGGCCGTTTCCATTGACCGCGGGATCGAGAAAATCGCCGGTCCGGCCGGGTAGCCCAGCCGCGCAGATTATCTGATGACCCTGTTTGCAGCACTGTTCTGATTTTGCTCTCGCCGGACGCGTGCAGCCATTACCTGCACGCGTCGTTCAGACTGGCATGGAAACACCGTGCAAGGTGTTTCGGATATTCCTCACCAACGCCACTGCATTAGAGCAATTTCCGATCAATCTGCATCGTATCCGCAGGCGGCGAAGTAGTTCTCGCATTCTTGCGGTGTGAAGCAGTCGACAAGCTCGCCGATCATATCCCAGAGCCCCGTCACCGTTCGCACGGCAGCCTTGCGGAGCAACGCCTTGAGTTTGGAGAAGGCCATTTCGATGGGGTTTAAGTCGGGGCTGCGGGATCGCATATCGCCACCCTGCGGCTTCGGCGCGAAGGACCCCGTGGAGCGCCGCTCGTTGTCCCAGCGGATTGCCGTCGAGGGCGCGACCCCGTACTGCGCGGCCGCAGCACGCCGGCTCCGGCCGGTATCAATCGCCGCGATCACCCGTTCCCTCAGGTCCATGGAGAGTGGTTTGCCCATTGCTGCCCCCAAAATCTGCCTCGGGGTCAGTGAATCAAACCTTCGGCCCGTTGGGAATCCCAAATCGATTCAGGTCGTTGGGAAAATGCTCTAACTACTCGGGCGGCCGCTTTCCGGTACGCCGCATCAAGTAACCGAAATGGATACACCTCGGGCATCTATGCCCGCAATGGTATGTAGCGGGGAACGGCACTGCATCTTGCGGCGGCGGGCCGCGGTCCGGTGTCAGAAAACGACCTCCGGGGAGAACCGGCTGAAGCGCTCGAAATCCCAGTTCTTTCTTCGGTTTCCGGCCGCCATTCACCCGTCCTCGACCCGGGCCAAGAGAGCCCGGGCGGCGGCCTGTTCGGCCTGGCGCTTCGATCCAGCGGTCGCAGCCTCCGCGGTGCAGTCGGGCAGCCGCGCCTCGATGGTGAAACGCGGGGCGTGATCGGGGCCGCTGCGCGCCGTCTCAACGTATTCCGGCGGCGCCATTCCGCGGGCCTGCGCCCATTCCTGAAGCGCCGTCTTGGCGTCACGGGCATCGCGCTCGACCGTGCCGATCCTTGCCCCCCAGAGGCCAAGCACCGTGTCCCGCGCTGCCGAGAATCCTGCATCCAGATAAACGGCGGCGATCACCGCCTCCATCGCGTCACCCAGGAGCGCCTGCTTGCGTCGCCCCCCGGAGATCATCTCGGACCGGCCCAGCTTGAGCACCGCTCCAAGGTCGATCTCGCGCGCGACCTCGGCGCAGGCTTCCTTGCGCACCAGCGCGTTGAACCTCGGGGCAAGCTGACCCTCCGCGGCGAAGCGGTCCCGTTCCAGCAGGGCCTCGGCCATGACCAGGCCAAGAACCCGGTCCCCGAGGAATTCCAGCCTCTGGTTGTCGTTTCGCGTGGGCGAGGACATGGAGGCGTGGGTTACGGCCTCGATCAGCAGGTCCGGCCGCGAAAAGCTGTGACCAAGGCGGCCCTCGAAGGCTTTCAACTCAGCCGATAATTTCAATCCAGCCTCTCGAAGAATCGCCCGCCGCGCCAAGTCCAGAAAAACAGCATCGAGCGCCCCGCCGACGAGAAGATCACCCGGTTGGCCCGCCCGATCAGGTTCTCGTAAGGCACGAACCCGACACCCCCGACGGTCTGGGGAAAGCGGGAATCGGTGGAATTGTCACGATTGTCGCCCATGAAGAAATAGTGCCCCGGCGGCACCCGGAAAACCGGCGTATTGTCCGAACTCTGCAGCGCGATGTCGAGGATATTGTGCGAGCGCCCGTTGGGCAGCGTTTCGATGAAGCGCGATTTCTCACAGATGGCCCCCTGCCCGACGACCCCGTTCTCGCAACGCGGGCGCACGCCCAGTGGCCCCTGCCGCGCGAAAACCTCTTCGAAAGTGCCGGCGGGCTCGATGCCGACCGGGGTACCGTTTATGTGCAACACGCTGTCCCTGACCTGAACCCGGTCACCCGGCATGCCGACAACGCGCTTGATGAAATCGGTGCCCTGCACGGGGTGGCGGAAGACGATGATATCGCCGCGTTCAGGTTCCGACCCGATGATGCGGGTGTTGTCGCCGTCAAGAAAAGCGCAGATGTCGGCGGCGTCGATGTCGATGCCCAGGGCCCCGATACGGATGGTCGGACAAGATGCGTAGGAATAGCCATATGCCATCTTGTTGACGAACAGGAAATCGCCCACCAGAAGCGTATCCTTCATCGAGCCGGAGGGGATCCAGAACGGCTGAAAGAGGACGGTGCGAAAGATCCCCGCGATCAGCAGCGCGTAGACTACCGTCTTGATCGTCTCTATGACGGCATTGCTTTTCTTGGATTCACTGGCCATCGGGATCTCCGGCTGCAGGGGTTCGCGCGCTTCATGGGCGGGTGGCGCGCGGGTGTCAAGCGGCGTGGGGATTCAGCCGGTGGCACGCCGCGCCTCGATCAGCACGAAGGCCTGTGCCCAGGGGTGATCGTCGGTCAGGGTGACATGGATCACGGCGACATGCCCTTGCGGCGTCATTTCAGCCAGCCGGTCGGCGGCCCAGCCTGTCACATGCATGCGCGGCTGGCCGGTATGAACGTTGCTGACCGCCATATCCTTCCAGGCGATGCCCATGCGCAGCCCGGTGCCGAGCGCCTTCGAGCACGCCTCCTTGGCGGCCCAGCGTTTTGCGTATGTGCCGGCCACGTCCATCCGGCGTTCGGCCTTGCGCTGCTCGACCTCGGTAAAGACACGGTTGCGGAAGCGGTCGCCGAAGCGGTCCAGTGTGCCCTGAATCCGCTCGATATTGGCAAGGTCAGTGCCGATGCCAAGGATCATGCCGGTCACTCCATCGTCAGGTGGCTATCATCGGGAAGGCTACACCCAGGGCCCATGCCAGCACCAGCCCAAGGCCGAAACCCGCCGCCAGCGGTCCGGACCGGGCGGCCGAGACTCGTCCCATCACCCCGAAAGTAAGGTAGAACAGCACGATGACCGGTGCGATCATCACGAGGAAAAACAACCTTTCCGGATCGAGCGCCACCGCTGCCGCGAGCGACCCCAGGAAGGCAAGCCGCGCCGTCAATCTTTGCCAAAACGGACCGCCCAGGGCCAGCCAGCTGTCGGCCAGCATGAACGGCACCGCACCAAGGCAAAGGGCAAGGATGATCCAGACACGGGCGTTGACGGGCACGAAATTGGCGCCGTAACGATCCAGAGCCACCCCGAAAACCCCGAGCCCCCAGACCACCAGCAACCCGGCTGCAAGCGGCACGAGAGCGCCCGGGCGCCGTCCGGACAGCCAGAGCAACGCGCCCTGCAAGATACCGTAAAACCCCAGATGCAGGGCCAGGTAATCGGCCACGAGCACTGGCAGAAGGCGGGTATCGACCGGCACCGCAAGCAGCGGTGCAACCACCGCGGGGATCAGCGTCACGACTGCAAAGCGTCCCGGTGGCAGGATGCCCTCCGGCACTGCGCTGCGTGGAAGAAGACCGGCCACCGGCGCGAAGAGCACCGTGATCGCGGCCAGCAGCGTCAGCAGTGCCCAGCCCGTGGCGGGAACCCGAACGCGGCTGTCGCGGCCATGAAAGCCGTCTATCCACGCCAATGCGGCCCGTTGGGCCACCCTTGAGTGGAGGATCGCCACGTGTTCGACCGCCGGCGCCAGAACAGCGCGACGGCGATTGCCATTCTCGGCATCGACTGTCTGGCCCATGCGGGCGGCCGGGTCTGCCATGCGCAGCACCTTGCCGGCGAATTCAGCGAGGCTGGGCTCCCATTCGCCGGCAACCAGAAGAAGATCCGCCGGATGCGTGGCCGTGATCGCCCGCGAGAAGCCCGAAAGCAGCACCATCGGGCCGATGCCTTCGGTCACTTCGGCGGCACGCACCAGCACATCCGATGCCATGGAATGCCCCAGCAAGGCCACCGGACCTCCGTCATTCTGCCGCGCCATCGAGATCACCCGCCGGGTCTGATCCACCAGATGGCGCGTGGTACCGTCGATCGAGCTCAGGTCGCCGCGCATCGGAGACGGGTGCCGGCCATGCCCCTGGAAATCGAAGCTGTAGACAACATACCCGGCCCGGGCCAGGGTCAGCCCGTAGGCCTGCATCATCTGCCGCGACCCGGCAAAACCGTGGGCAATCACCACGGGCGGGCCGCCGCGCCCGTCGCTCATCCGGGTCACGGGCGTCTGGCCATTGCGCAACTCGGTCATTGCGATGCCGTCGCGGGCCCCTTCAAGCACCCAGAGCGACCACAGCGCCAACGCCAGCGCGCCAAGGGCGATCACGATGCGCCGCATACCCGCCTACCTAGCCCGGAAACAGGAGCGCGGGTTTCATTCCACCTCGCCCCGGCTGCGCATCAGGCTGAGCTGGTTGCCGGCGCCGATGCCCAGGAACAGACGGTTGCAGATCAGGTAGCCTGCGCCGTACAGACCGAGAAGGACGATGAACTGCTGCGAAGGAAACGGAGCGATGGCAAGCCTGCCGAAAACCGGCAGCAACGGCGCCGCCAGATAGGCCAGAGCCACGTTCAACCCGATCGCGATCGCCGTCGCGATCCAGGTGAAATTCCACGCTTCGCCAACCCCTGGCCTTACCTTGCACCGCTTCGCGTGATGCTGGCCCTCCACGAGTGCCGCAATCATCGCCGGTACCATGAGCTGCGCCGAGGATCCCAGAACCGAATCCATCGTCGCATTCAGCACAGACACAAGAATCCCTGCCCCGATCGCGACAGCGAGAAACACGCCGGTATAACGAAGGTAATTCATACGGCCGACCGTTGCCGCGGGCCGCGGGCCGCGTCCATGAGGCGGCGCATCTCGGCAATGGCTGGCACGAGGCCGCGGAAGATCGCCTCGCCGATAATGAAGTGACCGATATTGAGTTCACGCAACTCCGGAAAGGCGGCGACCGGCGTGACGGTATCGTAGGTCAGGCCATGTCCGGCATGGACCTCGAGCCCGAGCGAATGGGCATAGGCCGACATTTCCCGCAAGCATGCCAACTCGCGGTCGCGGTCTTCTTCACGGCCTTCGGCATGGGCGTCGCAATAGGCTCCGGTATGCAGTTCGATCACCTGCGCGCCGATCCGGTGGGCCGCCTCGACCTGCCGATTGTCGGCAGCGATGAAGATCGACACCCGGCAACCGGCATCGCGCAGGGGGGCGATGAAATGGGCCAACCGGTTTTCCTCGCGTGCAACCTCGAGACCGCCTTCCGTGGTACGTTCCTCGCGCTTCTCGGGGACAATGCAAACGGCATGCGGCCGGTGCCGAAGGGCGATTTGCTGCATCTCTGCCGTCGCGGCCATCTCGAAATTCAGCGGCACACCCAGGCTGTCCATAAGACCCTCGATATCGGCGTCCGAAATATGGCGACGGTCCTCGCGCAGATGCGCGGTGATGCCGTCGGCGCCCGCCTCTTCGGCCAGTTTAGCCGCCCTGAGGGGATCCGGGTAGTTGCCGCCACGGGCGTTGCGAACGGTCGCCACATGATCAATGTTCACACCCAGGCGAAGTTCCGTTTCAGCGGTCATCGCAGGCATCCTTTCATTGCTTCGAGTCGGGATCAGAGTAGTCGCCTTCGTTCCCCGCGTCAGCCTTCGTGCCGGCTTTTTCCTTCAGAGTCTTCAGCGCTTCCCACTTGGCCCTGAGCACCCCGCGCCGACGGTTCTGGTACGCCTGTATCAGTGGAAGACTGATGTAGTAGCAAATGAGCCCGCAGACGATCCCGGGTATGATGCCCCCGATCATGTAAGGAAAGAAGATGTCCTCGTAGAACCCGCTGAGATTGCTCCAGTCGGCACGGTCGTCGGTGAACAGGGCCCAGATATTGGCGTTGATGTTATGCCAGGCCTCGGCAAAGCTGTGCCCGAGCGTCTGGTGTAGCTCAGCGTCCTTCGGCCCGCGCAGCCCGAGGAGAAAATACCCGGTGTTGATCGACAGCACCCCGATGGGCACGAAGGTCAGTGGATTTCCAAAGAACGTCGCCAGGATCGACGCGACGACATTACCCCGAATCAGCCACGCCACCAGCGCGGCACCAAAGAAATGAAGGCCGAAGAAGGGCGAAAACGTCACGAACACACCCGCGAAGATACCGCGCGCGATCCGGTGCGGCGGATCGGGAAGGCGGCGAACGCGGTGCTTGATATAGTGGAAGGCACGGCCCCAGCCGCCTTTCGGCCATAGAAAGCCCGCCACGATCTTCCAAAGTGGGCGTCTGTCTCGGCGTTTGAAGACCACCTCGTGCTTCCTACTTCCTGAAGGCGGCACTGCCCGTGTCGCACGACGAGTCGCGGTGCCGATTCACCTCGGCCACATCGCTTTCGGCATCCAGCGCCGACATGACACTGTGCAGATGTTCTGCATCGCGCAGTTGCACGTCAACGATCAGGCGGTAGAAATCGGGTTTGCGGTCAAGGAACGTCAGGTTCGAAATATTGGCGCGGCGTTCTCCGATCAAGGTGCAGATGCGGCCTAGGACGCCGGCGTCGTTGCCAATGGTCACATCGAGCGACACGTCGTAGACTGCAGGATGCAGTCCGGAGTGCCAGTGCAGGTCAAGCCAGCGCTCCGGCTGATCCTCGTAGGTGCTCAGCGCCGCGCAGTCGATGGCATGAACAACGACGCCGCGGCCGCGCCAGGTGATGCCCACGATCCTCTCGCCCGGCAGCGGTTGGCAACAGCGGGCACGGTCAAAACGCTGGTCGGGGCCAAGGCCGATCACCGCGCGCTCCCGTCGGACTTCCTCGCCCTCGGCGGGCCGGACATCGGGGTAAACCGCGCCCAGCACGTCCTGACCGGTCAGTTCGGCACTGCCCAGGCGGGCCAGAACCTCGTCGCGATCCGCTAGGCGGAGGGTGCGCGCGGCCCGTTCGAGCGCCTTGTCCGTGGCGCGCTTGCCCACATGTTCAAAAGCCGATCGGGCCAATTCCCGGCCAAGGCGCACGTAACGGTCACGGTCCAGTTCGCGCAGGGCACGACGGATCGCCGCCTTGGCCTTGCCGGTTGTGGCGATGTCCAGCCAGGTGGCCTGGGGCGTCTGGCCGTCGGCGGTGATGACCTCGACGGACTGGCCATTCTTGACCCGCGTCCAGAGCGGCACCCGCATTCCGTCGACCTTTGCGCCGACCGTGGCATTGCCGATCCGCGTGTGTATGGCATAGGCGAAATCAATAGGTGTCGCACCACGCGGCAGCTTGACGACATCGCCCTTGGGCGTGAAACAGAAAACCTTGTCGGCATACATTTCCAGCTTCACGGCCTCGAGAAACTCGTCATGATCTTCCTCGGCGTCGAACTGTTCGGTCAACGAGGAAATCCATTTCGCCGGGTCAACCGCGAAGGGGTTCTCGCTTCGCACCCCGTCGCGGTACGACCAGTGCGCGGCGACGCCGGTTTCGGCCACGTCATGCATCTGGCGGGTACGGATCTGCACCTCCACGCGCTTGCCGTCGCGGCCCGAAACGGTGGTGTGGATCGACCGGTAACCGTTTGATTTGGGCTGGCTGATGTAATCCTTGAACCGGCCCGGCACAGCGCGCCACCGTTGGTGGATGGCGCCCAGCACCGCGTAGCAATCATTTTCCGAGCCCGTGACGATCCGGAACCCGTAGATGTCGGACAGCCGGGAAAAGCCCATTTCCTTTTCCTGCATCTTGCGCCAGATCGAATAGGGCTTCTTGGCGCGGCCCAGGACCTCGGCCTCTATCCCGACCTTGTCCAGTTCCTTGCGCATGTCGCCGGTGATGCGGTCGATCACGTCGCCGGCTTCTTTCTGCAGGGTGATGAACCGCCGGATAATCGAGGCGCGTGCATCCGGGTTCAGGACGCGAAAGGCCAGATCCTCAAGTTCCTCGCGCATCCATTGCATGCCCATCCGGCCGGCCAGCGGGGCGTAGATATCCATCGTTTCACGCGCTTTTCGCACCTGCTTTTCCGGGCGCATGGCCTTGATCGTGCGCATGTTGTGAAGACGATCGGCCAGCTTCACGAGGATCACCCGCAGATCCTTTGACATCGCCATGAAAAGCTTGCGGAAATTCTCGGCCTGCTGGGTTTCCGTACTGGAAAGCTGCAGATTGGTCAGCTTGGTGACACCGTCGACAAGATCGGCGATCTCGCCACCGAAGCGGTTTTCAATTTCGGAATACGAGGCACGCGTATCCTCAATCGTGTCATGCAGGAGCGCCGTGATGATGGTGGCATCGTCCAGCCGCTGTTCGGCCAGAACCGCGGCAACCGCGACGGGATGGCTGAAATACGCCTCGCCGGAATGGCGGTACTGGCCCTTGTGCATCTCTCGGCCGTAGTCATAGGCGGCACGGATCAGCGCCTCGTCGGTCCGGGGGTTGTAGGCGCGGACAAGGCGGATCAGGTCTTCGACGGCGATCATACCTTCCGCGCCCATGCGTGCCGTCCCGGTTCAGCTCTCTCCCTGGGCTTCCATAAGGGCGCGCAGGAGTTTTTCCTCGGACATGTCGTCTTCGGCCGGCTTGTCGGCTTCGCCGCCGCCCATCAACAGGGCCATCGAGTCCTCTTCCGGCTCGTCCACTTCGATCTGTGTCTGGTTCGATTCGATCAGACGTTCGCGCAGATCGTCGGCGGATTGCGTTTCCTCGGCAATCTCGCGCAGGGCGACGACCGGGTTCTTGTCGTTGTCGCGGTCCACCGTCAGGGGCGCCCCCGCAGAAATCTCGCGCGCCCGGTGGGCGGCAAGCATGACGAGGTCAAAACGGTTGGGAACCTTGTCGACGCAATCTTCTGTTGTAACGCGGGCCATCGGACCTCCGGCAGGTCAGTCGGTGAATTGTCAGAGGTCGGATACCTAAGCCCTCGGACCGGGATTTACAAGCAGAGAATGGGCCCGTTGCGACAGTGCACGGATGCTACAGCGGCACAACCCCGTCAACGCTTTCGTCCGGCAGGTCCGCAAGCATGTCGCCCACGGTCCGCCCGGTGAGCGGATGCGTCCAGCCGGGGGCGATATCAGCCAGCGGTACCAGGACGAAGGCGCGGTCCTGCAACCGGGGATGCGGCAGGATCAGGGTTTCCGGCGTGATCCGGGTCTGGTCTTCCGCCGGCAGGCAGCGCCATCGCGCCTGCGTCGCGGCGTCCGGCAACACGGCAGCCCCAGCGGCGATCATGTCCAGGTCGAGGGTCCGGCGTCCCCACCGTTCGGCCCGGACACGATGGAAATCGGCTTCCACCCGGTGCAGCAATGCCAGCATTCGGGCGGGATCGGACGGCCCCTCCAGCCGCGCCGCGGCATTGACGTAATCCGGTCCGGCGCCGGGTGGAAAACAGGGGGTTCTGTAGAAACGGCTGATCGCGCTCACGGTGACCCCCAAGGCGGTCAGCGCAGCCAGGGCGGCCCGCAATGTGGCCTCCGGTGCTCCTGCGGAAGATGGCAGATTGGCGCCGAGCGCGATCAGGAAATCTTGATCATTCGTCAAAGTTGCACCGCGTTTCACCAAAGCTGTGGGCCTTGCCGCCGGATGGCAGACATTCTAGTATTCCAGGGCTCGTGCGGCGTTCCTACCACTCACACTCACGGAAAGCACGGGTACGCATTTGGGCTTGAAAGGACATTTGATGTTTTACAAGGACGAACGGCTGGCGCTGTTCATAGACGGGTCGAATCTGTATGCCGCCGGCAAGTCCCTGGGCTTTGACATAGACTACAAGTTGCTGAGGACCGAATTCATGCGCCGCGGCAAGCTGCTCAGGGCGTTCTACTACACTGCGCTGCTGGAAAACGACGAGTATTCGCCGATTCGCCCGCTGGTGGACTGGCTGCATTACAATGGCTATTCCATGGTCACCAAGCCGGCACGCGAGTACACTGACAGTCAGGGCCGGCGCAAGGTCAAGGGCAACATGGACATCGAGCTTGCGGTGGACGCGATGGAACTGGCCCCCAAGGTCGAACATATCGTCCTGTTTTCCGGCGACGGTGATTTCAGACCACTGGTCGAAAGCCTGCAGCGGCAGGGCGTGCGCGTGTCGGTGGTGTCCACCATCCGCAGCCAGCCGCCGATGATTTCGGACGATCTGCGCCGGCAAGCCGACAATTTCATCGAACTTGACGACCTCAAGGAGGTCATCGGCCGCCCCCCGCGCGATCCGGCGCAGGACCGGGAAACGGCACAGTCACGCCAGTGACAAGGGGCGCGCCGGGGTGGACGCGGGGCGGCATGGGCCTTATTTCCGGGGCATTGGCCCAGGAGAAGACATGACCCGACCACCGCTCACACTTTATCTCGCGGCCCCGCGCGGCTTCTGCGCGGGCGTGGATCGCGCCATCAAGATTGTTGAAATGGCCCTCGGAAAATGGGGCGCCCCGGTCTATGTTCGTCACGAGATTGTCCACAACAAATACGTGGTGGACGACCTTCGCGCCAAGGGCGCGGTTTTCGTTGAGGACCTCTCGGATTGCCCGGACGACCGTCCGGTGATCTTTTCCGCGCACGGGGTGCCCAAGGCTGTCCCCGCCGAGGCGCAGCGCCGCGAGATGATCTATGTGGATGCCACCTGCCCGCTGGTTTCCAAGGTCCATATCGAGGCCGAGCGTCACCACCAGGACGGGTTGCAGATCATCATGATCGGGCATGCCGGCCACCCCGAGACGGTCGGGACCATGGGGCAGCTTCCCGAGGGCGAAGTTCTTCTGGTCGAAACGGTCGACGACGTGGACAGGCTCGAGGTGCGCGCCCCCGAAAAGCTCGCCTTCGTCACGCAGACGACGCTTTCGGTGGATGACACGGCCGAGGTTGTGGCCGCGCTCCAGGCCCGGTTCCCGGCTATCAGGGGCCCCCACAAAGAAGACATCTGTTACGCGACCACCAACCGCCAGGAGGCGGTCAAGGCGATGGCCGCCAAGGTGGATGCGATGCTCGTGGTCGGGGCACCGAACTCTTCCAATTCCCGCCGCCTGGTCGAGGTCGGGGCAAAGGCGGGCTGCGGATATTCCCAGCTTGTCCAGCGCGCGGAAGACATCGACTGGCGCGCACTGGAAGGCGCCAGGAGCATCGGCCTCACCGCCGGGGCCTCGGCTCCCGAAGTGTTGGTGGATGAAGTGGTCACGGCCCTCGAGGCACGCTACGATCTGACGGTCGAAACCGTCGAGACCGCACAGGAAAACGTGGAATTCAAGGTGCCGCGCGTGATGCGCGCGCCGGCCTGAACCGGGCAGCGGGCACGACATGCCGGGTGACGGCCTTGACCCCGGACAACGGAATACCGCAGCCGGCAGGAGAGCGCAGGGAGCGGGGTTTGCAACGATGGGCCGACGTCCCGAAAGCCGCCGTTCAGGCCAAACGCAGCGATGATGCCTTGAGCCCGGAGTGGACGGTCGAGAGTCACGACCGAACCGCGTATCGACGGGCCGCGGTGCGGCGATCCGACGGCAGGACGGCGCGCTTTATCCCGGCTAATCCGGACGATATGAGGTCGTTGCGCCTGACCCGGCCATATCGCCGTGCCGGGGGGCGGCCCGGCGATGCGCGGCGGCTTCGCCTTGAATCCGCGCAGGGAAAATGTGCGCTCCATCCGCGCTTCGGTCACTCGACCTACCAAGCGCGAAGCTCCGTCCTGACCAGCCGGTCCGCAAGGCGCCATGTCCGCCCCGGGGCTGACTGCGGTCTTTGCCATGAGCTGTGCGAACGGCAGGAAATTCCACATTGCGAACCCGTCTCTTCGGGGCGGCATGCCCAGGACGGGGTGGCGCGTGCGATCGGCGAAGGACGGCACGGGCCGGCCCATTCCGCCCTTGCCACGCCATGCCCTTCACGCCATGTTGCCGCGCATGATAATCCCGCGCCCTGCCCTCGTCCTCGGATTTGCCGGCCTGATCCCGTTTTTCTGGGGGGCGGTCACGGTGCTGGTACCCGACCTTGCCTTCTGGACCGTGAAGACGATCGGGCCGCGCTTTTCCGGGCCCTATGTGATGCTGTTTTACGGGGCGATCATCCTTTCGTTCATGTCCGGCGTGCTCTGGGGGTTCGCGACACGGCTCGACGGCGCTCAGGCCGGTGCGGGCTACACGCTGTCGGTGATCCCGGCGCTCTGGGCCTTCTTCATGACCGGCGGGGGCCCTGCCGGGGCCGGTGTCTCGCTTATGGCGGGCTTTGCGGGGCTCTTGGTGCTTGACTGGTTCTTCTGGCGCAACGGGGCCGCGCCGATCTGGTGGCTGGCGCTGCGGCTGCCGCTGACGCTGGCGGTGCTGGCCTGCCTGGCGATCGGGGTGATCTTCGCATGAGTGACGCGCGAACGCTTGCGGTCTACAACCGCCAGTCCGACGCATATGCCGCGATGATGGACCGCGAGGCCGCCGGCGACCCGATGATCGGGCGCTTCATCGCCGCCTGCCCCGCGGGCGGGCGGGTGCTTGACCTGGGCTGCGGGGCGGGGCACTACGCCCTGCGCATGGCCGAGGCCGGCCTGCAGGTCTGGGCCCTCGACGCGGCCGAGGCGATGGTGGAACGCACCGCCAAGCTGCCCGGCGTTTCGGCCCGGCTGGGACGGTTCGAGGACCTTGACGAACGCGATGCCTATGACGGGGTCTGGGCCTATTTCAGCCTCCTGCACGCCCCGCGCGGGGACATGCCGGACCACCTGGCGCGGATCGCCACGGCGCTAAGGCCGGGCGGCGTGCTGTTTCTCGGGCTCAAGCGCGGCAGCGGCGGCGGCCGGGACCGGCTGGACCGCCATTACGAGTACTATGAACGCGAGGAGCTGGAACGCCTGCTGACCGGGGCGGGCCTGCGCCCGGGCGATTGCTGGTTCGGCACCGCCGAGGGCATGGCCGGCCACCCCGAGGGCTGGATCGTGATGGCCGCCCATGGCTGAGCTGCGCGCCTATACCGACGGTGCCTGTTCCGGTAACCCCGGCCCCGGAGGCTGGGGCGTGCTGTTGCAGGCCACGCAGGACGGCACGGTGGTGAAGGAACGCGAACTCTCCGGCGGCGAGGCGGCGACCACCAACAACCGGATGGAACTGCTTGCGGCGATCAACGCGCTCGAGGCACTTTCGAAACCCAGCCGGATCACCATCGTCACCGACAGCGCCTACGTGAAGAACGGTGTCACCGGCTGGATCCACGGCTGGAAACGGAACGGCTGGAAGACCTCCGCGAAAAAGCCGGTGAAAAATGTCGAGCTCTGGCAGCGGCTGGACGAGGCGCAAGCGCGCCACGACGTGACCTGGGAATGGGTCAAGGGCCATGCCGGCCACCCCGAGAACGAGCGCGCCGATGAGTTGGCACGCGCGGGCATGGCCCCTTTCAAGCCGGACACCGCAGGGTCCGCATCGGGCCGAGGGTGATACCTACGGAGACGGCTGGCCCGAAACAACCGCCGAGCGCAATTATTTCCTTTGATCACTCGTGAAGGTCTGCCAGACCCATATAAGCAGGACAGCACCCAGAACCGCCCCGACAAGCCCGCCCAGGAATCCGACCACCGACAGCAGGATCCGCAGCGCCAGACCGGCGATCACGGCGCCCGCAATGCCGATGGCGACGGTGGCGATCATACCTGTTTCAAGTTTCATCAGGCGGGTTGCCAGAAACCCGGCCACGGCCCCGACAATGACGAGATAGACAACGTCCATGCCCGAACTCTATCTGCGCCGACGCCAATGCGTGGGCACGATGATCAGCGCCCCCACCGAAGACAGCACCGCGTCGATCCCCGGCGTGCCGATGCGCAGGCCGAACATGATGCGCAGGAAATAAAAGAGGAACGCCCCGCCCACGCAAATCACGATGGACGCGACATAGCCGTTGCGGGTGAACCCGGTGCGTTCACTGGCATAGCCGACGATCCCGGCAATCACCACCGTTCCGATCAGCACTGGAAACATCCGCTTTTCCCTTTCCTGCCCGCGCCGTCAGAGAACCGTGCCGGCGGGCAGGTCCAGCCCGCGCATGAACTCCTGCGCATCCTGCGCCCGGCCACCAGCCCGTTGCAAGCGCAAAAGCCGGACCGCCCCGGTGCCACAGGCCACTGTCGGCTTGTCATCAAGCACCTCGCCGGGATTGCCGTGACCCGGCGCGAGTGCGGAGGCCAGCAGCTTCACCCTCTGACCGTCGATCTCCGTCCAGGCGCCGGGAAAGGGCGACAGGGCGCGAATCTTCGCATCGACCCGCGTCGCCGGCGCGCTCCAGTCAATCCGTGCCTCGGACTTATCGATCTTGGCGGCGTAGGTCGCGCCCGCCTCGGGCTGGGTTTCGGGGCGCAGGTTATCAATATATTTCAGTGCCTCGATGATCAGCTGCGCACCCATCCGCGCCAACCGGTCATGCAGCGTCAGGGCCGTGTCCTGCGCGGTGATCGGGGTGGCCCGGCGCAGCAGCACAGGCCCCGTGTCCAGCCCCGCCTCCATACGCATGATGCAAACGCCGGTTTCGGAATCTCCGGCCATGATCGCGCGCTGGATGGGCGCCGCCCCACGCCAGCGCGGCAAAAGGGAGGCATGGATATTCAGGCACCCGTGCCGTGGCGCATCAAGAACCGGCCGCGGCAGAAGCAACCCGTAGGCCACCACCACCGCCACATCTGCATCAAGCGCGGCGAACTCCGCCTGTTCCGCCGCCCCTTTAAGGCTTTCGGGATGACGGACCGGCAGGTTCAGTTCCGTGGCGCGGTCCTGCACCGGTGAGGGACGGGGTTTCTTGCCGCGGCCCGCCGGGCGCGGCGGCTGGCAGTATACCGCAGCGATCTCGTGCCCCGCACCGACCAGCGCATCGAGCGCCGGGACCGAGAAGTCGGGCGTACCCATGAAGATCACGCGCATCCATTCATCCTGTTACCTTACGGGCCTTCCTGAGCAGAATGTCACGCTTGACCTTGCTGAGCCGGTCGAAGTACATCCGCCCGTCCAGATGGTCGACCTGGTGCTGCACGCTGGTTGCCCAGAGCCCGGTGAATTCACGCTCTTCGATTTCGCCACAGGCGTTGAGGAACCGCACGGTGACGGCGCGGGGCCGTTCGATCCGGGCCGATACGCCGGGCAGGTTGGGGCTTGCCTCCTCATGCGGGCGCAGGGTGACACTGGAGTGCAGGATCTCCGGGTTGGCCATGCGCACGGCCTGACCGCGCCCATCACTGGCATCGACCACGGCAAGGCGGCTCAACTCGCCGATCTGCGGTGCTGCCAGCCCCACGCCCGGCATCGCCTCCATCGTGTCGATCATGTCCCGCCAGATCCCGAGAACGGTATTGCTGATGGTGTCCACTGCCACAGCCCGGCTTCTGAGGCGACGGTCGGGCCAGGGAATG
This sequence comes from Roseovarius sp. TE539, assembly GCF_003298505.1. Classification (GTDB taxonomy): domain Bacteria; phylum Pseudomonadota; class Alphaproteobacteria; order Rhodobacterales; family Rhodobacteraceae; genus Roseovarius. The sequence goes on from NZ_QNGB01000016.1 coordinate 27,240, forward strand.
CAGCGGCGCACAGTCATTGCCCGGTCACGCGCGCGCCTTCTCACGCTTGAGCTTGGCCATTTTACGGGTGATCATCTGACGCTTCATCGCGCCGAGGTAGTCGATGAAAAGCCTGCCGTTCAAGTGGTCGATCTCATGCTGCACACATGTGGCCCACAGGCCGTCGAATTCCGCCTCCCGCTCGTTGCCGCTTGTATCAATCCAGCGGACCTGCACCGAGGCCGGCCGCGTGACGTCCGCAAAATGCTCGGGGATGGAAAGGCAGCCTTCCTCGTAGACGTTGAGCTCGTCGCTGCGCGCGACGATTTCCGGGTTGAACATGACCATCGGGTGCGGCGTGGCCTCTTCGGTCTTTTCGCAATCCAGGACGATCAGGCGCTCCGGCACACCCACCTGCGGCGCGGCAAGGCCGATGCCGGGGGCGTCATACATCGTCTCCAGCATGTCCTCGGCCAGCTTCAGCCGTGCCTCGCTCAGGTCGCTGACAGGGGCGCAAACCTTCTTCAGGCGGGGATCAGGATGCAGGACAATGGGCCGTTTCATGAGAATGATTTAGGACATGGCGGCGCCGACCGCAACGCCCCTTGCACATGAGGCCCGATCCGGTAGCGTGCGCACCGAATAACGCGGAGGCAAGCATGGATTTCGACCAGATCATCGACCGGCGTGGCCATCTGTCCAACAAGTGGGACAAGATGGAGGAGGTATACGGCGTTTCCCCCGATGACGGGCTGGCGATGTGGGTGGCCGACATGGATTTCCGCTCGCCCGAGTGTGTGCAGGACGCGGTGCGCCAGAAACTCGCGCATGGCTTCTATGGATATCTGGGGGATTACGGGCCTTACAAGGACGCAATTGCGTGGTGGATGAAGAACCGCCATGGCTGGACGGTCGAGCATGACTGGATCCTCACCGCAAGCGGGCTGTGCAACGGGCTCGGCCTGACCCTGGACGCCCTGACCGCAGAGGGGGATGGCGTGATCCTCTTCACACCCGTCTACCACGCCTTCGCGCGGGTGATCCGGTCCGCGGGGCGCGAAGTGGTGGAATGCCCGCTGGCGCTGAACGATGGACGCTACGAGATGGATTTCGATCATTACGACAACCTGCTGTCAGGGCACGAGCGCATGGTTGTCCTGTGTTCGCCGCATAATCCCGGTGGCCGGGTCTGGACCCTTGAAGAACTGCGCGCCGTGGCCGATTTCTGCCGCCGGCACGACTTGCTGCTGGTTTCGGACGAGGTGCATCAGGATCTCGTATTCGGCGACAACCGGCACCTGCCGATGCCGCTGGCCGATCCCGGAATTACCGACCGGCTGATCATGCTGACGGCGCCCTCCAAGACCTTCAATATCGCCGGGGCGCATTGCGGGCAGGTCATCGTGCAGGCTGAGCCCCTGCGCCGCAAGATCAAGGCACGCATGGCGGCGCTGTCCACGGCCATCCATGATTTCGGTGTTGCCATGACGACCGGCGCCTACAGCCCGGAAGGGGCGGCCTGGGTGGATGAGCTGGTGGTTTATCTCGACGGGAACCGGAGGCTGTTCGACGAAGGCGTCAACGCCATTCCCGGCGTCGTATCAATGCCGATGGAATCGACCTATCTTTCATGGGTTGATTTCGCGGGAACCGGCATGAGCCCGGAGGAAATCAAGACACGCGTCAACCGCGATGCACGGATCGCGGTGAATTACGGCGCCACCTTCGGGAGCGGCGGCGAGACATTCCTGCGGTTCAACATCGGGATGCCGCGGGCGCAGATCGCCGAGGCAGTTTCCCGCCTTCAGGCAGCGTTCTCGGATTTGCAGTAACGCAAAGGACGCAGAACGGGCTCAGCCCTTCCCCAACAGGGCAACCGGCGCGTTCATTGGCCGCTCGAAATCGAGTGGCTGTTCCGCCGTCGCTTCCGTGGTGCGCTTGTATTCGAAACGGATTTCGCCCGCTTCTTCCTCGGAGGCGACGATCAGGCAGTTGGACAGGTGCTGGCTGCCCTCATGCATCTCGACCAGGCCACGCAGATGCGGCGCCGTATCCGCATCGAGGGCAAAACCGCCGTCCCAGGATCGCAGGACGCGATAGACCTCGTCGCCGGCATGGATCCGCAGACGGCTCTTGCGGCGCAGATCACGCTTGCGTGCGGCGTCAAGCCCGGCCTGCACCTCGTCAGGAAGAAATGTCGTCATCGCCGCGCCTCCGCAAGCATATATCGGCAGGATCTGACACGCATTTGTTTCGATCAAGTGAATGCGCATGCATTTTTTCGAAAAGTCACTCTTTTACAACCGCTTTCGGGCGCAAGACATGAGGCGCCGCGGGATCATAGAGGGCACTGTCGCGGAAATCCGGGATTTCCCCCAATACAGGGCCAACCAGCGTCAGAGCGGTACGTGTGATCTTCGCGGCACGGACCTTCGCCTGAATATCGGTCAGTGTCCCGCGAATGAACATCTCGTCCGGCCAGCCCACGCGATAGGCCACCACAACCGGGCAGTCGGGGCCATAATGCGGTGTCAGCACACGCTGGATTTCACGGAGGTTGCGAACGCCGAGATGAATGGCGAGCGTTGCGCCCGAGCGGGCAAAAACCTCCAGCTTCTCGCGCGGTGGCATGGACGTCGACTTCATCGACACCCGCGTAAGCACGATGGACTGGGCCACCTCGGGCACGGTCAACTCCTGGCCGAGCGCGGCGGCCGCGGCGGCATAAGCGGGAACACCGGGTATTATCGCGTACTCGATATCGTCGGCGCGCAGCCGACGGATCTGTTCTGCAATCGCGCCGTAAAGTGACGGGTCGCCGGAATGCACGCGCGCCACATCCTCGCCACGCCGGTGCGCCGCCACGATCTCGGCATGCGTTTCCTCCAGCGTCATCGGGGCCGTGTCACGCACCAAGGCGCCGGGTGGCGCGCAAGCCACCACCTCGGGCGGCACCAGAGACCCCGCGTAAAGGCAGACCGGGCAGGCGCCGATGAGCCGCTCTGCCTTCCTTGTCAGAAGCTCCGGGTCACCCGGCCCGGCACCGATGAAATAGACGGTCATGTCACAGCCTCTCGTCCGTTGTTCCCGAATATCCTGATCACGGCGGAACACTTCATTCCTTGGCCCGCACGGCAAGATCACCGTCTATCTTGCGCGCATAGCCACGCGGCGTGAACATGCGCGGCCCCTCGCCCAGTTCGGCAAGGCGCGAATTGCTCGACCCGACCAGCACCACGGTAAGCATGTCCACCTCATCGACCTCCAGCGCATCGAGGCGCCGGTAACAAAGATGTTCTTCTGCCCGCCCCAGCGAGGTTGCCAGCATCACCGGAGTGTCCGGCGGGCGATGCTGCAGCAGGATGTCCCGAGCCTCGGCCAGGAGGGTCCGCCGGGTCCGGGAAACGGGGTTGTAGAAGGCGATCACGAAATCCCCCTCGGCCGCGGCCTTGAGACGCGACAGGATGTCCGCGCGCGGAGTCAGAAGATCGCTCAGGGAGATGGTGCAGAAATCGTGGCCGAGTGGTGCACCGGCCCGCGCCGCCGCGGCCTGCAGCGCCGATACACCCGGCGAGCACACCACCTCGGTGCGGCGTGCCGCGTCGCTGACGCCGTGTTCGCCGGGGCCCCGATCCAGCAATTCGAAAACCAGCGCGCCCATGGCGTAAATTCCGGCATCCCCCGAACAGACAAGCGCGACATTGCGGCCCTGTCCGGCCTGTTCCAGCGCATAGCGGCAGCGTGCCTCCTCGCCGCCCAGAGGGAAATCCGACCGCGCCTTGCCCGCCGCGAGCGGCCCGAGCAGATCTAAGTAAAGCCCGTATCCGACAAGCTCATCGGCCTCCGCGACAAGCGCCGAGACTTCGGGCGTGCGCCAGCCGGCCTGCCCCGGACCGATCCCGACGACACTCAGCTTCCCGCGTCCGCGCCCCGGCACCGCGGCAAGCGGCGCCGAAGCACGTCCCACGGCGCAGGTCGCGTTGGCGGTCTTGCGCTTTTCGATCGCCAGTTCGCCGCCGCCAGCCAGCGCCGCGCCTTCGGCGACGCCATGACAGCCAACCTCGGCAAAGACCACATCCGACGGGTTGGCGAGCCGCGCACTCTGCGCTTCCAGTTCCTCCGCACTGAAGAGCCGCAGAGGCACTTCGAGCCGCGCCGCGAGCTGGATGACTGCCGGTTCGTCGGCCTTGAGCTCGATTGTTGTCACGCAGGCCACCGCACCGCGTGCGATGCCGGCTTCGGCGAGGGTCGATTTCACGAGGCCCCAGAGCTCTTCGGGATCGGCATCGCGGGCGCATCCCACCCCCAGCACGAATTGCTGAGGATGATAGACGAGGCGCTTGTCGCCCCCCTGCACGGGCGCCTCGGTGACCACCAGTTCGACCGCTGCATCCGCGTCCTCGGCCAGTTCGAAGATATTCTCGCCCGTGACACGCGCACCCTCACCGGCCAGAAGGGCCGCCATCGCCGTCCTGGCATCTTCCGGGTTGGCAAGGCGATAGCCCGCCGGCGGCTCATCGAGCGCGATGCCGACCGAAACGTCTCCCGCGGTGGTCACCGCCGCCGCAGCCTCCAGCCCGGTGGCGATGCGCCGGGCCAGCCGGTTGGCCCCGCGATGCCCGCCGAGCAACGGGACCACGACCGACCCGTCATCGGAGATCGAAACAACCGGCGGCTCAGTGCGCTTGTCGCCCAGCATCGGCGCGACCGCCCGGATCAGGATCCCGCTGGCACAAACGCCCACCACCGGAACACCGGCGGCAAAAAGTCCACGCACATGTTCCAGCGCGTTGGCGAAGGTGGCATCGGCGCGTTCAACCCGTTTCTCGCGGCCATGCACCTGCGCCCCGATCATGCCGGCAACACGATGCGCGGTCACCTCACCCGAGCGCGAGAGCGCCAGAACAACCGGCGTTACAGCCATGGGTCAGTCCCTTTCGTCAGAAGTATCATCGAGAAATAGGGCGCCTTTTCAGGGGCTTCGGCCAGTGGGCAAACAAGTTCCGAGGAAAGGCTGGCGCGTTCGACATAGACCGCACGGCGCGTCAGGCCAAGAGCGTCGATCACGGCCCGGACCTTCGCCAGATGGCGGCCGACCTTCATGATCGCCACGCTTTCCGCGCCTTCGATCCGGTCACGCAGTTCCGGCTCCGGCAGCGGACCGGGCAGCACTGTCAACCGCTCGTTGCGAGCTGTCAGCGGCACTCCGGCCGCGGCCGCACATGTGGTCACGGATGTCACGCCGGGCACCACCTCGACCGGATAGCGGGTGCTGAGCCGGGCGAAGAGATACATGAAGGAGCCGTAAAAGAACGGATCCCCCTCGCAAAGGCAGATCACGTCGCGCCCCGTGTCCAGAGCTTCGGCAATCCGTTCGGCGCCCGCGTCGTACGCAACCTGCGCCGGCCCGCGCTCGGTGGTCATCGGCACGTCGAGCACGATTTCCCTTGCGGCTCGCGGAATTAGTTCGGCGGCAATGGAACGGGCGAAGCTTTCCGCACCGGCAAGCGCGGGATAGGCCACTACTTTGGCCCCGGAAATCAACCGATGCGCCCTGAGCGTCATCAGTTCGGGATCACCGGGCCCGACGCCGACGCCATAAAGCACCCCGCTCAAGACATACGCCCCTTTCGGCTTCTTCCGGTCAGTATTGCCACCGGATTGATTCCCGCTTCCGTCATCGCTTGACCAGGCTCCATTGCGTGACCGGCATCATCGGGCGCCAGCCGGTCAGCCCGCCAACCGGCACGGCGCGGCTGACCTGCATCCTGACCAGATCGCCGCCATGACGTGCATGCAGGTCCAGCAGCACGGCCTCGCTTTCCAGCGTCACGGCATTGCATACAAGCCGGCCCAGCGGGCGCAGCGCGGCCCAGGCCGCATCGAACGTGTCCGGCGCCAGACCACCCCCGATGAAGACCGCATCCGGTGCCTCAAGCCCCTTGAGGGCGGCGGGTGCCCGGCCATCAACCAGATCCAGTTTCGGAACCCCGAGGGCAAGCGCGTTCGCCGCCGCCATGGCGCGGCGATCGGCCCGCGGTTCAATTCCCACCGCGCGGGCATCGCGCGCGCCGCGCATCCATTCCACCGCGATTGACCCGCACCCGGCCCCGATATCCCAGAGGAGCGCCCCGCGCATCGGCATGAGCCTGGCCAGTGTGGCGGCGCGAACCTCCCGCTTGGTCATGGTTCCGTCATGTTCGAACAGACCGTCATCCAGGCCCGGCACCCGCGAAGAAACCACCGCGTCCGGCCCGGCGACACACTCCACCGCCAGGGTGTTGAAGGCAGGCACCTCTTGAGACCAGCTTTCGGCCAGCCCGTCGAACCGCGCCTCGTCCGGCCCGCCCATTGCGGCCAGGACCGTCATCCGGGATTCCCCGAAGCCCCGGCTTTCCAGGAATTCGGCGATCCGTGCGGGCGTGTCTTCTCCCGTCGTAAGGATCAGGAGCCTCGCCCGCGGCTGTACGAAGGCGATCATCTGTTCGACGGGACGTCCATGCACGGTCAGCGTCTCGACATCCGGCAACGACCAGCCCATCCGCGCGGCGGCAAGCTGAAACGCCGAAACCTGCGGATGATAGATGATCTCGGCGGGGTCGATGGCACGCCCGATACGGGCGCCGACGGAAAACCACAGCGGGTCTCCGGTGGCCAGCACCACCACTCTCCGGCCTCGCATGGACCGCAACATTTCGATCAGTGCGTCGAATGGCGACGGCCACGCCACGCGTTCGGCGTGCAGGCTGTCGGACAACCGGTGATGACGATCTCCGCCGACGATGACCTCGGCGGCCTCGACGATCGCACGGGTCGCCGGCAGAAGCCCGTCCATGCCGTCCTCGCCGATGCCGACGATATGCAGCCAGGGTTCAGCCACCGCTCTCCCCTCCCTTGCGTGCGGGGTTCGCGAGGCGCGCCTGCAAGGGCGCGACGAGCACGGCCCTCACGCGTCCGCCTCCCGCAAACCCGCGGCCAAGGCGTTGACAGCCGCCGATGTCATGGCCGAGCCGCCCCGCCGCCCGCGCAGCGCTATGAACTCGCAGCCGCGAGGATCAGAAGCCAGTTCCGCCTTCGACTCCGCCGCACCCACGAAACCGACGGGAAATCCCAATATCAATGCAGGTTTCGGCGCGCCGGCCTCGAGGCGTTCAAGCAGGTGGAAAAGCGCTGTCGGAGCATTCCCGATCGCCACGACCGCCCCTTCGAGACGGTCCGTCCACAGTTCCACCGCCGCGGCCGAGCGGGTGTTTCCGATCTGCCGTGCCAGCCCGGGCACGGCCGGATCGTTCAGGGTCACTATCACCGCGTTGTCACGTGGCAAGTGCCGGCGGATGATACCGGCCGCCACCATCTCGCAGTCACACAGTACGGGGGCCCCCGAGTCGAGGGCGGCGCGGCCCGCCGAAGAGGCATTGTCGGAGAACGCGAGCCGGTCCGCGACGTCGATCATCCCGCAGGCATGGATGATGCGGATCGCCAGCGCCTCCATGCCCGGGGTGAACCGCGACAGGCGCGCCTCCCGGCGGACGGTGGCAAAACTTTCGGCATAGATGGCCGAGGGGTTTTTCTCATAGGGACGCACGATCGGACCTTTGCGATGACCGCAGCCGCCGGCAGTGTCCGGCGGGGGTGTTTCCGGCACCAATAAGAACGGCTCAGGGACGCCCGCCACGCGCGCTTTCCGGGCCCAGGGGGTGATCGGCGTGCGGGTACTCTGCATGGTGGTGATGATGGTGATCGTCCCCGTGGTCATGACCATGGTGATGATGGTGGTGGTGGCGGTGCTGATCCTGCAGCTCCAGCCGGCACAGCCCGGTGCAGAAAGTGGTGCACAGGGTGCAATCCTCGACATTGGAGCCCGGCGCGCTGGCCCCCTGGCCCTCCACATGGTGGTGGTGACTTTCCTGGACCGCACCCACCTCCGCTTCGAAACCAAGCACCTGTGTGCGGTACTTGCACATGACGCAGGTCGGCGGCGGCACATCACTGAAGGCCGGGTGGCCGGCACCCTTCTCGGCCGCGATTGCAGCACGCTGTTCCGGCGTTATCCGGCGTGCATCCTGTCCTTCGACGGCCAGGATCTGGGTCCGGTACTGGCAGGTACCGCAGTTGGGCGGCGGGTTGGCACCAGCCTGTTCGCTCACCCGTTCCGCGAATGTCTCAAGAACTTTTGGGTGATCGCCAAGGTAGCCCGCCTTGACGAATTCGATCTCCGGGTGCGCGCAGGCCACCTGATCGGTGAAGCCGTAGATCCGGTCGATCAGGATCCCCGAAAACAGGAAGTAGGGGAACACCATCACGCGCTTGTAGCCAAGCCGCGCCACGTGCTGCAGGCAGGGTTCGACCAGCGGGAAGGTGACACCGGAGTATCCCACCTCGCACCAGCCGAAGCCCATGCCTTCCTGCAGCAGGCGGGCGATCTTGGCGACGTTGGCGTTGGCGTCCGGGTCGGACGCGCCACGACCGATCACCACGAGGCAGGTGTCATGCAGGCTGACCTGACCGCTCGCGGCGTTCGCGCGGTCCAGCGCCTCTTGCACCCGGGCACCGGCGGCGGCGATCATCTTGGGGTCTACACCAAGTTCGCGGCCATATGACACCTCGATCCCGTGGGTTGCCGCGTAGGTGTTGAGAACGGTCGGGATATCGTTCTTGGAGTGCATCGCCGCAAACAGCATTCCGGGCACCGCGAAAATACGATCGCAACCCCGGTCACGGAGCTTGTCCAGACCATCGCGGATGACGGGATTGGCAAATTCCAGGTAGCCGTATTCCATCTCCCAGTCCGCGGGGAGGTAGGGAGGCAGCTTTTGAGCAAGGCTCGCGAACTCATCGACTGCCGACTGGCTGCGCGAGCCGTGGCCGCAGATCATCACACCGGTCCGGGCCATTCGCTCAGGCCTCCGCGGCGTCGTCTTCGACCGGATCGGCTTCGGCCTGCTCCGTGTCGTCTTCGCCCCTGCGTCCCCGAAGCCCGGCCCATAGCCCGATCGCGATCGCCGCGCCGATCGCTGCCGCACCCAGCCAGTGACCGTGGCCGGCAGCCTCTGCAAGGTGGCCGGGATGCGCTTGGGCCGCTCCGGCGCCAAGCAAGGCGGTGAGTGCAACGAATGGTCTCATGACGGTTTCCCCTGTCTTCATGTCGCTCGGCGGAAAGGGGAAAGAGCGGGCGCACCCGGCATCTGACGATGTGGTCCGACGGCCCCCGGCATGGGTCGGCCCGTTCCACGCACCTTTCCGGCCCCGTCCGTGGGGCATCGTCCGCCTTCTGTATAGACGTCCTGCACCTGCGCTGCAAACAGAGAAACGCCCGAAACGCCGCGGTTTCCGACATGTGCGGCCGTGCACGCGCCCTGCGCGGCACCGGGCATTCAACCAAGGCTTCCACGAGACTAGGTAAGACGCCGAACAAGGAGGCTCCGAAATGGGAAGACTGGTCGACGGCGAATGGCATGACGAATGGTACGACACCGCATCCACCGGCGGGAAGTTCGTGCGTGACACCTCGAAATTCCGCAATTGGATCACCGCGGACGGCAGAGCCGGACCAAGCGGCGAGGGCGGCTTCCAGGCCGCCACGGGGCGTTACCATCTCTACGTTGCCCTGGCGTGCCCGTGGGCGCATCGCACCCTGATCTTCCGGCAACTCAAGGGACTCGTGGATCACATCGGTGTTTCGGTCGTGCATCCCGACATGATGTCCGATGGCTGGGAGTTCCGCACCGATTACCCGGGGGCGACAGGGGATCTGCTATACGGTGTGCCTTATGCACGGGATATCTACCTCAAGGCCGACCCCGGCATTTCCGGCCGGGTAACGGTGCCGATCCTGTGGGATCGGGAGCGCGAAACCATCGTCTCGAACGAATCCGCCGAGATCATCCGCATGTTCAACAAGGCTTTCGACGGGATTACCGGCAACGGTGACGATTATTACCCCGCCGCGTATCGCGACGAGATCGAGGCGGTCAACGCACGCATCTACGACACCGTCAACAACGGCGTCTACAAGGCCGGTTTCGCCACCTCTCAGGACGCCTACGAAAAGGCGGTATACCCGCTTTTCGAAAGCCTCGACTGGCTGGAGGCGCGACTTGCGGACCGGCGTTACCTGATCGGCGACACGATCACCGAGGCCGACTGGCGGCTTTTCACCACGCTGGTGCGCTTCGACAAGGTCTACCACCTCCATTTCAAGTGCAACCGGCGGCGGATCGTCGATTATCCCAACCTGTGGGGGTATCTGCGCGAGCTTTATCAATGGCCGGGCGTGGCCAGGACGGTGGATTTCGATCACATCGTGCGTCACTACCATTACAGCCACGATACCGTGAACCCGCACCGCATCATCCCGATCAACCCGGTGCCGGATTTCACGGCGCCGCACGGGCGCGAAAGCATCGCGGTTTGAGGGCCTGGCGCGGGATGCGTCTGCGACGTGGCGAAGCCGCTTGCCCTGCCCTGCAATTTCCGTTTCATAGAACCAGACAGCAAGCGGCGAGGGCACATGACAACCTGGATCACCATCTGCGACACATGCAAACGTGACGACTGGGACGAAAACACCCATGAGCGGACGCATGGCGAAGAGATGGCCGAACTGGTCGAACGGCACGCCGGGGGCCGCAACGTCCGCACGCGGAGGGTGTCTTGCCTGATGGGCTGCAAACATGGCTGCAACGTGGCCGTGCAGGCGAATGGCAAGCTGGCCTATACGCTTGGGCGCTTCGCCCCGGCTGAAGAGGCGGCGCGCGCCATAGTCGACTACGCCGAGATGCATGCCGCAAGCGAGACAGGCCGCGTTCCGTTCCGCGACTGGCCGCAGGGCGTCAAGGGCCATTTTGTCACCCGCCATCCGCCCCTTCCGTCCGAGGATGACAAGGATTGACCGGTACGCGCGACCATGGTGGAAACCTTGATGCCGCCATTTCACGCCACGGCGGCAGCCGGGAAGGCTGGATCGACCTTTCCACCGGGATAAACCCGGTTCCTTATCCGATTCCGAATCTGCCCGATGGTGTGTGGTCCGCGTTGCCGGATGCAAATGAACAATCGGCGCTGGAGCGTGCTGCGCGCGCACACTGGACCATCCCCGAAGACGCCGCGCTCCTGGCCGCTCCGGGGGCCTCGGCGCTGATCGCGAAATTGCCGGGCCTCAGGCCCGCGGGGCGCGTTCACATTCCCGCCCCCACCTATAACGAGCACGCCGCCGCGTTTGCCGCTCACGGCTGGGCGAAGTCCGACAAGGCGCCGGATGCGCGGGTCATCGTGCATCCCAACAATCCCACGGGGCACTGGTACACGCGCAGTGACCTGACCGCACCCTTCACGGTGATCGACGAAAGTTTCGCCGATGTCGCGCCCGACCGGTCACTGATCGGCAACGCCGAGCGGCCCGGCATCGTCGTGATCAAGAGCTTTGGCAAGTTCTGGGGTCTGGCTGGTCTCCGGCTGGGCTTCGCCATCGGCCCGCCGGACCTGATCGGTCCGTTGGCCACGATGCTGGGGCCGTGGCCGGTGTCCGGTCCGGCGCTGAGAATCGGCACCGTGGCCCTTGCCGACGATGAATGGTCAAAATCCACGCGCACGCGGTTGAACGAGGATGCAGCCCGGCTTGATGCATTGATGGGCCGGGCCGGCGCACGCTGCATGGGGGGCACATCCCTGTTTCGACTCTATGATGTGACCGATGCCGGCGCATGGCAGGAACGGCTGGCGCGCCATCATGTTTGGACCCGGATCTTTCCGTGGTCGGACAGCCTGATCCGGCTGGGCCTGCCGGCCCCGGGTGATTGGGCACGTCTGGAGGCGGCGATATGAGCGCCGCCGCAATTCTCGCCGGTGCCCTGCTGCTGGACGCCGCCCTTGGCGAACCTCGTTGGCTCTGGGACCGGGTGATGCATCCCGCGGTGCTGATGGGCCGGGCGGTGGAGCTTGCGGATTCACGGCTCAACACCGGCGACAACAGGACGCTCAGGGGGGGCGTCGCGATGGCGGCGCTCGGCGTGGTGGCGGTTTTTCTCGGGGCGGTGCTGAGCGTCGGCGGCTGGCCGGTAGAGATGATCCTGGCGGCGGTGCTGATCTCTCAGCGTTCACTGGTCGATCATGTGCGCGCCGTGGCACAGGCCCTTCGTATTTCGGTGGGCGACGCGCGGATCGCGGTGTCCCGGATCGTGGGGCGCGACACTGCGGAAATGGATGCGCCATCCATCGCCCGCGCGGCAATCGAATCGGCAGCGGAAAACCTCAGCGACGGCGTCATCGCCCCGGCGTTCTGGTTCCTGGTCGGCGGTTTGCCGGGGTTGCTTCTCTACAAGATCACCAACACCGCAGACAGCATGATCGGCTACCGGACCGACCGCCACCGCGATTTCGGCTGGGCCGCGGCGCGGTTCGACGACCTTCTCAACTTGATCCCGGCACGGCTGACCGCGGTGCTTGTCGCCGCCGTTCACGGAAGATGGCGCGACCTGCCCGCGATTGCAGAGGATGCGCGCCTGCACCGGTCCCCGAACGCGGGTTGGCCCGAGGCGGCGATGGCCCGGGCGCTTGGCGTGGCCCTGTCGGGGCCACGTGCCTATGACGGCCGTTTGCGGGATTACCCGTTCGTCAATGAAACGGGGGAGAAACGCATTGGCGCAAATTCCGTGGACGCGGCCTGCAAGGCGCTGTGGCGCGGTTGGGGGGCAGCACTCGGGCTGGTGGTCCTGGGAGGGGTCCTGTTCGCGTAGCCGACTGGTCCGGCGCAGCCCGAAAACCCTTTCCAAGCCATGCTCTGCCGAATTAATGTCGTGCCGAAGACTTTTCGAAATGAGGGTTTCATGCGTTTGATCAGTTTCGCTGCCGCGCTCGCATGCGCTATGCAGACCGCCACGCCCGCACAGGCACAACCCGCCTGCGGTGGCAATTTCCGGAGTTTTGTAGAGGACTTGAAACAGGAGGCCATTTCACGCGGCCATGCCAGCAGCACCGTCAACAGGTTCTTCGCCCCGGTGCAGCGTGATCCGGCGGTGATCCAGGCTGATCGCCGGCAAGGTGTGTTCCGGAAGTCATTCACGGAATTCGCCCGCCACCTGATAAGCCCCAACCGCCTCAATACCGGGCGCGCGAAGGCCGATCAGTACGCGCCGGTGTTTGACCGGATCGAGCGCGAATATGGCGTCAGCCGTGGTGTTCTTCTGGCATTCTGGGCGTTCGAAACGGATTTCGGCGGTTTTCAGGGCAATTTCAACACTCTGAATGCGCTGGTGACACTCTCGCATGACTGCCGGCGGCCACAGCTTTTCCGGCCGCAGGTCTTCGCCGCGCTGGAACTTTACGAACGGGGCAATTTCAGCCCTGCCAACACGACCGGAGCCTGGGCGGGCGAGATCGGCATGGTGCAGATGCTGCCCGAGGATATCCTGACCAACGGCATCGACGGGGACGGAGATGGAAAGGTTTCGCTGAAGACCTCGGCAGTGGATGCGCTGATGTCGGGCGCAAACATGCTGCGCGATCTGGGCTGGCGCGCGGGCGAACCCTGGCTACAGGAGGTTATCGTGCCCGCCGATCTGGACTGGTCGAGGACGGGACTGCGAACAACGATGACCGCATCTGACTGGGAACGGCGAGGAGTGCGCCCGCGGCACGGATCGATAACCGGACACCTGCCCGCCAACATCATCCTGCCCGAGGGGCATCGCGGGCCGGCCTTCATCGCCTATCCCAATTTCCGTGTATTCTTCGAATGGAACCAGAGCTTCACATATGTCCTGACCGCTGCCTATTTCGCCAACAGGCTGGAAGGGGCGCCGGTTTTCGACGCGGGCAATCCCGCGCCGGGCCTGAGCGGGCCACAGATGAAACAGCTTCAGCGCAAGTTGCAGGCGCGCGGTTATGACGTCGGAAAGATCGACGGTATCCTCGGCGCCGGAACCCGCGCGGCGGTTCAGGACATGCAGCAAAGATTGGGACTACCCGCCGATGCCTGGCCGACACAGGGCCTTCTCGGGCGGTTGTGATCCCCGGCCAACGCGAAACATGATCCGGCCGCGCATGGCGACGTCAGGTCCGACAACGGCAAACACCCCGAAACGCTCTCGAAGCCTGAGGGGGATGCAGACCTGCCGGAGCCGGCAAACCCTTCATGTCCTCGTCTGGAATGCACATCTTACAAAAGCGACTCCGCGGCCCCATATCATTACCAGTGGCGGGACATTCTTCGCCAGAGAAAGGCACCATTCAATGACCATGTTTTCCATGAAGCCACAATTCGACCTTGCCGAATTCCTATCGGTGCCGGCACCCGTCGGTGCCGCAAGATCGCGCGGGGCAAGGCGCCGCGGAATGCGGTTCCAATCCGCCACGCCATCGGGCGCTGCCACCGCCCCCGAGCCATCCACGGATGAGCATTCGCCGGATGAGCAGCAAAAGTGAGCGCATGATCCTGTAACGTGTCACGGCTGCATCCGGGCCCGAGTGTTCTGGCGCGGCTTTCATTCCGGCACACGGGGTTCTCTCAGAAAACTGGCTGATTGCACCAAACGTTACGCTGGTTTCGGGTGTCGGCCGGCTTCGGCAATCAATCCGAAGCCGGCCAAGCCCGTCTGGCGAGCTCTCCCTCGGGGTTTGACGTTGCGTTGCCGGCTTTGGCGGTCTCGCCGGTCCGCTCAAGTCCCCTCCTGCGCCTTGGTCCAGCCGCGCTTGATCCGCTTGGCCAGGCTCCACTTGTGCACCTCGGTGGGACCGTCGTAGATCCGGAAAGCACGAATTTCGCGGAAGACCTGCTCCACGATGCTGTCTCTTGTCACACCGCGTCCGCCCATCACCTGCACGCAACGGTCGGCAATGCGCATCAGCGCCTCGGAAACGGCGACCTTGGTCATCGAACTTTCCGCGGTGCCCTGCGCCCCTGTATCCAGAACCTCGGCGCACCAATAGATCATCTGCTCCGCCTGCCGCAGGTCGATCTGGTTCTCTGCCAACATGAAGCCGACACCCTCGTGATCGATAAGCGGCTTGCCGAAGGCCATGCGCCGGTTGGCATAGTCTGTCGCGATCTCGTGGGCGCGCAGGCAAGCCCCGAGCCAGCGCATGCAATGGGTCAGGCGGGCCGGCGCCAGCCGCACCTGGGCATAACGAAATCCCTCACCGCTTTCGCCAAGCATGCGATCGGCGGGCACGCGCAGGTTGTCGATGGTGATCTCGGCATGGCCGCCGGGCATCGAACTGTCAATTGTGTCCATGACCCTTTCCGTCCGAATGGCGGGGTCCGGCAGATCGACGAGAAACATGCAGGCGCCGTCCTCGGATTTGGCCATCACGATGCCAAGCCCTGCACCCTCGGCCCCCGTGATGTAGGTCTTGCGTCCATCTATCACCCAATGGTTGCCATCGGGCCGGCAGGTCGTCCGCATCATCATCGGGTCCGAGCCGGCCCCGTTCTCCTCGGCGGGTTCGGTCATGAAGAAGGCCGACCGCATCTCGCCGCGCACCAGCGGCTTGAGGAAACGATCCTTCATCTCCGGTGAAGCCACCTGCCCCAGCAGGAACATATTGCCCTCATCCGGCGCGTTCGTGTTGACCGCGACAGGGCCCAACGGTGACAGGCCCGAGCGGATCAGTACCGCCGCCGTTTCAAGGTGTGTCAGGTGATCCCCATCGGAGGGAATATGCGGCGTCATCACGCCCGAATCGCGCGCCAGGCCGCGCAATTCCTTCACCAGCTCCTCGGACGGCCCGTGCTCGCCGCAGCGCGGATCCTTCTCATGGGGCGCGACGGTCTCTCGAACGAAGGTTTCGACCCGCGCGGCAATCTCGAGGGCGCGGTCGGAGATTCGGGTATTGTCGAGGGCATGGGTCATTTTGGTGCCATCCTGATTGCGCCGTCCAGGCGGATCGTCTCGCCATTCAGCATTGGGTTGTCGATTATCGACGCCACCAGCGCCGCGAATTCGGCCGGGGCACCCAGCCGGTTGGGAAAGGGAACCTGCGCACCGAGGCTGTCCTGCGCCTCCTGTGGCAATCCCTCGAGCATCGGCGTCAGGAAAAGGCCGGGCGCGATGGTCATCACACGAATGCCGTGGCGTGCGAGTTCACGTGCCACCGGCAGCGTCAGCCCGGCCACGCCGCCTTTCGAAGCCGAGTAGGCGGCCTGTCCGATCTGGCCTTCGAAGGCCGCGACCGAGGCGGTGTTGATGATTACACCCCCCTCCTCGCCGAGCCGGTCCGCGCCATGCAGGGCAGCGGCAAATTTCGACAGCACGTTGAATGTGCCAATCAGGTTGATTTGCACGACCTTTGAAAATTCCGCCAGCGGCATTGCCGCGCCATCGCGCGAGACGACCTTCCCCGGCGGGCCGATTCCGGCGCAATTGACAAGGATCCGCGCCTTGCCATGCATTCCTTCGGCCTTGGCGATGGCGGCCTCGACAGCCGCCTCGTCGGTCACGTCCAATTTGATGAATGCCGCGCCCGTCTGCCGCGCTTTTGCCTCACCGGCTTCTTCGTTCATGTCGAAGATCGTTATTCTCGCGCCCGCCTGCGCAAGCATGTCCACGGCCGCGCCGCCGAGGCCGGAAGCCCCGCCGGTCACGATCGCCGCCAATCCGTCAATCTGCATTTGATTCTCCCAGTTCAGTCGCGGTGAAACCGCGGTTTGCGTTTTTCAAGGAAGGCGGCCATGCCCTCCTCGCGATCAGGACGTGCGAAGAGCGCCTGGAATGCCCGGCGTTCGAACAACAGCCCCTCGGAAAGCGGGCTTTCCTCGGCTCGTGCGACAGCCTCGCGCGCGATACGTGCGGCCTGCCGGGACTGCCCGGCGATGGTGTGTGCCGCCTCCATAGCGGTTTCCAATACCTTTTCATCCGGGACGACGCGCGCCACCAGCCCAGAGGCAAGCGCCTCGTCGGCATCCATCAGCCGACCTGTCAGGTGCAGATCGGCAGAACGCGCCCGGCCGATCATTCTGGTCATCCTCTGAGTGCCGCCCATCCCCGCGATGATGCCCAGCTTGATTTCCGGCTGGCCGAACCGGGCTCCCTGCCCCGCGATGGCGAAATCGCACATCATCATGATTTCGCAGCCACCGCCAAGCGCGTAACCGTTGACGGCCGCCACTTTCGGGGTGCGGACCTGCGCGAAACGTTCCCAGATCGAGAAGAAATCGCGCTCCACAACGTCATCGGCGCTCATCGCCGACATTTCCGCAATGTCGGCCCCTGCGGCGAAGACCTTCTCGCTGCCAGACAGGAGGATGCAGCCCACGGCTTCATCCCGGGCCGCCGCTTCCGCCGCCGCGACCACTTCCTGCGCGAGCTTCGCGTTGAGCGCGTTCAGTTGATCGGGACGGTTCAGCCGGATCACCGTCACGCGCCCCTCTTTCGTCACTTCGATCGTTTCGTTCATCACATGCCCCTTTCCAGTTTCGTGCTCTCCAAGGCCGCCGCGATGTCGTTCCCGGGCCCGGGAGCGAGCCGTATCCGCCCCGCATCAAGGGCGCGCCGGCCCTCGACGGTCGCGCTAAAACGATAGCCCTCCGGCGTATCCCAGCGGTCCACTCGAAGCCTCTCTCCGGGGCGGACGAAACCGGTGAAGCGGCACTCCATCTCAACGATCCGGTCCATTTCATCCGGGCATAGCAGGCGGCAGACATGTCCCATGCTGGCCAGACCATGAAGCACCGGCCCGTCAAACCCGGCGCGGCGAGCAGCCGCCGGATCGTAATGCAGCGGATTCGGATCTCCCGACAAACGATAAATCAGAGCCGCGCGCGGATCGGTCGGCACCTGCACCCGCATGTCGGGCGCCCGGTCCGGCATCGGTTCGGGGGCCGGTGGCGGCACCTGCGGCCCACCCAGCCCACCATCGGCCAGACAGAAAGCCGTCTGCACGACCGTCGCGACATCTCGCCCCTGCACGTCCGTGATCGTCCGCGTGCTTTCGATCAACGCGCCCCGCCCTGCGCCCTTGTCATGAATCGCGGTGATGCGCGGCCGGGCGCACAACTCTCCTTCCACCGGCAGGGGCCGATGAAGCGTGAATCGTTCCGCAGCATGTACGACACGGGCATGATCCAGCCCGGTCCGCAGGTCGCGGTACCAAAAGCCCGGATAAGCAAGCGTAACCGCCATCGACGGAATCGGCCTCAGTCGATCTTCGATCACAAGATCAAGTTCCTCCGCACCCACACCGAGGGCATACAGGATCGTGTCCCGGCGTGTAAGGTGCTGCACGGTTTCGGGGAACTCCAGTGCCATCAGATCGTCGTAACGGCTCATGGGGTCACCAACACCTTGCCGGTGACCCCGCGCGCAGACAGCGCCGCGATTGCCTCGCCGGCGCTGTCGAGCCGATAGCGCGCATGGATATGCGGGGCGATCCGTCCGTCCGCGACCAACGCCAGAAGCCGGTCCATTGCGGCGGCGTGGGCGGCCGGATCGCGCTTGATCGCTGCCCCCCAGAAAATGCCGCGGATATCACAGGATTTGAGCAGCGGGAGGTTCGCCGGGATCTGCGCGATCCCGGCCGGAAAGCCGACGATCAGAAGCCGCCCGCCCCACCCCATGCAGCGCAGGGCGGGTTCGGTGTAGCCCCCGCCAACCGCGTCCAGCACAATATCGGCCCCATTTTCACCGACAACCTGTTTGAGTTGCCCCCCAAAAGCCTTCTGGGCCTCGCGGTCCATTTCACCCGAGGAATAAACGATCCCCTCGGTCGCGCCATGCCCGCGGGCCAGGCCCACCTTCTCCTCGGTGCTAGCGCAGGCGACGACCCTCGCGCAAAGCGCGTGTGCCAGTTCGACCGCCGCAAGACCGACACCGCCGGCAGCGCCCAGCACCACCACCGTTTCACCGGCCACGAGGTCACCCCGGCTTTCGAGGGCATAAAGCGCCGTGCCATAAGTCATCTGCAACGCCGCAGCGGCCTCGTCACTTACAGCGTCAGGAAGACGATGGCACTCGGCGGCGGGCAGGCAGACATGCTCCGCCATGGCGCCCCACATCGGCAGCGCCATGACCCGGTCACCCGGGGCAAACCCGTCCACGCCCTCGCCCACCGCGTCTATCACTCCGGCAAATTCGGCCCCCGGGGCGAAAGGCCTGTCGGGCCGGAACTGGTACTTGTCCTGGATGATGAGAGTGTCAGGGAAGTTCACCCCGACTGCCGAGACGGCCACACGCACCTCGCCGGCAACGGGTTCGGGGACGGGTAGATCCCGCAGGGTCAGTGTTTCGGGGCCTCCGGGGGCCTCGCTCAGAATTGCCTTCATGACTTGCTTCCTTCCCGTCATCTGGTGCCGCACGACATCGCCGTCTCCGGTCATCGGAAAACGGCGATCGACGCATTCGTTCAAATAGCAAGGCAGGCTTTGATTGCTCGCACACAGGAGTAACCGTGTCAGCCTGCGCCAACAACTCCGTATGCTGAAGAATCAGCGTTGCGGATCTCGTCGTGCGAAGGCCATGCGAGTCCGACGCGCCTACCAGATCCTGCTTTACCTCCATTCTGCGCACTATCGAGAAACCCGGACTGCGCGGCCGAGGGCAAATCCGGCGTCGACGGTCATCATCTGGCCCGTCATCATCCTTGCATCCAGCGCCAGAAATACGGCCGCATCAGCAATGTCATCGGGCTTCGAAACCGTTTCGAGCGCGGAGGCGGCTGCAAAATTGTCTCGCACTTCCTCGTAGGCGTCCTGGGTCATTCCATTGAGGAACCATCCCGAGGCGATCATCCCTGGCAGCACCGCGTTCACGCGCACGTTGGGCGCCAGTATGCGGGCAAGTGCGAGGGTAAGGCTGTTGAGGGCGCCCTTGGAGGCGATATAAGCCAGCGAAGAGCCGTTGCCATTCTGTCCTGCAATCGATGAAATGTTGACGACCGATCCGGCACCGGAGCGGACGAGGTGTGGTGCCGCTGCACGCGCCAACTGGTAAGGTCCCAGAGTATTGACCGCAAATACGCGCTGGAAATCCTCGGCATTCTGGGCCTCGAGGTCGCTGAGCCGGGTGAACTGCGTCATACCGGCACTACAGATCAACACGTCAAGCCGACCGCCCACCTCGACGGCGCGGGCCACCATGGCGCGGCAATCTTCGTCGCCCGCAACATCGCCCTTCACCGTCCAGGCCCGGGATCCCGCCTCCCGGCAGGCGGCGGCGACAGTTTCGGCTTCCTCGGCGCTGCTACGGTAATTGATCAAAACCCGGCAACCGCGCGACGCCAACAAAAGCGCGGTCGCGGCGCCGACACCGGTTGCGGCACCCGAAACAAGGGCAACCGGGGCTGCAGGATCATCGGTCATGTTCACAGTCCCATGTATGCGGCCCGGATCGCCGGATCATCCGCCAGTTCTGACGACGGCGCGGCGCGCACGATCTGGCCGTGATCGAGAACGTAGGCCCGGTCCGACACCTCCAGCGCCTCGGCGACGTTCTGTTCGACCAGCAGCACTGTCAGCCCCTTCTTGCCGGCCAGCGATCGGACGAGTTCGAAGACTTCGTGGACCAGTTTGGGAGAGAGACCGACCGACGGCTCGTCGAGCATGATCAGTTGAGGCTGGCTCATGACGGCACGGGCGACGGCGCACATCTGCCGCTCACCACCCGAGAGCAACCCGGCGAGTTGGTTCTGCCTTTTCCCCAGGATCGGGAAAAGCTGCATGACCTCGTCCAGCCCGCGCGTGAACTCGGGTGTCCCCCGCTTGCAGAATCCGCCAACCTCGAGGTTTTCGCGCACTGTCATGAACGGAAAGAGCCGGCCGCCCTCCGGCACGAGTGTCAGACCCTTGGAGGGCAGCTTGTGGGCCGGAATGCGCGCAATGTCTTCGTCGCCCAGCTTGATGCTGCCCGAGCGCGGCGGGACAACTCCGGCGATGGTGTTGAGAAGCGTTGTCTTGCCGGCACCGTTGGCACCCACGACGGCAATGATCTCGCCCGCCTCGGCGTTGAAGCTGACACCTTCCAACACGCTGGCCTCGCCGTAGCCGCTGTTCAAGTCGGTGACTTCCAGGGAAACACTCATGCCGATTTCCTCCCCAGATAGGCTTCCATGACGTCGGGGTCAGACAAGACCTCCTCGGGGGTGCCATCGGCGATGAGCTGCCCGAAATCCATGACGATCACCCGGTTCTCGAAGGCACGCACCACTTTCAGATTATGCTCGATGACCAACACCGTAAGACCGTCGGCATGCAGCTTGCGGACCAGTTCGATGACACTTTCGACTTCCTTCTGGTTCAGCCCTGCCATGACCTCGTCGAGAAGCAGAACAGAGCAGTCCAACGCCAGGGCACGCGCGATTTCCAGCCGGCGTCTTTCCGACAGAGTAAGGATGCCTGCCTTCACGTCTGCACGGTGCGCCAGCCCGACCATGTCGAGAATCTCCATGGCGTACTCGGAGGCCTCGGCGAGGGAACGACGGTGCAGGAAGGCGCCTACCATCGCGTTCTCAAGGGCTGTAAGGGAGGTGAGCGTCTTGGAAATCTGGAACGTACGGCCAAACCCGATCTGTGCCCGCTCCTGCGGTGCCAGTGCGGAGATGTCTTCGCCGCGAAACACCACCTCGCCGGAAGTGGGCTGGAGCTGCCCGGTCAGAAGGTTGAAGAGGGTGGTCTTCCCGGCTCCGTTCGGCCCGATGATCGACAACAGGTCGCCCTTCTGCAGGTCGAAGGACATGTCCCCCACCGCCACGAGCCCGCCGAAATGCATCGTCAGGTTCTGGACCGACAGAATAATCTGCTCATTCATTCTTCGTCCTCCGGTATCTGGCCCACAATGCCTGTCCAGCCCCGACCACGCCGCGCCGCATGAACAGCGAGAAGATGACCAGCAGCGCGCCTAGGATCAGCAGGTTCGCGCCAGGCAGCATGCCCCCGAGTGTGGCACGAAGGTGGAACTCCAGCGGAATGATCAGAAGCGCGCCCGCGAGCGGACCGTAGAGCGTTCCGACACCACCGATGAGCGCGATCAGCAGGAATTTCACACCAATGTCCTGAATGCTCAGAAGGGTCGGCGGATCGACGAAGCGCAGGTACATCGCGAAAAGCGAGCCGCCGATTCCGGTCAGTGCCGCACTTACCGCCATGCCCGACAGTTTGACCCGCAGAACGTCGATCCCGGCGGCGCGCGCGGCGTCCTCGTCGATATGCACAGCCTGAAGATAGTAGCCCAGGCGGCTTCTCAGGACCATGGCGCCGACCACGAGACAAACGATCAGGAAACCCAGCATGAGCACCGCGTAAGGCAGGCGACTCGTGAAGACCATGTTGGCCAGGCCAGCATTGAACGGAAGCATCATTCCCCGCGGGCCACCCGTCAGCGTATCGAAATAGTTGGCCAGAACCAGAGCCACTTCGTTCAGCGCGAGCGTCGCAATGGCAAAGAACGGCCCCTTCAGCCGGAATGTCGGCCAAGAGACCAGTACCGCCACCAGCATCGCTAGAATCATCGCTGGGATCAACGACAGCCAAGGCGATATCTGCCAATGGAAATAGAGATTGGCCGTGGTATACCCACCGATGGCGAAGAAAACCCCGTGCCCGAGGGAGAACTGCCCCCCGAAACCGCCGATGATATTCCAGCTCGAGGCAAGCGCCCCGAAAAGGAATGTGTAGGCCATTATGTTGAGAATGAACGGATCACCTTGCCAGAAGGTGATCGCAGCTCCGAACACGGCGGCAATCGCGGCGATGCGGCCCAGTTCGGTGCGCAATCTGGTCACGTGCGGCGAGCTGCGGCCCGGCGCGGCCGGTGCACCCGCTTCTTGTTGATCAATCTTGCTCACGAAGCCCCATCTCCTCTGCTCCGGCGATGCCGAACAGGCCACCGGGACGAACGATCAGTACAATGATGAAAATCAGGAACCAGATGGCGTGCTTGAGCGCAGGGTCGAAATAGTAGCCGGCGAAGGCTTCTACGAGACCAATGATGAAGCCACCGAAAAACGCACCCCAGACGCTTCCCAACCCACCGAGCACGACCACCGCGAAGGCAGCAAGTATGAAGTTTCCGCCGATCTGTGGCGACAGGGTGTATATGGGCGCCAGCATTACACCGGCCAGCCCGGCCAGCGCCGCGCCCGCACCGAAGGTGAGCATGAACGCCAATTCGACGTTGATGCCCATCAGTCGTGCCGAGCGTCGGTCTTGCGTCACGGCACGAACGGCCTTGCCGGGCATGGTGTGCGTTACGAACCAGTTCAGGCCGAGCGCAACGACGATGACCGCGATCAGCACAATCAGGCGGGGCAAGCTGACATTGATCTCGCCCATCGTGATGACAGCCGATGACGCCGCCGACCGCACCGAGTATCCCGTACCGCCTGTAATCGCGAGAACGAGGTTCTGGAAGAACATAAGCAGCCCGAAGGTCGCAAAGATCTGCATGAATGGCTCATTCTGAAGCGGTTGCAGGATGAAGCGCTGTAGCACCACTCCGAGCAGGAAGAGCAGGGGCACGACAATGATCGAGGAGAGATAGGGATCAAGCCCCAGGAAAAACCACGAAAGATAAGCCCCGTACATCCCCAGCATCACCAGTTCACCCTGGGAGAAGTTGACGATGCGGATGACACCGAAGATCAGGTTCAATCCCATGCTGACGAGGCCGTAAATGCCGCCCAGCAGGAGCCCGACGATGACGATGTTCAAGAAGGAAAGCATTGTTCTTCACCGGTTGTTGAAGGTGGGCCGGCAGCGGCGGTTCCGCCGCTGCCGGCGGGAAAGGACCGGTCAGTTTCCAATCCCGAGCATTTGGGATCCCTGGGCTGCCACTTCCGGGAACACCGTAACCTGGTTGCCGCCCTGCCATTGGATCACGGTGGGATGGGCGCGCACGTTTTGCTTGTTGTCGTTGAAATCGACACCGAAACCGGTCTCGTAGGTTCCTTCAGGTTTCTCCATTTTCGGGAGAGCCTCCGCGACGGCTGCAGGATCGGCGTTGCCGGCCTCGTTCACAGTTTCGGCCATTATCTTCATGCCCACGAAGGCCGCCATGCTCTGAGGGGCGACCGGATCCTGGTCGAACTTTGCGCGGTAAGCCTCAAGATAGGCATCGGAGCCCGGACCGAATTCCTCGGACACATCCGGCCGGGGATAAGAGACCACGAGCAGCCCTTCGACACCTTCTTCCCCCAGAGCTTCGAGTGTTTCATTGGTATCGCCTGTACCCACGAAGACCTTGACTGGCGGATCGAAGCGTTGGTTCTCGGCTGTGCGCAGCAGGAGATTGCTGTCGGGCACATAGCCCGTCTGAAGCCAGATATCGGGTTCGGCATCCTTCGCACGCAGCACCGAGTCGGTCAGGTCGATTGACTTGTAGCTGTGTGCGCCAACGCCGAGGACCTGTACGCCGGCCTCCTCTAGCTGCTCCTTCTGGTACTCGGCGATCGAGGAACCGTAAACAGACTCCTCATGCTCGATCCAGACCTTGAGATCCGACGGCGCCTTTCCAAGCTTTCCTGCAAGGCTGTCGAGGATCAGGTCAACGGAAACCTGTGCAAAGCTGACGGAATAGGGACCGGACCGCACGAAGTTCGGCAGACCGCGCTCTGTCAGAACCGATGCCAGTGCATTGGTATCCCAGTAGAGCTTGTTGTAGTTCAGCGCGGTTTCCGACGCGGCGCCGGCAACGGAGCTGAGATAGGTCCCGATCAAGACGTCCACGTTATCCCGGGTGGCCAACTGCTCGACCGCGCTGATACCCTCCTGCGGGTTCGTGGCATTGCCTTTCACGATCTCGACTGTCTTGCCGAGAACTCCGCCATTCTCGTTGATCGCGTCCGCCGCCAACTCGTAGCCACGTGTGACCTCGTTACCGTAAAGCGCAAGCGGACCCGAGTACGGATTGATCGCGCCCACCTTGAAAGTCTCCTGCGCCGAAACCGCTCCGGCGGCAAAGATGGAGGCCGTCACCGCGGCTCCCATCAGAGTACGTCTGGTCAATGTGTTGTTCATTGTCATTCCTCCCTATGGTGCCCTCTGAAGGGCGCACGCCACGGTTCGTCCCGGCAACGTTTGCTAGGTCAGTTCGAACCTTGGCAGTTTTCGCCCCATGTCCTCCTGGAAACAGAGGGCGACACGCCTGCCGACGATGTCTTCGCCTTCAGGAATTTCGATTATGTTGGTGGTCATGCGGGGGCCCTCATCAAGATCGACAAGCGCCACGTTGTAGGGGACGCGATCCTTGAACCTCGGGTCGAAGGCCACATGGAAAACGACCCAGCTCACAACCGTCGCCCGGCCGCTGGCCTCCTGGCGATCATGGTTCGTGGACCAGCAGGCCGGACACTCGTGCCGCGCGGGCAACCAGGCATGACCGCAATCCGAGCACCGCTGAAAGGTCAGCCGCCCCTCTTCGAGCGCGGCGACATGGGCCTCTTGCGGTGTCTGGGGTCCGGCAGAGTTCATTGGCCGAGGATCAGCGTGGAGTGCGTGTGCATGATCCCTCCCTGATTGCTGACGATGCATTTCTTCGCGTCCTTGACCTGACTGGTCGAGGTCCCACGCATCTGACGAACACCCTCCAGAACCAATTGCAGCCCCGGCATGCCGGTTTCGCTGAGAAGACCGCCGGATGTATTGAGAGGCAACGCCCCGTCGCACAGGAAGCCCCCGGAACGCGCGAGATCGGCAAGCTCACTACGGGTGCCGAACCCGTAGGATTCCAGCGTCATGGCAACCGTGATCGTGAAGCAGTCATATATCTGCGCGCAGTCCATGTCCTTCGGGGAAAGACCGGCCATATGGAAGGCGGTTTCGGCCGACACGTCTGCGCGGGTCTGTGTCAGGTCATGCCGCAGTGTCACGTCGGACGAACTGTTGCCCTGTCCGAAGCCCAGCACCGGTACCGGCGCCGCCACACCGAGGTCACGCGCGCGCCTTTGCGACATCACCACCACCGCCGCGCCGGCATCGGAAATCAAGCAGCAGTCGTCGCGCCGAAGGGGCTCCACGACCCAAGCCGCGTTGTCATATTTGCCGGCATCGAGCGGCAGTTTGAGTTGTGCTTCCGGGTTCGATGCCCCATGGGCGCGACACGCGATCGCGATCTCGCGGAACAGGTCGAATGCCCCGGGGAACTCATGCGCGTAACGCCGTGCGATCAGCGCATACCCCGCGACAACGCTGGACCACCCGAAATCCGCAGCATCGCCCCAGGATTTCTCGTAGGCTTGGCGGGTTCCGGTCTTGGGATTATCTGCCAGCGAGACAAGCACCACATCGCACTGGCCCGCCTCGATCGCCATAGAGGCCAACGCGATCATCGAGATGTTGGAAGCCCCACCCTGATCGAAAACGCCACCGAAGCGGGGCTCCAGTCCCATCGCCTCCGCCAGTGTTTGGCCATACATCATCTCGACGCGCGAGGTGGGAACCTTGACAAGCAAGCCGTCAACGGCGTCCTTTTCAACGCCTGCGTCAGTCAGCGCATTACCGCAGGCCTCGATGTTCATGGAAACGGTCGAACGCCCCGGGAGCTTGCCAAAGGCCGTCTGACCGATCCCCGCTATGACCGAATTCGCGCCCATCAGATCGCCCCCGTGTCCTTGAGTTCCTGGAACTCCTCTTCGTCAAGGCCAAGCCAGTCCTTGTAAACGGCAGCATTATCGGCCCCAAGTTGCTTCGATGGATTGAGATCCTCACGGGCTTCGCCGTCATAGCGCATCGGCGAGGCCGGCAATACAAGATCGCCCAGAAGCGGGTGATGCACTTCGCGCAGCATGCCGCGCGCATGCATGTGCGGGTCATGCACCACCTCGCCCAGATCGCGGACCTGAGCACAGGGCACCCTGTGTGCCTTGAGCTTCTCGTCAAGTTCGGACCGTGTGAACTGACGCGTCCAGGCGGTGATCGTCTCGTCGACAAAGTCGATGTTCTCGACACGCGCCTTTAAGCTGCCCAGTCGCGGGTCATCGTCTAGGTCCTCGCGGCCCATCGCCTTGAGAAGAGACGCCCAGTGAGTCTCGGAAACGCAAATCAGTGCAAGGTATCCGTCTGATGCCTCATAGACATTGTAGGGCGCCTCGGCCATGCCGGAGTGCCGGTTCCCCGTGCGCGGCGTCGCCTCCTCACCGCCGCCGAAATGCAGCCCAAGCGCGGAAGAAAGCGAAGCGTAAACCGAGTCGTACATCGAGACTTCGACAAATCGGCCCTTCCCGGTGCGCTCACGATCGTAAAGCGCGGTCGCGATTGCGCCGTACAGGTGCACGCCGCCGAAAAAATCCGCGACCGCGGGGCCGGCCTTTACCGGCGGGCGATCAGGATACCCCGTGGTGGCCATGATCCCGGACATGGCCTGGATCGTCAGGTCCATTGCGGGAAAATCGCGGTAGGGGCCGGACCGGCCATAACCGGTGCCAGCCGCATAGATAAGGCGCGGATTGGCCTCCATCAGCCTTTCCGCGCCCAGTTCGAGGCGTTCCATGACACCCGGGGCGAAATTCTCCACCACGACGTCGGCGCGCTCGATCATGCGCAGCGCGATATCGTGTCCGGCCCGGGATTTCAGGTCTAGAGTCACGAATTCCTTGTTGGAGTTCAGCATCGCGAACGGCACCATAGCCCCGCCGACTTCGCCACGGCGACGCATGTTCTCGCCGCTCTTCGGCTCTATCTTGATGACACGGGCGCCGGCCATCGCCATCAGGAACGTGGCGTAAGGCCCGTTATAGATCTGGCCCAGGTCAATCACGGTCACGCCGTCGAGGGGAAGCCGCTGCGCCATGATCAACGTCCCTTGAATGCGGGCGGCCGCTTTTCTGAAAACGCTTTCGGCCCTTCCTCTGCATCCTCCGAGAACATCAGGAGCCGGTTGACAACCTGCTCCATCCGAAGGCCCGCCGACAGCGGCATCTCGCGCGCCCGCACGGCGAGTTCCTTGGCGGCCTGAGTTGCCAGCGGTGCGTTGCCGGCTATTCTGGCCGCCAGTTTCCGCGCCTCGTCCAGCAGCCGTTCAGCAGGCACCACACGGTTGACCAGCCCCCAGTGCGCGGCCGTCTCGGCATCCATGGATTCGCCGGTTAGCAGCATTTCCATGCCGATCGCGTACGGCACCTGCGACAGAACCCTCTGCGTGCCACCGTTTCCGGCGATCACGCCGCGCTTGACCTCCGCAAGCGAAAATGTGGCATGCGGCGCCGCGAGGCGAATATCGGTTCCGAGCAGCAAGGTCATGCCGCCGCCAAGGCAATAGCCGTTGACGGCGGCGATGACCGGCTTCCATACCTCAAGACCTCGGTTGAGAAGCTGGTCCTTCTGGGTCAGCCACATCTCTTCCAGACCCGGCGGCGCGCCAACGAAGCTCTTGATGTCGGCACCGGTGGTAAAAGACCGTTCACCCGCGCCGGTGATGATGGCAACGCGGACCCCGTCATCGTCACGAACCCGTTTCCAGGCGTCGGACAGCCCGCTGTAATGCTCGGCATCCATTGCATTCAGCTTTTCGGGCCGATTGATGGTGATTGTGGCAACGCCAGCGTCGAGGGTGAAATCGACAGACACGTTTCAGCCTCCCTGTGCGCGGCGGTTGGGGCTGCCAAGGAGATCCCGTGCCACAACCATCCGGTGTACTTCCGATGGCCCTTCGCCGATTCGCTTGATCCGCATTTCGCGGTACCAGCGTTCGAGCGGCACTTCGCAAGCCACCCCCATACCGCCATGAATCTGCATGCAGCGATCCACGATGCGGCCGGCGGTCTCGGTTGCGAACACCTTGCAAATCGATGCGTCCACCTTGATGTCGCGCCCCATGTCCGCGCGCCACGCGGCCTGGTAGACGAGCAGCTTGGCCGCCCTGAGCTCGATTTCGCTGTCGGCGATCATCCACTGGATCGCCTGCTTGTCGGCCAGCGGGGACTTGAAGGCATAACGCTCCTTCGACCACTCGATCGCCATCCGCAGTGCCGCATCGGCGATACCGAGTGTCGCCGCGGCGTAAGGAACGCGACCATGAACCAACCAGGTCTCGGCCAGCTTGAAGCCCTCGCCCTCCTCGCCGATCCGGTTCTCGGCAGGCACCCGGACATCGGTGAAAGACAATTCATACGGCGAATAGGAGCGGATCACGGGTATGGGCGTGAGCGTCAGGCCGGGGGTGTCGGTTTCGACAATGAACGCGGAGATGTTGCCGCGATCCTTTTCGGCCCCCGTGCGCGCGAAAACGACGCCCCACTTCGCCTGGCTGGCGCCGGAAATCCACACCTTCGTACCGTTGAGCACGTAGTCGTCGCCGTCCCGAACCGCGCGCGTCTGGATGGAGCGCGCCGGATCCGAACCGCCAGAGGGTTCGGAAATTGCCACGAAACATTTGTCGCCGCTTTCAACGACCGGGTCCGCGTATCTGCGAATCTGCTGCGGAGTGCCTTTGTAGATGATGTTGGGCGGATCAAAGCCGAAAGCGCCTCCAGCGGGTATGTATGCCCCCATGCGGCACTGAGAAGACTCTTCCGCTACGACACACTGGGCCAGGAGATTCAGCCCCGCACCACCGTGTTCTGCAGGTGTCTGGACATTCCACAGGCCAAGCGCTCTTGCTTCTTTCTGAAGCCGCTGCAGCACATCGGGCGGGAAAGTATAAGCGTCGTATTCCAGCTTCTCTTCTTCGGGCAAGACCCATTCCTTCATGAACCGCCGTGCGGTTTCACGCAGCATCTGGAACTCTTCCGGCATCTCCCAGGAACCAAGCGCCATGTCACCGCCAGCCAATTTGTCCATATGAAACGCCTCTCCTCGATTTCGCTCTCGGAAGTTGCACCCGTGTCACACCAAACATTGCGAACAAGGCTTCACCTGTCAATAAATTATCTGACCTTTTCATTTTATTTATTTATCAGACCATTCTTCTTGACCCGAAATTCTCACGCTGATTAATGTTGGCGGCGTGGTAACTGGAAAGGAGCTGGTGCCGCCGTGGCAGCGGCGGCATGCCGGATGTGGCAAAGCCAATTTTGACATGGCAGCGACTGACCGGAGGGCCCGCACCCGATCACGCGCGAGACGTATGAAAGAGGAGACGGATGTGTCAGACGTTGTTGGAATCGATGTCGGGGGAACCTTTACCGATCTCTTCTATTCGCGGGATGGTATTCACGCCGAACGCATCTGCAAGGTCCCGTCAACGCCGCACGATCCTTCGGTCGGCCTGCTAGACGCCCTGAATGCGGCGGAAGTTCCCGCGAAGGATCTGGATCTCATACTGCACGGCACCACGATCGCGACGAATGCGGTGATCGAGCGGGTAGGCGCGAAATGCGGCCTGGTCACAACAAAAGGGTTTCGCGACGTTCTCGAACTCGGCCGCCGGGACCGGCCGGATTTCTACGGATTGACCGGCAAGCAGAATCCGCTGATTCCCCGCAACCTGAGGCTGGAGGTTGACGAGCGGACCACCTTCAACGGCGAGGTCGTGCGAGATGTCGACAAGGCCGAGGTGGCGGCGCTGGCTGAAATTCTGAAAGCCGAGGATGTCGGCGCCATTGTCGTGTCCTTTCTTCACTCCTACGCAAACCCTGCCAACGAGGATCGGGTCGCCGAACTTCTGCGGCTGTTCAACCCGGAATGGGAGATCGTGACCTCGGCCTCGATCAATCGCGAGTATTACGAGTTCGAACGCACCAGCACGGCGACAATCCAGGCTTTCCTGCAACCGCTCATCAAAGGCTATTCGGAAAAACTACTCAAGCGGCTTTCCGATTGGGGGTTCGATCGCCAGACCCTCGTGATGCAGTCGAACGGCGGCCTGGTTCCGGCCTCGCATCTGGGTCAGCATGCAGCGCAGATCGTCCGGTCCGGTCCGGCGGCCGGCGTGACCGCGGCCGCGAGGATCGCCTCCGAGGCGGGATTCGACCGGGCCATCACCGGCGACATGGGCGGCACAAGCTACGACGTGGCCGTCGTCATTGACGGAGAACCCGAGATTACGCCGGCAACGAACCTGGATTTCCGCCTGCCGCTGCGCGTATCGATGATCAACGTGCATACGATCGGCGCCGGCGGCGGCTCCATCGCCAATGTCGATCGCGCGGGCATCCTCACGGTCGGTCCGCGCTCCGCCCGGGCACGACCCGGTCCTGTCTGCTTCGGCTTCGGTGGCACCGAGCCCACGGTGACGGACGCAAATGTCGTGCTGGCGCGGATAAATGCGCATGATCCGATCGGGCTCACGGACCTCGACCAACTCGATGTCGACGCCGCGCGCACCGCGATCGGCAAGCTTGGCGACAAACTGGGGCTGTCTGTGGAAGAAACAGCCGAGGCCATACTGGCGATCGTCAACCAGAACATGGCGGGGCGCACACGGCTCCTGTCGATCGAGAGAGGATACGACCCAAGGGATTTCGCCCTTGTGATCTTCGGCGGCGCAGGGCCTTTGCACGGGGCCGCAATCATCCGCGAGGTCGGCATAAAGACAATGATCGTTCCGCCTGCCCCCGGCGTGCTCTGTGCCATGGGATGCGTTGTTGCGGATGTGCGCTATGACGTCTCGCAAACCGTGGCCCGTGCAACATCGGACATCGAAACCGGCGAGCTCGACGACCGGATGAACGAGCAGGAGTTGGAAGGCCGCCGAAAGCTGGAGGAGAGCGGGGTTGCCGTGAAGACGACCCTGGTGCGTCACTACGCCGAGATGGCGTACCGGGGCCAGATTCATGCGTTGCGCGTCGCGATCGAAAAGGGCTGGGACACCAACCGTATCGACGCCGCCTTCGATGAGGCCTATCGGGCCGAGTACGGCAACACGCTCGGGGAAATTTCCACCACTATCGTCAGCCTTCGCACGGTTGTCGAGGGACAGCGCGAGCACGAGAAACGCACCCTCCCCGAGCCGGCGCGGTTGCCGCCGCCCGCGCCATACGACCGCCGACAGGTCCATTTCACGAAATGGTGGGACACGCCCATCTACAAGCGCGATACATTGTACCCGGGCACCGTGATCGAAGGTCCCTGCATCGTCGAGCAGCCCGACACGACGATTATCATCGAGCCGGGCATGTCCGGCCGGATCGACGCATTTGAAAACATTCTGGTGGAGGTCGCCTGATGGATCCCGTCACACTTGCCGTCGTACGCGGAGCGATGGAACAGATCGCCGACGAAATGGACCTCCACCTGATCCACGCCGCCATCTCACCGATCATCTCTGAAACCAACGATTGCGCACATGGCATCTTCCTGCCGAATAGTGGCGAGACCATCGCGCAAGGGCGGTTCGGCCTGCCTGTATTCCTGGCCAACATGCAGTTCACGGTTCAGAACCTGATCACCCATGTCGAAGGCAAAGGCGGGTTCAAACCCGGAGACGTATGGATCCTGAACGATCCGTACCGGTGCGGCACACACCTGCAAGACGTGGTTCTTGTCGCGCCGCATTTCGTCAACGGCGAACTCTTTGCGCTTCTGGCGAGCACCGGTCACTGGATGGATATCGGCGGCAGTGTTCCCGGCGGCTGGGCCCCGGCAGCACTGGATATCCATACCGAGGGCATAATCATCCCACCTGTCCGACTCTATCACGAAGGCCAGCTCAACGAAGGGCTTGTCTCGATGTTTACCGGCAATGTCCGACTTCCGACCCAGATCGAGGGCGACCTCTTCGCGATGTCCAATGTCTTTCATGTCGGCCGGCGCGGGCTGGATGCTCTGGTGCAGCGCTACGGCAAGGACATGCTGGGCGAATGCATCAGCGAATTGAACGACCGTTCCGAACAGCAGATGCGGAGCTACATCAGCGAAATCCCGAATGGCGTCTACCACGCCGAGGATTTCATGGACAATGACGGCATCGTCGACTCCCCGATCAAGATCGCGCTGAAACTCACGGTGGAAGACAGCTCTCTGCATTTCGATTTCACCGGCAGCGATCCGGCGGCGCGCGGCCCGCTGAACCTCGCCCGCTCGACCACGCAATCGACCTGCTTCATCGCGCTCAAGCACATATTCGCGGACGTGCCCGTCAACGGCGGCGCCTTCCGCCCTACCAGTTTCGACATCACCGAAGGCTCGGTCATCTCGGCCGCCTACCCCTCACCGGTCTCGGGCTACCTTGAACCCATCGGCAGGGTCTTCGATACTGTCATCGGCGCGTTGGCCCAGGCGATCCCGGACCGAACGCCCGCACCGGCCTTCGGCACCGTGGGCGTGGTGACGGCCGGCGGCAAACACCCGGATACCGATGATTACTTCGTCGCGGTTTTCCCCTATCCCGGCGGTTATGGCGGCCATTCGAAAGGCGACGGCCTGGTCCACGGAACCCCACCCGTTTCAATGGCAAACTTCATGTCCATCGAAGCGTCCGAACACCGCTACCCCCTTGAATTCGAA
Source organism: Roseovarius sp. TE539 (assembly GCF_003298505.1). Taxonomy (GTDB): domain Bacteria; phylum Pseudomonadota; class Alphaproteobacteria; order Rhodobacterales; family Rhodobacteraceae; genus Roseovarius. The sequence continues at coordinate 60,523 of NZ_QNGB01000016.1, forward strand.
GAGTTCGCCCTCCGAGAAGATTCCGGCGGGCCGGGGCGCTTCCGCGGCGGCTGCGGCACGCAATACCGGTTCCGGGCGTTGTCGGAGTTTGTCATCTCGGTTCTGGGCGACCGGCAGGATCACCGGCCATTCGGCATTGCAGGCGGCGGGCCGGCCGCGCCTAGCGTCGTCCGGCTCGGACTCGGCGGTGAGGAAAAGATACCGCCGATGCGCTCCAAGCTCGAAAAGCAGAAGCTGATGCCAGGGGACTCGCTCTTCGCGGCAACCCCCGGTGGTGGCGGGTTCGGCGACCCGAACGATCGCCCCTTCGATGCCATTCAAGAGGATCTCGACCTCGGCTACATCTCGCGTGAAACGGCTGAATCTTCATATGGCGTGGTAGTGTGCGAAGAAAGGCATGCCGGGCGGAAACGCCTTGTCATCGATGTCGACGCAAGCAAGGTAAAACGGCGCAAGACCTGTGCCTGAGGCCGCTTCCGAAACGCCGGCCCCAAGGTGCGCTCATGTCACGGCCTCCTGACCGATCGGGTGGGCATTTTTCCATAATCCAACCCATTTGCCAACGGTGGCTGGCAGCAACCTTCAGTCTGTCTTTTGCGGCGCATCGAATGCACCACTCTCGGATAGCGCGTCGAGGCGTGCGGCGTCGTAACCCAACATCCCCTTGAGGACGGTTTCCGCGTCCGCATTCAGGCGCGGAGCGGGGACCGGTTCGGCGACTGGAGTTTCCGAGAACCGAAAGGGCGAGGCGATGTTGGGCACCTCGCCGCCTTCGTCACGGGCGATCCTTGTCACCAGGGATCGTTCCCGGGCGAGCGGCGCATCCAGCGCCTCTCCCACTGTCCGCACCGCCCCAATCGGCACCCGGCCCTCGAAGGCCTTTCTTAACCAGTGATCCCGTGGGCGGGACAGGAAGATTTCCGCGATCAACCCCATCAGCGCGTCGCGGTTACGATTGCGCGCGCGGTTGTCGGCATAGTCCGGGTGCTCGACCAGGTCCGGACGGTCGAGCACGTGCTCGGCAAGCGCCACCCATGATCGCTGGGAGCCGCAACTTACATAGATCGCGCCGCCTTCCGCGGTCTCGAACATTCCGATCGGCGTGGCAACCGGCGCCGTATTGCCCTGGCGCACGGGATCTTCTCCACTGGCAAGGTAATTCATCGGTTGGTACCCCAGCAGCGTGACCGCCGTGTCGAACATCGAAACCTCGACATATTGTCCGACGCCCAGCCGTTCCCGTGCCACCAGTGCGCCAAGGACGGCCGATGTCGCGTTCATTGAGGTCGCTATGTCGACAACCGGGCTTCCGGTTCGCATCGGAAGCCTGTCGGGCTCGCCGGTGAGCGATGCAAACCCGCTTTCGGCCTGAAAAACCGAGTCGAAGCCGGGCTGACCCGCATAACTGCTATCGGATCCGTACGCCGTGATCGCACAATAGATCAGGTCGGGCCGAACCGCCTTGAGGCTGTCATAATCCAGCCCGAGGCGTGACATGACCCCGGGCGAGAAATTCTCGACAATCACATCGGCCGCGGCGACAAGGTCCATCACCACAGAAACGCCGCCTTGGCTCGCCAGGTTGAGGCAGAGGCTTTTCTTGTTACGATTTAGCCCGATGAAATACGGCGCCTCACCATCCACGTCCGGCGGCTGGAAACTTCGCGTTTCGTCGCCCGTTCCAACCGCTTCTATCTTGATGACCTCGGCGCCCATATCCGCAAGCGTTTGCGTGCACCAGGGTCCGGCAAGATAACGGGTGAAATCCAGGATGCGCAGCCCGGCAAGCGCCAGTGGCGCCCCAGAGGGGCGCGGCGTGTGGAATGGAAATGACTTGTATGGCGGTTGTTCCGGCATGGCCTCGCCCTGTGTTCCGTTCAACATGCGTCCCGCTTTTTGGTCTAATCATATTACTTTAAATTTGACAACGGAACAGACATTGTTTTTGCTGGTGGCATTGAGGTGTCGCTGCACGATACGTGAATATTGAATTCTGACAGAAATTTCTGTTTATCGCAGCGCATGTCCAGAGGGTGCAACGGCATCGGTATGCCGCAAGGACGAAAGGCGAACGCAGCCATGAACAGCAAACTCGGTTCGGATCTTGGCGACGCGGTAGGCATCGCGCCGATCTCGGTGCCGAAAGCCTCGGACATCCTCGCCGACCGATTGCGCGATCTTATCCTGAGCGGATCGGTCAAACCCGGTGAGTCCCTGCCCTCGGAGCGCGATCTTGTATCAACCTCCGGCCTGAGCCGATCCTCGGTGCGTGACGCGTTGCGGATTCTCGAGGTGGAGGGCCTTATCGCGACGCGGCCCGGCCGCTCCGGTGGATCGATCGTTCAACGCCCGGACAGGCAATCGGTCGCCCGCCCAATGGAGCTTTTCGTCAAGAGCCACGAAATTCACCTGGAGTCCCTTCTTGACTGCCGTCTCGCGGTCGAGCCGTTTCTGGCAGCACGGGCCGCGACACACCACACCGACGAAGAGCTTGCGGACATCCGCAGAATTCACGAGAAGTTCCTCGCGACCACGGACAACCTTGCGGAATACAAGAAACTGAACCTCGAATGGCACCTTGCGATCGCGCGCTCGAGCCACAATGAGCTTCTGATCGCACTGATGGAAGCCATCTCGCACCCCATCCACGAAGCCGCCGGCTATCGCGAGGTGACAACCGAACAGATCAGGGCCGAAGCGAAGAAGGCTCATTGCGCCATTCTCGAAGCCATCGAGGAACGGAACCCGGAACTTGCGCATAACCGCATGGCAAAGCACCTTGGCGCCTACATGGACGTTGCGCGGACGATTCCGAACAGCGAATAGACCGATCGGCCGGCCCGTCTGACTGGCATTTGACACCAAATTCCGAACGGAAACAAAGAAACTCGAGTGTCTTACCCCTTTTCCGGGGAACAAGTTGTCGAGCATCCATGCACCATAAGGCCCGGCTCGAACCGCGGGGTACGCCGCTCAGTGAAGGCGGCCACACCTTCCGTACTGCCGGGATGCGGCAGCCGGCCTGCCCTCGATTGTCCGTAAAGCCATGGTGCGCCTCTCTTTGCAGTTTTCCGGGAACCACACCGGGCCCACGCAAGCGGTCAATGTTTTAATGATTGACTAATTTTAATTATCGAACCTATTGTTGAGCCAATTTTCTTCAGCAGAAACGAAAGGCCTGCAGAGTGACATCGTTAAGGCGACCGGAACACAGCCTTGACGCCGGCAAACGCGACCGGCGGCTGCGATCGCGGCTGACTGATCTCAATGGCCCCGTCCGGATCAGGCGCATCAGCGGCGGGCAATCCGATGCGACCGATTTTGTCAGCTACGACACGCGTGAGCTGGTTCTGAGGCGAAAGCCGGAGGGAAGGATTCTGCCCTCCGCTCATGCCCTAGACCCGGAGTTCCGCGTTCAGAAGGCTTTGGCAGAAAAAACGGTACGCACCCCGCGCCGGGCCGAGCGCGGCGCCCGCGAACCGTTCACCCAAAAGGCCGGGAACGGTGGTTAATGGCATGAGTTGGCAGAACGAAGAATTCCCGGAGCTGTCCCGAGAAGCGCTTTTTGGCGATCGTGTGGTGCCATGCTTCCGCGACCGCCCACACCATTTCCATGATCTTCTTGACCATTCTGCCGCCCTTCAACCCGATCGAGAAGCCCTCGTCATGGGCGAAACCCGCCTGACCTGGGCAGGATTGAAGGAGGAATGCGACCGCGTTGCAAGGGCGCTGGCGGCACGCGGGCTCCGCGCGGGTGATCGGGTGCTCATCCTCATGAACAACGCACCCGGCTTTGTCATCTCGCTTTTCGCGGTCGCAAGGCTGAACGCGGTGAGCGTTCCCTTCAGCGTACGCGCGAGCACCGATGAAGTGGCCCATGTATTCGAGGACAGCGGCGCCTCCATGATTCTGCATGACGGGCGGCAGAGCGGGCGGATTCCGGCTTCGGCGGCGCCCGCAGCCTGCGCGCTCGCGACACTCGACGGATCGGCCCCCCTGCCCGAGCAGCCAGCCGGCGAAGAGGAAACGGCATTCATCCTCTACACGTCGGGAACGACCGGGCGGCCCAAGGGCGCGATGCTCGCTCATGTGAATATAATCCACGCCGCCCTGTACTACGAGGCCGCGATGCGGATGACGGAGAAGGACCGGATCATTGCCGCCGTTCCACTAAACCACGTCACCGGCATAGCAGCCCTGATCTCGACGGCTGCCCGGGCAGGCGCCTGCCTGATCGTGATGGATGCATTCAAGACTGGTCCATTCCTGGATCTCGCCGAAGCCGAGAACATGACCTACACGCTGATGGTTCCGGCGATGTACAACCTTTGCCTGCTGCAAAAGGACTTTCCCTCACGAAACCTGAACGACTGGCGACTGGCGGCGTATGGCGGCGCACCGATGCCGGAACCGACGATACGCAAGCTCGCCGCGGCGGTTCCGGGCCTTCAATTCGCCAATTGTTACGGCTCGACCGAAACCATCGTCGCCCAGCTCATCACCCCGCCGCCCCATGCATACGCGAAACGCGAATTCGTCGGCTGTGCCTTGCCGGGGACCACGGCCATCGTCATGGACGAGCACGGGCGAGAGGCGCCACCCGGCGAACCGGGAGAACTGTGGCTTGCCGGCCCGAATGTCGTGCGCGGGTACTGGCGCAACCCCGAGGCAACTGCCAAGGCGTTTCAAGGTGGTTACTGGAAGTCCGGAGACATCGCCGCGGCCAACAGTGACGGCTTCGTGAAGATCCTCGACCGCTCCAAGGACATGATCAATCGTGGCGGGCTGAAGATATACTCCGCCGAGCTGGAAAACGTCCTGACCGATCATCCCGCCGTATCGGAAGCCGCCGTGATTGCCGTGCCCTGCCCGGTCCTCGGAGAGCGCGTCCATGCCGTCATCGCGCTTGCCACCGAGGCCTGCGAAGAGGATCTGGCCAGGCTCTGCCGGGACAGGCTTTCCGACTACAAGGTGCCCGAAAGCTGGACCCTGAGTCACGAACCGCTTCTGCGTAACGCCAACGGCAAGGTGGACAAGAAAGCAATTCGAGAGCGCCTCCTCGCGGAAAGCGCCGAAAAGGACTGATCCGGGGATAAATACAGCCCTGAACGGGCAAGCCCTGCGCCCGATCTGCATCCAGGCCACGGTTTCAAGCAACAGGACCGTCCAGAACATCCGCCAAACGGATCGTAAAGCCGCTCAGATCGGCCCCTTCATCGGCACGCAGTGTGTCGCCGAGCGAGCGATCTTCGGTTGCGCGCAACACATCTATCGGGGCCATGATCGAATGGGCCTTGACCAGTTTGGAGCTTGGAAATGCCTTGAACGAACTCGGGCACATGGTCATCGGCGGGGGTCATCACGATGTCTTGCCGGTGTTGATGCGAGCATGGTGTCGCCGACAAGCCAGGTCTTGAGCATTTTCACCGGCTTGTTCTTCCTGTTCGGACATGCCGCGGCATGCACGCCCCGGCCGTTTCTCGTTCTGACACCTCCGCGACCGGACGGCAGACCAGATGACACCGGGCCGCGTAGGCGGAACTTTATGCACAGATTGTTCGAGAATTTTGAATATTTCAATCTGGCAGGGTCGGGGTTTCGTTCCTCAGGCGATCGACGAGGTTTTGAAACCAGCTCCAGTTTTGCGCGGCGGTGTCGTTGACGACGAGGCATTTCTTGCGGTTGTAAACCGGAGCGTCGGCAACCGGAAAGAGACGCCCGTTGCGCAGGAACCGACAGGCCAGCGCTTCGGGGAGATAGGCCGATCCACGATTGTCGAGGATGAACTGAAGCGCCCACCATGAACTGTCGAAACTGATCCGGGCGACCCCGGCGTCATGGTAGGTTTCGGCGTGCATGCGGCGATACTCTGTGCCGTGATCGACGAAGATATAATCCGGGTCGCCGACCATGGGCGCGTCGGGCCGGCTGGAATAAAGCACCAGACGCTCGACCGGCAGGTCGTGGACAGTTTGGCTGCCCCGTGCGACGGCCGAATAGGTCAGGATGACATCGACGGCACCGTCAAGCAGCCAGTTTTCCAGGTCTTCGCTACTGCCTTGATGCACGGAAAGGGCGATTTCGGGATGCTCGGACAGAATGTCATAGAAGAACCGCCGCCCCGGACCGTGCCACAGTTCGCGGTCGCAGCCGAAGGTACATACGGCATCCAACCCCGTGGGCAGGGCGGTATCGAATTTCGCCTGCCGCCAGAGCCCGGTCATGATGCGGGCATAGCCCAAGAGCTTGGTCCCCGCCGGTGTGAGCGTGGTGCCGGACTTCTGCCGGTTCAGAAGGACTTGCCCGATCTCGTCCTCCAGTGTTTTGAGGCGCGCGGTCACGGTGGATTGCGTCACGCTCATTTTCTGCGACGCCCGCACCAGGCTACCGGTTTCAACGATGGCCAGAAAAGTCTGGAGTGAAACGATGTTCATATGTGTCCTGCAAATTGGAAATTTTTGCACTGTCAAACCAAAACTATTCGTTATCAAGAATTGAGTTTCTGTGAGATCGTTTTTCCCATTACGAAATTGCCCGCAACAGCAGGAGGGTCGAGATGGGGCACGACGCTGACAACCCGGCGGGGGTGTGAATGACGGTTTCGGAACAGGGCACCGCCTATGACCTGACCGGCCCGGAGGAGGCCCCGGTCGTGGTCCTGATCCATGGGCTTGGCCTGACGCGGGGCAGCACATGGGGCGGGATCGCCCCGGTGCTGGCCCGGCAATACAGGGTTCTGGCCTATGACCTGCCGGGACATGGACAATCAGCCCTGCCCGAAGGCCCCGTCACCCTGACCGCGCTGAGCGCGCAACTGATCGTGTTGATGGATGAACTGGGCATCGACCGGGCGGCCCTTGTGGGCTTTTCTCTGGGCGGCATGATCAACCGGCGCTGCGCCATGGACCATCCGGGCCGTGTTTCGGCGCTGGCAATCCTCAACTCCCCGCATGACCGCGGCGACGACCAGCAGCAGATCGTCGAGGAACACGCGCGCGCCACCGCTGCGGGTGGCCCCTCGACGGGTATCGATGTGACGCTGGCGCGCTGGTTCACCGAAGGGTATCGCCGCGATCACGCCGACCGGGTGGCTGCGGTGCGCGATATCGTGCTGGCCAATGACCCGGCCAATTATGCCGCGCACCGACAGGTGTTGGCCGAAGGGGTGCGCGAGTTGATAGCGCCCGAGCCCCCCATCACCGGGCCCATGCTGGTCATGACCTGTGAGCATGACAGCGGCTCCACCCCGGCGATGAGCCACGCCATCGCGCACGAGACCCCCGGCGCGGAGACCGTCATCGTGCCAGAGCTCCAACACCTTGGGATGATCGAACAGCCCGGGCTCTTCTCTCAGCCGGTTCAGGACTTTCTCAACCGCGTGCTCGCCGAATAGAAGGATACATCGCATGACCAAGCTTTCCGATGGACAGGCCGCCACCGAAGCCCTCAAGGTTGAGGAAAGGAAGCTTGTTTTCGGCCTCGTTGGGTCGGCCACGATGGAAATCGTTCGACGCGCTTCACGACGCGAAAGAGATCAATTTCGTCGGTGTGAATGACGAACGCACCGGCACCCACATGGCCGGTGGCTATGCCCCCGCCAGCGGTGAAACCGGCGTTGTGCTGGCGGGGCAAAACGGCCCCGGCACCACCAACCTTGTGACCGGGCTGGCGCAGGCCAAGGCCGCCTATACGCCCATCACCAACAAGACATGGACCAAGCCTTCGACCGACCGGGTGCCCGAACTGGTGCAGAAGGCGTTTCGCGTCGCCAATGCCCCGCGCAAGGGACCAGTGCAGTTGAACCTGCCGCGCGACGTGTTGTCGGGGCAGGCCCCGCGCCAAAGACCTTGTGTTCGAACCTGCACGGAGCCGGTGAGCGGCGAGGCCAAGCCGCACCCATTCTATCAAAAAGGCAAGACACGGCACTGCTACTCTTGAACGGGCTGCAACCCGTTGCCAGACGCATCGTTCTCACACGCCCGTTGACAGAATCTAAAAAGTGAATAATGATTCATTAATCACAAAGGAGGGGGAGAAGCATGGACGCGGGTTGGTCGCCGGAAGATCGGGCTTTCCGAAAGGAAGTCCGCGACTTCACGCAGGAGAAGCTGCCAGCGGCAATCCGCGACAAGGTGATGTCCGGCAGGCCCTTGGAGCGGCAAGACTACATGCGCTGGCAGGATATTCTGGCGCAGAAAGGCTGGATCGCTGGCTTCTGGCCGAAATGCCATGGTGGACAAGACTGGACGGCGAGCCAAAGCTACATTTTCCAGGAAGAAACCACCTATGCCGGCGCTCCCTGGCTGTTGCCATTTGGTGTGAACTACGTAGGACCGGTCATCTACACCTACGGCACGGAAGAGCAAAAGGCGCGCCACCTTCCGGGCATCGTGTCGAACGAGGTGTTCTGGTGCCAGGGCTATTCCGAGCCCAACGCAGGGTCCGATCTTGCAAGGCTGTCGACGCGCGCGCATCGCGACGGCGACAGCTACATCGTCACCGGATCCAAGATTTGGACTTCGATGGCCCATTGGGCCGACTGGATCTTCGCGCTGGTGCGCACAGACAGCGATGCAAAGCCTCAGGCCGGAATCTCGTTTCTGCTGATCGATCTCAATTCACCGGGCATCACGATCCAGCCGATTCAGTCCATCGAAGGGGCGCATCACCTCAACCAGGTGTTCTTTGACAATGTCCGCGTCCCTGTGGACAACCGCATCGGGGAGGAAAACGCCGGTTGGACCTACGCGAAATTCCTTCTCGGGCATGAGCGTGTGCTTTCCGCGGAGATCGGCAAGGCCAAGCGAATGCTGGAGCGTTTGCGCAGCCTCGCCGAGGAGAGGAACCTGGCGAGGGATCCCCGTTACCTCGAAAACCTGGCACGTTTGGAAACTGATGTGCTGGCCCTCGAGTGGACCACCCTGCGCATGCTGGACACCGTGATGGGCGGGACGGCTCCGGGGGTGGAAGCATCAATGCTCAAGCTCAGGGGGTCCACCGTCGTTCAAGAGATCGCGGAGTACACGGTTGACGTGTTGGGGCACGAGGCGCTGGCATTCGACCCTTTATTCCTTGAGGAAACGATAAACGACCCGTCCTCCGAACTCTCCCGCAACATGGGGGTCGTATCCGAATTCCTGTTCCAACGCGCCCCGACAATCTGGGGTGGGAGCAATGAGATACAGCGCAACATCATTTCCAAGCACGCGCTTGGACTGGGCTGAGGCAAGAAACGCGTGAAACTGACACTGACACAAGAACAATCCATGCTCGCCGACAGCGTCACGCGCTTCATGACCGGAAAGAACGCGACGGGCGAAGAGGAGTCCATCTGGCGAGAGGTTGCCGAACTGGGCTGGCTTGGCGCGGGCGTCGGCGAAAGCGCGGGCGGCTTCGGTGGCGGGCGCGAGATGGCGATCGTGATGGAGAGCGTGGGCGGAAACGAATTGGCCGAAGCGCTTGCCCCGGTGTTCGTCGCCCTTGCGATCCTGGAAAAGTCCGATCCGGAGGCCGCGCTCATCTCCCGGATCATTTCCGGGGATGTTGTCGCCTGCGGACTGCTGCCGGAAATGGCTGCCGATGACAGCCTACAGCTCGAGGACGAAATGACCTCCGTTTCGGGCCAATTCCACGCGCTTGCGAACGTGCATCGTGCCCGGCACCTCGTGCTGGCCCTGCCGGAAGCAACGCTTCTTCTGTCCGTCAGTGATGCCAATGTTCACCTGCGCAGCTACCGCGGCATGGATGGAAAGACCAAGTCTGATCTCAAACTGGATCATGTTGCCCTGTCGGAAGCTTCCGTGCTTTCGAAGGGGCCGGATGCGGTGGCCGCACTCAACCGGGCGCGGGTCACGCATGCAGCGGCGATCACTGCCGAGTGCAGCGGACTGGCGGCGGCCCTTTTTCAATACACGCTGGATTACGTCCAGCAGCGCCGGCAATTCGGACAGCCGATCGGCGGGTTCCAGGCCCTGCAGCACCGTCTGGTGGACATGTTCGTGGCGGTCGAGGAGGTGCAGTCGCTGGCACTGGCCGCTGCGCGGGCTGCAACGATCGAGGATGCGCCTGAATCTGCGTTGTCTCGAGCGATCGCAGGCGCCAGCGATCGTGCGCTTCATGTCGCGAAAGAAGCCATTCAGCTTCATGGCGCCGTCGGGATGACAGAAGATCTGCCACTGGGTGCGGGGTTGCGGCGGCTCAAGGTGCTTCAACTGGTGCCAGGCGGCGCCGAAACCCAGAAACGGCGTCTACTGCAGAGCTTCAACTGATAACGAACAATGAGGAGACGGACATGGACCGCTTCGAGAAATACGAGACAATGACCTTCGAGCGCGATGGGCGGGTTCTGACTGTCACACTCAATCTTCCCGAAAGCCTAAACGCGGTAAACGCGAAACTCCACTCAGAGCTTTCGCAGGTCTTTTCGGATCTGAACGACGACCCCGATTCCGACGTTATCGTTCTGACAGGCGCCGGCCGCGCCTTTTGCGCGGGTGGGGATATCGACTGGATGCAGGACGCGATCGACGATCCCTCGTGCTTCGAGGTGACGGCGGTCGAGGCCAAGCGGATCATTTTCAGCCAGCTTGACCTGGAAAAGCCGCTGATCTGCCGGATGAATGGCCATGCCATTGGCCTGGGCGCCACCATTGCCCTGACATGCGACGTCGTTGTCGCAGCCGATAGCGCGAAGATCGGCGATCCGCATGTCTCTGTCGGTCTGGTGGCAGGCGACGGTGGTGCCATCCTCTGGCCTCAGATGATCGGCTACATGCGTGCCAAGGAGTACCTGCTTACAGGTGATCCCATCCCTGCAGAAGAAGCAGCGCGCATGGGGCTGATCAACCGTGCCGTGCCGGAAGAGACGCTGGACGAGGATGTCTATGCCCTCGCGCACCGGCTCGCGTCAGGTGCCCGCAAGGCCATCCGGTGGACAAAGGTCACGACGAATATCGGACTCAAGCAACTGGCCCATGCGGCCATGGATACCGGAGTCGCTTATGAGTCGATGTCCAATGTTTCCGAGGATCACCGTGAAGCTGTCGCGGCGTTTCGCGACAAGAGAAAGCCCGTTTTTACGGGGCGATAGGCCTGGTCGGGAGGATCGGGTCATAAAACAGGGAGGAGTATGAAATGGCTTACAAGATTAATAGGCGAGCTGTCGTCAAAGGCATGGGTGCAACCGGATTGGCGATGCCGTTCCTGAACGCGGCCACCGCTTCGGCGCAATCCGGCCCGATCACGCTGGGTGTCGTGACACCATTGAGCGGACCGGCACAGCTTATTGGCAATTTCGTCCGCCACGGCGCCGAGATCGGGGCTGATTACATCAACGCCAATGGCGGTGTTGACGGGCGAGAGATCCAACTCGAATTCCGCGACTCCAAGGTGAACCCCAACGATGCCTCGGTCGCCGCTCGCGAACTCATCGGCGCTGGCGCCAACCTTCAGCTCGGGACGATTTCCAGCGCGGTCGCATTGGCGATGGGTCCGCTTCTGGAAAGCGAAGGCGGCGTTGTCATCACGTCAGGGGCCGGAACCGATAAACTGAACCACGAGAATTACAACCCGCATGTCTTCCGTGTTGGTGACAGCCCGGTGAGCCGCAACGCCGGTCTGGTCCGCCATATCGCCAACAGCCGTCCCGATATCCGGAAATGGGCTGGCATCATCCCTGATCACGAATATGGCCGCACCACTTGGAAGATTTTCGAGGCGACCATGCGAAAGGTAATCCCCGAGTTGACGGGAGAAGAAGCGGAAATCGCCGAACCTGTGCTGGTGCCTTACGGCTCGGGCGACTACCGGAACTACATTTCACAGGCCATGCGGCTGGACGTGGAAGGCATATACACGTCCGTTTACGGCGGCGATGCCGTTACCCTTTATCAGCAGTCTCAGCCTTTCGGATTGTTCGAGAAGACGGACGTGCTTCTCGACTCCGCCAACGAGTTTCTGGTGGCGACAGCCATGCGGGAACAGACCCCTGCACACTGGAGTGGCTTCCACTGGTACTACGAGGCAAACAAGGGCAATCCGCTTTCCGATGACCTGTACTCCAGCTACGTTGAGCGCACGGGAGACCAGTATCCGATGGGCTGGGCCGCCGAAGCTCACGCGGCGATCATGGCCTATGCCAAGGCAATCGAGAAAACCGGCAACACCGATACAATGGATGTGATCGCGGCACTCAAGGGGCTGAGCTTCGACAGCGCCACGGGGATGCGCCACATCCGCGAAGAGGACAATCAGGCAGTCAAGAATGCCGAGCTGGCCTTCATTGAGCCGTCTTCCTCGGAGGATTCCGGTTTTGCCGTGACGGACTATGTGTCTCTCGACGGCGAAACGGTTGTCGAGCCGGCAAGGCCGGGCAAGACGCTGGACCTCTCGACCCTCTAAGCAAGGTTCCAGGGACCGGGCGGGAGATTCCCCGCCCGGATTCAACCGGAGTTCCATCATGTACGATATCGGAATGACCGTCTTCAACGGGCTTGCATGGGCCATGGCGACATTTCTGGTCGCGGCCGGCCTGACACTCATCTTCGGGATCCTGCACATCCTGAATTTCGCCCATGGCGGGTTCTTCATGATAGGTGCCTACGTCTCCTATTCGATAATGATGGCGTTTGGCGGCTCGTTGCCCCTCTGGCTCTATCTCGTGGGGGCGATGGCGTCGGGTATCGTCGTCGGATTATTGGGATGGGCCGTTGACAAGCTGGTATTTCGACGGCTGCGCGACGTCGAGGACGCCTATTCGCTCATCGCAACCTACGCGCTGCTGCTCGTGTGTGGTGGAGCGGTACAGTTGACCTGGGGGCTGAATTACATGGGCGTGATGCCTCCGGCGGCGCTCAACACGGTTGTCTTCGTCGGCGACATGTTCATGCCGACATTCACGATCTTCATCATCCTCAGTGGAATAGTGGCCTATATCGGGCTCGAGTTCTTCATTTCCAAGACAAGAACCGGGCGCCTGATCCGGGTTGTGGCGGCCGACCCGTGGATGGCCCAGTTGCTTGGTCTCAACGTCAAGAAGATCTACCTGATAACCGTGATATTCAGCTTTGCCATGGCCGGTGCGGCGGGGGGATTGTTGATGCCCAACCAGAGCCTGTCGCCTGAACTGGGTGGTATCTTCCTCCTGCAAGCCTTCGGCGTGGTTATCCTCGGCGGGATGGGGTCGATCCGCGGCGCGTTTTACGCGGCACTCCTGTTGGGGCTGATCGAGAGTTTCGGAACCTATTTCTTTCCGCAGTACCCTGGAATTTTCTTCCTGCTCGCGCTGGCCGTGATCCTGCTTCTGAAACCAGAGGGAATTATGGGCAAGGGACAAACAGCATGATCGACTATCGCGCGCGATTCCGTTCCAACCTGCTCATCGCGTCCTGTGGCCTGGCAGTGTTCGCTGTTGTGCCTCTTGTTGCCAATAGCGGGTTGATGTTTCTTGCCGGGCTTGTGGCGATCAATGTGGTCTTCGGACTTTCCTGGAATCTGCTGTTCTCGGGCGCGGGGCTGCTGAGTTTCGGCCATGCCATGTTCTTTGGTGGGGGCGCCTATGCCATGGCCGTGGTTTCGTTAAGGCTGCCCGAACTTCCCTTTCTGGTCGGCCTGGCGGTCGGGGCCGGCTGCGGCGCGCTGATCGCTTTGATCTTTGGTTTCATCGCATTGCGCCGGGCGAGTGGCGTCTATTTCGCCGTGCTCACACTGGCCTTTTCAGAGCTTGTGCACATCCTGATCACCAAGACGACATTCCTCGGGCGCAACGACGGGCTGGTCGGCGTGCCGCGGCCGGAAATCGACCTCGGGCTGTTCAGGCTGGATCTGACCAGCGCCACGGCCTATTATTATTTCATCATCGTCGCGATGGCTGCCGCTGCCTTCGCGCTGTGGTGTTTCCAGAATTCGCCCGCCGGACGCCTGATTCAGGCGATCAAGCAGGACAGTGTGCGCACGGCGTTTCTTGGAACTTCCGTTTTCGCTTGGCAGCTTACGGCGTTCGTGTTGTCGGGGGCCATCGCGGCCTTCTGCGGGGCTGTGATGGTGCCGTTCACGCAGATCGCATCGCCCGAAATCGCCTACTGGACGGTATCGACCCAGCCCATCCTCTTCACACTGCTTGGCGGTGCGGGCAATTTCTGGGGTCCGGCCGTGGGCGCAATCCTTTTCGGCGCGATTGATTACGGCACCCGCGCAATGCATGGTTTGTCCGAAATCACGGTGGGTACATTGCTGCTGGTCGTTGTTCTCGTGATCCCGGGGGGGCTTTTGGGCTTTGTCCGGCATCGTCGGAAAAAGACGCGCGGAACGGCAAAGGCATCGACCGCCGAAGATACGGGGGCACGTCCATGACTTCGATCCTCGAGGCACGCGGCATACAGAAATCCTATGGCGCAGTCCGCGTTCTGGAGAATGTCGATTTCGATTTGCAGGACGGTGAGGCGCACGTGGTCATTGGTCCCAACGGCGCCGGCAAAACGACGCTGTTTCGATGTCTCAGCGGCGAGACGCGCGTGAACGGAGGGCAGATCAAATTTGCCGGCCAGGATGTCACGGCGCTGACGGGCGCACAGCGTGTCAAACTGGGAATCGGGCGCACATTCCAGGTGGCCCGGATTTTTCCCGACATGTCCGCATTTGAAAACCTGATCATCGCAATCGAGACACGCGAGCGCAACGACAAGGGGTTGCGCTTTACTTTCGGGTATATCGCCCCGAGACAACAGGTGGTGGACGAGGCCGAACGCCTCGTTGTCGAGCTGGGCCTCGAAGGCGCTGTGGATGACGTGGCAGGAACCCTGTCGCACGGCGACAAGAAGCGCCTGGAACTCGCGATGAGCCTGGCATTGAGTCCGAGGCTGCTGATGCTGGATGAGCCGACGGCGGGCATGTCTCCCTCTGATCGGGCCGAGGCGGTCCGGCTGATTGCTCAGGTGCGCAAGGGTTACGGGCTTTCCCTGTTGCTGACCGAACATGACATGGAGGTGGTGTTCGGGCTTGCGACCCGTCTGACAGTTCTTCACCACGGCGAGATAATCGCGTCGGGTGAGCCGGCCGAAGTCCGATCGGATTCACGCGTGAGGGAGGTTTATCTTGGGCAGCACTGAACATTTGCTCGAGGTGAGCGGCGTGAACGCCTTCTACGGAGGCAGTCATGTCATCCAGGGGGCGTCTCTTACGGTCGCGCCCGGCGAGAGCGTTGCGCTCCTGGGGCGTAACGGTGCAGGCAAGTCGACGCTCTTGAAGAGCCTCTTGGATGCCGGCCCCCGGGTGGAGGGCGAAATCCGCTTCGGTGGCCAGAGTCTGGCGGGTGTGCGCCCTGACGAACGCACCCGGAAAGGGCTGATGCTCGTGCCCGAGGACCGCCGCATTTATCCGGACATCACCGTCACCGAGAACATCGAGCTGGGCGCGCATGCCTCGCGTGACCGCGACAGGATCGAACTGGCGGAAATCTTTGAACTCTTCCCGCTGCTCAAGCCCCTGAAGGAACGTGCAGGATACCAGATGAGCGGCGGACAACAGCAAATGGTGGCCGTCGCCCGCGGCTTGATGGGCGCCCCGCGCCTTTTGCTGCTCGACGAGCCGGTTGAAGGGTTGGCGCCGGTCGTTGTCGACGAGATGACCGAGCATATCGCGCGCATCCGGCAAACCCGCAGCCTTGCATTGCTCATTGCCGAGCAGAACCTTTCTTTTGCAAGGCGTTGTACCGAACGTGTACTGCTGATCGACAGTGGCCGGATCGTGTTCGATGGCACCTGGGACGAATTCGATGCCGATCCAGACCTCAAGGAGCGTTATCTTGCCGTCTGATGTCCTTCCCTCCTCGTCGTCTCCCTGGCCGATGCGGTTCGAAACCGGAGAACGACAGACGCGCCGTGCCAACAACGAATGGCCGGGCCACCACCTTGCGACCGCCGCAGCCCTGAAAGCGGAGAAAACGCCGGAAACCATCGCGATCATCGAGGGAAGCTTCTCCCTCGATTATGCCACCTGCCTGAGACGGGCCCGCGACATGGCGCGAGGCTTGCGCGAAGTTGGTATCGCGCCCGGCGACACCGTCAGTTTCCAGCTGCCGAACTGGGCCGAAGCCGTCATCATCAACATCGCCTGTGCCCTCGGTGGTTTCGTCATCAACCCGGTGATCCCGATTTACCGCCAAGCCGAACTGAGCTTCATCCTGAAAGACTGCAGGGCGCGTATCGCCTTCATTCCCGATGTCTGGAGATCCGTGGATTACCGGGAAATCTACGGGCAACTCGCCACGGAGCTGCCGGCACTGACTCACCTCGTCACCGTGCGGGGCGAGGGCGATTTGACATTCGAAGCCGTCGAGGCACTTGGCCGCGCATCGGATATCGAGCTTCAGCCCGCTGATCCGGACAGCGCCAAACTGATCATCTATACTTCGGGCACGACGGGCCAGCCAAAAGGCGTGATCTACAGCCACAACCAGGCGGCCCGCCCGATCTGGGCGAGCATGGCGGCATGGAGCCTCGAAGCCGGAGACACGCTCCTGATGCCAAGCCCGGTCACTCATGTCACCGGCTATGCCTACGGTATGGAAATGCCATTCCATTTCGGCACGCGCACGGTCTTCATGGAGCGCTGGGATGCCGCGCAGGCCGTTGCATTGGTCCGGGAGCATGGCGTCAATTTCATGATCGGGGCCACCCCCTTTCTCGCCGAGCTGGTCACTCAGTCGGAGAAAGAGCAGGATCGCCTCGACACACTCAGGATCTATGCTTGCGGCGGCGCCGCCGTCCCGCCCGACCTGATTGATCGGGCAAACCGCATGTTCCCTCAATGCCGGTCATTCCGGGTGTTCGGCAGTTCGGAATGCCCTATGGTAACGCAGGGGTGCCTGGAAGACCGCGAACTCGCTGCGCATAGCGATGGGCGGGTTGACGATTGGGATGTCAAGATCGTCGATCACCAGGACAATATCCTCGGGCCCGGCACCGAGGGCGAGATCCTGGCAAAGGGCCCGTCGCTGTTTCGTGGTTATACCGATCCGCACGCAACCCGCGCCTCTTTCGACCCTCGGGGATACTTCCGCACCGGGGATCTCGGCACGTTGTCTGCCGAAGGCGTCCTGACAGTCACCGGGCGCAAGAAGGACATCATCATTCGTGGCGGCGAGAACCTGAGCGCCAAGGAGATCGAGGACGCCCTGCACACCCATCCCGCGATCCGGGAATCCGCCGTGGTTTCGATGCCCGACAAGCGTCTGGGCGAAGGAGTCTGTGCCTATGTCATCGCACAACCCGACGCCGTGGAGCCATCGGTGCAGGAGATCGCGGATTTCCTGATCGGGGTGGGCCTGGCGCGCCAGAAATGCCCGGACTCGCTGGTATATGTCGATGATTTGCCGCGGACTGCGTCAGGGAAGATCCAGAAACACATCCTGCGTCGTATGATACGTGAAACCCTGGAAAAACGCGAGGCATGATCGCGGGAACGCCTACCACCTCTTGCCGGCTGGCATCTCGACAAGCATAGGTGCGAAAAACAAAGCCGGAGACAGATTGATGGCAAAGCGCGATGAAAAGGTTCAGGCAACACGCGAGGCGATTTTCGACGCCGCGGCCGTGGTGGTGGGACGTTACGGTTATGACAAGGCATCAATCGCACGGATCGCGGAAGAAGCCGGCGTGGCCCACGGGCTTATCTACCGCTACTTCACCAACCGGCAGGATCTCTTTGATCAGCTGCTGCCGCATTTCGGGGAAGAGATGTTGCGCTATATCGCCGATGTCACGGCTGACGCCACATCCTTTGCAGACCGCGAGAGAAGGGGCCTCAACGCGAACTTTACCTACCTCCAGCGCAACCCGGCCTTGCATCGTATTCTCAACGAAGCCGCCTTCTTCGCGCCCGAAGCTCATCAAAAATACCTGCGCCGGATGGCCAGTGGCTATACCCGGTCGCTTCAAAGGGGTTTGATGGCCCAGGAGATCTCCGGCTTCGAGCGAAGCGAATTGGAGGTCATCGCCTACATGCTGATCGGTGCGCGTGAGTATCTTCTGGAGCGCTATGCCATCCGTGGAACGCGGATCGACGCGTTGCCCGAACACGTGAAAAGCACGTATCTCCGCCTGGTCGCGCGAAGTCTCGGGGTTGATACTTGCGAGATGCTCTCGGGAATGCCGACAGACAAGCTGACACAGTAAGAGGATTTCGCTTGCCTGTGTCAGGTTTGAAGTCGTCGTGGACCGTAAGCGGCGGCTGGACCCTCCCGGTAGGTAGTGTCTCAGTTTGAAGATGGGCGGGGTTGACGCCCCTATCAAATCCGCCCGCGAACTCCGTAAGCGCCAGCTGGCCCCCACGGGCTTTTCAGCTTGACGGCTGGAAGTTCCAGGGGAGCATGTCGTCGATGCGGTTCTGGGGGTGTCCGCGGGCGATCACCTCGAGGGTGGCCTTGAGATAGGCGA
>NZ_QNGB01000017.1 GCF_003298505.1 Roseovarius sp. TE539
ACCAAAGGTTCGATGATCGCCCACTGCCTGTCTGTCAAAGTCCGTCTGCTCAAGATCGCCTCCCGTTTTTGATCTTGAATCAAACGAGAACCGATTTGGGAATCCCCTAAATGCAGACGCCGCCTAGAGCGGGGTGCTAAGAAAGGTGCATGACCATGATTGCCGAACTCCTGCCAGCGGGCAGCGTGTTTTTCGTGATATTGATCAGCATGCTGGCCGGGCTGGTAAAGGGCGTGGTCGGATTCGCGATGCCGATGATCCTGATTTCGGGGCTGGGGTCTGTCGTCGCGCCGGAGGTGGCGTTGGCAGGGCTGATCCTGCCCACATTGCTCACCAACGGGTGGCAGGCGCTGCGGCAGGGACGACGCGCAGCATGGGACTCCGTTAGTAAATTCAGGGTCTTCCTGATCTCGGGTCTGGTGCTGTTGCTGGCTTCCGCGCAACTGGTTCGGGTGTTGCCGCAGGGCGTCATGTTGCTGATGATCGGAGGGCCGATCCTGCTTTATGCCGGGAGTGCGTTGGCGGGATGGCCGTTACGGCTGCCGCGGAATGCGGGCCGGAGATGGGAAGCGGCGATCGGTGCCGTGGCCGGTTTTTTCGGCGGAATATCGGGCGTTTGGGGGCCGCCAACCGTGGCGATGCTGACCGCGCGGGAAACCGACAAGGGCGAACAGATGCGCGTGCAGGGGGTGATCTACGGCCTTGGCGCCCTCGCGCTTCTGGGCGCGCATGTAGCTTCGGGCGTCTTGCGGGCAGAGACGCTTCCGTTTTCGATTTTCCTGTGTTTTCCTGCATTTGCAGGAATGGCCGTGGGATTGTGGATACAGGACCGGGTGGACCAGCGAAGTTTTCGCCTGCTCACGCTTCTGGTGTTGCTTCTGGCCGCGTGCAACCTCGTCCGCCGGGGAATTTTGGCACTTTGATGCCCCTCCGGATCCTGAACGGTTTGAACAGGGTTTTGACCGGAAAGCCCGACCTTCCGGTCACCCGATTGCGGCGGCTTTCACATCCTCGTCGATATAGGGCACGTACTGTTCAAAATTGTCGGCGAACATCTGCACCAGTCGCTCGGCCTGATTGTCATAAGCTGACGGGTCGTCCCAGGTGCGGCGGGGGTCGAGCAGGACCTCGGCCACGCCGGGTACCTCGACCGGCACCTCGAAGCCAAAATTGGGATCCTTGCGGAACTCGACCTCGCCAAGCGACCCGTCGAGCGCCGCCGAAAGCAGCGCGCGCGTGGCCTTGATCGGCATCCGGGAACCGGTCCCGTAGGCCCCGCCCGTCCAACCGGTGTTGACCAGCCAGCAGGTGGCGCCGTGCTTGGCGATCTTCTCGCGTAGCAGGTTGCCGTAGGCTTCGGGACGGCGCGGCATGAAGGGGGCGCCGAAACAGGTCGAGAACGTGGGCTCGGGTTCGGTCACGCCGCGCTCGGTCCCCGCCACCTTCGAGGTGAAGCCCGACAGGAAATGATACATGGCCTGCGCAGGCGTCAGCCGCGCTATGGGGGGCAGCACGCCGAACGCGTCACAGGTCAGCATGATCACGTTCTTGGGATGCCCGCCAAGCGCGGTATCGGAGGCGTTGGAGATGTAGTGCAACGGATAGGCACAGCGCATATTGGCGGTAAGGCTGTCATCCTCGAAATCCAGTTCCAGGGTCTCGGGATCGTAGACCATGTTCTCGATCACCGTGCCGAACTTGGCCGTGGTCGCGTAGATTTCCGGTTCCGCCTCGGGATCCAGGTTGATCGTCTTGGCATAGCAGCCACCCTCGAAATTAAAGGTGCCGCGATCGGACCAGCCATGCTCGTCATCGCCGATCAGCGTGCGGGCGGGATCCGCCGACAGGGTGGTCTTGCCGGTGCCCGAAAGGCCGAAGAATACGGCCGTGTCAACGGGATTGCCCTCGGCGTGGTTGGCCGAACAGTGCATCGGCATGATGCCCTTTTCCGGCAGGATGTAGTTGAGCAGCGTGAAGACCGATTTCTTGTTCTCGCCGGCGTATTCGGTGCCGCCGATGAGGATCAGCTTGCGATCGAAATTGAGCGCAATCACCGTTTCGCTACGGCACCCGTGGCGATCCGGGTCGGCCTTGAACGAGGGGCAGTTGATGACCGTGAAATCGGCCATGAACCCGTCCAGCGCGGCGCGGTCGGGCCGGCGCAGCATGTGGCGGATGAACAACCCGTGCCAGGCAAGTTCGGTGACCATGCGCACATTGATCGCGTGCTTGGGGTCGGCGCCGCCGATCAGGTCCTGAACGTAGTAGGTGCGGCCTTTCATGTGCGCGCGCATGTCATCGTAGAGCGCGTCGAAGCCCTGCGCGCTCATCTCGGCGTTGTTTTCCCACCAGATGTGCTTGTCCACGGCGGCGGTGCGGACGACATGCTTGTCCCTGGGCGAGCGGCCGGTGAAACGGCCGGTGGAGACGAGGAAGGCGCCGCCCTGTCCGAGGGTGCCCTCGCCGTTGCGCAGCGCCGCTTCGATCAGGGCGGGTTCGATCAGGTTGTAATGGACATCTTCCAGCCCTTCGATGCCCTGATCTTCAAGCCGGAATTGCGGGTTTACCCGTCCGAATGTCATCTGCGTCAGTCTCCAGTCAGTATCATTACCGCACCGGGCGGCGGCCTTGGCCGGGCGGGCAGCCGGGCTTTCCTGTGCCGGGGAGCACCGTCCATTGCTGCCTCATAACATGCCGTTTCCGGAAAAGAACAGGACGCTTTCGCGCAGTTAGCGCAACCAAACGCAAGTTAGCGCAACCACCCTCAGGGCCGGGCAAGGAACCGCCTGACCGTCACCGCAAGGAGCGCAATTTACCCTCCGTTAAGGCGTTGTGCGGCCAAATGGGCGCAGTCGCGGAACCCGATTCGCAGTTTTGGATTGATTGTAAAGGCCGAAAGGGCGCATAATGGAAGAAAAACAGGCAAATCAGAGCAGCACAAGGAACACAGCATGTCGAAGATCGCCCTCGTGGACGATGACAGGAATATCCTGACATCGGTGTCCATGACGCTTGAGGCCGAAGGCTTCGAGGTCGAAACCTACAATGACGGCCAGCAGGCCTATGACGCCTTCAACAAGAAATTGCCGGACATGGCCGTGCTGGACATCAAGATGCCGCGCATGGACGGGATGGACCTGCTGCAGCGGCTGCGGCAGAAATCCTCCATGCCGGTGATCTTCCTGACGTCCAAGGATGACGAGATCGACGAGGTTCTGGGCCTTCGCATGGGCGCAGACGACTACGTCAAGAAGCCCTTCTCGCAGCGCCTGCTGGTAGAGCGGATTCGCGCACTGCTGCGTCGGCAGGACGCGATCGACGGCGACATCGTCGGCGACACCGAGGAAACCAAGGTGATCGAACGTGGCCACCTGCGGATGGACCCACTTCGCCACGCGGTGACCTGGAAGGGAAAGGACGTATCGCTGACGGTGACGGAATTCCTGCTGCTGCAGGCGTTGGCGCAGAGGCCCGGTTTCGTCAAGAGCCGCGATCAACTCATGGACGTGGCCTATGACGATCAGGTCTACGTGGACGATCGCACGATCGACAGTCACATCAAGCGGTTGCGCAAGAAGCTGAGAATGGTGGATGACGAATTCTCGGCGATCGAGACGCTTTATGGCATCGGCTATCGCTACAACGAAGAATAGGCGATGGCGCTGGCGGATGGGATGAGCATGCGCGACGACTCGCGCGGCCAGGACGGCGATGTTGTTCTGGGCGATGATTTCGTTGCGCCCGATGCCGTGGTCGAGGACGAACTTCAGGAACGGCGCGCCCGGCGCGGGTTCCTGTCCCTTCGGGGGTCGCCGCTGACCAGACGGATCATCACCTTCAATCTCATCGCGCTCAATGTGCTGGTCGCCGGAATCCTTTATCTCAACTCGTCGCGGGATGGGCTGGCGCTGCAACGCGCCAACAGCCTTCTGGTCGAGGCCGAGTTGATCGCCGACGTTTTCGAGGCGCAGCTTCCGGCGGGTGCGCCGGTAAGCGTGGTGACCGGTGACGGCGTGGATGTGGCTCAAACGCTGGACGGTCTGGACCTTAGGCGCGGGGCCGAGGTTCTTGTCTTCGACACCTCGGGCACGCTGGCCGGGCATGTCGTGGGCGACGGCAAACCGCGCGACAGCCCCGCCGACACCCGCCCGACGCTGATTACCGACGGGCTGACGGGTATCTGGGAGTGGATATCCGGGCCCTTCGCGGCAGACTCCGACAGTGGCGCGGGTGCGAGCCTGGAGGACAAGGCGCGTGAAATGGTCCCGCGCGCAATTGCGCAGGGCACCCAGATAGAGACCGGCGAGGTGGCCGAAGGCACGGTGTTCGCCGTGGCCACGCCGGTCTTGCAGGGGACGACACCCGTGGCGGTGGTGGCTATTGCCAGCGCCTCGGGCGAGATCGACGCGCTGGTGCGCAGCGAGCGTGAGCGCGTGTTGCAGATGTTCGTCATCGCGACGCTGGTGTCGATCGGACTGAGCCTGATACTCGCCTCGACAATCGCGCATCCGCTGGCCGATCTGGCCGCCGCGGCCGAGATCGGCGGCGACCGGCATCGCGGTCCCGGCAGCGGCGGACGCATCCGTATACCCGATCTCACGGCGCGACCCGACGAGATCGGGAGACTCAGCGGCGCCCTGCGCGGGATGGTGGCAGCACTCTATAACCGGATCGACGGCAACGAGCAGTTCGCGGCCGACGTGGCGCACGAAATCAAGAACCCCCTCGCCTCGCTTCGGTCGGCGGTGGGCACGATGCGGGTGGCCCACCGGCCGGAACAACGCGAGAAGCTGCTGGACGTGATCGACCACGACGTGCGGCGGCTTGACCGGCTGGTGAGCGATATCTCCAATGCCTCGCGGCTGGACAGCGAACTGGTCAAGGAGCAGGAGGAATCGTTCGACCTGCTGGGCATGCTGGAGAACCTTTCACAGTACCTTGGCGAGGAGGCGCGCGGCAAGGGCATCGAGTTCATCACCGATTTTCCTGACCGGGCGGTCGTGATCACGGGGCTCGAGGCTCGTCTCGCGCAGGTATTCGTGAACCTGATCAGCAACGCGATCAGCTTCTGCGAGGATGGTGACGCCATACGCCTGTGGGCGCGTCAGCGCGAGAACCGTGTTCTCGTGGTGGTGGAGGATACCGGCCCCGGCATCCCGGATCAGGCCCTCGGAAAGATATTCAAACGCTTCTATTCGCAGCGCGACGAGAGCGATTTCGGCAATAATTCCGGCCTCGGCCTGGCCATATCCAAACAGATCGTCGAAGCGCATGGTGGTGTCATCTGGGCCGAGAACATCCGCCCGACCGAAGCCGACATCACCTCAGATCCGCTGGGTGCACGCTTTGTCGTGGGCCTGCCTGTCTGAGGGTCCAATGCCGGGCCTGCCTGACCCCCGCGCCGCGTCCGAAGACGACAGGATCGTGCATGCAAGCACAGTTGCCGTGGCGGGTTGCGCGGCAATGATCAGGGGCGCGTCGGGCTCGGGGAAATCGACGCTCGCCCTGGAGATGATCGCGTTGGGTGCGGTATTGGTGGCCGACGACCGGACCCACCTGCGACGCGCCGGTGCAGCCGTCCTGGCGGAGGCTCCGGAGGCGATCCTGGGGCGGATCGAGGCGCGCGGCGTCGGGCTTCTGGCTGCGCCGACGGCGGGACCGGTGCCTCTGATCCTGGTCGTGGACATGGATGCCGGTCCGCCGGCGCGCCTGCCCGAACCGCGCGAAACCGAGATCCTGGGCCTTTCCCTGCCGTTGGTTGAAAATCCGCGCGCGCCCCATTTTCCGGCGGCGCTGATGCTATATCTAAAGCATGGACGCGTTGGATAATGCGCCACGACAAGGAACCGATCGATGCAGGCCAGTGATTATCAGCCCCGACCCACAGCACCGAGCATGGTACTGGTGACCGGGCCATCGGGGGCCGGCCGCAGCACCGCCATCCGGGCGCTGGAGGATATCGGCTACGAGGCGATCGACAACATGCCGCTGTCGCTGGTACCGCGCCTTCTCAACGGGCCGGCGCCGGACCGCCACACGGCGCTTGGCATCGACTGCCGCAATCGCGATTTTTCCACCCATGCGCTGATCGAGGCGATCGACCGCATTGGTGAGGTCAGTGACGTTCCGGTGCAGATCCTTTACGTGGACTGCCGTGCGGAGGTTCTGATCCGGCGTTTCTCGGAGACGCGGCGGCGCCATCCCCTGGCGCCGGCGGAAAGCCCGAGCATCGGAATAGAACGTGAATTCGACCTTCTGAGCCCGATCCGGGCGCGCGCCGACATCCTGATCGACAGTTCGGACCTGTCGCCGCATGACCTTCGCGCCGAGGTGGAACGCTGGTGCGCGCCCGAGGCTGGCCGGCAACTTGCCGTTTCGGTTCATTCGTTTTCCTACAAGCGCGGGCTGCCGCGCGGGGTGGACATGATCCTGGACTGCCGTTTCCTGCGCAATCCCTACTGGGAAGAAGGACTCAGGGCACTGGACGGGCGGGCGCCCGAAGTGGCTGCCCATGTGCGCGAAGACCCGCTATTCGCGGGCTTCAGCGACCGGGTGAAGGGGCTGGTGGAACTGCTTTTGCCGGCCTACGAAGCGGAAGGGAAATCATATCTCTCGATCGCTTTCGGATGTACCGGCGGGCGCCACCGCTCTGTCGTGATGGCAGAAACTTTGTCCACGGCCCTTGCACAGGCGGGCTGGCAGGTGTCAATAAGACATCGTGAACTGGGCCGCGACCGGCAGGCACCTGCCGGAGCGGTCAAAGCATCTGAAGGGAAGACGGGGCGTTGATCGGTATCGTGATCGTGGCGCATGGCGGGCTGGCCCGTGAATATCTCGGTGCGATCGAGCATGTGGTTGGCCAACAGCAGGACGTCAGGGCAATCGCCATAGATCGCGACCATGACCGAGAGTCCAAGCAGACCGAGATCTGTGCCGCCGCCGATGACGTGGACACCGGCGATGGCGTGGTGATCGTCACCGACATGTTCGGCGGATCGCCGTCAAACCTTTCGTTGAGGGCCTGTCGCCCGGAGAATCGTCGCATCCTTTACGGGGCCAACCTTCCGCTGCTGATCAAACTGGCGAAAAGCCGCCACCTGCCCCTGGCCGAGGCGGTGCGCAATGCACTCGATGCAGGGCGCAAGTACATTGACAGCCAGAACATTTCGGTAGAGCAGAAGATCCCATGCCCGAAACAGTGACGCGCAGCCTGCGAATCGTGAATGAAAAAGGCCTTCACGCCCGCGCCGCCGCGCGGCTGGTGGAGGTGGTTGAGGGGTTCGACGCCACCGCGGAGGTTTCCCAGGACGGTCAAAGCACCGGTGGCGACAGCATCATGGGTCTTTTGATGTTGGCAGCGTCGAAAGGAACGACTATTGACGTGCGCACTTCGGGGCCCGATGCCGCGGCGCTGGCTGATGCGGTCGAGGCGCTGATCGCGGACCGTTTCGGAGAGGAAATGTAGCCGCGCAGCCGGAGCGGGCATGACGCAATGGGATCTGAGCAGGTGGCCGAATATCCAGATCAGCAGGCGGGCGATGCGCCGGCGGAGACGGTTTCGTTCACGAAATACGATCGCCGCAGCCTGACCTACGCCAATTCGTTCGACAGCCCGCTGAAATCGGCAGCGATCCGGTCGGTGGAATGGTTCACCGGCAAGATCACTATCCTGCGCCTGATCAGCGAGTTCGAACGCCGCGGCGCGCCCACCGGCCCCGCGTTCTGGCGGGCGGCGCTGGACGTGATGGGAATCGACCTTCGAACCCCGTCCGAACAGTTGCGCAACATTCCCGCCGAGGGGCCCGTGGTGGCGGTTGCCAACCACCCCCACGGAATGGTGGACGGCATGATCCTGGCGGAACTGATCGGGCGGCGGCGCAGCGATTACAAGATCCTTACGCGGGCACTGTTGACCGGGATCGACGAGATCGCAGCCTCCTACATGATCCCGGTGCCGTTCCCGCACGAGCCCGATGCGCAGCGCAAATCCGTGGAAATGCGGGCCAAGGCGATGGCCCAACTCAAGGAAGGCGGGCTTGTCAGCCTGTTTCCCTCCGGAGTGGTCGCCTCGTCGGACACGTTGTTCGGGCCGGCGGTCGAGCGCGAATGGAACGTGTTCACCGCACAGATGATCCGGCGGTCCGGCGCACGGGTGGTGCCGATCTTCTTTCCCGGGGCCAATTCGCGTTGGTACCAGATGGCGAACCGGGTTTCCGCGACACTGCGTCAGGGGTTGTTGCTGCACGAGATCGTGCACAGCTGCAACAAGCCGCAAGCGCCGGTGGTGGGGGCGCCGGTCAGCGACGAGCAGATGCGCCTGCTGGAAAGCGATCCGCGCGGCTTCATGACCTGGCTGCGGGCGCACACCCTGGCACTTGGAGAACAAAACGACGGGCGCGGCGGCGAAACCGGCTGAAGGGTCGGCCAACGGGGCCGCGCGACGACAAGGGCCTTGACCCCGCGGCGCCGCGCGGCCAAGAAACGCGCCCAACCACAGGGGACTTCCACATGGTGCGCAAAGCCGCCAACGACGCCGACAAGATCGATCGGGAGAAATCCAGAAAGGTAAGCGCGCTGGCCGGGCTGTGGCCGCATATACGGCCTTACCGGCTTCTGATGGCAGCCGCGCTTGCGGCGCTTGTGCTGACGGCCTGCGTGTCGCTTGCGCTTCCGCTGGCGGTGCGACGGGTCGTTGACAATTTCAACGCCGAGGACGGCGCCATCCTGGACACATATTTTGCCGCCGCGCTCGGTATCGCGGCGCTTCTGGCCTTGGGCACGGGGCTGCGTTACGCGCTGGTCACGCGGCTGGGTGAACGCGTGGTGGCCGATCTGCGCAAGGCCCTGTTCGACCGGATGATCGGAATGAGTCCGGCATTCTTCGAGCGCATCATGACCGGCGAGGTCCTGAGCCGGATCACCACTGACACGACTCTGGTGCTCAGCGTCATCGGCTCGTCGATCTCGATCGCGTTGAGAAACCTTCTGTTGCTGGTGGGCGGGATCGTCCTGATGCTGTTCACCTCGGCCAAGCTGACCGGTCTGGTGCTGCTCATCGTGCCACTGGTGATCGTGCCGATCATGGTTCTGGGCCGGCGCCTGCGCAGTCTGAGCCGCGAAAACCAGGACTGGATCGCGGCCAGTTCCGGCAATGCCTCGGAGGCCCTGACCAGCGTGCAGACGGTGCAGGCCTTCACGCATGAGGCCGCCAGCCGCGATGCCTTCGGGCAGGTGACCGAACAGAGCTTCGACTCGGCACGGCGGCGCATCCTGACCCGGGCACTGATGACGGTGATCGTGATCTTCCTTGTGTTCACGGGGATCGTGTGTGTCCTGTGGATCGGAGCGCGGGACGTGCGCGCCGGCGACATGACCGCAGGCACGCTGGTGCAGTTCGTGATCTATTCGGTCATGGTAGCGGGGGCGGTGGCGGCGCTGGCGGAAATCTGGGGCGAACTGCAACGCGCCGCAGGGGCCACCGAGCGCCTGATGGAACTGCTGACCGCGGAGGACAGGGTGAGCGACCCGCCGAAGCCGGTGGCGCTGCCCCGGCCGGTACGTGGTGAACTGCGCTTTGACAGGGTGGGCTTTGCCTATCCGTCGCGCCCCGGCGTTCCGGCGCTGGACACGCTGGACCTGACCATCGCGCCGGGGGAAACGGTGGCACTGGTGGGGCCGTCGGGGGCCGGCAAGACCACCATCGTGCAGCTCTTGCAGCGGTTCTACGACCCTGATGCGGGGCGGGTCATGCTGGACGGTGCCGACCTGTCGACGCTGCGGCGGGCAGACTTCCGGCGCCAGATGGCCCTGGTGCCGCAGGATCCGGTGATCTTCGCCGCCTCGGCGCGCGAGAACATCCGTTTCGGGCGGCTGGACGCAAGTGACGCAGAGGTGGAAGCGGCTGCCCGTTCGGCCGCCGCGCATGACTTCATCGTCGATCTGCCGGAGGGATACGACACCTGGCTGGGGGAACGCGGTGTCATGCTGTCGGGCGGGCAGAAGCAGCGTGTGGCGATCGCGCGCGCGATCCTGCGTGACGCGCCGGTCCTGCTGCTGGACGAGGCCACCTCGGCGCTGGATGCGGAAAGCGAGCGGGCGGTGCAGCATGCCGTGGACGCGATGGCCCGCACCCGCACGACGGTGATCGTCGCGCACCGTTTGGCCACGGTCAAGAAGGCCGACCGGATCATCGTGATGGACCGGGGCCGGATCGTCGCGCAGGGCACCCATGACAGCCTGGTTGCCGAGGACGGGCTTTACGCGCGGCTTGCACGGTTGCAGTTTACCGACGGCCAGGCGGCATGAGCCGCAGACCCGCGGGAATCGCCGGAGCGGCCGGAAAGGAATAGTGTCATGAAAGTTGCGACCGCGGCTTATCCCCTGGACCCGTTGAGACATTGGGCCGATTACGCCACCAAGATCGAGGCATGGATCGCCGATGCGGCTGGACAGGGGGCCGAACTCCTGGTGTTTCCGGAGTATGGCGCGATGGAACTGTCAATGCTGGCGGGCGCTTCGGCGGCGGGCGAGCTTGAGTTGGCGGCGGCGGCCGTCTCGGAGCGCATCGGGGAGGCCGACGCCCTGCACGGCGACCTGGCGGTGAAATACAAGGTGCATGTCCTTGCAGCGTCGGCGCCGGTTTTTGACCCTTGGATCGGGAAGCGGCCGGTGAACCGGACGCGGCTTTTCACCCCGACGGGTGGCATGGGCATCCAGGACAAGCAGATCATGACCCGGTTCGAACGGGACGAGTGGCGGATCGCGCCCGGCGGGCCGTTGAAACTTTTCGATACCGCCCTCGGCCGTATCGGGGTTCTGATTTGCTATGACGCGGAATTTCCGCTTCTCGGGCGGGCTCTTGCGGAGGCGGATGTGATATTGGTGCCGTCCTGCACCGAGGCCCTGGCAGGGTACTGGCGGGTACGGGTGGGCGCGATGGCCCGCGCGCTTGAGGCGCAATGCGTGAGTGTCATGGCCTCTACGGTGGGGCCGGCGGAATGGTGCCCCGCGGTGGACGCCAATTGCGGGGCGGGCGGCGTGTTCGGGCCGCCCGATACCGGGTTTCCATCCGACGGGATCATCGGCGCGGGAGTTCTGGGCAAACCGGGCTGGACCTATGCCTCGATCGACTCGGCGGCCGTGGCGCATGTGCGTGCCGACGGCGTGGTTCTTGGCCGTCGTCACTGGGATGAGCAGGCCGGGCGCGACGGGCCGGCCACACCCGAGCGGCTCGGATGATTATGCGCTTGAAAAAAACGCCGGATGGGGCCATTTACATGACATTCCGCGGCAGAGCGGAGACGTTGAAGAAGGAGAGACCATGGCCAAGGAAGATACGCTCGAATTTCCCGGTGTCGTGAAGGAACTCCTGCCCAACGCGACATTCCGGGTCGAGCTTGAGAACGGCCATGAGATCATCGCGCATACGGCAGGCAAGATGCGCAAGAACCGCATCCGGGTTCTGGCAGGCGACAAGGTGCAGGTGGAAATGACCCCCTACGATCTGACCAAGGGTCGGATCAACTACCGCTTCAAGTAACGGGCGGCCGGCTAGTTCATGCGGCTGATCCTTGGGTCCGGCAGCCCGCGGCGCCGCGAATTGCTGGCGCAGATCGGGGTGGTGGCGGATGATATCCGCCCGCCCGAAATAGATGAAACCCCCGCGAAAGGCGAGTTGCCGCGACCCTACTGCGCCCGTATGGCGCGCGAGAAGGCACAGGCCGTGGTGGCGGCCGACGAGGACATCGTCCTGTCGGCGGACACCACGGTGGCGCTTGGCCGCCGCATCCTTGGCAAACCCGCAGACGCGCACGAGGCCGCCGGTTTCCTGCGCGCCATGTCGGGGCGGCGGCACAGGGTGGTCACTGCCGTGGCCATTCGGCGCGGCACCCGCCTGTGGCAGCGCGAGGTGGTGACCGCCGTCAAGATGAAACGGATCTCGGACCCCGAGCTGACCGCCTATCTGGCGACCGGGGATTGGCACGGAAAGGCGGGGGGCTATGGCATCCAGGGGCCCGCCGCGGTGCTTATTCCCTGGATCCAGGGCTCTTTCACCGCGGTAGTGGGGCTGCCGCTCTGCGAGACCGCGGGACTTCTGCAGGCGGCGGGC
Source organism: Roseovarius sp. TE539 (assembly GCF_003298505.1). Taxonomy (GTDB): domain Bacteria; phylum Pseudomonadota; class Alphaproteobacteria; order Rhodobacterales; family Rhodobacteraceae; genus Roseovarius. The sequence goes on from NZ_QNGB01000017.1 coordinate 12,110, forward strand.
TATCCCCTTCATGGTGCGGCGTCGTGAAGGGGCGTTTGATCGCGCTGGACCATCTGGGCGGGGCCGAAGCCGCCGCATTGCTGGTTGACGGGCGGCTGGACGACCTTCTGATCGACAGCGACCGGCCACGCCCGGGAACCATCTATCGCGCCATCGCGGACCGGCCCGTGAAGGGCCAGGGCGGCATGTTCCTGCGCACCCCGGAGGGGCCGGCTTTCCTGCGGCAGGTCAGGGGCATATCGCCCGGGCAGTCGCTGCTGGTGCAGGTGACGGGGTATGCCGAACCGGGCAAGGCGTTGCCGGTGACGGGCCGGATCCTGTTCAAGAGCCGTCATGCGATCGTGACGCCGGGTGCGCCGGGCCTCAATGTCTCGCGCGGGATCCGCGACGAGGCGCAGCGCGACACCCTGCTGGAGATCGCACATGAGGCAATGGCCGGCGACGGGCCGGCCGGGAAGACCGGGCTGATCCTGCGCTCGTCCTGTGCGGAGGCGGAAGCGGAGACGATCGCCGAGGACATCGGTGCCATGATGGCGTTGGCCATCGCGGTGATGGGCGATGCCGGGGGCGCCGTGCCCGAGAAGCTGACCGAGGGTGACGGGCCGCACGCCCTGGCATGGCGGGACTGGACCGTGCCGGCACAGGTCGTGACCACGACCGGTTGCTTCGCCGAACAGGGCGTGCTGGACCTTATCGAAGAGTTGCGCGCGCCACAGGCGCGGCTGGCCGGGGGCGCGGGAATGTGGGTGGAGCCGACCCGTGCACTGGTGGCCGTGGATGTGAACACGGGCGGGGATACCTCGCCCTCGGCGGGCCTGAAGGCCAACCTGGCCGCGGCGAAGGACTTGCCGCGCCAATTGCGCCTGCGGGGCCTTGGCGGACAGGTCACGGTCGATTTCGCGCCGATGCCAAAGAAGGAAAGGCCGGGCGTCGAGGCGGCGCTGCGCGCGGCACTGCGCACCGACGGGGTGGAAACGACCCTTGTGGGCTGGACTCCGCTGGGGCATTATGAACTTCAACGCAAACGGGACCGGGTCGACCTGCGGGAGGTGCTTCGATGAGTTGTCCGATCTGTGCCGGAAAACCCGAAGAACGGGTCCGGCCCTTCTGTTCGAAACGCTGCGCGGACATCGACCTGGGCCGCTGGATGAGCGGCGCCTACGCGGTGCCGTCACAGGCCCCCGAGGATGCCGAAAGGGCCGTCGAGGAGGCCGAAGCCGCGACGGTGGCTCCGGGTCCGACGCGCCACTGAAAATTTTGTCCCGCCCTCTGGACACCCACCCGGACCTCGCCTAGAACGCCGTCACCCGAACGCCCAAGCGTTCGCCGTGCCCGGGTAGCTCAGGGGTAGAGCAGTGGATTGAAAATCCTCGTGTCGGTGGTTCGATTCCGCCCCCGGGCACCACTTAAATAATTGAAAGAGAACAATAAAATTCAAGGCCGCTGAGTTGGCTCCTGGTGAAGTCCCATTTTGGGCAACGCCGGGGCAACAGATTTTCTCTGGTCGGGATCTCACGTGTTTGTTATCGTTTTGACGGCATTATTCTTGGTCGCCGGGCGTGGTCGGCGTCAGGCGCTGAATATAGGCATGGATTTGGTCTTCGCGCCACCGGACGCAGCCCCGCGACAAGTGCAGCGGCGGCGGAAACCGAGGGTCGCGCTTTTGCATACGGTAAAGCGTGGCACCCGACACGCTCGTAACCGCCCGATTTCTACCGCAGAGACTGGTCCATGACGGGTGCGATCATGTCGGGATGATCGTTGAAGTCTTGTAGGAAGTTGTTCCAGTCCTCCAGCGAACGCCGGGCGTCCGCGAGCATGTCCTTCAGTTCGCAGATGCCATCGTCGGTCAGCGCCGTGACGTATTCGTCGTGCCCGATCTGGACGCTGACGATGCTGCCGTAGGACAGGTTGTCATCGTCGCTGATGACCGCCTCGAGCAGATTCGGATCTTCGCCCAACTGGCCGGCGACATGGGCGAGGGAGCAGACGTAGGTCGTTGCAGCTATCACGCGGCCTCGCTGTGCGGCTGGCCTGCGGGTTTCCAGTTCCAGGGCAGCAACTCGGCCAGCCGTTTGGCCTTGTGATCGTGGATCCGGTCGAGGACGTCGGCGAGATAGACCTGCGGATCGAGGCCGCTCATCTTCGCGCTCTCGATCAGCGTCATCGCGAGAGCAAGGGTTTCGCCGCCGGTACTCTAGACTTTTCTCTAGCACGTGGATGGAACTCTGCATCAGGTCCGGGTGCCGTATGGGTGTGAATTGACATTACCTACACCAGGCACTGACGCTACCCCGGCCAAGCGCGCGCTGCTTCAAGCGGAACGGATTTGCACGGTCGCACGGATGGGCCGGCAAGATTAACGAGAGTTAAAGTCAGGTGCCCGCGCGTCCTCCAGTTTGCTTGCTGAATCTCGCAGGTCTTGCCACGGGCGGTCGTTGGCGGCGCGCCGGCGCACAAGGCCTTCCTTGCGGTGCGGACCAATCAACCCATAAGGACCGAAGCATGACAAAAACCAGGAGAACCGCACTTGTCACCGGCGGGGTGCAGGGTCTGGGGGCCGCCGCGGCCCGGGCGCTGGACGATGCGGGGGTACGTGTCGCTGTCACGCATCTGGGACAAAGCGGGCGTGCCAGGGAATTTGGAGACGAGACAGGGATGCCGGTTTTCGAATGGGACGTGAGCGATCATGACGCATGTATCCGGGGAATCGCCGAGACCGAAGAGGCAATCGGGCCGCTGGATATCCTCGTCAACAATGCTGGCGTCAATCGCGACGGCATGTTCCACAAGATGCCGCACGACCACTGGGAAGCGGTTCTCAAGGTCGATCTGGGGTCGATGTTCAACGTCACCCGGCAGGTGATCGGCGGGATGCGCGAGCGCGGCTTCGGACGGATCATCAACATTTCCTCCGTGAACGCCGCCAGGGGACAGGCGGGGCAGACCAACTATTGCGCCGCCAAGGCCGGGGTCGAGGGCTTTACGCGGGCCCTTGCCCGTGAGAGTGCGGACAAGGGGATAACGGTGAATGCCGTGGCGCCCGGCTATGCCGACACGCCGATGGTCGAGGCGGTTCCCGACAAGATCATGGAGGGTATACTTCAGCAGGTGCCGGTCTCGCGGCTGGCCGAACCGATGGAGATCGGGCGCTGCGTGCGCTTCCTGGCTTCCGACGATGCCGGGTTCATCACCGGGGTCACACTGCCCGTGAATGGCGGTCTGAAGATGGGCTGAGGGCGACGCCCGGGCGCGCGAAACACTGGAAGGGATCGACATGACGGACACCGGAACCGAGCACAGCAAAGAGACCGAGAGGGCGGCCGAGGCGCGCGCCGAAGAGCGCGGCGATCTCGGGGCGGAGGTGCCCGAGATCGAATACACCTCGCCCATCGCGGCCCCTGACCGCTACAGCACCAAGAGCCTTGACCGCGCCTTCAACGCCCATCTCGCGAGGTTCACGCTGGGTGTCTCGCCCTGGGGTCTTGCTTCGACCTGTTTCAACTGGTGGGGGCATCTGATGGGGGCACCGGGCAAGCAGGTGCAACTGTTGGAAAAGGCGGTGCGCAAGACGGCGCAGCTTGGCGTTTACGCCGGGCAACTGGCGAGTGACCCCACGGCCCCGCCCCGCATCGACCCGCTACCCCACGATCACCGTTTCGAGCACGAGGGCTGGCAGCAATGGCCCTACAACCTGATCTACCAGAGTTTTCTGCTGTCCCAGCAATGGTGGTACAATGCCGCGTGCGACATTGACGGGGTGCGCGACCGTGATGAGCGTGTCGTGTCCTTCGTCAGCCGGCAGATGCTGGACATGGTCTCGCCCTCGAATTTCGTGGCCACCAATCCCGAGGTGGCCGCGGCCACTGTCCAGGAGGGGGGCGCCAACCTTGTCCGCGGCGTGCAGAACTTTTTCGAGGACTGGGAGCGCGCGGTGTCGGGCAAGCTGCCGGTGGGCACAGAGGATTACCTGCCGGGCCGCGCCGTGGCGGTTACGCCCGGCAAGGTTGTTTATCGCAATCGCCTGCTGGAACTGATCCAGTACGAACCGCAGACCGACAGGGTGCAAGCCGAGCCGGTTCTGATCGTGCCGGCCTGGATCATGAAATACTACATTCTCGATCTCAGCCCGCACAACTCACTGGTGAAACACCTCGTCGGGCAGGGGTTCACGGTGTTCATGATCTCCTGGCGCAACCCGACCGCGGAGGATCGCGACAAGGGGTTGGCGGATTATGTCGAGGCCGTGGACGAAGCAATGGGCGCGGTTGGCGCGATCGTCCCGGAACGCAGGATGCACGCGGTGGGCTATTGCCTGGGCGGCACGCTGTTGACGGCAAAGGCCGCGCAGATGGCGCGCGACGGGGACGACCGGCTGGCGACGATGACGCTTTTTGCCACCCAGACGGATTTCGAGGAGCCGGGCGAGCTTCAGCTCTTTGTCAGCGAAAGCGAGGTGTCATTCCTTGAAAACATGATGTGGGATCAGGGATATCTGGACACCAAGCAGATGGCGGGCGCCTTCCAGCTTCTGCGGTCGGCCGATCTGATCTGGTCGCGCTATGTGCATGAGTACCTGATGGGCCGCCGGCAGGAGATGTTCGACCTGATGGCCTGGAACGCGGATGCCACGCGGATGCCCTTCCGGATGCACAGCGACTATCTGCGCCATATCTTTTTGGGCAACGAACTGGCGCGGGGCCAGTATCGCATGGGCGCAGAGCCGGTGACGATCAGCGCGATAGACGTGCCGATATTCTGCGTATCGACCACCGAGGACCATGTCGCGCCTTGGCGGTCGGTCTACAAGCTGCACCTGCTGTCCGATACCGAGGTAACCTTCGTGTTGACCAGTGGTGGTCATAATGCCGGGATCATCAGCGAACCCGGGCATGAAGGCCGCGAGTTCCTGATCCGCAAGACCGGCCCGGATGATGGCTATCTCTCGCCTGAGGCGTGGAAGGGCATGGCCGAACGGCGCGGGGGCTCGTGGTGGCCCGGCCTGGTTGACTGGCTGGTCCAGCGTTCTTCGGGCGAAGCCGAACCGCCGGCCATGGGCACCAAATCAGGGAAGTACCGTCCGCTGGAGGACGCGCCCGGCAGCTACGTGTTTCAACGATGAAAGGCCGCACGAGCATCCGCACTTGCCTTGGGCTGAATCCCCTCCCGGTGACAGTGCCGGTGGGTCCGCCATGGTAATCTGCAACCGTTCGGTGAGTCGGTGGCCGGCATCGTCTTGATCGGTGGCGGGCTGACCCGGCTGTCTGGAGTGATGGCGCCGTTCCTCGGGAGGTGACTGTTCTCGGGGCTGTCCCTGTCCGCAAGTGGGAGCGGGAATGCGCCTTCGTTGACGGTAATTCCAATTTACCTCCGGGTTGCATCCCTCTCACCGAGACGTTGATGATGATCGTGATGGGCCTGTGGCGGTCTCTTCGCAGATGGCCGGCTATGGTCTGATCGTGGAGTGGTCACAGGCGGCTGATGATGCGCCAGGCAGTCCGCAACCGGGTGATTGTGGCGGCGGGCAGGGCGTAATAGCGGCCGATCTCGGCATCGCTCAGGCCATAGTCCACCATCGCCGAAAGGGACATGTAAGGCATCGGCCCGAGCGATCGCTCGAAAGTCTCAACCGTGGTCGCTGTCAGGCGGCCGTCCGGCGCGGACGGATTCTGTTGTCCTCGATCCATTGTCTCCTCCACGACCGGACCCGCCCGAAAGGATCATCGATCATCGGCGTCTTTGCATTGATGTTGGTTAATGCCGCTTTGACAGGATCATGGCACTGTCGTGTTCCGCGACCTGCCTCTCCGGTTTTCATGGCCGGTCCATCGCCGTCCGGCAGACTAAGGGGCGGGGCGCGTTTGCGACAAGAAGAGGGTGGCAATCATGAAAGTCAGTGAAATCATGTCACGCACCGTGATCCGGGCCACGCCCGAAACGACCGTCCGCGAAGCCGCGGAGAACATGCGATCCCACGGAATCGGCAGCCTGCCGATCCTCAGGGGGCGCGATAGGCTGGGCATCGTCACCGACCGCGATATCGTCATCCGCCTGCTGGCGGAGCACGAGGCGGCGGCGCAGATCCCGGTCAGCGAGGCGATGTCGTCCGAGCCCGCATGCTGCCATGCGGATCAGGATGTTGCCGAGGCGGCGGCGCTCATGGGGGATCTTCAGATCATGCGGCTTCTGGTGGTTGACAGGTCGGATGATCTTGTCGGCATCCTTTCGGTCGGTGACATCGCCGAAAACGCCTCGGAAGAGCTTGCCGGGCAGGCATTGGGCGAGATCGCCGAAAAGCGCGGTTCCCCTTGAGCGGGTGGCGGCATGTCACCGCGCGGAAATGATTTCGGCGCGCAGGCGGTCAAGATCGACACCGGCGATCCCGGCCAGCCTGTCGAGATCATGGATCGTGATATCCATATGATCCGCAGTCGATATCACCCCGCTGCGGCTCAGGCGTCTGAGGGTTCGGCAGACATGCACCGACGAAAGGCCGACAAAATCGCCCAGATCCTGCTGCGTCATCGGCAGATGATAATCGCAAACGTCACTTTCTCCGATCGCCTTGAGGCGGATGCAGATTTCGGTAAGGGCATAGGCGATGCGGGATTCGGCCGTGCCCTTGCCCAGACGCAGCATCCGTTCTGACATTCGCGACAGCGAGGCGGCGATGGTCACCGCCTCGATCCGACGCATGCAGGGATCAGCGGCTTCCAGCCTGGCCCATGCCGCCTGCGGCACTACCGCCACGGTGGCGTAGCACAGGGTCTCGATCTGTATCCAGCTGGTATGGCTATCCGCCGAGGACGGGTGCACTATCTCGCCGGGCAGGATGACATCTATGATCTGGCGCTCGCCATCCTCGGTCAGCTTGGACAGGGCAAGCCATCCCGACAGGAGGCAGTAGATGGCACCGCTCTCTTCCGCCTCGACCTTCAGGATGGACCCGGCGCGAAAGCCACGATGGTGCGTTTTCAGCAATTGGCGCAAGTCAGGGGAGGTGCCCGGAAAGAGAAAATCGCCTTTCCCGACGGGCGCCTTGCTGCCCTCCGTCGTTTCGACCTGTGGACCGGGCATCGGCACCCCCTCTCGATCAACGAACGAATTTTTTTCAATCACGCCAAAGAAGGCAAGGGCAAACAAAGTAAGACTGTTAAGTTTGATTTAATCACATATGGCGCGTGGCGATGCAATGCGGCCAAATCGTCGCAGTGCGAGAAGCATCCCTGCCCGGGCGCCCTGCTTTACTCAGGTTAATGCGCGAACAGCTTTCACAAATCACTATTGTTTTGGGGAACTGAGCCCGATGACACGGAGGATTTTCGATGACGACCAGGAAGAAGAGTACGGACAACAAGGCCGCCGGGATCGGCGACGTGATGCAACAGGCAAGAGGACTGCTTGCCGTGAACCCGATGATGGCGCCGCAATTCGAACAATTCTGGAAGATGCAGGAAAACGTCCTTCAGGAGGCCGAGGCCTTTTCCAGGGGCTGGTTCCAACGCCGCCACGAAGCCGCGAAATCGGCACTCGAGGCCACCCGCGAACTGAACGGCAATGGCGGTGCTGAGTCTCCGTCGGGCCTTCAGGCCATCACCGACTGGAACCGCCACTCGATGGAACGCATGACGGAGGATTTCCAGGAATGGATGAAATTCTGCACCCAATGCGCCGGACATCTTTCGAAAGCAGAGGCGGAGGCCGGAAAACAGGAACTGGAAGAGGCCCGGAAACAGGCCTCCGCCGCCGGCAAGGCCAAGCATTCGAACCCGGTCTGAACGCGAGAAAGGCGGATGTTCCGCCTGCCCCGAAATCGGCCGGGACAAGAGCCGGCAACACGCATCAATGAAGCGCCGTCACGGCGTTGTTGGAATTCACGTGCATGAATCAGGATGCGGTCAATCTGCTGGGTAAAACAGGTGGTTTGGAATTACAGAGGTGGACATCAATCCGGTCAAAATGCCGGTTTCTCGTGACTCGGTTCCGAAGCGCACCATGCCTTTGAGTGTCATCCTGCTGACGGCACGGAACGGATCACAGGATCGCAGAGGAGTCTGGTTCATGAAAGCCTTTCATAAGATCGTTGAAGATGCCCCTGCTCAGGCGACAGACGGGCGGTACGAATTTCGCATATGGCCCGGTCACTGGCCGCGGGCTGCGGCTCTGATTCAGAAATTCTGGCTGCTTGCCGGGGCCGAGCGGCGATCCGACATTTATCTGCTCACGTCGCGCAGCCCTCGCAGGCTGGTGAAACTGCGTGCGGGTAACCGGCTTGAATCAAAAAGACGCGGTTCTGATCTGGGCGTGCTGCAACACTGGACGCCACACCCCTATCCGATGTTTCCGCTGTCGCGAGAGACGATGCGCCAGTTGGCGCGGGAACTGGGGGTGGCGCCGTTACCTGACGAGTCCGGGATTTCGCCGGGCCACCTTGTTGCCCGGCTGGGCAGAACGGCACCGGAAGTCCGGGTTGAAACGGTCTGCAAGTCGCGGCTCCTGTTCCGCAACGGCAGCACTCGTGCCGAATTGTGTCGCGTCGCTGTTGCCGGCCAGACGAGGCCGACGCTTGCCATCGAGGATCCCGATCCCGAGAGCGCGCGACGCACGCTTGACCTGCTTGGCATCGGGCATCTGATCAACCGCTCTTATGCCGAGATGCTCTGCCGCCGCGTGCTTTCCGCCGCGAAGGCGGGTCCGGTCCGAAATCCAGCAATCTGAAAGGAAAAACCAATGAAACGACTTGACGGAATGACCTGCATCGTCACCGGCGGCAGCAAGGGCATCGGAAAGGCGACCTGCCTGAGGTTGGCCGAGGAAGGCGCACGTGTGGCCGTGACCGATATCGAGGAGGATGCCGGCAAGGAGGTCTGCGACAGCATCGCGGCTCAGGGCGGCACGGCGGAATTCTGGGCCCTCGACGTGACCGACCCCGAGGCTGTGCAGACAGTGTTCGCTGCGGTTGCCGACAGGTTCGGCCGCATAGACGTTCTCGTGAACAATGCCGGAATCGCGGGGGTGAACAAGCCGACCCACGAAATCGACGTCGAGGAATGGCGCAAGGTGATCGAGGTGAACGTGAACGGGGTTTTCTATTGCACCAAGGCGGTGGTGCCATATCTGCAGGCAGGCGACGGCGGCAGCATTGTCAACCTTTCGTCGATCTATGGCTTGGTCGCAGCCCCGGACGTGCCACCCTATCATGCCTCCAAGGGTGCGGTCCGGTTGATGACGAAGACCGACGCGCTGCTTTATGCCAAGGAGGGTATCCGGGTGAATTCCGTCCATCCCGGTTTTATCTGGACGCCCCTCGTTCAGGAGCTTGGGGAACAGTCCGCGGAGGGCCCGGATGCCTTCCGCCGCGCGCTGGATGACCTGCATCCCGTCGGCCATGTCGGCGAACCCGGGGACATCGCCGCCGGGATCGCCTATCTCGCCTCGGCAGACGCGAAATTCGTGACCGGGTCCGAGCTGGTCATTGATGGTGGCTACACGGCCCGGTAGACGCCCGGGATACATGGCCCGGCGGCGGTCCCGGCCGCCGCTTCGGGCTCTGCCATGACGCAAGCCGTGTCGGCCAGCCGCAATCCGAACGGGGGAGAGGCGCCCATCTCCCTCGGCTGTCCCGGCGCAGCCCGCGATATCCAGCCTTTCCCGGGAAAGTGGCTCAGACCGGGGCGGCCCCTTCTTCCCCTTGAACAGAGCGCCATCCGTCATCTGGTGTTTGCTCAAACGTGGCTGCAGGTGCCGGTCCTTTCCGCCACGCTCACCCTGTGCGGGCCAATAGCGCGCGGATCTCGGCATCGTGCTGCCCCCGCTCGGGCAGTTGAGCAGTGGACGGCTGGGAATCCGAAAACCGCGGAGCGGGAGCGGGTTGCAGCACCCCGTGCTGCTGCTGCCATGTGCCGCGGGCCATCATATGAGGGTCTCTGGCAGCCGCTTCGGGCGACAGCACCGGCGCTGCACAGGCATCCGTGCCCTCGAACAGCGTCGCCCAGTGATCCGTTGAGGCGGTCGCGAACAGACCGGCCAGACGTGCGGTCTGAAGCGGCCATTGCCGGGGGTCGTGCTGATCGTTGAAATCCGGATCCTGCGACAGCCCCATCAGACCGAGAAATGTGTCGTAGAATTTCCGTTCGAGGCATTGAACACTCATGAACCCACCATCGGCACACGCGTAGGTGCGGGACCAGTGCGGCCCGTCAAGAAGGCTCCGACCGCGCTCCATCCTCGGCGCGAGCGACATCAGAAGCGCCATCATGTGTGCCGAGCCGTCAACGATCGCGGCATCGACGACGGTCCCGGTTCCCGAGCTGCGAGACTTGATGAGCCCGGCCAGAATGCCGGCGACGAGGTACAGCGCCCCGCCGCCCACATCCCCGAGTAGAGACGGCGGCGTAAGGGGTGGGCGGCCCGGCTCGGACGCGTACCAGAGAGCTCCTGACGTGGCAATGTAGTTGAGGTCATGGCCCGCCATCCCCGACTTGGGACCATCCTGGCCCCAACCTGTCATGCGTCCGTAGACCAGCGCGGGATTGTCTGCCATGCAGATATCCGGCCCCAGGCCAAGGCGTTCCATCACGCCGGGTCGAAACCCCTCGACCAGGGCATCGGAAATCGCGATCAGGTCGCGCGCTGTCCGGCAGTCCGCAGGGCACTTTAGGTCAAGCAGGATCGATTTCTTTCCGCGGTCCAGCAGCCGTGCCGACGGGTGGTCCTGCACCGCGCCACCGGGACGGTGGACCGTGATAACCTCGGCGCCGAGATCGGCCAGCATCATGGCGGCAAAGGGCCCCGGCCCAATGCCCTCGATCTCGATTACGCGCACACCATCCAGCATTCATACCCCCCTCGTTGAAATCCGGCCCGGGCAGCTTAATCGCAGCGTCCGGCAAGCACCAGCAGCCTGCTGGATTTCAAAGTCGCCGGTTGGCGCGCTTGCTGCTGATCAGGGGGCGGTTGCGCTGTCTTTCCCTAAGGAACACGAAAAGCCCGGCCCCGAGGATTAGTACGATACCCGCGACCACGATCGGATCGGGCAGTTCCCCGAAGATCGCCCACCCCCAGAAAATCGCCAGCGGCAGACCCACATATTCGAAAGGGGCCACCGTCGCGGCATCGGCCATGCGGTAGGCGGCACTCAGCGAATAGCCGATAATCGCCGAATTGAAGCCAAGTCCGACGAAAAGCCAGGTATCAATGCCCTCCGGCCATTTCCAGGCCCGCAGAAGGAAGATCAGGCTTTCGTTCTGAAGCCCCTGCGTGTGCCGTCCGTCTCCTGCGACGAGCCAGAAGCCAAGACTGGCGATGATGAATACGCCCTGGATGTAGACGGCCATCGCGGATGCCTTGGAGCGTGCGCCCAGTTTCCGGGTCAGGATCTGGTTGATGGCATAGGTCAGCGCCCCGAGGATCGGCAGAAGATAGATCACGAAACTCACGTCGCGCGCTGAACCGCTCTGCCATGGCCGGGTCATGATGACGACGCCAAGCAGGCCAACGACAACAGCGCCGATGCGAAGCGGACCGACCTTTTCCCCGAGAAACGGAATGCTGAGAAGCGTGATCATCAGAGGCGCGACGAAAAAGATCGCCGTGGCCTCGGCAAGCGGCAGCACCGCGAGGGCCGAGAAGAACAGCAGATTGGCAAGGACGATCATCACCCCGCGCAGAAGGTGCAGGCCGGGTGTGCTGGTTTTCAGGATGCTCCAGCCACCCTCGAACTGGACCAGTGTCAGGCTGAAGACGATCCCGATCGCCGACCGGATGAAGACCATCTGGTGCAGGGGATAGCCGCCCGAGAGCTGCTTGATCAGCATGTCGTTGACCGAGATCGCCAGGATGCCGAGAAGGATGAATCCGATGCCTGCCGCCGGGTTCTGATGGTTTGTCGCGGTTTCCATGAAAGCCGTCCTTTCCCGGTGCGCCTATCATGCCTGTTGTGAAAGCGGCATGTCTGTTTGCGACAGCCCCCGCTCTTGGCGGGATGCAACCGTTGGTCTAGGCTGCGGTCATCAACCGGAGGATCAGCCCAGCATGAAGATGAGCGATGAGAGAAGGATCGAGGCCGACCGTGAAACTGTCTGGGCGGCGCTCATGAGGCCCGAAGTCCTGAAGGAATGCGTGCCGGGTGCGCAGGAGGTTTCCGGATCTCCCGATTCAGGATTCGAGGCCACGGTGACCCAGAAGGTGGGCCCGGTGAAGGCGACCTTCAACGGCCGGGTCGTGATGTCGGAGATGGTCGAGCCCGAAAGCCTGGTGATCAGCGGCGAGGGCAAGGGGGGCGCCGCGGGGTTCGCCAAGGGGGAGGCCAGCGTCCACCTGAAGGAGGAAGACGGCGGCACGGTCCTGTCCTATGATGTGGAGGCCAAGGTCGGCGGCAAGCTGGCCCAGTTGGGTAGCCGTATCGTGGATGGCTTTGCCAAGAAGATGGCCGATCAGTTTTTCACCCGCCTCGAGGAGGTGATCGAAGGCCCGTCGGAGGAGGACGAGACCGAGGAATCCGAGAAGAAAGGCTGGCTCAAGCGCCTGATAAGCTGATCGGGTTTCGGGCTGCATTCAGTCATGGGCGGGATCGTTCCTGCGTATGATTCCGGCAATCCGGTCCGCGATCGCGGCGCTGCCCTTGACTGACGGATGGATCAAATCGATCGCGTGATGTGATCGGTCTCCGGGGGGCACCATGTCTGCCAGGCTCAGGAAGTGCAGCCCACCATCCAGTTCGGCCAGCCGTGCCATGCGGGCGTCCATCTTGTCGCCCTCGTCGGCGCAGCCCTCGATCGGAGAGTTGACCCCAGGGGTCCTGAGGTAGCCCACATAGATCACCTGTGCACCGGTGGCGCGCAGCCTGGAAAGCAAGCCGGGAATGACCCCGCTCCGCCCGTCATCCGAGATCAATCTGTCGATCCTGCGGTTACACACCGCACAGCCGCAGCCGAACCAGATATCGTTGCCACCGCCATTGACAATTATCCAGTCCCAGTCTCCGTCATGGTATTGCTTGGGGATGTTCAAACCCGCACTGCCTGAAATCGGCAGAACGTAGATCATCCGCGCACCAATGACCGAACGGTCGGTGACCTGGGTGCCGAGCTCCTTTTCAAGCGCATGTGATACGGACTGGCCCGTGAGCTTGTGGGATGCCATCAACGAGTCGCCCATCAGCAGTATCCGCGCGGTGCTGTCACGCGTAACCGGCTCGCCGCAGGCGGAAAGCATGAGGATGAGAGCCATAAGTCGCAGATGAGTCACTGTCATCCGGTTCACTTTCGTTATGCGCGATCGGACATATCTCACACATGGCCGGATAGCATTTGCCATGAAGGGTTTACACCCGAATAATCAAAGATCACACCATCTGCGCGGGGCTTTGCCACATCCCCGCACATGGGGTGGTGCACAAAGCGCGAGTTGCACGCGGTGCCACGGCTTCTAGTTTGAGCGGGTGGGATACGAAGGGGTTCGCATGGCACCAATTGTTGATGTTCAAGGTCTGCGCAAGGTCTACAAGGGCGGATTCGAGGCCCTCAGAGGCGTGGATCTGGTGATGGAGGAGGGCGAGATCCTTGCCCTTCTCGGACCGAACGGTGCGGGCAAGACAACGCTCATATCGGCGCTGTGCGGCATCACCAACCCGACAAGCGGCCGCGCGAAGGTTGCCGGCCATGATATCGTCAGCGATTATCGGGCGGCGCGCCGAATGATCGGGCTTGTGCCGCAGGAAGTGGCGCTGGAGCCTTTCGAGCGGGTCATCAACACGGTGCGATTCTCCCGGGGGCTTTTCGGCAAACCGCGTGACGACGCGCTTACCAAACGGCTGTTGCAGCAGTTGTCGCTCTGGGACAAGCGCCGAAGCCGCACGAAGGAACTTTCGGGCGGCATGAAACGGCGGGTTCTCATCGCCAAGGCGTTGTGCCACGAGCCGCGGGTGCTTTTTCTGGACGAACCGACGGCGGGCGTGGATGTCGAATTGCGTCGTGACATGTGGCAGATCGTGGAGGAGTTGAAGAAAAGCGGTGTCACCATCATCCTGACCACCCACTACATCGAGGAAGCAGAGGCGATCGCGGACCGTGTCGCGGTGATCAACCGAGGCGAGATTCTGCTGGTCGAAGAGAAGGAAGCGCTGATGGCGCGCATGGGGCGCAAGATGCTCCGCATCGACCTGAACGAGCCTGCGGCGGAGGTGCCCGATGACCTCAAGGGGTACGACCTTGAGCTTTCCGATGATGGCCGCTCGTTGACATATCACTACGACACGCACGGGGAACGGACCGGCATCACCAGCCTTCTTCAGGCGCTTTCGGCCGCGGGGATGTCCCTGAACGACATTCATACACGGCAATCAAGCCTGGAAGAGATATTCGTGGATCTGGTCAAGGAGGACGCCGCATGAACCTCCATGCCGTCTGGGCGATTTACGTCTACGAGATGAACCGGTTCTTCCGCACGCTGATGGAAAGCCTGTTGTCGCCGGTGATCTCGACATCGCTTTACTTCGTGGTCTTCGGGGCGGCGATCGGCAGCCGCATCGAGCAGGTGGAGGGCGTGAGCTACGGCGCCTTCATCGTGCCGGGGCTGATCATGCTTTCGGTGATGACACAGGCGATTTCCAACGCGTCGTTCGGGATCTATTTTCCCAAGTTCATAGGCACGATCTACGAACTGCTGTCGGCGCCGGCCAACTTCCTTGAAATCGTTCTTGGCTATGTCGGAGCGGCGGCCACCAAATCCTTGATGATCGGTGTCGTGATCCTGTTCACCGCGCAGTTTTTCGTCGAGCTCGAGATCCGGCATCCGTTGGCGATGCTGGCCTTTCTTGGTCTCACCTGCCTGTCCTTCTCGCTTTTCGGGTTCATCATCGGCATATGGGCCGAGAATTTTCAACAACTTCAGATAATTCCCTTGCTGGTCATCACGCCGCTTGTCTTTCTTGGCGGGTCTTTCTATTCGATCTCGATGTTGCCGCCGCTTTGGCAGACGATCACGCTTTTCAACCCGGTCGTCTATCTGATCTCCGGGTTCAGATGGGCCTTCTTCGGGCAGGCGGACGTTCCGGTTGGCCTAAGCCTGCTGGCGATCACGGGGTTCACGGCGCTGTGTCTGGCGCTGATATGGCTGATCTTCCGTACCGGGTACCGGATCAAGTCGTGAACACCCGGGCGATGCAACGGCAACCGGGCAACTTTTTTGCCGCCGCTCCGAGTTAGGAGGGTCTGGTGTCTTGTTTGTGCTGGCGCGGCAATCTAAATCGTCAGGGATGACATTCCGGCGACCTTACAGGATTTCCATACCATTCTTGAAGCGGGGCCCTCTGGTCTCGGTGGTCCGGCTTTCCGGTTCGATCGGATCGGGACCGCGGGCGCGGCTCAGCGATGAGGCGATCGGCCCGGTGATCGAGAAGGCGTTCAAGCGCGGCCGGCCCGCGGCGGTGGCGCTGTTGATCAACTCGCCCGGCGGCTCTCCGGTGCAGTCGTCTCTGATCGCGGCGCGTATACGGCGCCTCGCTGAGGAGAAATCGGTACCGGTCCATGCGTTCGTTGAAGATGTGGCGGCCTCTGGCGGGTACTGGCTTGCGGCGGCCGCGGACGACATATGGGTCGATCAGGGATCGATCGTTGGATCCATCGGCGTCATATCGGCCGGGTTCGGAGCGCCGGTCCTTCTGGCGCGGCAGGGTCTCGAGCGCCGCGTTCACACCTCGGCCAGGTCCAAGAGCATGCTGGACCCCTTCCTGCCCGAAAAGGAAGAGGATGTGGACAGGCTGAAAGGCATCCTGGAACAATTGCATGACGGCTTCACGGATTATGTGAAATCTCGGCGCGGTGACAAGCTTGATACCGGAGAAGAGCTTTTTACCGGAGAGTTCTGGCTGGGACGCAGGGCGATCTCGCTTGGCCTGGCGGATGGCGAGGCGCATCTCGTCCCCAAGCTTAAGGCACTTTATGGCGACAAGGTTCGTATTTCGCGCTACGGACAACGGCGCGGACTGCTACAGCGCTTTGGCGCTGACATGGCCCGGGATGCGCTTTCGGTTGTCGAGGAGCGGGCGGATTACGCCCGTTTCGGGCTCTGACTTGATAGTCAAGATCGTCACCCTCTTCCTGATTGGCATCGGGGTGCTTGCAATGTTCGGCAAGCTGCGTGTCCCGGGCCAGAAGCGGCTGGCCGCGGCGCGATGTCCCAAATGCGGAAAGTTCCGTATCGGCAAGGGGCCATGCGCCTGCGGGAAGGGCAGGCGCCGATGATATCAGTGTGGCTTTTCGCGCTGCTGGGATTGGTTATTCTTCTTCTGGCGGGTGACGCGCTCGTGAAGGGAGCAGTCAATCTCAGCCTGAGGCTTGGTGTGCCGGCTCTGATTGTCAGTCTGACCATTGTCGCCTTCGGCACGTCCGCACCCGAACTTCTGATTTCCGTGAACGCCGTGCTTGAGAACAAGCCCGGCCTCGCCTTGGGCAATGTCGTCGGTTCCAACATCGCGAACATCCTGCTGGTGCTTGGCGTCCCGGCCATAATCGCGGGGCTTCAGACCAGCGAATGCAACAGCCTCAAGACCTATGTCTTCATGCTGATTGCCTCTTGCCTCTTCATCGGCCTGGCTTTTTGGGGCGAGTTCAATTTCGTTTCCGGGCTCATCCTGCTGGCCGTGCTGTTTTTCGTCCTGGCGGATGCGTTCCGCGATGCGCATCAGCATCGCCGGGCCAACGCCCAGGTGCCGGTCACGAACGACCCCGAGGCAGTGGAGGGCGCTGACCCGGACATGCCCTGGTGGCAGATCGTCGTTTTCCTTCTGCTCGGCCTCGTTGGCCTGCCCCTTGGCGCGGATATCCTTGTCGACAACGCCTCGATAATCGCCCGGACATATGGTGTGAGCGATTCCGTGATCGGCCTCACACTGGTTGCACTCGGAACATCCCTGCCCGAACTGGCGACAACGGTGATGGCGGCCTTGCGCAAACAGGCGGACGTGGCGCTGGGCAACGTGATCGGGTCGAACATGTTCAACCTTCTCGCAATCATCGGAATCACATCACTCGTCGGCCCCATCCCGGTGGATCCGGAATTCCTGAAATTTGACCTTTGGGTCATGCTGGGTGCGTCGCTCCTGCTTATACCCGCCGTAGTTTTCTGCCGCGATATCGGAAGGGTGTGGGGCGTGGCCTTGACCGCGCTCTATCTGGCCTATGTCACTTTCGTGCTGAGTTGAACGGAGATGGAAAATGACGCGGGCTCTCGTGACAGGCGCAGGTCGCAGGTTGGGGCGGTGCATGGCCTGCGAATTGGCGCGGCGCGGTTTTGATGTGGCCGTGCATTACGCCGAATCCGCAGACCAGGCGATGGAAGTGGTTGACGAGATCCGCGATCTCGGAAGACAAGCGACGGCAATTCGGGCCGATCTTCTGGATGAAACACAAAGCGCGGGCCTTATACCGGCCGCCGCCGAAGCCCTCGGGGGCCCGCTGACGACGCTGGTCAACAATGCTTCTGTTTTCGAACATGATACGCTTCACTCCGCGACGCGCCAGAGCTGGGACCGCCACTTTGAAAGCAATCTTCGTGCGCCGGTGATATTGGCGCAAACCCTCGCCGCGCATGTTCCGGATCCCGTCACGGATGCAATGGGCGAACCGGTGGCGCAGGGCCTTATCGTGAACATGATCGACCAAAGGGTGCGCAAGCTGACGCCGGATCATTTCAGTTACACACTGGCCAAATCCGCACTTTGGACCTTTACCCGGACTGCGGCTCAGGCACTTGCACCCCGTGTCCGCGTCAATGCGATCGGCCCCGGCCCGACCTTGCAAGGCGCCCACCAGAGCGCCGAGGATTTCCGCCAACAAAGGGGCGCCACGATCCTGGAACGCGGGGCTGATCCCGAGGATATCACCGCCGCCCTGGGGTATCTCTTGACGGCCCGCGCGGTGACAGGACAGCTTCTGTGCGTCGATGGCGGACAGCATCTTGGCTGGAAGACGCCGGATATCGACGGGCTGGAATGAGCCCCCGGGGGTAGAGGTTTTACACCGGCGCCGATTCCGTTACCAAAGCGTTACAAAATCTTCAGTGTTTTCAGGATATTGCCCTGTGGAGATAAAAATAACACGGGAAAACAGTGTGTTAAGAGTTTGCCCAAAAAATAGGCAAATCAACGAACCGGGCCGAATCCAACGAAAATTTTCTGTTCACGGAAAGTTATCTCCAGACTTGTCCACAGAAAAAGTGGAAACCCTTTCCCTTGCTTTCGCCGGTCAGAGATTGCAGCCGCAACGGGGAATCATATCTTCATGTCATGAACGATGAACCTCGGGATACTGCTCCGGTCACCGGACATGCGCTGATCCAATCTTATCTGCGCACTCTCGACGGTTCGCCGGGTGTCTATCGGATGCTCGATGCGCAGGCGCGGGTTCTCTACGTGGGTAAGGCCCGCAACCTGCGCGCCCGTGTCTCAAGCTATGCGCGTCCGGGCGGACATACCGGGCGCATCGCGCGCATGATCCGCGAAACCGCGTCGATGATGTTCCTGACGACGGCGACCGAGACCGAAGCGCTGCTTCTGGAACAGAACCTGATCAAACAGCTCAAGCCGCGCTACAATGTCCTGCTTCGGGACGACAAGAGCTTTCCCAACATCCTGGTTTCCAAGGACCATCCCTATCCGCAGATTCGCAAGCATCGCGGCGCGAAGACCGAAAAGGGCGCCTATTACGGCCCCTTTGCAAGCGCCGGTGCCGTAAACCGGACGCTCAACCAGCTTCAGAAGGTGTTCTTGTTGCGCAACTGCTCTGACAGCGTGTTCGAGTCGCGCACCCGCCCCTGTCTTCTCTATCAGATCAAACGCTGCAGCGCGCCATGCGTGGACTACATCAGCGAGGCGGACTACGCGGCATCGGTCAAGGATGCCGAACGGTTCCTCGCCGGCAGGTCCACCCGCGTTCAGCAGACCCTCAAGGAACAGATGGCCGAGGCCTCTGCAGCGCTGGAATTTGAACGGGCGGCAGCGCTGCGAGACAGGATCAAGGCACTGACCCAGGTACAGACAAGTCAGGGGATAAACCCGCGCACCGTAACCGAGGCGGACGTGATCGCGCTCCACCTCGAGAACGGACAGGCCTGCGTTCAGGTTTTCTTCATCCGTGCCGGTCAGAACTGGGGCAATCGTGATTTCTACCCCCGTGTCGGGGCTGACGTTGAGGAGGCCGAGGTTCTGGAGGCGTTCATCGGTCAGTTCTACGACACCAAGGAACCGCCCCGGCGGCTGATCCTGTCGCACCCGATTGAAAATGCCGATCTCATGGAAGAGGCGCTGACTGACAAGCTGGGCCGCAAGGTCAGTCTTGCCGTGCCCAAGCGCGGTGAGAAGGCCGAGCTTGTGGACGGCGCCCTGCGCAATGCCCGCGAGACGCTTGCGCGAAAGATGGCTGAGACTGCGACCCAGGGCAAGTTGCTGAAGGGACTGGCCGAAGCCTTCGACCTGGAGGCGCCTCCGCAACGGATCGAGGTTTACGACAACTCCCACATCCAGGGACAGGATGCGGTCGGCGCGATGATCGTTTCTGGGCCTGAGGGTCTTGTGAAGAACCAGTACCGCAAGTTCAACATTCGCGGCGAAAACCTGACTCCGGGCGATGATTTCGGGATGATGAAAGAGGTTCTTGAGCGTCGGTTCAAACGCCTGCTCCGGGAGGATCCGGATCGGGCCGAGGGCCATTGGCCCGACCTTCTGCTTATCGACGGCGGGGCAGGGCAGGTCAGTGCGGTCAATGGTATCCTTGAGGATCTTGGCGTGGCTGACCTGCCGGTGATCGGTGTCGCCAAGGGCCCGGACCGTGACCACGGCAAGGAAGAATTCCATCGCCCCGGCAAACGGCCGGTCGCGCTGCCGCGCAACGATCCGGTGCTCTATTTCGTTCAGCGACTGAGGGACGAGGCGCACCGCTACGCCATAGGGACACACCGCGCGCGCCGCGCGAAGGCCGTGGGCGCAACGCCTCTGGACGAGGTGCCCGGTGTTGGCGCAGCGCGCAAGCGGGCATTGCTGGCGCATTTCGGCTCGGCCAAGGCGGTGAGTCGTGCCAACCTCGCGGACCTGCGTGCCGTGGAGGGTGTTTCGCAGCGTCTTGCGGAAAAGATTTATGCCCATTTCCAGGAAAGTTGAATGGCTTTAATCCGCCCTTCCTCTCGCATCCTCAAGCCGCTAAGACGGGGATGATGAGGTGGACCCTTCCGAATATCCTGACCACGCTCCGCCTGCTTGCGGCGCCGGGGGTGGCTGTGATGTTTCTATATTTCACAAGGCCTTACGCGGACTGGTTTGCACTTCTCCTGTTTGTTGGCGCGGCTTTGACGGACTGGATCGACGGATATCTGGCGCGGAGCTGGAAACAGGAAACAAAACTGGGGGCGATGCTTGACCCGATCGCGGACAAGGCGATGGTGGTCATCGCGCTCATGGTGATCGTGGGATTTTCAAGCATGTCGCCCTGGCTGGTGCTGCCGGCCACGGTGATCCTGTTCCGGGAGGTGTTCGTTTCCGGGCTGCGCGAATATCTTGGAGACACCGCCGGGACGCTGAAGGTCACGAAGCTCGCAAAATGGAAGACGACCGCGCAAATGATTGCGATCGCGACACTTTTTTCGCAGGGCGTGTTTGAACACTATTTCGGGATGTCGACCATGGGGATGGACCCCGATTTGGTCCGCGACATCGTGGAGGGGCGCGAAGATGACCTGCACGGGCTGCGCTGGAAGCTTGAAGGCATGATCTGGACCTGGCACGCAGGGCTGTGGCTGCTTTGGCTCGCGGCCGCGCTGACGCTTGTGTCGGGTGTGGATTACTTCAGAAAATCAATACCTTACCTTAAGGACAAGACGCCATGAACGTGATGTATTTCGCATGGGTGCGGGAAAGGGTAGGACGACCGTCGGAAGAAGTGGAGACCGCGGCGACAACGGTGCGGGAACTGGTTGACGAACTCACCGCGCGGGAGCCGCGTTATGCAGCGGCCTTTGCCGATCCGACGGCGCTCCGCGTTGCTGTCGATCAGCAGCTGAGCGATTTTGACGCGCCCTTGGAAAATGTCCGGGAAGTGGCGTTTTTTCCACCCATGACAGGGGGTTAAACCATGGATATCAGGGTGCAGGACGCGCCCTTCGATCTGGGTGCTGAATCCGGTGTTTTTGCCGCGCGGCAGAGCGGGATGGGCGCGGTCGTCACGTTTACGGGGATCGTGCGCGACAACGCTGCGGGCGACCTGAGCGAGATGATGATCGAACATTATCCCGGCATGACCGAGAAGGCCATCGGGGATATCGCCACGGAAGCGTCAAACCGCTGGAATCTTGGCGATATTCTGATCATTCACCGCTACGGTGCGTTGGCCCCGCAAGAGATGATCATGATGGTTGCCACATCCGCGCCGCACCGGTCTGATGCCTTTGAAGCCGCTGAGTTCCTCATGGATTTCCTGAAATCCCGTGCTCCGTTCTGGAAAAAGGAAGTGACCCGCGATTCGGCCCGCTGGGTCGAGGCGAAGGACGAGGACGAGGATGCCCTCTCGCGCTGGCGCTCGGGAGTGGCAGATTGAACAACCCGACGGTTTTGGATGGATTTCCCGAGCAGACAACCGGGGATGCCGAAAATTTCTCGTCCATATGGTCAGTCGCCGGTTCGAAGGCCCCACCCGGCGCCTCACCCCCGCATAAGCGCCGGCAGATCACCGGTGAGGCCGGCGGCCTCGCGGATGAGTCCGCGGCGCAATCCGGGGATTGCGTTCACCGCCCCCATGCCAAGGTCGCGCCCGAGGCGTAAGAACGGATTGTCGTTGGAAAATAGCCGGTTGGTCAGGTCGGTGGCCGCGGCAAGAGTGGCAGTATCGAAGCGGCGCCACTGCTGATAGCGCGCCAGCACGTCCTGCGCCCCGATATCCTCGCCGCGGCGCGCAGCTTCGTCCAGCACTTGTGCCAGAGCGGCCACGTCGCGCAGCCCGGCATTGAGACCCTGACCCGCGATAGGGTGCATGCCGTGTGCCGCGTCCCCGACCAGCGCAAGCCGGTCGGAGATGAAGCTGTCGGCAAGGCTCAATCCCAAAGGATATGTGAAGCGGCGCCCCTTGAGGCGAATTGGCCCCAGGAAATCGCCAAATCGCGGGCGCAGCACCTCCATGAACGCCGCATCGTCGAGCGTGGCGAAGCGTGCCGCTGTGGCATCGCTTTCGCTCCAGACGATGGAACTGACATTGCCGGGCAGGGGCAGGATGGCCAGCGGTCCGGGCGGCATGAAGAACTGGTGCGCAATGCCGTGATGCGGACGCTCATGCGCAATGGCGGCCACGAGTGCCGTCTGACCGTAGCCCCAGCCGGTGCGATGTATGCCTGCCCGAAGGGCCGTTCCCGAGCCGCGCCCGTCGGCCCCGACCAGCACCTGCGCCGAAAGCGTGCGCCCCGTTTCCAGGGTCACCGTGGCGCCCCGGCCCGAAATCTCCTGAGCGGTCACGGCCTTTCCCGAGATCCGGGTGATGGAATTATTTTCACCCATCGCGTCAAGAAGGGCACGGCGCAGGAACCGATCCTCGAGCATGTGACCCATCGGGCCTTCCTCGATCTCGGCATGGTCGAAATCCAGCCCGAATGGCGAGGCCGGGCCCTCGCCGGCCCGCCCGTCGCTGACCCGGATCCGGTTGATCGGCTCTGCGCGGTCGGAAACGCGCTCCCAGACGCCGATATTGCGCAGCAGCCGGGCCGACGCGATGGCAAGCGCGTAGGCGCGTCCGTCAAATCCGGCGTCTCGGCGCACGGTTTCGCCGAGCGCGTCGACAACTGTGACGCCAAAGCGGGCCCCGGCCAGCGCGAGGGCAAGTGCCGGGCCACCCAGTCCACCGCCAACGATCAGAATGTCGGTTCGATCGGTCATGCGCCAAATATGGCGGTCGCTGCGGGATTGTCCATGCGCCGCGGCGCCGCTACCGTCCCTGCCGGAAAGAAATGTCGAGGGGACGGGACATGCGCGAATGGTTGAACATGGGGGCGGTGGAACTTGGGCGCGGCATTGGCCGGGCAGAGATCGACCCGGTGGCGCTGACCGAGACGTATCTGGACGCGATCGCGGCGCATCCGGCGCGCGATCGGATCTATTCCGTGGTCACCGCCGGACGCGCGCGGGCCGAGGCCGAGGCGGCGGCCGACCGGGCGCGTGCCGGGCAACGGCTGAGCCTTCTGGACGGTGTGCCCATAAGCTGGAAGGATCTTTTCGACAGTGCTGGCGTGGCCACCGAAGCCGGATCGGCCCTGCTGGAGGGGCGGGTGCCGGCGCATGACGCGCGGGTGCTGCGCAACGCGGGCGCCTCGGGCCTTGTCTGCCTCGGCAAGACGCACATGAGCGAGCTGGCCTTTTCGGGGCTTGGACTGAACCCCAGCATGGAAACGCCGCCCTGCGTCAACGACCCTGAGGCCGTGCCCGGCGGGTCATCTTCGGGCGCGGCGGCAAGCGTGGCGTTCGGGTTGGCGGCGGCGGGAATCGGCAGCGATACTGGCGGATCGGTGCGTATCCCCGCGGCGTGGAACGACCTTGTCGGGCTCAAGACGACCCCGGGGCGGCTTTCGCTGGAGGGGGTAGTGCCGCTGGCGCCACGCTTCGACACGGTGGGACCGTTGGCGCGAAACGTGGAGGACGCGGCCTTTCTGCTGGCGGCACTTGAGGGGGCGCGGGTGCCGGATCTGCGCGGGACTTCCCTCAAGGGATGCCGGTTTGCCGCTCTTCGGACCGTGGTGCTGGATGATCTGCGCGAAGGCCCGGCGCGCGCCTATGTCGAGGCGGTTGCGCGCCTGACGGAAGCGGGTGCCGAGATTGAGGAAGCCGACGCGCCGGAAGTGTCCGAGGCGATGCCGATGTCGGGGGTCCTTTACACAGGGGAAGCCTACGGTCTTTGGGGCGAGACGATCGAAGCGGCGCCGGAGAAGATGTTCGCGCCGGTCCGTGAGCGGTTTCGTGGCGGGCGCGACGTGAGTGCTGCCGAATACGTGGGCGCGTGGCGGCGGCTGGACCGGCTGCGGGCGGAGTGGCGGTCGCGTTTCGCGGGTCATGACGCGGTGATCATGCCCACTGCGCCCAACCTGCCGCCCGACGCCGCGCGGTTGATGGCGGACGGTGAATATTACGTCAACGAGAACCTCCTGACCCTGCGCAATACGCGTGTGGGCAACCTGATGGGCCTGTGCGCGGTGAGCCTGCCCACCGGCGTGCCGTCCTGCGGACTCATGCTCTGTGCACCACCGGGGGCGGAGGCGCGCCTGCTGCGCCTCGCGCAGGCGGCCGGCGCGGCACTGTCGTGACCGGGCGGGTCCGGATGCCATAATTGCCACAGGCCCGGCGCGCGGGGTGATTTTTGTTGGACCTGAGAGGGTTGCTTGGGTAGATTCCAATCAAACGGGGCGAAAAACGACCCCGGGCCCTGAGGCAGTACAGGTTGAACGAGCGATGCTCCCCGAGCGGTTTTCGAACCTACCGGAATACGCGTTTCCGCGCTTGCGGCGGCTTCTGGACGCACATGCGCCGGGCGGTGACGTGGTGCATATGAGCATCGGTGAGCCGAAGCATCCGTTCCCCCCGTGGATCGCCGGGATCGTGGCCGGGCATGCGGCGGAATTCGCCCGCTATCCCGTCAACGAGGGCAGTTCGGGATTGCTTTCGGCGGCGGCAGGCTGGATCAAACGGCGCTATGACGTGGAGGTGGAGCCGCAAACCCGGATTATTGCCCTCAACGGCACCCGCGAAGGGCTTTACAATGCCATGATGGCACTCTGCCCCGAGGACAAGCGCGGCAATCGGCCCGTCGTCCTGATGCCGAATCCGTTCTATCAGGTCTACATGGTGGCGGCGCTGAGCGTGGGCGCCGAGCCGGTTTTCCTGCCTGCCACCCGAGAGACCGGGCATCTGCCCGATTTCAATGCCGTGGCCCCGGAGATCCTGGATCGTACCGCGGTCGTCTACCTGTGCTCCCCGTCCAACCCGCAGGGAGCGGTGGCGGATCGGGGCTACTGGGCCGATCTTCTGGTGCTGGCGGAAAAGCACGATTTCATCGTCTTCGCGGATGAATGCTATTCCGAGATCTATCGTGACCTCCCGCCGCCCGGCGTGCTTGAGGTGGCGGCCGGGCAGGGCACCGACCCCGAGCGGGTGCTGGCCTTTCACAGCCTTTCCAAGCGTTCCAACCTGCCGGGATTGCGCAGCGGCTTTGCCGCCGGGGGGCCACGGGCGATCGCGCGGATGCGGCAATTGAGGGCCTATGCCGGCAGTCCCCTGCCGATGCCGTTGCAGTATGCCGCCGAGGCAGCATGGAAGGATGACGCCCATGTCGAGGAAAACAGGCGCCTCTACGCCGAAAAATACGTGGTCGCCGACCGGATTCTTGGCGATGTGCCGGGTTACGAGGGCCCGGACGCGGGGTTTTTCCTTTGGTTGCCGGTTGATGATGGCGAAGCTGCGGCGTTGAAGCTGTGGAAGGAGACCGGCGTGCGGGTCCTGCCCGGCGCGTATCTGAGCCGCGCCACCGGGGCCGGAAATCCCGGCGCGGCATATATCAGGGCCGCGATGGTGGCCCCGACGGACGAGATGGCGCTGGGGCTGGACCGGCTTCGCGGTTGTCTCTGGAACTGAGAATTGAAGGCGAGGAACAGGATGGCATATCAGGCACGCGGGCGCGACCCGCTTCTGGACGGCAACATGGCGCAGGCGATCGAACGGCGCGGCATCGAGCTTCTGGGGTTGTCGATGCTGGTTCTGGCGGCACTGGTGGCGGCGCTGGCCTTCAGCTACAGCCCTGACGATCCGAGTTGGCTTTCCGCCACGGACGCGCCGGTGCAGAACTGGCTGGGCCAGCCGGGTGCGACGATTGCCGCGACGCTGTTCATGATCGCCGGCCTGTCGGTCTGGGGTCTGCCGGTGGCCCTGGTGGTTTGGGGCCTGCGCCTGATCCTGCATCGCGGACAGGAGCGTGCCCTTGCCCGGCTGGTCTTCGCGCCGGTCTGGATCGCGCTGGTCGCGCTTTACGCGGCATCGCTTGCGCCGGGCGGTGCGTGGTCCGCTGCGCACAGTTTCGGGCTGGGTGGTCTTTTCGGTGACACGATCCTGGCCGCGCTTCTCAATATCCTGCCGGTATCCGCTGCACTGGGGCTGAAGATACTGTCGTTCTGGCTTGGCATTGGCGTGCTTTTGCTGGGCGGTTACGTGAGCGGGCTGGACCGGGCCGAGACGGGGCGCATCCTGCGGTTCCTGCGCGACAGCCTGCGAATGACGCTTGGCGGGCTGGCCGGTGCCGCGCGCGCCACACGCACGCGCCGGAGCGCAGGCACGGATGCAGCCAGCGACGGTGACGGGCGGGTCAGCGGCAGCTGGGCCGAAGCCACGACGCGGGTGCAGCCGCGGGTTTCGCGGCCCGGTGGTGACATCGCGAAAGAGGCCGCAGACGCCCCCGGCACCATGGCCGAACATCCCCCGGAACCCGATTCGCGCGGCGGTGGCGGGTTGCTGTCGCGGATGCCGTCGCTGATGCGGCGCCCTGACCCGATGCCGGAACCCGAGTTGGTGGAGCGGGAGCCGGAATCACTGCCTGACGAGACGATGCCCGGAGACGCGCGCATCCGCCGCAAGATCGCTGACGTGATCCGTGACCGTGTGCGCCGCAATCCTGATTTCGAGGTGGCCAGCGTGGCGCCCCTGACCCGGGGACGGGGCCGTGGCCCGGCGCCCCTGCTGGCCTCGACCTCGGTACCGGCGGCCGATGGCCTGCCGCCCGAACCGCCCCTGACCGCTTCGCATGGCACGGAAACACCCAACCCGGATGGTGCGGCCGGCCCGGAAGCCCCGTTCGTGGCCGCACCGGAGATGGCCACACCCGACCCGCAGGCGATGACCGATCCGTTGCCGGGAACGGACCAGCATGCGCCGGCGGCCCCGTCCAGCACGGCGGGATCGGCGCCGCGCATCCCCGTGTCCGAGCCGCGGCGCGTGGTGCAGCATACTCCGCGCAAATCTCCGCCGCCCTCGGCACGTGCCGAGGCGGAGGCACAGCCATCCCTGCAGTTCGAGGAGGTCGAGCGGCCGGTCTTCGAACTGCCGCCGCTTAGCCTTCTGACCAACCCTGAGGTCATCGAGCGCCATCACCTGAGCGATGATGCGCTGGAGGAAAACGCCAGGATGCTGGAGAACGTGCTTGATGATTACGGCGTCAAGGGCGAGATCGTGAGCGTACGCCCCGGCCCGGTTGTCACCATGTACGAACTTGAACCCGCCCCGGGCCTCAAAGCGAGCCGCGTCATCGGGCTTGCCGATGACATCGCCCGGTCGATGAGCGCGCTTTCGGCGCGCGTGTCCACGGTTCCGGGCCGTTCGGTGATCGGCATAGAACTGCCCAATGAAAGCCGCGAGATGGTGGTCCTTCGGGAGATCCTGTCGACCCGCGATTTTGGCGACGGCAACCAGAAATTGCCCTTGGCGCTTGGCAAGGATATCGGCGGTGATCCGATCGTCGCGAACCTGACCAAGATGCCTCATCTGCTGATCGCCGGGACCACCGGGTCGGGCAAGTCGGTTGCGATCAACACCATGATTCTCAGCCTGCTCTACAAGCTGACGCCCGAGGAATGCCGGCTGATCATGATCGATCCCAAGATGCTTGAGCTTTCGGTCTATGACGGCATCCCGCACCTGCTGAGCCCGGTGGTGACCGACCCCAAGAAGGCGGTGGTCGCGCTCAAGTGGGTGGTGGCCGAGATGGAGGAACGCTACCGCAAGATGTCGAAGATGGGGGTGCGCAACATCGACGGCTACAACGGCCGCGTGAACGAAGCCCTGTCGAAGGGCGAGATGTTCAGCCGCACCGTGCAGACCGGCTTTGACGACGAGACCGGCGAACCGATCTTCGAGACCGAGGAGATCGTGCCGGAGAAGATGCCCTATATCGTGGTGATCGTGGACGAGATGGCCGACCTGATGATGGTCGCCGGCAAGGAGATCGAGGCCTGCATCCAGCGCCTGGCCCAGATGGCGCGGGCGAGCGGAATTCACCTGATCATGGCCACGCAGCGCCCGTCGGTGGACGTGATCACCGGCACGATCAAGGCCAATTTCCCCACGCGCATCAGCTTCCAGGTGACCTCGAAGGTCGACAGCCGCACCATCCTCGGAGAGATGGGGGCCGAGCAGCTTCTGGGCATGGGCGACATGCTCTACATGGCCGGGGGCGCCAAGATCACCCGCTGCCACGGGCCCTTCGTGAGCGACGAGGAGGTCGAGGAGGTGGTTTCGAACCTCAAGGCCTACGGGCCGCCGGAATACGTGCGCAACGTGCTGGACGGGCCCGAGGACGACAAGGCCGAGAGCATCGACGCGGTGCTGGGCCTTTCGACCGGCGGCAACACCACCGGCGAGGACGCGCTTTACGACCAGGCGGTGCAGATCGCGGTGAAGGACCGCAAATGCTCGACCTCCTACATCCAGCGCAAGCTGGCGATCGGCTACAACAAGGCCGCGCGTCTGGTGGAGCAGATGGAGGAGGAGGGCGTTGTCAGCGCCGCCAACCACGTGGGCAAGCGCGAGGTGCTGGTGCCCGAGCAGGGGTAGGAACGCGGAGGCGGGTGGAGTGACGGGCCTTTTGCCCCTTGAATGGCTCGCACCGGAGCGCCCCGCCCCCGCGCCGGAGCCTCCGGGTGCGGTTCGCGGGATGGGCGCGAGCACCCATCCCACGCACGGAGAGATGCCTTTCGGTGAAACGCAGCCCGGGGCCGCGCGGACCGGTCGACGGGGTCGTCGTGCCAAGGCATCGGGTGGTGCGGGTGCGGGCTTGATAAAGGGTGCGGCCATGATGATATTCTTGAAGGCGTGGCACCACCACGCGCGACCACGGCCGACACCCCTTGAAGAGGAGCACCGCGCTGATGCGTTTCACCGGACTTGCCCTGGCCGCGGCGATCGGCCTTGCCACCGTGCTTCCGGCGGTGGCGGCCGAGGACGCGGCCGAGAAGCTGACGCTGCGCGAGATCTCGGCCTATCTCAACGGGCTGGGGACGGCGCGGAGCGATTTCACCCAGATCAACGATGACGGCACGATCAGCACCGGGCGGTTCTATCTCAAGCGGCCCGGAAAGGTGCGGTTCGAATACGACCCGCCCGAGGAGATCCTGGTGGTCGCCAATGGCGCAACGGTGGGCGTTGTGGACGGAAAGTCCAACGCGGGTACACAGGCCTACCCGTTGAACCAGACTCCGCTCAAGATCATCCTGGCGCGCAAGGTGGACCTGACGCGCGAACGCATGGTCACCGCACATGCGAGTGACGGCACCAGCACGAGGATCACCGCGCAGGACCCCGAGAACCCCGATTACGGCAATATCGAACTGGTCTTCACCGGTGATCCGGTGGAGCTCAGGCAGTGGGTGATCAATGACGGTGGCGGAAGCCGCACCACGGTCATTCTTGGGGCGCTCGAAGAGGTGGATCGGCTAGACGCCGAGCTGTTCGAGATCCCGGGCCTGCCCGACGCCGCACCCGCCGACCGCTGAGCGGGGGCGCATGGGGGCGCATGGCGTCCTCAGAAGATCCCGCCGCAGCGTTGCAGTTGCGACCGGTAGGTTCGCGACCGCGCGCCCACCTCGCCGGCGACACGCATCAGCCAGGGCTTGCGGCGGTAGCTTTGCCGCGCATAGCCGCCTCGCCCCTCGTGATAGGCCAGGTATTGCCGGCGCGCATCGCTCATGGGAATGCCCAGACGCTCGTTGGACTTTGCCATGTACCAGCCCATGAAATCGGCCGCGTCATGGATGTTGTCGCGCCGTCCCCCGAAGCGGCGGGTTTCGTCCCGGTATTCGTCCCACGTCCCGTCGAGGGCTTGCGAATACCCGAAGGCGGAGCTTTGCCGGCCCATCGGGATCACGCCGAGCGCCCAGCGGTAAGGTGTCCGGGCGTCCGAGACGAATTTGCTTTCCTGGTAGATGGTGGCCATCTGGACATGCACGGGCACGCCCCACCGGCGTTCGGCGGCGCGGAAGGCGCGAAGGTATTCGGGACGCTCGTTGATGATCGAACAGGCGTCACTCAGCGTGTCGGGTGGCGTGCCGTACCCTCCCCCGCGGCCACAGGCGGCCACGAGGACAATCAGGACCAGCGCGCGAAGAGTTCTGCTCATCTGCCTCTCGCTTTCTTGGTTTTTTGCACAGTCTATCGCAAAGCCGCGCGCGGGGAAATCCTGATTTCCAAAGGTGCTCCGGGCCACTGTCGGGATCGGGTTCACAGACTGTTTCCCGAACGCCGGGGGACGGAATTGGACAAACCGCCCTTGAAACCGCTAGTCTCTGCCGTTAGGGGCAACTGATGATGTTGAAGACTCGTGCGAAATATCACCTTGGCCAAGTCGTGCGCCACAAGAAGCACCCGTTCCGGGGTGTCGTGTTCGATGTTGATCCCGAATTTTCCAACACCGAGGAATGGTATCATGCCATCCCGGAGGACAGCCGTCCTGCCAGGGAACAGCCGTTCTATCACCTTCTGGCCGAGAACGAGCAAAGCTACTACGTGGCGTATGTGAGCGAACAGAATCTCGTCGCGGACTATTCCGGCGAACCTGTGGAGCATCCTGACATACCCGATCTTTTCGGACCGTTCGAGGACGGGCACTACCCGCTGCATTTCCAGCTCAATTGAGGGGACGCCGGCACTGCGCCGGCATCTCGGGGAGTCGCATCGGTCGGGTCAGGTAAAGGCCTTTGCCGGCTTTGCCTTCGAGGTGTCGGCCGTAACGATCACCGCCTGCGACCCGGGAGGCCGGCCTTGACCGGCCGGGAACGTGCCCCCTTGCGCCTCAATATCCCAGGGCGCAGCCGTCCTTGCGGGGATCGCTTGCGCCTTCGAGCACGCCGTCGCCACGGATAAGGATCGCCTGTGCGCCGCCAATGGGTTCCTCCGGGGTGACCACGTTGTGACCCAATTCCGCGAGGGCGGCGCGCGTGGCCTCCGGATAGCCGCGTTCGACCCTCAGGTCGCCTTCATGGGCAAAGCAGCGCGGCGCGTCGATGGCGCTCTGCGGGTCCAGGCCGAAGTCACGCAGGTTGGACAGGAAGCGCGCGTGCCCGTTGGGCTGGTAGGCCCCGCCCATCACTCCGAAAGGCATGGTGACGCGCCCGCCCTCGCGCAGCATTCCGGGAATGATCGTGTGCATCGGGCGCTTTCCGCCCGCCATTTCGTTGGGGTGCCCGGGTGTCAGGGAAAAGCCGCTGCCGCGGTTCTGGAAAAGGATCCCGAACTTTTCGGACGCGATCCCGGAACCGAAGCTGCGGAAGATGGAATAGATCAGCGATACCGCCATGCGATCCCGGTCCACCACCGTGATGTAGACAGTGTCGCGGTGAACCGATTCGGTCAGCGGTGCGGCACTCGGCATGGCCTGTCGCGGGTCGATCAGCTCCGCCAGCCGGGCGGCGGTTTCAGGGGCCAGCATGTGCTCGAGCCGCGCGGTATGATCCGGATCGGCAAGAAGCCGGTTGCGCGCGTCATAGGCCAGTTTTGCCGCCTCGGCCTCGATATGGGCGCGCTGCGCACCCAGCGGATCCATCGAGGCGATGTCGAAATGCGCAAGGATACCCGCCATCAGGATTGCCGTCGCGCCCTGGCCGTTCGGTGGATGCTCGACCAGTTCGACATCACGGTAACGGCCGCTGACAGGCGTGGCCTCAAGGCTGCGGTGACCCGTGAAATCTTCGGGTGCGTGGACCCCGCCAAGCGCTTTGAGCGCCGCCAGCATGTCCTCGGCGACCTCGCCATCGTAGAAGGCATCGCGCCCGTCACGTGCGATGCGGCGCAGAACCTCGGCCTGCGCGGGGGCGCGGAAGATCGTACCGGGGGCCGGTGCGGTACCTTCGGGCAGGTAGTGTTCGCGGGCCGCTCCTTGCAGGAAGCCGGCCGCGCCCTGCCAGTCGAATGCGACGCGCGGGGCGATAGGCACGCCCTCTTCGGCGTATCGGATGGCCGGGGCGAGAATCGCGTCCAGCCCGAGCACGCCGTGCGAGTCCGAGAGTTGGCAGAAGGCGTCGACGGCCCCCGGGATGGTCACCGCCTCCGGGCTGCCGGCCGGCACCGTTTCGTGGCCCGCCGCCCGCATGGCTGCCGCCGAGGCGGCGGCCGGAGCGCGGCCCGAGCCGTTCAGCGCCCGCACCGGACCGTCCGGCGTGGCATGCAGCACGAAGCAGTCGCCCCCGATACCCGTCATTTGCGGTTCGCAGATGCCCAGAAGCACAGCACCGGCGATCGCCGCGTCCATCGCGTTGCCACCCCGGGCCATGATGTCGACGGCGGCATGCGCCGCAAGCGGATGGGAGGTGGCGCAAAGGCCGTTGGCAGCGAGGACCGGCGAGCGGCCGGGCAAATGGAAATCACGCATCTGTTCTCAGGCTCCTTCGGATGATTCGAACACCCTAGAGCACCGGGCAGGAAGACTGAACAGGGTCGCGCGGGCAAATCCGGCCGGGGGCACCGGGACCGGTGGAGGATGTTGCATGCCGTCGGGCCTGAACCTCCTCGGCATGCGGTCAGTGATGTTGGGGGAAGACCTCGACGCCGCGTGCTGGGTGGGGGCAATTGAACGCGACGCCGAGGGAAGCCATTTGCAGCTACAAAACAAGGTATGACCGGTTTTTCAGGCAGCATTTGGCACGCAATGGGGCAAGTTTGCGGCATTTGTGCCTTGTGACGGTTGGCGTCCTGATTTCACCGGCCAGTGCGCGGAATGCACAGTGTCAGGCGGTTCTCGCCGCGAACCCGCCGGTAGCGCCTTGCCGTCGTCAGGTCACGGATCAGGAACCAGCCGAAACCGCCCTCCGGCATCGCTTCGCGCCGGACGCCGATGGCCGGCGGCCCCGGTTCCGGCATCCGGTTTCCCGGCATCGGCCGGCCCCGGTCGCGCAGCGATGCCGTGATCCCGCCCCGGCCCGTCCTGAGGGCCAGCTGGACAGGGCCGGGGCGTTGTCCGCCATAGGCATGTTCGGCGATGTTGTTGAGAGCTTCGGCAAGGACCAGTTCCGTGGTATCGCAATCCGTGGGGCCAAGGCCCCGACCTGCCAGTGCGCGGCGCAGCGTCGCGAGGGCCGCGCGGATATGCGCCTCTGTCGCCGTCAGGCCGATACGAATGCCCGTCGGTGCCAGGCCCGTGGTCGCGCCGGTCCGCGCTCCCTGTGCGTCCATGTGTCCTTGCCCCCGTTTCGTTCAGCGCCGGCCCACGTTCAGCCGGCGGCCAAGGATCCCGGATCGTTGGCGGACGCATGAATCGTGAACACCCTGTCCATCCGTGTCAGGCGAAAGACCCTGTCCACCTCCGGGCGCAGCGCGGCGAGGTCCAGCCGCTGCCGCGGCCCGAGCTGTTTCATCGCCGCGACAATGGCGCCGAGACCGCTGGAATCGACAAACTCCACCTGCGCCAGGTCGAGCACGACGTGATCCGGCCCGTCTTTCGTGAGCGTGCGCATCTTGTCCTTGAAGCGGATCGCGGCGGCGGCGTCGATCCGCCCCGCGTCGACCGTGATGATCGCTATGCCCTCTGACCGGGTGCTGCGCAGTTCCATGGCCCTTGCTCCTTGCTACGTAGAAACACAGGCAAGGCTAGACCCCAATCCTTACCATCCGGTATTCAGATCCCTGACAAGAAGGAGGATAGCCGATGCAGGACGTTGTCATAACGGGCGCCCGGCGGACGCCGATGGGCGGGTTTCAGGGTGATTTCGACGGGATCGCCGCGGCCGAACTCGGTGCGACGGCGATTCGGGCGGCGCTGAAGGATGCCGGGGCCGCAACCGCCGAAGAGGTCCTGATGGGCTGTGTGCTGCCCGCCGGGCAGGGCCAGGCACCGGCGCGGCAGGCCGGCTTCGCCGCCGGACTTGGCGAGGACGTGCCCGCGACCACCCTCAACAAGATGTGCGGATCGGGCATGAAGGCGGCGATGATGGCGTTCGACCGGATCGCGCTGGGACATGCCGGGGTGATGGTTGCGGGCGGCATGGAAAGCATGTCGAACGCTCCGTACCTGTTGCCCGGGATGCGTGGCGGTGCGCGGCTTGGGCATGCCGAGGCCAAGGATCACATGTTCCTTGACGGGCTGGAGGACGCCTATGACACCGGCCGCCTGATGGGCTCCTTCGCCGAGGATTGCGCCGAGAAATTCCAGTTCACGCGTGAGGCACAGGACGCCTATGCGCTCGGGTCGCTGGAAGGCGCGCTCGCGGCGCAGAAGAGTGGTGCCTTCAAGACCGAAATCGCGCCGGTCACCATCACCGGCCGCAAGGGCCCGGTCATCGTCGGCGAAGACGAGCAGCCCGGCAAGGCGCGGCCTGACAGGATCCCGCATCTCAAACCGGCCTTCCGCAAGGACGGCACGGTGACGCCGGCCAATTCCAGCTCGATCAGTGACGGGGCGGCGGCACTGGTTCTTGCCTCGCGCGGGGCTGCTGAAGACAAGGGGCTGAGCGTGCGTGCCCGGATCCTGGGCCATGCGAGCCATGCACAGGCGCCGGCGCTGTTCACCACCGCGCCGGTGACGGCGGCCCGGAAGCTTCTCGAGACGATCGGCTGGCGAAGCGCGGATGTCGATCTCTGGGAGGTCAACGAGGCATTCGCGGTCGTGCCGATGGCCTTCATGCGGGAAATGGATCTGCCGCGCGAGCGTGTGAACGTGAACGGCGGCGCCTGTGCCCTCGGTCATCCCATCGGTGCCAGCGGTGCGCGGATCATGGTGACCCTGCTCAACGCGATGGAAAGGCACGACGTAAAACGCGGCGTCGCGGCGATCTGCATCGGTGGCGGCGAAGGCACGGCGGTCGCGATCGAGCGTGGCTGATTACCACTTGAACGCCCATCGGGGCCATGCTGCACGGTTGCCACACCCGCGGGGCCGGTCTTCTTTTGGCCGCAAATATCCCGGGGGTCCGGGGGCTGGCCCCCGGTCCTGACCTGTGCCAGTCTCGTCATATGCGGATCGATTACGAAACCATGGGCAAGTCCATCGACGCGCTCACCGAGGGCGAGTGTGACAGCGTGGCGCTCATGGCCACCGTCGCCTGCGAGCTTCACCATGCCGACGACAGGTTCGACTGGACCGGGTTCTACCGCGTCGTGGCGCCGGAACTGCTCAAGATCGGACCCTACCAGGGCGGGCATGGCTGCCTCGTGATCCCCTTCTCGCGGGGGGTCTGCGGCGCGGCAGCGCGCACCGGGCAGGTGCAGGTCGTGGATGATGTCGACGCCTTTCCCGGCCACATTGCTTGCGCAAGTTCCACGCGGTCGGAGATCGTGCTGCCGGTACGCGATGGCCGCGGCACCCTGATCGCGGTTCTGGATATCGACAGCAACCGGCCGGCAGCCTTCGACGACGGTGATGCCTCGGCCTTGACGGCGATCCTCGACAGGGTGTTCCGCGGCGCTGCGTGAAATTTCCTTTGAAATTTTCACGGAATCGGCGCACCGTGAAATCAGATCAGGGATTTTCACGGGCGGGGCCGCCAGATGTTGCAGAGCGATCCAAGCAAGATCCGGACCCTTGGCGCGGATTTGAGGGCGCTGCGCAAGGCGCGGTCGATGACGCTCAGCGACCTGGCCTGTCGGCTGGGGCGCTCCGTCGGCTGGTTGAGCCAGGTCGAGCGTGACCTTTCGGACCCCGCGATCACGGATCTGCGCCAGATCGCGGCGGCGCTGGACGTGCCGATGTCGCTGCTTTTCACGCATGCGCCCGGCCCGGCGGACGAGGCCGGCCACGTGGTGCGCGCCGGGGCGCGACGGCGGATCGGTTCCGGCGGGGCGGGGCTGATCGAGGAGTTGCTGTCGCCGGACCTGACGGATGATTTCGAGGTGGTCCACTCCACCTTCGAGCCGCACAGCCGCAGCGGCAGCGCTGTGGCCCGCCCCACACGGGAACTGGGATACCTGGTTTCCGGTCGGCTGGAGCTTGTGGTGGGTGACAGGCGGTTCACCATTCACCCCGGCGACAGTTTCCGCATCCGCGGTGAGCCATTCGAGTGGATGAACCCCCATGATGCGCCTGCTGTGGCGATCTGGGTGATCGCCCCGCCGGTGTATTGAGGTGCAGGATGGAGGAACGTGATACCGGTGACCGCTCCCTTTTCGGCAATCATCCAGGAAAGAGTTGGTCGGCACCGGCGGGAGGAAAGCGCGGATGATGGAAAAGGGCGGATGTCTCTGCGGGGCGGTGGCCTTCGAATTCGACGCGGACCCCGATAGAGTGATTGCCTGCCACTGTCGGCAATGCCGAAGGCAATCAGGTCATTACTTCAGCGCCGTTTCCGCCTCCAAGGCGGGGCTTCGCTTTGGCCGCGATGACGGCCTCAAGTGGTATCGCGCCAGCGATATCGCGCGGCGCGGCTTCTGCGGAACCTGTGGATCGACGCTTTTCTGGTGGCCGGACGAGGGGCCGGTGACGATGGTGGCGATGGGATCGCTGGAGGCGCCCACGGGGCTGCGCCTTGGCGGACATTACTGGGTGAACGCCAAGGGCGACTATTACGACATCGCGGACGGGCTGCCGCAAGAGGATCGATAGGGAGAGGCGACATGGCTGAGTTTCCAACCACGGCGCGCGTGGTCATCATCGGCGGCGGTGCGGTGGGGGCGTCTTGCCTCTATCACCTGGCCCGCGCGGGCTGGACCGACAGCGTGCTTTTGGAGCGCAACGAACTGACGGCGGGGAGCACCTGGCACGCGGCGGGCAACGTGCCGACATTTTCGGTCAGCTGGTCGGTGATGAACATGCAGCGCTACTCGACCGAGCTTTACGCGCGGCTGGGTGACGAGGTCGATTACCCTATGAACTACCATCAGACCGGCTCGATCCGGCTGGCGCATAGCCTCGAGCGGATGCAGGAGTTCGAGCGCGCCAGGGGGATGGGCAAACACCAGGGGATGGACCTGGAGATACTTGGCCCGGAGGAGATCAAGGCGCGTTACCCGTTCATCGAGACGCATGACCTGAAGGGTGCCCTCTATGACCCGAACGACGGCGATATCGACCCCGCGCAGCTGACGCAGGCGCTGGCCAAGGGCGCGCGGGGGATGGGCGCGAAGGTGGTGCGGTTCTGCCCGGCCACCGGGGTGACGCAGAAACCCGACGGAAGCTGGATCGTGCATTCCGAAAAAGGAGACATCGCCTGCGAATACGTGGTCAACTCGGCCGGGTATTACGCGCAGCGCGTCGGCGAATGGTTCAAGCCCTATGGCGGGCGTACCGTGCCGATGATGGTGATGAGCCACCAATACCTGCTCAGCGAGGAAATCCCCGAGATCGAGGCGTGGTCGAAGGAGCAGGGCCGCAAGCTGCCGCTGTTGCGCGATGTCGATGTCTCCTACTACCTGCGTCAGGAAAAGCACGGCTTCAACCTCGGCCCCTACGAGCCGCGCTGCCGCGCGCATTGGGCCGACCCGTCCGATCCCATGCCCGACGATTTCAGTTTCCAGCTCTGGCAGGAGGATCTCGACCGGGTCGAGGAGATCGTCACCGACGCGATGGCGCGGGTGCCGCTGCTGGGCTCGTCGGGGATCAACAAGATCATCAACGGCCCGATCCCCTACGCACCCGACGGCATGCCGCTTCTGGGGCCGATGCCGGGGGTGAGGAACGCGTTCGAGGCCTGCGTGTTCACCTTCGGCATCGCGCAGGGCGGCGGCGCGGGCAAGGTGCTGGCCGAATGGGTGACCGAAGGGGCGCCGGAATGGGACATGTGGTCCTGCGACCCGCGCCGTTACACCGATTACACCGACCCCGAGTATTGCGTCGCCAAGGGCATGGAGGTCTACGGCCACGAATACGCCATGCATTTCCCCTGGCACCGCTGGCCCGCCGCGCCCGACCGCAAGCTCAGCCCCGTCCATGACCGGATCAGGGAAATGGGCGGCCAGATGGGCGACTACAATGGCTGGGAGCGCGCCAACTGGTTTGCCAGGCCCGGTGATGACACCTCGGAGGAGGCCACCCAGACATGGGACCGCGCCGGCCCGTGGGAGCCGCGCATAAGGGAAGAATGCGAGGCGGTGCGCGACCATTGCGGCGTGCTCGACCTGCCGGGTTTTTCGCGCTTCAAGGTTCAGGGGCCGGGGGCCGATGACTGGCTGCGCGGGCTCGTGACCGGCAGTCTACCCAAGGTGGGGCGCGTGGGGCTGGTCTATTTCGCCGATGAGCGGGGCCGGATCGTCACCGAGATGTCGGTCACGCGCGAGGCCGAGGACCTCTTCGTTCTGGTCACTGCCGCCGCCGCGCAATGGCATGACCGCGAGTGGCTGGAACGGCACATGCCCGAGGGGGCCAGTTTCACGCTGGAGGACTGGACCGACCGGATGTCGACTCTGATCGTCACCGGCCCCGCGTCGCGCGATCTGCTCGGCCCCCTTTCCGATGCCGACCTGAGCCTGCCCTGGCTCAGCTTTCAGGAGACCGAGGTGGCGGGGCGGTGGGCCGCGCTGCTGCGGGTCTCGTTCGCCGGCGAACTCGGCTGGGAAATCCATGCGGAAAACGCCGACCTTCCTGCGATCTACGAGGCGGTCCTCGACGCGGGGGCCACACCCTTCGGCATGTGGGCGCTCAATTCCCTGCGCATCGAGAAGGGGTATCGCGCCTGGAAGGGGGATCTTTCCACCGATTACTCGATGCTGGAGGGCGGGCTGGAACGGTTCGTGAAATTCGACAAGCCGCAGGATTTCCCCGGCAAGGCGGCGCTTCTGGCGGAAAAGCAACAGGGCCGGAAGAAGGCCTTCGTCACGCTGATGGTCGATGCGGGCGCGGCGGATGCCCCTTACATGTCCACGGTCTGGCATGACGGGCAGATCGTGGGCGAAACGACTTCGGGTGCGTGGGGCTACCGCGTGAACGCCTCGGTCGCGCTGGCGGTGATCCGGGCTGATCTGGCCGTGCCGGGCCGCGTGCTGGAGGTGGACATCTACGGTGAGCGGTGCAGGGCCAAGGTGCAGCCCGACGCGCCGCTCTGGGACCCGGAGAATGAAAGGCTGCGGGCGTAGGTCTCAGCTCATCGTCCCGGAACTGTAACCGGGACGCACACGGAAAAGGAGAGCAGGATGCTGCCTGAAGCCATGTCCGGCGTCACCCTAAACCGTCACGGCGGGCCCGATGCACTGGAATGGCGTGATGATATCCCGGTGCCGCGCCCCGGTGCGGGCGAGGTCCTGGTGCGGGTGCTGGCGGCCGGGGTCAACAACACCGATATCAACACGCGCGTCGGCTGGTACGCGGCGGAGGTGACCGGGGCCACCGAGGAGGGCGACACGGCGGTCGAGGCCGGCGGCTGGGGCGGCGCGCTGGATTTCCCGCGCATCCAGGGCGGCGACCTGTGCGGCGAGGTGGTCGCGCTCGGCCCGGGCGTGACGGCCTTCGCGGTCGGGCAGAGGGTGACCTGCCCGATCAACCAGCCACGCCCGAGCGAGGACAACCCGGTCGGCTTCGTCGCGCTCGGGTCGGAATATGACGGGGCGTTTGCCCGGTATTGTCTGCTGGAGGCGCGCGACCTTCATGACGTGACCGACGCGCCCCTGAGCGACGTGGAGATCGCCGCCATCCCCTGCGCCTTCGGCACCGCGGCAGGGCTCTTGCACCGGGCGGGCGTGGCACGGGACCAGGAGGTGCTGATCACCGGCGCCTCGGGCGGGGTGGGGTTGGCC
Source organism: Roseovarius sp. TE539 (assembly GCF_003298505.1). Lineage (GTDB taxonomy): Bacteria > Pseudomonadota > Alphaproteobacteria > Rhodobacterales > Rhodobacteraceae > Roseovarius. The sequence continues at coordinate 51,816 of NZ_QNGB01000017.1, forward strand.
GCCGTACAGCTGGCCGCGCGGATGGGCGCGCGGGTGACGGGCATCGCCTCGCCTGCCAAGGCCGATTGCGTGCGCGAGCAGGGCTCGGCGGAGGTCATCGCGCGCGGCGCGCCGGTGCCGGAGGGGTGCTTTGACGCGGTGATCGACGTCGTCGCCGGCCCGGACTGGAGCGCGTCCATCGACGCGCTGCGGCCCGGCGGGCATTACGCGGTCTCGGGCGCCATCGCCGGGCCCGTTGTGGAGGCAGACCTGCGCCGCATCTACCTGCGCGACATCACCATTCACGGTTGCACCTACCAACCCGCCGAGGTGTTTGCGCGGCTCATCGGGATGGTCAATGCCGGGCAGGTGCGGCCGCTGGTCTCGAAGACCTACCCGCTGCGCGAGATCGCCGCGGCGCAGGCGGATTTCATCGCCAAGGCCCATCCCGGCAAGCTGGTCCTGCTGCCATGGGAAGAGGTGTGACATGTCCCTGAACGCTTTCGCCAAGCGCCTGATCGCGACCTTCCCGTTGGGCTTCGTCGCCACGGTCACGCCCGAGGGGCGCCCGGCGGTCAGCCCCAAGGGCACCTTTCTGGTGCTCGACGACGACACGATCGCCTTCGGGCATATCCGTTCGCCCGGTACATTGGCCAATTTGACGTACTGGCCCGAGGCGGAGGTCAATTTCATCGACCAGTGGACGCGAAAGGGCCTGCGCGTACGTGGCGGCGCGCGTGTGATCTGGCCGGGAGCCGAGTTCGACACACTGATCGGCCGCTGGAGGACTGTCTGGGGTGATCTGGCGGGGCGGATCGAGGCACTGGTGCTGATTACCGCCGAGGACGTCAAGCCGCTCACCACCCCACCTTACGATGACGGGGCGACCGAGGAAGAGATGATCGCCCTCTACAAGGCAAAATTCGCGGAGATATACCCATGACGGAGATAACCCTTCTGGACGGGTCCATCGGGCAGGAACTGGTGAAACGTTCTGGCGACCGGGCTACGCCGCTCTGGTCCACGCAGGTGATGTTGGAGCACGCCGACCTGGTGCGGCAGGTGCATGACGCCTATTTCGCCGTCGGCGCCACGGTTGCCACCACCAACACCTACGCGGTGCTGCGCGACCGCCTCGTACGGGTGGGCCTGCAGGACGAGGTGGCGTGGCTGACCGAGACCGCCGTCGATGCGGCCCGGCGCGCCCGCGACGCGGCGGGCGGTGGCCGGGTGGCGGGGGCGATCGGGCCGCTGGTCCAGTCCTACAAGCCCGAGGTCTGCCCGCCCGCGGCCGAGGCCGCGGCGATCTATGCCGAACCTGTCGGGCTGTTGTCCCCGAAGGTGGACTTTCTGATCCTCGAAACCATGGCCTCGGTCGATCAGGCCGAGGGGGCGCTCCGTGCGGCGAACGTGGCGGGTGTTCCGGTGTGGCTGTCGGTCACCGTGGACGATGATGATGGCGCGCGACTGCGTTCTGGCGAGGGTGTCGAGGATCTGGCCCGTGTGGTGAAGCGTTACGCGCCCGCCGCGGTGCTGGTCAACTGTTCGCGCCCCGAGGCGGTGGCCCCGGCCCTGGAGATCATCAAGGGCTTCGGCAAGCCCTTCGGCGCTTATGCGAACGGGTTCACGCGGATCAGCGAGGGGTTCCTTGGCGATGCGCCGACGGTGGATGCGCTCGAGCAGCGCACCGACCTTGATCCCGCGGCCTATGCTGAGTTCGCAATGGGCTGGGTGGACCAGGGCGCGACCATCGTCGGCGGCTGCTGCGAGGTCGGGCCCGATCATATCGCCGAACTGGCCCGTCGGCTGAGGGAGGCAGGGCATGCCATCGCCTAGCGAGACGCACACGAGAGGGGGCGGCGAGTGGCTCTTCGGGCCTTGTGGCACGCCTCGCAGAAACGGGAGATGAAAGAAATGGAACTTCCCCGGACGGCCCGCGTGGTCATCATAGGCGGCGGTGTCGTGGGCGCTTCAGTCGCCTACCACCTGGCCAGGCTGGGCTGGCAGGACGTTGTCCTGCTGGAGCGCAAGCAGCTCACGTCGGGCACAACCTGGCATGCGGCGGGGCTGATCGCGCAGCTGAGGGCCACCGCCAACATGACCCGGCTCGCCAAGTATTCGCAGGAGCTTTACGGCAGCCTCGAGTCGGAGACGGGGGTCGCCACCGGGTTCAGGCGCGTGGGCTCGATCACCGTGGCGCTGACCGATGAACGCCGGGAGGAGATCCACCGGCAGGCCGCCATGGCACGGGCTTTCGGCGTCGACGTGGAGGAGGTTTCCACCGCCGAGGTAAAGAAGAAATATCCCCATCTGAATGCCGATGACGTGACTGGTGCGGTCTATCTCGACAAGGACGGGCAGGGTGATCCCACAGGGATCGCGCTGGCGCTGGCCCGGGGTGCGCGGGCGCGCGGGGCGCTGCTGCGCGAAAGGGTGAGGGTGAGCGGCATGGTCCGTGACGGCCGCCGGGTTACCGGCGTGGACTGGGTGGCCGAAGACGGCGACAGCGGCCACATCGCCTGCGACATGGTGGTCAACTGCGCGGGCATGTGGGGCCGCGAGGTGGGCCGCATGGCCGGCACCAACGTGCCGCTGCACGCCTGCGAGCATTTCTACATCGTGTCCGAGCCGATCGCCGGATTGACCGAATTGCCGGTACTGCGGGTGCCGGACGAATGCGCCTATTTCAAGGAGGATGCGGGGAAGATAATGCTGGGCGCCTTCGAGCCGAACGCCAAGCCTTGGGGCATGAACGGAATTCCCGGCGATTTCGAGTTCGATCAGTTGCCGGAAGACTTCGATCACTTCGAGCCGATCCTCGAAAAGGCCGTCAACCGGATGCCGATGCTGGCCGAGGCGGGAATCCACACGTTTTTCAACGGCCCCGAGAGCTTCACCCCCGACGATGCCTATCACCTAGGTCTCGCGCCCGAAATGGACAATGTCTGGGTGGCGGCCGGTTTCAATTCGATCGGGATACAGTCCGCCGGAGGGGCCGGCATGGCGCTGGCGCAGTGGATGGAAGACGGCGAAAAGCCCTTTGATCTGGGTGATGTGGACATCTCGCGGATGCAGCCGTTCCAGGGCAACCGGACCTATCTTTTCGAACGCTCCAGGGAAACGCTGGGCCTGCTCTATGCCGATCACTTTCCCTACCGTCAGAAGGAAACCGCGCGCGGGGTGCGGCGCAGCCCCTTTCACGACCGACTGCTGGAGCGTGGTGCGGTGATGGGCGAGGCCGCGGGCTGGGAGCGCGCAAACTGGTTCGCGGCCGATGGGCAGGAGCGGCAATACCGCTATTCCTGGGGACGCCAGAACTGGTTCGGCAATGCCGCAGCCGAGCATCACGCGATCCGCACCGGGGTGGGCATCTACGACATGTCAAGCTTCGGCAAGCTGCGCATCGAGGGGCCCGGGGCGGAGGCGTTCCTGAACCATGTCTGCGGCGGTGACATGTCGGTGCCGGCGGGCCGCATCGTCTACACGCAGTTTCTCAACGACCGTGGCGGCATCGAGGCGGATGTGACCGTCACCCGCCTGTCCGAGACGGCCTTCCTGGTGGTGACGCCGGCGGCCACCCGGCTGGCCGACGAGACCTGGCTGCGGCGCCACCTCGGTGATCGCGCCGTCGTGATCACCGACGTGACCGCCGCCGAGGGCGTGCTGGCGGTGATGGGGCCCAAGGCGCGCGACGTGTTGCAGGCCGTGTCGCCCGCCGATTTCTCGAACGCCGTCAATCCCTTCGGCACCGCGCAGGAGATCGAGATCGGGATGGGCCTGGCGCGGGTGCACCGGGTGTCCTACGTCGGCGAGCTGGGCTGGGAGGTCTATGTGAGCGCCGACATGGCGGTCCACGTCCTCGAGGAGTTGATGGAAGCGGGCAGCGCCCATGGCCTGATGCCTTGCGGCATGCACGCGATGGACAGCTGCCGGATCGAGAAGGCGTTCCGCCATTTCGGTCATGATATCACCTGCGAGGATCATGTGCTGGAGGCCGGGCTGGGTTTCGCTGTGAAGACCCGCAAGGGCGATTTCATCGGACGGGACGCGGTGCTGCGCGCGAAGGACGCGGGCCTGGCGCGCCGGATGGTGCAGTTCCGCCTGACCGACCCCGAGCCGCTGCTTTACCACAACGAGCCGATCCTGAGGGACGGGGAGATCGTGGGGTATCTCAGTTCGGGCAATTACGGCCATCATCTTGGCGGGGCGATCGGCATGGGATATGTGCCCTGCGATGGTGAGAGCGCCGCTCAGGTGCTGGCAAGCGGCTACGAGATCGACGTTGCGGGCACCCGGGTGCCGGCAGAGGCGAGCCTCAGGCCGCTTCATGATCCCGGTGCGATGCGCATGAAGGCCTGAAGCCGCATGATCGATACCTCCGGCGGCAACGGCTCCCGCGGGGCAGGAACCAGGCAGGGCGTGGCCCCGCGGGCGGTTTTGGTGTAGGCGTCGGGCTCATGTCCTGTTATGCCCCGCCCGCCGATCCTTTGGAGATCCTGCACGAGGACCATGAGATCCTCGTGGTGAACAAGCCCGCCGGCCTGCTTTCGGTGCCGGGACGGGGGGAGCATCTGGCCGATTGCCTGCTGAGCCGGGTTCAGACCGCCTTTCCCCAGGCGTTGCTGGTGCATCGGCTGGACCGGGACACATCGGGGGTTATGGTTTTCGCGCTCAGCCCCCATGCGCAGCGGCATCTGGGGCTTCAGTTCGAGAAGCGGGGCGTGAAGAAAACGTATGTGGCGCGGCTGGAGGGGCATCTGGAGCCCCGGCGCGGGATTGTCGATCTTCCCCTGATCGTGGACTGGCCGAACCGGCCGCGGCAGAAAGTATGCCACGAGACCGGCAAGCCGGCCCTGACCGACTGGCGTGTGCAGCGCCATGACGCGGGCGAGACGCGGGTGCGGCTGATGCCGCAAACTGGCCGGAGCCATCAGCTCAGGGTGCACATGCAGGCCATTGGCCATCCGATCCTGGGCGACCCGTTCTATGCCCGGGGCGCGGCGCGGGCGCATCCGCGGCTGATGCTGCATTCGGAGGAACTGCGGCTGCGTCATCCCGACGGGGGGGCGGGACAGCGGTTCCGGGCCGGGGCGCCATTCTGAAGCGAGAAAGCGGTGTGTGCCGGGCAAGCCCGCGGGCAGGCAGCACGGGCCGCACGGAGCGGGGCGCCTGAAGGGATCCGCCCCCCAGCATGCGGGACCAACCGGCCGTAGCGGGCCCGGCAATGCCGCAAAGGGCGGCGCGGATCAGCGGCGCAGGACGCGATCCGTCAGGTTGAGCCGCTTGGCGATGACCGGCCGGAGGCTCTCGGCCAGTGCGGGGTCGGCCGTCATCATTGCTTCCAGTTCCTCGAGCCGGTTGGAGGCGACCAGTTGCAGGGCGTCGAGGCGCGGACGGCCATCGTCGTGGCGCGGCAGCCGCGGCACGGGCTGAATCAGGTCGGGTTTGGGATCGGGGCAAAGGGCGCGCAAGGCGGGTCCGGCAAGATCGGTTTCGACGAAGGCATAGAGGCCCACGCCCCGGCCCGGCAGCGCGTGGGCGCAGAGCGCCAGACCAGTGATGCGGGGGTGGGACAGCAACGCCGCGCGCAGTGCCGGCTCTTCGCGCTCGATACGGTCCCCGGTGCCTTCGCCGTCGGACCAGTCCATGAGTCCCCGGGTGACGAGGTTATAGAGCCGTTTGCCGGTGGCCATCCAGATACGTGACGGCAGGGCCTTGCGGTCCAGCATCCGCATTTCCGCCGGTGTAAGGAGATGGGGCGCGTAGGCACGTTTCTGCTTCAGCAGATGGCGCAGGTCCTCACGGGCCATGACGCGGAAGATCCGGCCGCGGCGGCGATGGGTGGAGGCGAGTTGGAAGTCTATCACGGCAGCCCGGCCCTCCGGCGTCACCAGCCAGTTCTGGGGCTTTGCGATATCGTTGTGGGTGACGCCGGCGCGGCGAATTTCGCGCAGGAGTCGCCGGGCATCGCGATACCACTGCGGATCGTCGGGCCGGGCCAGTTGCAGTGGCGTGCCGCGCGTCCAGCTGCGCAGGATCCCGGTGTGGTCGCTGCGGATCAGGGCCGGGCAACCTTCCAGTCCCTGAACGGCGCGCAGGGCGCGCACCTCCTTTCCGGCCAGAAACCTGACCACCGGACGCGCGAGGAGTGGCACGCCGTCGAGCTTGCGCAGCACCACCGGAAAATCGGGCACGCCCCGGAGCGTGCCGGAGACGGTTTCGGAAAACGCGTCGCGCTTGTGCACGGTCGAGGCCACGAAAGGGGCCTGCGTGATATCCGGTCCGTGTCGCATGGCCATTCTCCTAGTTGGTTTCATGGCGTTGCGAAAGGCATGCTCGCCAGACCTTGCGGCCTGTCTCGCCCGGTGCGCTGCGGGGACTGCCGGATCGCGCCGTCAAAGCCGTATCCAATCGGCCGGGCAGATATCGGGATTGTCGGGCTTGCCGGGGGCGAACCAGTTCTTCGGCGCGACCACGATCCTGTCCGGGTTGGCATTGAGCCATGCCGCCCACCATGAGAAGCTGGAGTTGGCGATGACATTGTGGGCACAGAGGGATTGGAGGTGAAGATCGAAATGGCCGCCCGTTTCGTCATTGATGTCCACGACAATCGTTTCCTGACCCAGATCAAGATTGGCGCGCGCCCAGTCCGGATCGTTCGAGAAGACAAAGCAGGTCAGGGGCCGGTCAAGCCGGTCGCGGATCGTGTCGACGGCGTTGCGGTAGTAGCCCGGCGAACAGGCGGCATAGGCCCCTGAGGCGGTGTAATCGCCGCGCCGGACATGCACTGCGACAGGGGACGGGGCCTTTGATATTGTTTGCGCCATCGCGGCATTTGCCCCGGCAAGCGGCGTGGTGAAGGCCAGGTCGCGGCGCAGCCGGTCCGCGATCGGGGCAAAGTAGCGTTGGGACTGCCAATACCCGTGAAGATAGGTTTCGGGCGGCAGGTCGAAGAACCCGCGATCGAAGCCGAGGCCCTTTTCGCGATGGAACCGCGGGGTGCGCCCGAAGATGCGCCAGAGCACATAACGCAGAAGGCCGTCATGCCTGGCGGGCGGCAATGCCGCGTCGTCGCGGGCAAAGCGTGCCCTGGCGAAATGCGCGAAGCAGTCGCCGCGCGCCGTTCGGGCCGAAAGATGGCGGGCATCCAGGAGCAGGTCGCAGCCGAGGTGATCGGCCAGCGCCCGGCCCGCGGCATATTGGAACAGTTGATTGCCCGTGCCGCCAAGGAGTCGCGAGACGACCCGCCGCTCAGCCATCCATGCCGCCCTGAGGATGGGCGCCGCTGCTGCGCGAAAAAAGCACGGCCTGCCGGCGGTACAGGGTGCGCTGCACTTCGCGCCGCAGTTTTTCGAGGACCGGCCTGTTGCTGGACTGAATGGTCGAGCCGTCGAGCCTGTCCGCGATGTCGGACACGCCGGAGGGATAGATCATCGCCGGTCGCAATCCCGTGTGCCAGTGGCTTTGCACGAAGGTATCGACAGGGCGGTCGAAGATCTCGGAAAGCTCCAGAAGGCGGGCTGCCGCAGCGCGGCTGACGATCTGCGCCGTGGTGCGCAAGCCGGCATATCGGGGCACCGTGAGCGCGCAGCGCCCGGCGGTGTCGATCAGGGTGCGTGCGCCATGGGCCGGCCGGGTCTGGAACTGGATGTACCCGAGTTTTTCGACATGGGTGAGGGCCAGGCTGAGCGCGTCGCTGAAAAGTGCCGGGTCGAGCGCCGCGTCATCCTCGATGATCAGAGCGGCGTCTTCGTCACGGGCCTGCATCTCGGCCCAGATCTGGCGGTGACTGAGAAAGCAGCCGATCTCGCCCGTCCTGAGCCCGAACGGATAGGGCGGATCGAAGATATGGGTGCCCACGGTGGCGTCGAGATCGCGCGCCGAAACCGCCGCGCCGTCCACTGCGGGCCAGATCTCGCCGTTCAGGCCGCAGGTTTCGAGAAGGTCGCGCGCATTCGCCCGGCGCTTCTCGGCACGGGCCAGATGCAGGACGAAGGCGCGCGGGACCATTTTAGGCGTTGTCCGTCCAGCCCGAGACGGCCTTGACCTCGAGGAAATCCTCGATTCCCCAATGGCCGCCCTCGCGGCCGTTGCCGGATTGTTTCATGCCGCCGAAGGGGGCGCCGGCGCCGCGGGGCTTGCCGTTCATCTCGACCATGCCGGAGCGCAGGGCGCGGGCCACGCGGTTGGCGCGCGCGCCGTCGGCCGTCTGGACGTAGTTGGTCAGGCCATAGGGCGTGTCATTGGCGATGGCGATGCCGTCGTCTTCGGTGTCGAAGGGCATGATCGACAGGACGGGGCCGAAAATCTCCTCGCGGGCGATGGTCATGTCGTTGGTGACATCGGCAAAGACCGTGGGCCTGACGTAATAACCGCGGTTCAGACCGTCGGGACGTCCGGGGCCGCCGGCCACCAGGCGTGCCCCTTCGTCGATGCCGGTCTGTATCAGATCCTGTATCTTGTCGAACTGGACCTGGTTCACCACCGGCCCCATATGGCGGCCCTCTTCATGGCTCGAGCCGACCTCGACGCCGTTCGCGATCTCGGCGGCGGCCTCCACGGTCCGGTCATAAATGTCGCGCTGCACCAGCATCCGGGTGGGCGCGTTGCAGGACTGACCGGAGTTGTTCATGCAGTGCAGGACGCCGCGCTTCACGGCCTTCTCGTCGGCATCCGCGAAGATGAGGTTGGCGCCTTTCCCGCCCAGTTCGAGGCTGACGCGCTTGAGCGTGTCGGCGGCGGTTTTCGAGATCAGCCGCCCGGCCCGCGCCGAGCCGGTGAAGCTGATCATGTCCACGTCCCCGTGCGCCGAAAGCTGGCTGCCCACACCTGCGCCGTCGCCGTTCACGAGGTTGAAGACGCCCGGCGGAAAACCCGCCTCGTCCATCATCTCGGCAAAGAGCACCGCATCGAGCGGCGATTCCTCGGAGGGCTTGAGGACCATCGTGCAGCCGGCGACAAGCGCGGCGATAACCTTGAGCGTGATCTGGTTCATCGGCCAGTTCCACGGGGTGATCATGCCCACCACGCCCACGGGTTCGAGGATGATCCGTGTGTCGCGGTCGTCCTCGCGCAGGGGTCGGGAGAATTCGAATTCCTGCCCGGCCTTCAGGAACGCCTTCATGTGACCGATCCCGGCGGGAGCCTGTTGCTGGCGGGCAAGGTCGATGGGTGCGCCCATTTCAAGGCTGATGGCCTGTGCCATCTCCTCGGTGCGGGCCTTGTAGATTTCGTAGAGCTTCTCGACCAGTGCCATGCGCTCGGCCGGGGGGGTGGCCATCCAGCCGGGAAAAGCGGCCCGGGCGGCGGCGACGGCGGCGTCGGTATCGGCTTGACCGCCAAGGCTGATCACCGCGCAGGACTCTTCGCTGGACGGGTCTATGACCGGATGATCACGTCCGTCGCGCGGGTCGCACCAGGTGCCACCGATATAGAATTGCCGTTTCTCGATCATGGTTGACCTCCGTGAATTTGGCGTCACTCTGTCAGGGGATCGCGGGGGCTGCAAGCAGCATCGGTCCCGGCCAGTCTCCAATATTGATCAGGTTCCATACCGCTCGTAAACACTCCTCAGGAAAGGATGCAGCCATGGCTTTGCGCATAAACGACACCATTCCCGATCTCACCGTCGAAACGGATCAGGGCACCTTTTCCCTGCATGAATGGATTGGTGACAGTTGGGCGATCCTGTTTTCCCACCCAAAGGACTTCACGCCCGTTTGCACCACCGAGTTCGGCGCCGTGGCGCGCCTGTCGGCGGAATGGGAAAAGCGCGGCACCAAGGTGATCGGCGTTTCCGTTGACGGGGTCGAGGATCACCGCAAATGGAAAGGCGATATCGAGGCCGTGGGTGGCGTGCCGGCGGGCTTTCCGATCATCGCGGACCCCGATCTCGAGCTGTCCAAGGCGTTCGACATGCTGCCGGCCGAAGCGTACCTTCCCGAGGGCCGCACACCTGCCGACAGCGCCACGGTGCGCAGCGTGTTCATCATCGGACCGGACAAGCAACTCAAGTTGATGATGACCTATCCGATGACGGTGGGCCGCAATTTCGCCGAAGTCCTGCGCGCGCTGGATGCCGTCCAGACCGCCGCAGGGCAGGGCGTGGCGACCCCCGCCGACTGGATCATGGGCGAGGACGTGATCATCCCGGCCACCCTCAGCGACGAGGACGCGCGCGCCAAGTTCGGGGACTTCGAGACGGTGCTGCCCTACCTGCGCAAGACCCGCATGCCGGGCTGATCCTCCCGGCGTTTCCGCGCGGGTCTGCCAGCGCCGTGCCATCCCGGAAGGACTGGCGCGTCCGGCACGGGGAGACGCGGCGACAGGCGCCGGCGAGAGGGGGCGCGAGCCGCGGGGACGCCCGGGGCACGGCGCCGCGGATGCCGCTTTTCGAGCGGCAAGGATGCCGTGTGCCGGGGCCAAGGGGCATCGGACGTGGCGGTGATGGACAGCAGGCTTCTTTTTGCGTATCGCGAAGGTCGGGCGACGGGCGAGGATGGCATGGCAACGGGCAAGACGAGAAAACCCTTTCAAATCGGCGGATACGAAATCGCGCCCGGCACGCGTCAGACCGTCGATATCCCGGTAAGCCGTCTGTCCGACCACACGCCGGTTCATCTGTCGGTGCATGTGGTGCACGGGCGCAAGCCCGGCCCGGTGATGTTCGTTTCCGCGGCCATCCACGGTGACGAGGTGATCGGGGTGGAGATCGTGCGCCGCCTGCTCAAGGCCGGGGCGCTGAAGACCATGGCGGGTACCCTGCTGGCGGTGCCGATCGTCAACACCTTCGGGTTTCTAAACCACTCGCGCTACCTACCGGACCGGCGCGATCTGAACCGCTGCTTTCCAGGGTTGAGCCAGGGGTCGATGGCCTCGCGGCTGGGGCATATCTTCATGACCGAAGTGGTCGGGCGGTCGGATGTGGGTGTCGATCTGCATTCGGCCTCCAACAACCGCACCAACCTGCCGCAACTCCGTCTTACACCCGGAAATGACCGGCTTGCCGAATTGGCGAATGCTTTTGGCGCGCCGGTGATCATGCGCTCGAAACTGCGCGAGGGGTCGTTGCGCATGGCCGCCGAGGAGTCGGGGGTCGATGTGCTGCTTTACGAGGGCGGTGCCGCGCTTCGGTTTGACGAACTGGCCGCGCGCGCCGGTGTGTCGGGCATCCTGCGGGTGATGAAGCACCTGCGCATGATCCCCGGGAAAGGGGTTCCGAAGATACGCCACAAGCCGGTCATGGTTGGCGATTCGAGCTGGTACCGCGCACCGGCCGGCGGGCTGCTGCGGGGATACGTGGCCGATGGTGACATGGTCGAGCCGGGTACCGTGCTGGGCGCCATTTCCGACCCGTTCGGAGAGGTCGAGACCGAGGTCGTCGCGGATGTCACCGGTATCCTCGTCGGCCGTACTCACATGCCCGTGGTTTACGAGGGCGACGCCTTGTTCCATGTCGCGGAAACCGCGCGTGGGGATGCTGCGGTGCAGGGTGTCAGCGCGCATCTTGCCGCGGCCCCGCTGTTCGATGAAGACGAGATCATCTGACCGGCAAGGCATGATCCTTTTCCAGGAGGCGCGGGATGCGGCGGACCACGGACATCAACGATCTGGCTTTCGGCGTCATCCGGGCGCGGATGCGGCTGCATTTCATGGTGACCCCGAAAGGTGACCGGCATGCGGTCAAGTATTTCGTCATCGGCCATCCGCGGAACGGGACGACGGCGCTTCACAAACTGTTCGAGGTCAATGGCATCCGCAGCTTCCACGATTCGAGCGACTGGCGGACCGGTCGCTTCGACGCCTTTTCGGATTTCGGTCAGGTGCGCCCGGTCGCGGCCTTCGACCGCGTTTACCCCAATGCCGTTTTCATCCTCAACTTCCGCCCCTTGCGGAAATACCTGATCAGCATCGCCACGCATCATCAGAAGGTCTTCACCGTTCAGAATTTCATCAACGAGATCTGGCGGCGGGCGGACTACTTCGCCTGGGTGTTGCGACATTTCCGCGGCCGGGACGATTTCATCGCGGTGAACATCGAAGCACCCGGCGCGCTGCAGGCGGTGGCGGATTTCTGTGGACTGACCACCGCGGAGTTGCCCGGCGGACCGGTGCAGAATGCCTCGAACCGGCCACGCCTGCCGCAGAATGGGGTCAACATAGATGCGGCGCTCAGGGCGCTCGGGCTGACGGAAGAGGCGGATCGTGGCTGCCTTGTCTCGTCGCTCCATGCGGAGGCTGAACGCAAGGACCTTCTGGCGGCGCGCGACAGTATCCGATTCGTGGAATGACAGTGCGTCAGGTTACGCGGTCGGCATTGCGCGGCTGCAGGAAGATCGAGATGGTCAGAAGACTGAAGACGAACTCGTAACTTTCCCATTTGTGCGTCAACTGAACGGATGCGACGACGATGGTGGCTACCAGCGTCAGCACCGCGTGGCGTGTATCGGCCACAGGGATCGCGAGCCGGTCCACGAGACGGCTCAGGAAGGCGATGCGGGAATAAAGCAGCGGGAGGATCAGCAGGTAAAGGAGAATCACGACCGTCAGGGCGCTTCCGAAAAGCGTCTTGACCAGTTTCACGTCCCCCACGACAAGGTTGTGCAGGTTGGTTTCCTGCTGGGCGTTGTGTTCAAGAAAGAATTCCCCCGCCTCCCAGTTGAAAATCCGGTATCCCCAGGAGATCTCCTCGCCAGCCGCGAAGAAGAACGCCAGGGCGTAGATCCCGGTCAGGACCGCCGCCAAGGCCCCGCGCCGGGCGCGCAGTACCGCCGCGTTGCGGATCAGCACGATCGACGAGAAAAGCAGGCAGATCGCCGTCCCCCATTCCACCGGGCCGTCCTCGGTCGCGAAGCCCAGGCGGAATTCCTCGTGCATTCCCGTCACATAGTAGATCACCGTGAATGCAAGCGTGGTGTATGCGGCACCGAACAGGAGCGAATCGGCGTGGCTGAGGCCGGAGCGTTCATTGAGGCGGAGCATGGCCGGACCCTTTTCTACAGCGTCGGTTCAACAGGCGGTTACAGCAAGCGCCGACCCGCATCAAGCGCGCGGAGGCATGGCCTTTTGTGATGAGGGCGCCACCCCGGGCGCGGGCCTGAAAACACGTGCATTCTTCGGCAACAGAAAGATGGACAGCGCCAGCAGCGCAAAGACCAATTCGTAGATTTCCCATTGGCGCTGCAGGTCGACAGCGGCTTCTGCGACCGAAGCAAGCAACGCGAGAGCGGCATGATGGAGATGTGGCACCGGGACAGCGAACATTTCGGTCAACCGCTGCACGAAGGCCAGAGCCGGATGCAGGACCGGCAGGACCACGAGATAAGACAACAGCACGAGCGTCAGGACATGGCCGAAGAGAAACTGCACCAGCTTGACCTCGCCGATCTTGAGGTTGTGGAGGTTGGTTTCGGCGCGGTTGCTGTTTTCCGTGAAGAACGCGCCCGCTTCCCAGCCGAAGATTCGCTGTCCCCAGGAAATCTCCTCTCCAGCCGCGAACAGGAACGCGCAGGCGTAAAGGCCCAGCAGCAGGGCCGCCAAGCGGCGACCGCCCGCGCGGCGGACTGCAATGGCCTGACGCGCGAGCACGAAGGCACAGGCGCAGAGGCACAGGAAGGTGAGCCATTCCACCGGCCCGTCCTCGGCGGCGTAGGTCTGATGAAAGAAAGGGGTCCTGAGCGCGTGAAAGACCGGCAAAGTTGCCGCGGCCAGAAAAGCCAGAAGGAGCAGGACAATATTCAGTTTTTCGTTCATCAGGCGAAATGTGCCCCTGTCATCAATCCGTTACATTACAACGGGACGGGACCGGCGGCAAGCTGGTGGCTGCGGACAGCATTCACGCTTTCGGTGGCTGGAGTGTCCCCGCGCTGTCAGCGGAGAGACGCGTCGTTGCGGGGCGAAACGAAAATCGACACCGCCAGCAGACTGAACACCAGTTCGTAGACTTCCCATTGTCGCTGGATGTCGATGGCGCCGATGACGATACTGGCAAGAATGGCCATCACGGCGTGCCGCCACCCGGGAACCGGTACCACGAGCCGGTCGGCAAGGCGGGCAATGCGTGCGCTGCGCCGATGGAGCAGTGGAAGCGCCACCAGATAGAGCAGGATCATCAGAGTCAGGAAACCGCCGAACAGCGTCTTCGCCAATCGCACCTCGCCGATGGCGAGGTTGTGAAGGTTGGTTTCGTCCTGCGTATTGTGTTCTGCGAAGAATTCCCCGGTTTCCCAGTCGAAAATGCGTTGGCCCCATGACACCTCTTCGCCGCTGGCAACAAAGAACATCAGCGCGTAGATCGTCATCAGAACCACGAGGTATGGTCTGCCGCCGCGCCGAAGTGATACCGCGCGGCATGCCAGAACGCCGCTTGCCACAAGCAGAAAGAACGCGGTGGCGTATTCAACCGGTCCGTCCTCGGCGGCAAAGCTTGCCGAGAAATAGCCGGGATCGGTGACATAGAACCAGAGCGTCAAGACGAGCGCCAGAGCGGCCAGCGAAAGCAACAGGGCATCGACGAATTTGCGGGTGATCATGATAGAGGGGCCTGACGTAACCGTCCTGGAAGGTGCGTATCTTCACGACTCGAGGAATGGCGCACTATAAACGGACGTTTTTCGGCTTCAAGAGGTGAGGGCGGGAATGGCGGGCGCTTTTCGTCGGCGGCGCACCTTTCGGGAGGCGCCCCAAACCGCAGCTTCAAGACGACAAACCCCCGAAGCGGGCGCCCGGGGGTCGTCAGTTTCGTGTCGGAAAGTTCAGCCGACCCTCAGAGGAGCCCTTCGCGCTGCGCCTTCTTGCGCGCAAGCTTGCGGGCACGGCGGATGGCCTCGGCCTTCTCGCGCGCCTTCTTCTCGGAGGGTTTCTCGAAATGCTGCTTGAGCTTCATTTCGCGGAAAACGCCTTCGCGCTGCAGCTTTTTCTTCAGGGCGCGGAGCGCCTGATCGACATTGTTGTCGCGAACACTGACCTGCATGTGGTGTCACCACCTTCCTGGGTTAAAGTTGCAAGTGATTGCAGGAATTGGCCCTATAGCAAGAGCCGACCTACTTGTCTAGGGTGGACCCGACGCAATTTGGAGAGCGACATGACCGAACCCGACCCGCGCGCAGCGATCCTGGAGGCGGCAAAGCTGCATGTGCCTTTCGATGGCTGGAGCGACGTCACGCTAAGGGGCGCCGCCGCCGATGCACAGGTGGCACCGGCGATCGTCAGGGCGGTATTTCCGCGTGGCGCCGTCGACCTGGCCCTGGCCTTCCAAGAGGAGGGAGATCGCGCGATGCTGGCGCGGCTCGAGGCCGAGGACCTGGGCGCACTGCGGTTTCGCGATCGCATCGCGGCGGCGGTGCGGTTCCGCATCGAGGCCGCGGAGGATCGGGAGCTGGTACGGCGCGGCGCGGCGCTTTTCGCTCTGCCGCAGCATGCCGGCGATGGCGCGCGCGCTGTCTGGAATACCTGCGATCGAATATGGACAGCCCTGGGAGACAGGTCAGACGATGTCAACTGGTACACCAAACGCGCCACCCTTGCCGGTGTGTACAGTTCCACCGTTCTTTACTGGCTGGGCGATGAAAGCGAACACGCAACGGCGACCTGGGATTTCCTTGACCGCCGCATCGAGGACGTGATGCGTATCGAAACCGTGAAGGGAAAGGTCCGCGAAGATCCTGTCCTGAGCCGGGTGCTGGCCGGGCCAATGGCGCTGATGGGCCGTATCCGGGCGCCGCGCGGCCGTGCAGGGGAAGACATGCCGGGGCACTGGTCTGCCCCCGACCGGGGACTGGATTGATGGCAGGCACGATGCGCGCGATCGAAATCTCGAAGCCGGGTGGCCCGGAGGTGCTTCGCGAGGTGAAGCGCCCGGTGCCGGACGCGCACGCCGGCGAAGTGGTGATCAGGATCGCCTGGGCGGGTGTGAACCGCCCCGACGCCCTGCAACGGGCTGGCATGTATGCGCCGCCGCCCTCGGCGAGCGACCTGCCCGGGCTGGAGGCCGCGGGCGAGATCGTCGCGGTTGGCACAGGGGTGAGCGACCGGTCCGTCGGCGAGAGGGTTTGCGCCCTGCTGCCCGGCGGGGGCTATGCCGAATACGTGGCGACGCCGGCGGCGCACTGCCTGCCGGTGCCCGGCCCCATGGACCTGCGGCGGGCCGCCTGCCTGCCCGAGACCTTCTTCACGGTCTGGTCGAATGTCTTCGGACGTGGCGGCTTGCAGGGCGGTGAGCGTTTCCTGGTACATGGCGGATCCAGCGGCATCGGTACCACCGCGATACAGTTGGCGCGGGAATTCGGCGCGCGGGTCTTCACGACCGCCGGGTCCGCAGAGAAATGCGACGTCTGCCGTGACCTCGGCGCCGAACGCGCGATCAACTACCGGGAGGAGGATTTCGTTTCGGTGCTGCAAGAGGAGGGCGGCGCCGACCTGATTCTGGACATGGTCGGTGGAGATTACATCCCGCGCAACGTGAAATGCCTGGCGGATGACGGGCGCCTGGTGCAGATCGCCTTCCTGTCCGGTCCCAGGGCGGAACTGAATTTCGCGCAGGTCATGACCCGGCGTTTGACGATCACCGGCAGCACCCTGCGTCCACAGAGCGACCTGGCCAAGGCCCGGATCGCCGAAGGGCTGCGCGCCGATGTCTGGCCCCTGCTGGAGGCGGGCAAGGTGGCGCCGGTCATGGATTCGCAATTCCCGCTGGCCGCGGCGTCCGAGGCCCATGCGCGCATGGAAAGCAGTGACCATGTCGGCAAGATCGTCCTCGAGGTTTCGGGCGAAACCTGACCCCGCGCAAGACGGGACAGGCGATCCGAAGGCACATGACACCCGAAGTCGCACATGTCATAAACACGTTAAAATTCCTGGCCCGAAAGGGTGTGAATGGGGTGAGGATTTTGAAATCGTTTCCTGAAATGCGGCTTCCCGGAACCGGGCCATTTTCCTTGCCGGGCGTGTTCGCGGCCCCTGGTGTGCAAGATGAACCCGGTCTTGCCGTGACCGGCGGCGCCCCTTGATCGCCGCGATCGCGGATTCCGTCGGCCCGATCTCCCCGGTGATCCTGGCCGGTGTGATGAGTGTCGTGAGCCTTGGGTTGACCGGTTTCGCGATGCGGCGCGACATCAGGCTGGAGTGGCGTTTCGCCCCGACGGAACAGGAAGAGTCCACAAGCCCGCCGATCTTCGAAACGGTGTTCGATCACGCGCCTGCCGAGGGGGAGGCGCATTCACCCTCCGTCATTGTCGAGCCGGAGGGCTTTTCAATCATCTGGTTCCAGGGGTCGGAGGAGGCACAGGCCGATGTGGACATTCATCGGGCCGTCTTCACTCGCTCCAGGGGTTGCTGGCGTCACGCGCCGCCCACGCCCTTCATCACCCGCAAGTCCCTGAGCGACGCGTTCGACCCGCGGCAGCTTGTCGTCACGCTGGGCAACACGATCGAGAACGAGGCGGTGCCGGGGGGGTATTTCGCCACCGTCGTTTCCATCGGGGGCTGGGCGATGGCGTCGGTCGCGGATGTCCGCACCGGCAAGGCCGGGACGACCCCGGTGAAGGCCCGCAAGCTGAACCTGTCGCCGCTCTTCAATCGGTCGCATCTGGTGAAGTCGCCGATGGTGGCCTATGCCGACGGCAATCATGGTCTTCCCGCCTATTTCGAGATGAAAAGCGGCTACAGCATGCTGGTGCGCCTCGATCCCGAGGGGCGGGTGCGCGACATGCGGCGCTTGCCTGATGGCCGGAATGCCATACAGCCCATGATCGTGCCGCTTGATGAAAACCGCGCCGTGGCGCTGCTGCGCAATTTCGGTGGCGGATCGCGGCGGCTTCTGATCAGCGAGACAGCCGATGGCGGGCGCCACTGGTCCTCGGTCCTTGAAAGCGACCTGCCCAACCCGGATGCGCCGGTGGCGGCCCTGGGGCTGGGCGGAGGGCGCATTCTTCTGGTGTTCAACGACGACACCCGGCGCGGTGATATCCTCAGGCTTGCCGTTTCGGAGGATGGCGGGCGCAGCTGGCGCCGCATCTGCACGCTGGAGGAAGGGGATGGAACCCCGGCCGAGGCCGTGCGTTATCCGATGCTGCGCCGTCTGGCGGATGGTCAGATCGTGCTGACCTATTCCTTTGGCAACAAGCGGGGAATACGCGCCCACGTCTTCAACGCGGCATGGCTGGCCGCCCGGGAGCGGACGAGGGAGGGCGACGCATGACCGCGGGGCTGACGACGATCTGGCTTGGCCTCCTCCTGGCCTGGATACTCTGGGGCCTGGCCGCGCTGATCCTTCCCGGGCCAGCGGCCATCGCGGCCGCGGCATTGTCGAGCGCCGTCGCGGTCTGGGCATTTCGCGACACCCTGGTGCTGCGCGGGGTCGTGGCGGTGCTGGGATCGTTCCGGGTGGTTCTGGCATTTCTCGTCCTGCGTCACATGGTGACCGGCCTGGGGGTCGAGGTGATACCGTTCGGTACTGTTGAGCTGGTGGTTTTCGTGCTCGCCTACGGAGCGTTCCTTGCCACGGCGACGGGAACCCTGCCGGCGGACATCTACCGTCTGGGGTATGCGCCACTGCCGGTGGGGGTCATGGTTCTGGCGGTTTGTGGCTACGGGATGGTGCAGGGCAGTCTTTTCGCGCCGCTGGTGGCGGTGGCGGGGCAGGCGTTCTGGGCATTTCGGCTGGGCAGCAGCAACTGGTTCGATCATGTGCTGCATGCCAGCCTGATCCCGGTGGCGCTGGTGGTGCTTGCCGGGCGGTTGCTCTGAACGATGCGCCATCCGGCGTTGTCCGCACCCGAGTATTTGGAGAAAGATGAAGCCGGAAAAGCGGCAGGATCGGTGCCCGCTATCTCACCGGATCGAGGAGGGCGCTGCCGAGCCGGCAATCCGTCACCACATCGCGCCCGCAGGGCACCGGCTCCAGCTCTTTTGACAGGCAAAGCCGTGCTTCCTGGATGCGGCCCGCGCGGCAGGTGATGGTCAGCATGTCGGGTTTCCAGCCCGGATTGGCCTTGAGAAACGCCTGTTCGATCACCGCGGGGGCGACCCGGACCGGGCGGTCGAGCTTGCGGAACACAGCCGGCCGGGTCACCCGGGCGAAGGCTTGCCGTGCCAGTGCGTAGTAATCCGGTGCCGACAGACCGGTGCAGGTACCGTGCTTTTTCCACTGGTACCAGGCGAGGCCGGAGGAGCCCATCACGTCGGCCATGCCGGCGGTCAGGGCGCGCGTGGGCGGGCGCCGGGTGCCGCGGCAATGGGATGGCCAGCCGCGGTGGTATTGCGGCCACAGCCCGTGCAGGATCCAGCCCCGGCCGGCGCGGGCCGTGCATTGGGCCGCCCCGCGATCGTCCCCGTCCAGCGCGCACCATGTCGGAGACCAGCTGAGGCTGAGTACGTAATAGTCGAACTCACCCGCGCGCTCCCCCTCGGCGAGGGCGGCATTGGCGGCGAGGAGCAGGAGCAGCAGGAAACGCATGTTTTGGTCTTTCATTTTTCGCCGCCACGGACTATATACCGCCCAAGTTCCCCGACAACGGAAACCCGTCCCGGAAATGATCCGGGACCGCCCTTCAAGGCGGCGGGGAAGATATGCGTGAAGGAGACCCGGAACATGGTAAAACCGCTTATGGCCAAGGCCACCGCCGTCTGGCTGGTGGACAACACGACGATCAGTTTCAAGCAGATCGCCGATTTCGTCGGGATGCATGAACTCGAGATCCAGGGTATCGCCGACGGCGATGTGGCCGCCGGCGTGAAGGGGTTCGACCCGATCGCCAACAATCAGCTCACCCAGGACGAGATCAGCCGTGCCGAGAAGGATCCGCTGCACCAGCTCAGGCTCAAGCACAATCCTGCGGCGACCGGCGAGGAAAAGCGCCGCGGACCGCGTTACACGCCGTTGTCGAAGCGGCAGGATCGTCCGAACGCGATCCTTTGGCTGGTCAAGTTCCACCCCGAACTGGCCGATGCGCAGATTGCCCGGCTCGTGGGGACCACTAAACCGACGATCCAGTCGATACGCGAGCGCACCCACTGGAACATCTCCAACATGCAGCCGATAGACCCGGTGGCGCTTGGCCTTTGCAAGCAATCCGAGCTGGATGCCGCCGTGCAGAAAGCCGCGGCCAAGAAGGCCCGTGACGGCGAGAGCATCGGCGACGATGAGCGTCGTGCGTTGCTGAGCACCGAACAGAGCCTGGAAATGGAGGCAGAGCCCAAGTTTCCCACGGCCATCGAAGGGCTGGAGACGTTCAGCCTCAGCGGCGATGACGACGGGTCCGGCGACAAGACGGAGGACGGGGAGATCGACGCGGACAGCTTCTTCAACCTGCCCGAGACGGATGACGACGAAGACGATGAAGAGGATAATGGTGGTCGCTGATGACGGCGGCCACTCCGGGCCGTCCTGATCCGGGCAACCCTAGAGCCGTTTTCGCGCCGCAAGCGCGGCGCTGATGGTGCCGTCGTCAAGGTAGTCGAGCTCACCTCCGATGGGCACGCCCTGCGCCAGTGAGGTGAGGCTGACGCGATTTTCCAGTTGATCGGCTATGTAATGGGCGGTGGTTTGGCCGTCCACGGTGGCGTTGAGCGCCAGGATCACTTCGGAGATTTCCTCTGCACCGATCCGGTTCAGGAGTTGCGGAATCCGCAGGTCTTCGGGGCCCACCTGGTCGAGCGCACTGAGGGTGCCGCCAAGCACATGGTAGCGCCCCTTGAAGGCGCTGCCCCGCTCCATCGCCCAGAGATCCGCGACATCCTCGACCACGCAGATCTGCCCGTTCGCGCGTGCCGCATCGGTGCAGATATCGCAGACTTCGAGAGTGCCGACATTGCCGCAGCGCGCGCATTCGCGGGCCGTGTCGGCGACACGCTGCATCTGGCCGGCAAGCGGGGCGAGCTGCAGCTCACGCTTGCGGATAAGGTGCAGAACGGCGCGTCGGGCCGACCGCGGCCCCAGGCCCGGCAATTTTGCCATCATATCGATCAGGGCGTCGATGTCGCGCGTGCTGCTCATCCGCAGGGACGATTCAGAACGGCAGCTTCATGTCCTTGGGCAGGCCCATGCCCTCGGTGATCTTGCCCATTTCTTCCTGCGCTCGGTCGCTGGCCTTTTGCTGGGCATCCTTGATGGCGGCAAGGATCAGATCCTCCACCACTTCCTTGTCATCGCCGGAAAAGATCGACGGGTCGATATCGAGGCTCCTGAGTTCGCCCTTGCAGGTGGCCACCGCCCGGACAAGACCGGCGCCCGATTCACCCTCGACGGTCATCTGGTGCATTTCTTCCTGCAGCGCGGCCATCTTTTCCTGCATTTCCTGGGCAGCCTTCATCATCTTGCCCATGTCGCCCATCTGGCCCAGTCCCTTGAACATCGCGTGTCTCTCCTCGTTCGTTATGCTTGTCCGCCCCCGCGGCGTGGCGCCGGTCACGCCTGCTTTAACCATATCGGTGCGGCAAAGGCGACAGACAACCCGCCCCGGTGCGCTCAGTCCTCTTCAAACGGGTCCCATTCGTCCTCTACCTCGGGAAGCGCTTCGCTCTCGGCTTCGGCAAGCCGTGCCTCGGTTGTCTTGATGGTGCGGATTTCAGCCGTGGGGAAGGCCTCGAAGACGGCCTGAACAAGGGGGTGTTCCATTGCCTGCGCCTCAAGTGCGAGTCGTTCCGCGTCACGGGTTTCGGCGATCGTTTTGCCGCCGCCCTCGTTGACCAGGGTGACGGCCCAGCGATTACCGGTCCAGCGCTGCAGGGCAGCGCCCAGACGCTGTGCCAGATCGGGCGCGGCGCCATCGGCCGGGACGAATTCAATCCGCCCCGGAGCGTAGGCAGCCAGGCGCAAATGGTTTTCAACCTCTATAAGCAGCTTGGCGTCGCGGTTGGCGCGGATCAGAGCAACGACATCCCCGAACCCGGGGTAATGCGCCAGCGCCGGCTGTTCTTCCGCGGCCAGTGCCGTGGTTTGTCCGCCGGGGCCGTTGCCGCCGGGTGCCGCGCCGGAGGTGCGGGGTGCGCCGCCTTGCGTGTCCGGCCCCGTGACATCATCCCGACGTTCCGATGCAACCGCTCCGCCGCCTCCGCCGGGACCGGGAGAGGGCGGGGCGTCACGCAGTTTGCGTAGCAAATCCTCGGGCGTGGGAAGGTCCGCGACATGGGTGAGGCGGATCACCGCCATCTCGGCGGCCATCATCGCATTCGGGGCTTCGGCGACTTCTTCCAGCGCTTTCAGAAGCATTTGCCACATCCGCGTGAGAACCCGCATAGGCAGGGCCGCGGCCATCGATTGCCCGCGGCTCCGCTCGTCGGGGCCGATGGTGGGATCGGCAGCGGCCTCGGGCGTGATCTTGACCACCGAGATCCAGTGCGTGACCTCGGCCAGATCGCGCAGCACCGCCATCGGATCGGCGCCTTCGGCATATTGCGAGGCGAGCTCCGCGAGGGCGGCGGCGGCATCGCCCTTCATCACCATGTCGAACAGATCGAGGACGCGCCCGCGGTCCGCGAGGCCCAGCATCGCCCGAACCTGATCGACGGTGGTTTCGCCGGCGCCGTGGCTGATCGCCTGATCAAGAAGCGACGTGGCATCGCGTGCCGATCCCTCGGCGGCCCGGGTGATCAGCGCCAGCGCCTCGTCGCTGATTTCCGCAACCTCGGCTGCGGCGATACGCTTGAGCAGCGCGATCATCACTTCGGGTTCGATCCGTCGCAGGTCAAAGCGCTGGCAGCGGCTGAGCACCGTCACCGGAACCTTGCGGATTTCGGTTGTCGCGAAGATGAATTTCACATGTTCGGGCGGTTCCTCGAGCGTCTTCAACAAGGCGTTGAAGGCAGAGGCGCTGAGCATGTGGACTTCGTCGATTATGAAGATCTTGTAGCGGGCCGACGCGGCGCGGTAACTCACGGTCTCGATGATCGCGTCGCGGATGTTCTGCACCCCGGTGTTCGAGGCCGCGTCCATCTCCAGCACGTCGACATGCCGGCCTTCCATGATCGCGGTGCAGTGTTCGCATTCACCGCACGGATCGGTGGTGGGGCCGCCGGACCCGTCGGCGCCGGTACAGTTCATGCCCTTGGCGATGATCCGTGCGGTGGTTGTCTTGCCGGTCCCGCGGATACCGGTCAGGATGAAGGCCTGCGCGATCCGGTCGGCCCTGAAGGCATTGCGCAGGGTGCGTACCATCGCGTCCTGTCCGACAAGGTCGGCGAAGGTTTCGGGCCGATATTTGCGGGCAAGCACTTGGTAGGCTGGGCTGTCGGACATGCGGGCGCCTTCGGATTCGTCATCGCCAAACTAGGCTTTGGGCGTGACCGCGTCCACCGCGATCAGATGGAGGGAGGCCGAAACATCCTGCCGGGCCGTCAACCTGAAATCCGTCTGACCCGCGACGGCCGATTGCAAAGGGTTCGACGGCATGAGGGGGGTGAGAGGTTGGACAACGACCCAAGCGGGGCTCGTTACGGCTGCTTCCTTCCGGATCTGACCGGGTTGGCGAGGCGCTTGCCCGCGCCAACCTCTCAAGTGATCAGTTAATTGTCATTCCCGCGAGATGCAAGAGGGCCGTCAAATGGCAGGTGCAACCGGACGAACCCGCCGGAACCGCCACCAAGATCGGTCGCACCGAGGGCGGCAAGCTCTGCGGCATGCCGGCGAACCCCCGGTCCGGTCTCAAGTATTGCGCTGGCGCCGGGTTGTGATGCGAACGACCACGTGACGCCGGCGGGCGGCGCCACCTGGCTGCGCGACCGGATATGGCGCACCAGAACGTCGCGCACCTGCGTCTTTCCGGTATGGATGCGTTCCGTGTCCGGTAGATCGGGGTAACCGCCGCCGCCATAGGCCCGATAGCTGTTGGTGGCCAGTATGAACACATCCGACGCGCGGACCGGTTTGCCGGCATGGCGCAGGTCGCGGATACGCGTGGCGCCGGGCGAGGCCAAGGCGCCGCCAGGGGCGTGGCGGGCCGGTTGCGAAAGGTCGATCCGGTAGGTGAGGCCACTGATGACGTCGAAATCATGTGACGGCATTTCAGGATTCAGCAACGGCACGCCCCGGGCGTCGGGGCCGATACGGTTGAAACAGCTTGCGGCACGCTCCAGCCAGTCGCGAAGTAACGCGCCGGTTATCTGCAAGCCGCAAAGAGTGTTCGGAAAGATATAAAGATCAGCGGCATGGCGCAGCTTCAGCGGCCCTGCGGGAATATCGGTGTAATGGCCCGGTCCGCCGCGGCCGCCGGCCTTGAAGGGGGCGGTCGCCGACAGGATCGGAAGGTTCTCGTGCGCGGTCCCGCGCAGCAACTCCGCCATGGCCTCGTGCTGCGCTGCGTTCACAAGCCGTAGCGCGGCGCTGTCACCGACCATGGCAAGATAACTGTGCAGCGGCGCGGGGCTGTGGCCGATCGGGCGGCGGGTAAGCCTGAGTGTGGCAGCGTGCGTCTTGGTCAGGGCGCGGCTGATCTCGGCATCCGGGGCCGCCGCGATGCCGGTTTTCATGCTGGTGACCGGACGTGCTTCGCTCCGGTGGCCGGTTATGGTCCAGTGACCATGGTGCCGCCGCAGGGCAAGATCCAGGATGCCCAGGTGCGATCCACCGAAACCCGCCATGACCGCAGGGGTCCCGCTGAGCGTGCCGATGGCCGAATCGACGGCCCCCCCATCGGTGCCGGGTACCGTGGAGTCCGGAAAGATCTGATGACTGTGCCCTGCCAGAAGCGCGTCGACCCCCGGCACCGCGGCGATCTGAAGGGCCGCGTTTTCCATGAACGGATGCGCAGGGCCGGTGTCGATTCCGGTATGGGCAAGTGCGACAATCAGGTCGGCGCCCTCTTCACGGATGCGGGGCACAAGTTCGCGCGATGCCTTGACCATGTCCTCGCTGATCAACCGGTCCCCGAGATGCAGATGATCCCAGCTTGTGACCTGAGGTGGCACCAGACCGATGATACCTATGCGAATGGGATGCTTTTCACCGTCATGGCTGCGGATCATGCGGTCCAGCAGAAGGTATGGCGGAAGGAATCGACCGCAGGTCAGTTTCAGGTTTGCGCAGGTCACGGGATGGCGCGCGGCGCTCAGCATCCGGGTGAGCCAGGGCAACCCGAAATTGAACTCGTGATTGCCAAGGGTCGCGGCATCATAGGCCAGGCAATTCATCGCAAGTATGGCCGGATGCACCCCCGTCCAGCCGCTTTGCGGATCGGCGGTGATATCCGCCACGGGCGATCCTTGCAGCGCATCCCCGTAGCACGTCGGGAAAATGGGCTGCCGACGGGTTATGGCCCCGCGCGCAGCCCCCAGATAGCGCAGCGTGTGGCCATAACCGGGTCTCAGGTCTCAACAGTGGTTTTGCACAACCACACCGCTGAGGAGACCGGCTATGACCGCCACCCATTGTATCGCGCCGACCCT
>NZ_QNGB01000018.1 GCF_003298505.1 Roseovarius sp. TE539
CCCTTCGCCAGGTCGATCGCCAGCATGCTGATATTCGTCGTCATCGGTGTGCCCTCCGCTAAGTTCCAATCGAACTATTATGGCATAAAGGATGCCGTCAGGTGGGGGCATCCACCGCATCAGTTCAGTCAAGACCCCCGGCACGTCCCACCGGCTTTGCGGCACATGGTGCAGGCGCTCGGAAACGGCTGGCGGGCCCAAACAGGACCACCATATGCGCTGATCCATCACAGGGGCTGCTAGGGCCCCCAAATCGCCGCCGCGTGGGGGCGCGTCGGCGATCGCGCGGCGGGCCTGACGGCCCTCGATTCCGCGCGGGTCTCGGCCATGACCACGGAAGAAAAAGCCAAGGCCTTCCCCGATCAGGACCTGTCCGACCTCGATTTTACCTCATTCCGGCAGCTCCGTTGGGACAAGCTGGTCGGTCGCGCCGAGGTGCGGTCGGATGAACCACAGGGCACGGGCCCGGCGCAGGGCGGGTTTCAACCCGCCACACCAACCCATCGGCAGAGCCTGCATGATCGCCAGACCACCGGGTGGCGGTCCAAGCTCCGGGTTCTTCGGTTTATGCCAGCCACTGTCGGAGCCCCTCAACCCGGTGCGCCCGGTCTTGGTTCCGCCGGATTGAGCCGGCAAGCCGCAGGGTGGGTGTCTCCATTCATTTTCAGCGCTCGAGCGGGTCCTCACGCCCCGTCACGTGGGCTTCACCCGGTGCTTCCCACGGGCCTTACATCTTCCCGGACCGTCAACGGGGTCACACCACGGGTGAAACCACCCCCCACCTCATCCGCTCACGGTGCCGGCAGAAAGGTCCCGCCCGCGCCGGGCCGCCCGCTGCCCGGGATCCTCCGGCGGTCGCGGCCGGCAAAACACTTCAAGACCCCGGGACACAATCCTCAAACTGTTCAATCCGCGCGGACCATTTTTTCCTTGCGTTATCGGCCACGCGGCCCCATGTATTTCACGCGACGTTATCACTATCGACCATCTGACTCCTTACGGCTCAGTCACTCGATCTTGCACTGACTAGCCGGGCTGCCGCACCAACGCGGGCAGCATAAAACGAAGGAGACAACGGTATGGCCAATGGCACCGTAAAGTGGTTCAACTCGACCAAAGGTTATGGATTCATCGCGCCCGAGGGTGGCGGCAAGGACGTGTTCGTGCACATCTCGGCCGTGGAACGCGCCGGTCTGACCGGCCTGGCCGATGACCAGAAAGTGACGTTCGACATCGAAGCCGGCCGCGACGGCCGCGAATCGGCGGCGAACATCGCCCTGGCGTAACCCACTGGAAAAACAGATTTTTTCGGGCCCCTCAGGGGCCCGTTTTCATTTCGCCCGGTCGATCAGGCGAAGGACCGCCGGCCCCATCGCGTCCACGATCCGCGCCACGCCCCCGGCATTGGGGTGGATACCGTCGGGCTGGAAGAAATCCCGCGCCGCCGCCGGATCCGACGTGCCCAGGCCTGCGAAGAAACTCTCGAAAAAGAGCGTGCCGTACTTGTCCGCGAGGTCCGGATAAATCGCGTCGAAAGCCGCCTTGTAGTCCGGTCCGTAATTGCCCGGCGCCGTCATCCCGACCAACAGGACCGCCACATCCCGGGCCTTCGCCTCGCGCAGAATCGCCTCGAGGTTGGCACGGCTCACCGCCGGGTCGATCCCACGCAGCAGATCGTTGCCACCCAGTGCCACGATCATGGCATCCACATCTTCGGTCAGGCTCCACGCAACGCGCGCCGCTCCACCCGCCGTCGTATCGCCCGAGACGCCACCATTGATCAGCTCCACGTCGGCGCCCCGCTCCGCCAGCCAGCCCCGCATCTGCGGCACGAAGCCTTCGGACTCGACAAGCCCATAGCCCTGGGTCAGGCTGTCACCCATGGCCAGTACCGTTACCGGCCCGGCCCATCCCGGCGCAGTCATGAACAGGCAGATAATCAGCGCCGCCGCCTTGCCCCGCAGCCCCGCCACACCATATTTCGAAAAACCGTTTGCAATCAGGTGCAAGACCATGGCCACTCCTTTGCTGTCGCTTGCCGGCGCATCCCTCACGCTGACCGGGAACGCGGGGCCGGTAAGGATACTCCACGAGATCACGCTGGATGTCCACCGGAGCGAGACAGTGGGGCTTGTCGGCCCGTCTGGGTCCGGCAAATCCACGCTGCTGATGTTGATGGGGGGCTTGGAACGCGCCAGTTCGGGGCGGGTCCTGGCGCTCGGGCATGACCTTTCGGGTATGGGCGAGGATGCGCTGGCGCGCCTGCGGCGTGATCATATCGGGGTGGTTTTCCAGTCCTTCCACATGATCCCGACGATGACCGCGTTGGAAAACGTGGCCACGCCGCTTGAACTCGCCGGCCGCGGCGATGCCTTTGAGAGGGCCGCGCAGGAACTGGCGGCCATGGGGCTTGCCGACCGCGCCGATCACTATCCCGCACAGCTTTCCGGCGGCGAACAGCAACGCGTCGCACTGGCCCGCGCCGCCGCGCCGCGCCCTGACCTGATCCTTGCCGACGAGCCCACCGGCAATCTGGACGAAGCCAACGGGCGCGCCATCGTCGATCTTCTCTTCGGGCTGCGCGAACGCCACGGCGCAACCCTGGTGCTGGTCACTCATGCGCCCGACCTGGCGGCGAGATGTGACCGGGTTGTCACCTTGCGGGATGGCCGCATCACCGCTCCGGAGAAGGCCAACGCATGAAATTGCCCCTCGCCCTGCGGCTTGCGATCCGCGAATTGCGCGGCGGGTTACGGGGTTTCCGTATCTTCATTGCCTGCTTGGTCCTCGGTGTCGCGGCAATTGCGGCGGTCGGGTCGATTCGGGAAAGCATCTCCGCCGGGATTGCCCGCGAGGGCGCCTCGCTTCTCGGGGGAGACGCCGAAATCGAGCTGACCTACCGTTTCGCCGGGGAAAACGAACGGGCCTGGATGGAGGACGTTTCCACTCGGGTTTCTGAGATCGTGGATTTCCGTTCCATGGCGGTGGCGCCCAACGGTGAACGCGGCCTGACGCAGGTGAAGGCGGTAGACGGGGCTTATCCGCTTCTGGGCGAGGTAAGGCTCGATCCAGCCATGCCTCTGGGCAGGGCGCTTGACGGCCGAGACGGCCTGCCCGGAGCGGTCATGGACCCGCTTCTGATCGACAAGATGGAACTCGCAGTCGGTGACAGTTTCCGCCTCGGCACCCGCGAGTTCCGTCTCATGGCGGCGCTTGTCGACGAGCCCGACGATGCAATCGGCGGATTCGGCCTGGGGCCCCGCAGCATGGTCCGTCTGGGAGATCTTGACGGTTCCGGGCTGCTTGAGCCCGGCACCCTGTTTTCCTCTCAATATCGGCTCGACCTGCCGCCGGGCACCGATCCGGAGACAGTGAAGGCCGGCGCCGAGGAAGCCCTGAGTGGCAGCGGCCTGCGATGGCGTGACGCACGCAACGGCGCCCCCGGTGTGGCCGAGTTCGTGGATCGGCTCGGCGCGTTCCTGGTCCTCGTGGGACTCAGCGGGCTGGCCGTGGGCGGCGTGGGCATATCTGCGGCCATCCGCGCCTATCTGTCCGGCAAGACCGGCGTGATAGCCACCCTGCGCACACTGGGGGCCGGGCGGCGCCTGATCTTCCTGATCTACCTTATCCAGATCGGCTTGCTGGGACTTGTCGGGATCGCGGCGGGGCTTTTGCTGGGTGCCGGGCTGCCGATCCTGCTGGCCCCCGTGATCGAGGCCCGCCTGCCAGTGCCGGCGGTGTTCACCGTGCATCCCGCACCCCTTGCCGAGGCCGCGATCTACGGCGCACTCACCGCCCTGATCTTCACGCTCTGGCCCTTGGCCCGCACCGGAGAGGTGCGCGCAGCGGCCCTGTTCCGCGATGCACTGGATCGGGCCCGCATACTGCCGCCCTTGCCATTCCTGCTGACCAGTTGCGGGCTGGTCGGGCTGCTGCTGGTGTCGGCGATCCGATTTTCCGGGGAGGCTTTTCTGACGCTGTGGACGGCGGGCGGCATCGCCGGGGCGCTTGCGATCCTTGCGGTCACCGCGTTGTTCATCGGACAGACCGCCCGGTTGGTGCGCCCCGCGGTGCGGCACTTCCCTCCGCTTGCCTGGGCGCTTGGCGCCATCGGCGGACCGCGCAGCGCAGCCACCCCGGTGGTCCTGTCGCTGGGGCTGGGCCTGTCAGTCCTTGCAGCAGTGGGGCAGATCGATGGCAACCTGCGCGGCGCCATCACCCGCGAGCTGCCAAAAAAAGCGCCCGCGTTCTTTTTCGTCGATCTTCAGAAAGACCAGATGCCGGCGTTTCGCGATCGCCTGCAAGCCGACCCGGATGTCACCCGCATCCAGAGCGCGCCGATGCTGCGCGGCATCATCACACGCATCAACGGGCGCCCGGCACGGGAGGTGGCAGGAGATCACTGGGTGCTGGAGGGAGACCGTGGCGTGACCTATGCCGGCCCGCTGCCGGAAACCACGACAATCACCGCGGGCGAATGGTGGGGGCCGGCCTATGACGGAGCGCCCCAGGTCAGCTTCGCCGCGGAGGAGGCCGCGGAAATGGGGCTCTCTCTCGGCGACGAGATCACCGTCAACATACTCGGGCGGGACATCACGGCGACCCTGACCAGCTTCCGCGAGGTCGATTTCTCGACCGCCGGGATAGGGTTCATCATGGCAATGAACCCCGCCGCGCTGTCCGGTGCGCCGCACAGCTTCATTGCCACGGTCTATGCTGACCGGTCCGCGGAGGGCGCGATCCTGCGTGATGTGACCGGGCTTTTCCCGAACGTCACGGCAATCCGGGTGCGCGATGCGATCTCAAGGGTCGAGGGACTGCTGGCCGGGCTGGCGGCGGCCACTTCATGGGGGGCATCCGTGACGCTTCTGACCGGGTTTCTGGTGCTCATCGGCGCGGCTGCGGCCGACAGCCCGGCACGTGTCTACGAGGCAGCGATCCTCAAGACTCTGGGGGCCTCCCGGGCCAGTATCCTGCAAAGCCTCGCCTTGCGCGCGGCGCTGCTTGGCGCGGCCGCCGGCGCGGTGGCGCTCGGGGCCGGTATTCTGGGGGGATGGGCGGTCAGCCGGTTCGTGATGGACACGCAGTTCACGGTGATCTGGCCTGCTGCGCTGGCGATTGTTGGCGGGGGTATCGTCGTGACCCTCCTGGCCGGACTCGCCTTCGCCTGGCCCCCGCTGGCCGCGCGACCCGCCCGCGTTCTTCGCGGGCGAGAATGATCCGGGGCGCCGTGCCTACTCGGCGGCTTCGGCGTACTCTTCGAGCGGTGGACAGGTGCACACCAGATGTCGATCACCATGGACGTTGTCGACCCTGTTGACCGGCGGCCAGTACTTGTCCACGCGAAAGGCACCGGGCGGGAAACAGGCCTGTTCACGGCTGTACGGGCGATCCCACTCCCGGACCAGATCCTCCATCGTGTGGGGCGCGTTCTTCAGGGGGTTGTTCTGCGGGTCCATGCGGCCCTCCTCGATCTCGCGGATCTCCTCGCGGATGGCCAGCATCGCATCGCAGAACCGGTCAAGCTCCGCTTTGGTCTCGCTCTCGGTCGGCTCCACCATCAGCGTGCCCGCGACAGGCCAGCTCATCGTGGGGGCGTGGAATCCGCAATCCATCAGCCGCTTGGCAATGTCGTCCACGCTCACGCCCGCGCTTTCGGCAAAGGGTCGGGTATCCAGGATGCATTCATGTGCCACGCGCCCCTGCCGGCCGCGATAGAGGACGTCATAGGCCCCCTCCAGACGCCGGGCGATGTAGTTGGCGTTGAGGATCGCCACCCGCGTGGCCTGGGTCAGACCCTCGCCGCCCATCATCAGGCAATAGGCCCAGGAAATCGGCAAGAGCGAGGGTGAGCCGTAGGGTGCCGCGGAAACCGGTCCCTCATCGCCGCCTGTTGCCGGATGTCCCGGCAAATGCGGCACGAGGTGTTCCCTGACCCCGATCGGGCCCATGCCGGGCCCGCCACCGCCATGGGGAATGCAGAAGGTCTTGTGCAGGTTGAGATGGCTCACATCCCCGCCAAGATCACCCGGCCGGCTCAGCCCGACCATCGCGTTCAGGTTGGCCCCGTCGATATAGACTTGCCCGCCATGCTCATGCGTGATGTCACAGACCTCGCGCACCGTCTCTTCAAATACCCCGTGGGTTGAAGGATAGGTGATCATGCATCCCGCAAGGTTTTCTGAATGGGCCTCGGCCTTGGCGCGGAAATCCTCAAGGTCGATATCCCCGGTTTCCCCTGATTTCACCACCACCACGTCCCAGCCGACCATGTGCGCGCTCGCGGGGTTGGTGCCGTGCGCGCTCATCGGGATGAGACAGACCTTGCGATGCCCCTCTCCATTGGCGCGATGCCAGGCCGATATCGTCAGCAGCCCTGCGTATTCGCCCTGCGCGCCGGAATTCGGCTGCATCGAGATCGCGGCATAGCCCGTGATCTCGCACAGCTTGGCGTTCAGATCCTCGATCAGCACGCGGTACCCCTCGGCCTGATCGGCCGGCACGAAGGGATGCAGCAGCGAGAACTCGCGCCAGCTTACCGGCATCATCTCGGCGGCGGAATTCAGTTTCATGGTGCAAGACCCAAGCGGAATCATCGCCCGGTCGAGCGCCAGGTCGCGGTCCGCCAGGCGCCGCATGTAGCGCATCATCTCGGTCTCGGCGCGGTTCATGTGGAAGATCGGGTGGGTCAGGTAATCCGATTTCCTGTGCAACTTGTCGGGCACACGGTACTCGGGCGTGTAATCATCGTCCTTCATCACGATTCCGAAGGCGCGCCAGACTTGTTCCACAGTCTCGGGCCTGGTGCGTTCGTCAAGCGTGATGCCGATCTTCGTGTCCCCCACCTTGCGCAGGTTCACACCTTCGCGCACCGCCGATTGCAGAACCCCGCGCTGCAGCAGGCCCACATCCACAGTGATCGTGTCGAAGAACGCCTCGGGTTCGACGTGAAAGCCCGCCGCCTCCAGCCCCTTGGCCAGGCGCACCGTCTTGCGGTGGATGCGCTGCGCGATCGCCTTGAGGCCCTTGGGGCCGTGAAAGACGGCGTACATCGAGGCCATCACCGCCAGCAGCGCCTGCGCGGTGCACACGTTCGAGGTTGCCTTCTCGCGCCGGATATGCTGCTCGCGGGTCTGCAGGGCCAGCCGGTAGGCCCGGTTGCCGTGGCTGTCCACGCTCACCCCCACGAGCCGCCCCGGCAGGGCCCGCTTGTAGGCCTCGCGGCTGGCAATATAGGCTGCGTGCGGTCCGCCATATCCCATCGGCACACCGAAACGCTGCGTGTTGCCCACGGCGATATCTGCCCCCATGGCGGCAGGTTCCTTGAGCAGTGTGAGCGCCAGCGGATCGGCGATCACGATCCCGATCGCCTTGTGCTCGTGCAGCGCAGCTATCTGCTCGGTGAAATCCCGTACGTACCCGTATGTCCCGGGATACTGGAAAACGGCACCGAACACCTTGTCGGCCGGAACGTCACCGGGTGGGCCAACGATCACCTCTATATCTAGTGGCGCCGCGCGCGTCTTCATCACAGCGATGTTTTGCGGATGGCAGTTTTCGTCGACAAAAAACGCCTGCGCTTTCGATTTGGACACCCGCTGCGCCATTGTCATCGCCTCGGCCGCCGCGGTGGCCTCGTCCAGCAGGGAGGCATTGGCGATCTCCAGCCCCGTCAGATCGCTGATCATCGTCTGGAAATTCAACAGCGCCTCCAGCCGCCCCTGGCTGATTTCGGGTTGGTAGGGAGTGTAGGCGGTATACCAGGCCGGATTCTCCAGGATGTTGCGCTGGATTGCAGGCGGCGTCACCGTGCCGTGATACCCCTGCCCGATCAGCGACGTCAGGACCCGGTTCCGGCCCGCGATACCGCGCATGTAGTGAAGCAATTCGCGCTCCGACTTGGGCTTGCCGAAATCCAGCGGTTCCTCCTGCCGGATCGCTTCCGGAACGGTCTCGTCCACGAGTTGATCAAGTGTCCGGGCGCCCAGTTCCTCGAGCATCTGCGCCATCTCCTCGGGGGAGGGTCCGATATGACGCCGGTTGGCGAAATCATATGGCAGGTAGTCGGTCGGTTTGAACGGCATGTCGTTTTCCCTTCAACTGATGCGGGGCCGGTTTTGCCGGACGCGCCCGCTTCTGCTTGGTCCGGATTTTCCCGCTGGCAAAACCGTCGTGGAGACCCACGCATTCGCCGGCGGAAGCCTTGCACGGCCGGGCGCATTTCCTAGCCCACGAACTCCTGGTAAGCGGGCTCGTCCATGTAGTCGTCCATCTGGCTGGGCTCGGCCGCCTTGATCTTGAAGAACCATGCATCGCCCATCGGATCCTCGTTGACCTTTCCGGGTTCGTCGGTCAGCGCCTCGTTGACCTCCGTGATCTCGCCATCCAGCGGCGCCAGAATATCGCTCGCGGCCTTGACGCTTTCGATTACCACGACCTCGTCATCCTTCGACACCTCGGTGCCCGGTTCGGGCAGCTCAACGAAGACGATGTCGCCCAGCTGTTCGGCGGCGTGCTGGGTTATCCCGACCACGATCACACCGTCCTCGTCGCGAAGCCATTCGTGTTCCTCGGTGAATTTCATTCCTGTCTCCTGTCCAAGTCCTGTCGTTTCTGGGTTCAGCGTTTGAAACCGGCGGGCACGAAAGGCAGCGGCGTCACGGTCACCGGCCGCCGCCTGCCGCGTAGATCGCCGTAAAGACGGGTGCCCTCCCGGGCCATGTCCGCAGGCACGTAACCCATGGACATCGGCGCCTGAAGGGTTGGTCCGAAGGCTCCCGAAGTGATTTTCCCCACGGGGTCGCTGCCTTCCTCGACGGCATGAAGCTCGGTGCCCTCGCGCATCGGTGCCCGGCCCTCAGGGCGCAGTCCCACGCGCCGGCGGGCCGGACCGTTTTCCAGCTCGTCAAGGATACGTTCCGCCCCCGGAAAGCCGCCCTCGCGGATGCCGCCCCGGCGGCGGACTTTCTGGATTGCCCAGGCAAGCCCGGCCTCGACCGGCGTGGTGTTCGTGTCTATGTCATGGCCGTAAAGGCAAAGCCCGGCCTCCAGCCGCAGGCTGTCCCGCGCCCCCAGCCCGACCGGAGCAACATCCTCATGGGACAGCAGCGCCCTTGCCAGTGTCTCGGCCTTGTCAGCCCCGACCGAAATCTCGTAGCCGTCCTCGCCGGTATAGCCTGAGCGTGAAATCCAGAGCTCGCCGTGGTCACTGCCGAAAACCCCGACATCCATGAACCGCATTGACGCGACACCGGGCACCAATCCCGCCAGTACCGCCTCGGCCCCGGGTCCCTGCAACGCAAGCAGCGCCCGATCCGTGATTTCCTCGACCGTGCACCGGGGCAGACCCGCCCGCAGATACGCGATGTCGTGATCCCGGCGGGCCGCGTTGACCACCAGAAACAGGTGATCGCCTCGATTGGCCAGCATCAGGTCGTCGAGGATCCCGCCCGTCTCGTTGGTGAATACGCCGTAACGCTGTCGCCCCTCCGGCAGGTCCAGAACGTCGACCGGAAGCAACGCTTCCATCGCCGCCGCAGCGGATTCGCGGCTCTCCCCGGAGCGCACGATCACCTGACCCATGTGACTTACATCGAACAACCCGGCGGCAGCCCGCGTGTGCAGGTGTTCCTTGAGTACGCCAGCGGGAAACTGGACCGGCATCTCGTAGCCGGCGAAAGGGACCATCTTCGCGCCCAGAGCACGGTGCAGAGCCGTCAGTGGTGTTGTCTCAAGATCGCTCATGGCCCGGCCTCCCCTTTGCCTGCCGCGCGGACCTTTTGGATCTCGCGGACACCGATGGCGCACGGCCTTCATGGCCGCGTCCCGATGCCCCCTCTGTCCTTTCGCCTGAGATCGCTATCCCTTCGGCGCCCCGGACGTGATCCGGGATCTCTCCAGAGTTGCCTGTCATGTCGGAACGGTCCCTGTTGCCTGAGAGTTTCCGGGGCGGTTGCTCCTTCGGCACCGGCTCAGCCGGTTCTCCCGATCCGATGTATGTGCACGATAGTATGCCGGCACCGGCCAATCAACCCTGTTTGGCGCAGCCCACAGGCAGGAAGATTTCGAAGAGGGCTGCGTTGCGGCACACCAGCGTCTCCAGGTTAATATGGTCGAGATGGCTGTAGAACGCTTCGGCGGCGTCCGAGATCGCAACCTTCAAACGGCAGGCGCTGACAAGGGGGCAGGTATTGTCAACATCGGCAAAGCACTCGGTTATCGGCATCGGGGACTCGAGCGCGCGAAACACCTCGCCGATGGTGATGTCGGTAGTCCCGCGCGCAAGTTCGATGCCGCCATTGCGCCCCCGGTGCGTGCGGAGATACCCCAACTGAGCAAGCTGGTTGATGATCTGGGCAAGATGGCTTTCCGAGGCATTGCAGCGCGCGGCGATCTCCGTTTTCGTGACCAGCCGGTCCTTGTTCACACCACAGAACATCAGTACCCGCATTGCGATATTTGTGCGTTTTGTAATGCGCATGTCTTTGCCCGAGCCCTTCCCCCGCCCCTCCTTGCATTCCTTCGATCCTGCTTGCAAAAGACGGGGGAACGACATGATCCAGATCAAGGGTGCACCGATAACATATACCGGACATGCATATTTCTTCGGCTACGGCAGCCTGGTGAACCGCGAAACACATGATTTCGACGGCGCACATCCCGCACGCTTGAAGGGCTGGCGCCGGGTCTGGCGCCACACCACGCTGCGCCCCGTTGCCTTCTTGACCGTGGTGCCCGACCCCGGGGGCGTCATCGAGGGGCTGATCGCCGAAGTGCCGCGGCTCGACTGGGCCGCCCTGGACGAGCGCGAGAGCGCCTACGATCGCGTCGCGGCCTCCCATCAGATCGAGCACCGGCTCACCCACCGGCCCGAGATCGCTGTCTATTCAATTCCCGAAGGCAAGCACGGCGCCCCGTCGCAGGCACATCCCGCTTTGCTGAGCTATATAGACACCGTGGTTCAAGGCTACCTGCGAGAGTTCGGCGAGGATGGCGCGCAGCGCTTTTTTGCCACCACAGACGGGTGGGAGGCGCCGGTTCTGGATGATCGCGCCGACCCGATCTATCCGCGCCATCGGCACTTGAACGAGGAAGAACGTGCCTTCGTGGATGCCTGCCTTGCGGAGCGTGGCATCCGGCCAATGACCAGCTGATCGCTGGCAGACGCTCTGTCGGCTCCACACCGCGCCAAGCAGGCAAGACCCTCGAAAGCGGTCAGTCCGCAGCACGTATTCTTTGCATCAGCGGCAGCACCTGCGACATTTCCGGGCCGCGCTCCTGCCCGGTCAGCGCCTTCCTCAACGGCATGAAAAGTGGCCGCCCCTTGCGCCCCGTCGCATCCCTTACCGCAGCGGTCCATTCGCTCCATGTCGCGTCATCGTATGGGCCCTCGGGCAGCAGGCGCATCGCGTGGGCCACGAAATCGGCATCCTCGGGGGCGATCGCCGGCTCCGCACCATCGCGGAACATGATCCACCACGCCTCCAGATCATTGAGCGTTGTGATGTTGTCTCGCGTGACGGCCCAGAACCGCGCCGCCAGGCCGTCGGGCACGCCGATGGCCGCGATCGTCTGGCGCACTTCCTCGAACGGTGTCTCCTGAAGGATCCGCGCCGTCATCGGAAACAGGTCGTTTTCGTCGAATTTCGTCGGAGCGGCACCGAAGCGGGTGATATCGAAGCCATCGACCAGGGTTTCCATATCGGTCCGCAACTCCACCGGATCGCTCGATCCGAGCCGCGCCAGAAGACTCAGCAACGCCATGGGATGCACGCCGCGCTCGCGCAGGTCACGAAGGCTCAGCGTGCCAAGCCGTTTCGAAAGGGATTCGCCTTGTGGGCCCGTCAACAAGGAGTGATGTGCAAAACGTGGCGGGGTGCCTCCCAAGGCTTCTATGATCTGTATCTGGGTGGCGGTGTTGGTGACGTGGTCACTGCCGCGCACCACGTCTGTCACCCCCATTTCCATGTCGTCCACGACCGAGGCCAGAGTATAGAGCACCTGGCCGTCGCCCCGGATCAGCACCGGGTCGGAAACACTGGCGGCGTCGATGGACACCGGACCCAGGATGCCGTCATCCCATTCGATCCGCTCCTGATCCAACTTGAAGCGCCAGACACCCGGGCCGCGTTCGGCGCGCAGGGCCTCTCTCTCGTCCCCGGTCATCGACAGGGCCGCCCGGTCATAGACCGGCGGACGACCCATGTTGAGCTGTTTCTTGCGCTTCAGGTCCAGCTCCGTCGGGGTTTCGAACGCCTCGTAGAAGCGGCCCATTCCACGCAGCGTGTCGGCAGCTTCGGCATAACGGTCCAGCCGTTCGGATTGCCGCTCCACCCGGTCCCAATGCAGGCCCAGCCACTCCAGATCCTCCTTGATCGCGTCGACATATTCTTCCCTGGACCGCTCCGGATCCGTGTCGTCGATGCGCAGGATGAACTGCCCGCCCGCCTTGCGCGCAATCAGGAAATTCAAAAGGGCGGTGCGCAGGTTTCCAACATGGATGTGGCCGGTCGGTGACGGGGCGAAACGGGTGGTGGTCATGGTGCGGGCTCCTCGTTGGCGTGGGCAATGTCACAGCCCCGCGCGATTGTCCAGATTGCGCCCCTTGCGGCCCGCCCGGCATGTTCAACCCTGTGTCGGCCAGACCCGGTGCTCGTCGTCGATGATGAACTCATGGGCGTGGCTGCGGTTTCCGCCATGGGCGCGCAGATGGGGATGATCTGGTGGCAGGTCCTCATGGGTGTGTTCGGGCGCACGCGGCAGGTCAGCCGGCCACGCGATACGTGCGGCGACGCCCCCAGCCGCGGCCAGCCCGCCCATCACGAAAAGAGCCACGTCCAGCCCGGCCGCCTGTCCCACCCATCCGGCCAACGGGTAACTCAGCAGCCAGCACGCATGGCTGAGGGCAAACTGCGCCGCGAAGACCGCTGGGCGGTCCTCGGCATGCGCGGACCGGCGCAGTAGCCTTCCCGCCGGGGTCAGAACCGCAGCATAGCAGAACCCGATCGCCACCCAGCCCAGAAGGAACACAGGCCAGCCCGGCAACCCGTGAATTGTCAATACCATACCGGCCAGCATTGTCAGCGCCACCAATCCCCACGCACCGGCAAACATCACCCGCCGATCGGGAAGATGATCCAGCAGCCTTGGGATCATCAGCGCCGCGCCCATCGAGCCCATTCCGAAAGCCGTCATCGCAATTCCCAGATCCGCCCCGGGCCGGCCAAAGCCTTCGCGCACGATCAAAACGGTGTTGACGAGAACGAAGGCACCCGATGCGGCCGCCGCGAGGTTCAGCGCCAGAAGCCCGCGCAGCCTCGGAGTTGCCAGGTAGATGCCGATGCCGCGCGTCAGCCTTTCACGGAATCGCCTCCCGCCCCCGCCAGGATGGGACCGCGGCACTGCCGCCGCCAATACCAGAAGCGCCGATCCGGCGAAGCCTGCCGCCGTCCCTGCAAACAACCCGCTATAACTCATCACCGTGAGCAGAAACGCCGCCAATGCCGGGCTGAGAAGATTTTCCAGATCATAGGCCAGCCGCGACAGGGACAATGCGCGCGTGTAATCGGACTCCTTCGGCAAGACATCGGGAATCAGCGCCTGATAGGCCGGCGTGAAGGTCGCCGAGGCCGCCTGAAGCAGGAAGATCAGGATATAGACCTGCCAGACCTCGGTCACGAAGGGCAGGCACAGGGCCACACCCGCGCGCACCATGTCGGCACCGACAAGCACCGCCTTGCGAGGCAGGTTCTGCACGAGCGCCTGCGCAATCGGAGACAACCCCACATAAGCCACCATCTTGATCGTGTACGCCGCGCCCAGAACCAGCCCCGCCCGCGTACCGGCCAGGTCATGCGCCATGAGACCCAGCCCGACAGTCAGAAGGCCGCTCCCCAATAGCGCGATAACCTGCGCCGCAAACAGGGTGGCATAGGTTCGGTTACGCAGGATGTGGATCATCGCGCCCCCATCTGTACGGAAAGTGCGGACCGGTCAGAGCCGAGCCCTGACCGCCTCGCCGACCGGAATCATGAATTGCTGGCCCAGCCGTGAAGGCGCCTTCACCGGGCCCTCAAGCGGTCCGTTCTTTGGCAGTACCGCCAACTTCCGGCCGTAACCGACCTCCTCCAGAAAATTCAGGACCGCATCGCGCACATGCAGCCGCTCGTCCTGCTTCCAGAAGAAATCGTCACCCGCGATGATCCCGCCGGTGCGCAGCTTGCGCGCGGCGATCCGCAGATCGGCCAGAACATGCTCGTAGCGGTGATTGCCGTCGATGTAGATCCAGTCGAAATACCCGTCGGGATAGCTTTCCAGGACCGGTACCGAATATCCCTTGCGCAGGTCGACCTGCGGCAGGTGCCCGTAGGCCGCGGCCACCTCCGAATGCATCGCGCCCATCTGGCCGGTATCGCCCCATTTGGAATGCACGAAACTTTCTTCACCACCATCGGCAAGCAGATCCCAGGGATCGATCAGGACAAGCTCCACGGGGTCGGTCTCATCCAGGATGACCTGCGAGAATTTCCCGTCCCAGACCCCGATCTCGGCACAGCGCCCGCGTTTGGGCATCAGGCCCAGCATCCTGACCCGAACGCAATGTCTTTGCGGCGCACGTTCGGCCAGTTCCGTCTGTCTCGACATCCTTGAACAGTTCACGTCAATCTTCGCCATCCCTGTCTCCGGTCGACTCGCCGCTGGCGGCATCGTGGGCGGCCACCACGCCCTCCACCTGTTCATGGCTCCAAAGATAGGAGGCCCGGTGCCTGTAACCCTCTTTCGTCTCCTGCATCTGCTCAAGCGTCAGATCATCGGCCGTTTCCGGAATGATCTCCAGCGGATCAGGGAAACTGTAGGGTGGAAGCATGGGATTGAAGGCGGCGAATTTCGCATTGTTGCGCAAGTTCCGGTTTTCCGGTGTTTGTACGACTGTGGTCAGCAGGTACCGGTTGCCTGACCGGGCGAAATTGCGGAAGAATTCCCATCGCAGCCATGTCTTGAGGTGAAACAGGCAATCGCGGCACAGGAACAGGTCCCCTTGCGGCAAAGGATCCGACGTGATGTCGAGATGCAGGAAGGTCCGGTTCGGGGCCGCATGCGCCTCGCGGTTGGCCTCGACGATATTCGAGGAGATATCGGCCCCGATATACGTGATCCCGCTCAAATCCACATGCTGCATCCAGTACCAGTCACCACAGGGCGCATCCACGAATGTAGTGACGCCATAGCGTTCAAAGATCCCCGGCAATGCCCGTCTCAGCCGCTCGGTATTCTCCAGCGTGGACCCTCGTCCCGAAACCGGCCATTTCCCGCCCACGGACCAATCTCTCTGCTCGAATGCTTTCTGAACCCTTCTGCGCATGTCCACTCTCCTGCCTAAACATCCAGTCCGGGCGCCGCTTTGCATGCGGCTTTGCCCTGTATGCCTCATGCCCGACTATACGACTGCTTGAAGCCGCGGGCCAAGGTCTTTCATTGGCGTCCGCCGAATGCTGCGGGACGCACCGGTCACTGGAAGCACGCAGGGCGCCGGTGGCTCCAACCGCGAGGCTGGCACGCAATCGCGCTGCACCACGGCATGCCAAATCGGGATGTCCTGCCTGACGGGCACCGGACCACCCTCGATCACCAATCCGGCGGATGGGACATGATGAGCGACGCGCGGGGCATTGGGCAGCCGTTCGCGCGCGAAACAGCCATCGCACCCGCTTTCTTGATCGGACAGTCCCTGTGAAGCGTGGCGCAAAAACGGCGTATGCGACAGACAGCTCACACGCGGAATGTCACAATGGCGTGATTCAATACCCTGTCACCGCGCCACGGCGCTATACAGTGGAAAAACAAAGGAGATTGCGAATGACCTATACCAGACGCTCCATGCTCGCCTCAGCTGCCGCCCTGCCGGTTGCTATCGCCACCAGACCTTCCCTTGCCGGTGCG
Organism: Roseovarius sp. TE539; assembly: GCF_003298505.1. Lineage (GTDB taxonomy): Bacteria > Pseudomonadota > Alphaproteobacteria > Rhodobacterales > Rhodobacteraceae > Roseovarius. The sequence continues at coordinate 15,940 of NZ_QNGB01000018.1, forward strand.
CCAATGCTGGGACAGGGCCGCAGCCCGTTCAACCGTTTCGGCCTCGGCACCTTCGAGGTCACGACGCTTCTGGCCGCCGAACGCACGGTGCCGAACCCGCATGACATCTTTGGCCTCAACGTCAACGCCGAAACCTTCGAACACGTGTCACAAGCCGGGCGCATACCTACGGACCGGTCGAGGTTTTTCTTCACCCCGACGATGGTCAATACCGGGCGCGAACTCGTGCTCTTCGACACCGGCTATACCGGCGATGACATAGAAGCCGCCGTATCCGCGGCCGGTTACTCGCCCGGGCAGGTCGACGTGGTGGTCATCACCCACATGCATCCCGACCACATCGGCGGGCTGACGCGCGGCGAGACCCCCACCTTTCCGAACGCGCGCTATGTGACCGGGGCGGTCGAATTCAACGCTTGGTCCGGCTTTGATAGTGACGGTTTCAATACCAAGGTCCGTCCCCTCGCCGACCGAATGACGATGCTCGATGACGGCGACAGCGTGGCGGGCGACATCACCGCCATGGCCGCCTTCGGGCACACGCCGGGGCACATGACATACATGATCGAAAGCGAGGGAGCGCAGCTTCTTGTCGCGGCAGATTTCGCGAATCACTACCTGTGGTCGCTGGCGCATCCTGACTGGGAAGTGAAATTCGATATGGACAAGTCCGCCGCCGCGGCCACCCGGCGGCGAATGCTGGACATGCTTGCCACCGACGGTGTGCCGTTCGTGGGATACCACATGCCGTGGCCGGGCACCGGTTTCGTGAACAAGTCCGGCAGCGGCTTCAGCTACATGCCCACCAGCTATCAACTGGTTCTGGACGGCTGAATCCGGGGTTGGGCGCGCCGCGTGACGGCCTATGATGCCGGGCATGTCAGAATCGGCACCGAGCCTTTCCGAGATCGAGGGCATCGCCATCCGGACGGTCGATGCGCTGCCTGATGGATTTCGGGCGGCCGCCCGCGATGTGGCGCTGAGGGTCACCGACTGGCCCGACACTGAAATGCTTCGCAGCCTCGGGATTGGCGATCCGCTCGAACTGACCGGCCTCTACGAAGGCATCCCGATGACGCGAAAATCCGTTTTTGATCAACCGATCGGCCCGGACATCGTGTGGCTTTTCCGCCAGCCCATTCTAGCCGAATGGCGGCAGCGCGACGACGTCACGATCGAACGGCTGGTGGCCCATGTGACAGTGCATGAATTTGCCCATCATTTCGGCTGGTCTGACAACGACATCGCCGTCATCGACCGTTGGTGGGAATGATCCGCAGGACCGGCTGACCTGTCGGGATGTAATCCGGTTGTCATCCGGCGGTCACCGGAATGTCAACGAGCATCCCTACACCCTCGCAATCAAGGATTTGCGCGGGGGTTGCGATGCCACGAAGCGGACTGATCAGCCGGATCTGCATCACTGCTTTCACTCTGGTGCTGGCGCTGGCCTCCAACGCCGAAGAGCCGGGCACGGGCGGCCACGGCACGATGAACCTGCTTGCCCGCGAGGGGATCGAGATGTCCGTCGGGGACGCGGCGGGCTACGTGCCCGATGCCGTGTGCGGCGACTGCCATGCCGACAAGGCGGAAAGCTTTGCCGAGATGGGCATGGCACGCAGCTTCTACAGGCCCTCCGCGGACAATGTGATCGAGGATTTCAGCCAGCTTCCCTATCATCATGCCCCCAGCGGGCGCTACTATCGTCTGGATCAGGAGAACGGGGTTTATCGTTTCACCCGCTACCGCAAGGCGTCCGACGGCACGAGGCTGGATGAATTCACCACCACGGTGGACTGGATCATGGGATCCGGGAACCACGCCCGTGTCTATCTCTATCAAACGCCCGACGGTGCGCTCTTCCAGCTTCCGCTCGCCTGGTACACCCAGTCGGGAATCTGGGCCATGGCCCCGGGATTCGAGAAACCGGATCACAACGGCGTCCTGCGCAGCGTGCCCAAAGGCTGCATGGCCTGTCACAACTCCTATGCCGAATACCCAAAGGGCCAGGGCCGCATGGGTATGCCCAACCTGCATCCCGCCGATCTGCCGGAAGGGATCGGCTGCCAGCGTTGCCATGGCCCGGGCGCCAGGCATGTGCGGTTCGCCCTGACCGGAGAGACCGGCATGGAGGATCTTCGCAGCGCGATCGTCCATCCCGGGAAACTGCCGCGGGAGGAACTCTACAGCATCTGCTACGGCTGCCACATGCAGCCCACGGTCTCGGTCATGTCGCAGGTCAGGATGGGGCGGGGGCATTATTCCTTCCGCCCCGGGGAGAATTTGCAGGAATTCCGGATGCGGATCGACATCGTCGATGCCGACCGGCCCAGGGCCGACCGTTTTGAGATCAACCATCATCCCTATCGCCTCGAGCAGAGCGCCTGTTTCATCGAGAGCGAGGGGGCGCTCGGCTGCCTGAATTGCCACGACCCGCATGTGAAGATCAAACCGGCGAAACGGGCGGCACATTACCGCAAGGCCTGCATGAGCTGTCACGAGACGGACGGGCGTGGCCTGCCCGACCTGCCCGGAACCGCGGGCACACACCCCGAAATTGCCGCAGAGGCGGATGGCACGACATGCCACATGCCGGAACGGCGCACGCAGGACGTCGTCGAGGTCTGGATGACCGATCACAAGATTGCCCGGGCCCCGGACGCGGCCGCGGATCTGCTCGCCCCGATCGAAAGCGAACCTGTGGATGTCGAACAGGTCTTCATCTCCGGGGACGAGGCGGGGATGCCGCGTCTCGAAGCCGAGATGCTCAAGCTGATGGCGATCCTCGAATACACCGGCGGCGGGGCCAGCTATGCCAGTGACGATCTGGCCCGGATCCTTCTCGAGACACGCGCGACCCGCTACGAGCCGTGGCTGAAACTGATGCAGTCCTACCTGCGTCAAAGAAAATTCGACAATGCGCGCCGGGTTGCCGAACATACACTCGGCCTCGCTCCGGACAATCCGACCGTCGCGACGGCGGCCGGCATCGCCCGCTTCATGACCGGGGACCGCAAGACAGCACTCACCTTGCTGGGCCAAACCGTGGCCGCGTGGCCCGAGATGATCGAACCGCGTTTCCAGTTGGCGCGCTTTCTGGCGGTCGAAGGCCGCATCGACCCTGCGCTCAAGCAGGCCGAGGAGGTGGTCCGCCTGCGTCCGAACCATTGGCAGGGCTGGTGGCTGATCGCCGATCTGGCCGAGGTCAAGGGCGACAGGATCCGCGCGATAGAGGCCTATCTCAAGGCGCTGGAAATCAGACCCGAGGCGAAAATCCCGCGCCGGAAGGTCGTGGGCGCGCTCAGGAAAAAGGGCCGATACCGCGCGGCGGACCACCAAGCGGAGCACCCGGCACAGTGATCATGGCCAGCGCGCGGACCCGCGATCGCCCATCCTAACGGGCCGCGCCTCCGCGGAAGGCCGCGACCGCGGATCACTCCGCGGCACAGGCCCCCGGGTTGTTGGGGTGGGTTGTCCAGTTGGCATATTCCTCCTCGACAACCTTTCCGGTGCGCTCGTCAATCGCGCCCGGGGCCAGTTCCTCCATGGTGATGCAGCCCTCCACCGGGCAGACATTCACACACAGATTGCAGGCCACGCATTCAGCGTCGATCACCTCGAACACACGATCCTCGGACATCGAGATGGCCTGATGCGACGTGTCCTCGCAAGCGGCATAACAACGCCCGCACTTGATACACAGATCCTGATCGATGCGCGCCTTGGTCACATAATTGAGGTTGAGGTGTTGCCAGTCCGACAGGTTGGGCACCGCGCGCCCGACGAGTTCCGAAGTCGACGTCAAGCCTTTCTCGTCCATGAACTGCGACAGGCCCGAGATCATCTCCTGCACGATCTTGAAACCGTAGGTCATCGCCGCGGTGCAGACCTGTACGTTCCCGGCGCCGAGCGCCATGAATTCGGCCGCGTCCTTCCACGTGGTCACGCCGCCGATGCCACTGATCGGCAGGCTTCTCAGTTCCGGAGACCGGGCGATCTCGGCCACCATGTTGAGCGCAATCGGCTTGACCGCCGGGCCGCAATAACCGCCATGCGCGCCCTTCCCGTCGATGGTGGGCTCGGGCGCGAAAATATCGAGGTCAACGCCGGTGATGGAGTTGATCGTGTTGATGAGGCTGACGGCATCCGCGCCCCCGTCCTTGGCCGCCTGTGCGGGCTTGCGGATGTCGGTGATGTTGGGCGTCAGCTTGACGATCACGGGTAGATCGGTGTGCTTCTTGCACCATTCCGCGACCTGCTGAACGTAATCGGGCACCTGGCCGACGGCAGATCCCATGCCACGCTCGCTCATGCCGTGCGGGCATCCGAAATTGAGCTCCACCCCGTCGCAGCCGGTCTCGGCCACGCGCTCGAGGATCGCTTTCCAGCTGTCCTCGTTAACCGGAACCATCAGGCTCGCCACGATGGCGTGATCGGGATAGTCCCGTTTTACCCGCTTCATCTCGTCAAGGTTGGTCTGCAAGGGGCGATCGGTTATCAGCTCGATGTTGTTCAGCCCCAGAAGCCGCCGGTCTGCCCCCCAGATCGCGCCGTAGCGCGGGCCATTGACGTTGACGATGGGCGGGCCGTCCTCGCCGAGGGTCTTCCAGACCACGCCGCCCCAGCCGGCATCGAAGGCGCGGCGGACATTGTATTCCTTGTCCGTGGGCGGCGCCGAGGCCAGCCAGAACGGATTTGGGGATTTGATCCCGATGAAGTCACTTGCGAGATTGGCCATCTTGCTGATCTCCTTTTCCGGCTGGTGCCGCGCGGGCCTCAGCCTGCTTGCGGCATAAGTTTCGAATGAATGTCCTCGGCGGCGTCACGCCCCTCGGCAACCGCCGTCACTGTCAGGTCGTCGCCACCCGCAGCACAATCGCCACCGGCCCACACACCGTCAAGGGACGTTCGGCCCGCACCTGTGACCGCGATCTTGCGCCCGTCGAGTTCCGGCAGATCATCGCCTTGCAGCGTCTGGCCGATAGCACGGAACACCTGGTCGGCAGGCAGGCGGAAGGTCTGTCCGGTCGGGGTGAGATCGTCTTCGGTGTACTCGAATTCGACTTCCCTTACAGAGCCGTTGCCATGCACCGCGCGCGGCGATGCGTTGGTGATGATCCGCACCCCTTTGGAGGCCGCGAGATCCTGTTCGTAGACACTGGCGTTCATGCGGTCACGCCCGCGCCGGTAGACAAGGGTCACGTTCAGGGCCCCGAGAAGCCGCGCCTGCACGGCGGCATCTATCGCCGTCATGCCCCCGCCGATCACCACCACGTCACGCCCGACGGGCAAAGCCGAAAGATCGTCCGCCTGGCGCAGATCCGCGATGAAATCGACCGCATCCCGCACACCATCACGATCCTCGCCATCAAGGGCCAACGCATTGACTCCGCCCAGCCCGACACCGAGGAAAACGGCGTCGTGATCCTCACGAAGCTGCGTCATGTCCAGATCACGACCCAGGCGCTTGCCGGTCTCAACGACGATTCCCCCGATCCCGAGAAGCCATTCGACCTCGCGCTCGGCAAAACCACCCACGGTCTTGTACGCGGCAATCCCGTACTCATTGAGGCCCCCGGGCTTGTCATGGCCGTCAAACAGGGTCACGTCATGGCCTTTCATAGCCAGACGATGCGCGCAGGCCAGACCCGCCGGCCCGGCCCCCACCACCGCGATCCGCTTGCCCGTGGCCTCGGCGCGGGCAAAGGGATGCACATCCTGCTCCATCAGAGTGTCTGTCGCGTAGCGCTGCAACTGCCCGATGAGAACAGGCTTGCCCTCGGCCAGTTCCCGGACACAAGCCTCTTCGCACAATGTCTCGGTCGGACATACGCGGGCACACATCCCACCAAGGATATTCTGATTCAGGATCGTTTCGGCCGCTGCTTCGGGTGTGCCCGTGGCTATCTGGCGAATGAATAGCGGAATGTCGATGGCGGTAGGACAGGCCGTGATGCAGGGCGCGTCATGGCAGAAATAACAGCGATCCGCCGCAACGAGTGCCTCGTGATCGTCGAGAGGCGGATGGAGATCGGAAAAATTCTCGGTGTAGGTCTCCGGGTCGAGTCGCCCCGAGGCAATTCCGGGAGTCAGCGCGTTGTCGGTCATGACGGTCTCCACTGCATGGCTTTCCATTGGCTGGCCGCAGTAAAGCACGAATCATTTTTTTATCAAATGGTAAAATTTAGGCAGTTGGGAAAAATCCTCTTCCTGGTCGCGGTGACCGCCATGCAGTGCGCAGGGCGACCGGCGGAAAATCCGGCTTTTACCGCGTTTTCTGGTGTTCGAAACGCTGCCGCGCGATGATTTCGTTGTCATCCGCCTTCTTCTGATCACGCAGGGCGTTCTCGACATAGAGCATGTGATCCAGGACCGCGGCCTTCGCCCGGCCGGGATCGCGGGCCTGAAGTGCATCGTTGATGTTCCGATGCTGATCAAGCAGGGCTTGCCGGGTGGTGCGTTGCCGGAACATGACCTGGCGATTGTAGAAAACCCCCTCTCGCAGAAGCTGGAACATCGAGCGCATCATGTGCAGCATGATGACATTGTGGCTCGCCTCGATGATCGAGAGATGGAATTCCGCGTCCAGATCCGCCTCCTCGGATGGGTCCGCCTTCTGATGCGCCCGCTCCATACGCGAAAGTATTGCGTCCACGACCTGCAGGTCGGTGTCCGAAGCCAGACGCGCGGCGCGTTCGGCGGCCAGGCCCTCCAGATCACGGCGGAAGGCGATGTAATCGAACACCGCTTCATCATGCTCGGAAAACAACTGCACAAGGGCTTCCGAAAACGCATTGCCCAGCACATCCGCGACGTAAATCCCCGCACCGGCACGGGCGCAGAGAAGGCCCTTTTCCTGTAGCTCGGCCACTGCTTCGCGAAGGGACGGGCGTGATACACCCAGCCGTTCAGCCAACTCGCGCTCTGGCGGCAATCGCTCACCCGGCCGCAGGATACCGCGCAGAATCAGTTTCTCGATCTGCCGCGTCACGGCGGTCGACAATTTTTCAGGAGTCACTTTCCGAAATGGCATACCGGCAGCCTCTGGTCGATTGGTCAAGTTGTATGACCACCCCGGAAGCCCTGCAAGTCCGGCCATCGGGGCGCTTGATAGCATGTTGCATTCGACAGGAAACGGTCCGGAGGCGGGCGGGTGGCTCCGATCCGGCGCAACGCACTCTAATGCGTGACGCTCAGTGACAGAAGACCGACGATGATCAGGCTGGACGCCCAAACGATATCAAGATTGAACCAGCTGCGGGACAGGAATTTCAAACCGAGCCAATAATAGACGCCCACGGCCAGCGCCCCACCGGATACCATCATCGCCAGCGTATGCGCCACCGCGACCAGACCGGCGCGCAAGGCGTTCGCGCCCATGAGGGCCCCGGCGGCGCTATGCCCGGCATCCTGCGCCGCCAGATCACATATCCCCAGGTAAATCGGCACAAGCATCAAACCGGCCCCGTGCGCCATCGCCGCAAGAAAAGACCAGAGCGCAAGGCGCGTTGGCGGCACGCGTGCCAGAAACCGCGGATGGCGGCGATTGATCAGCAGGTAAACGCCTACCCCGATCACCAGGATTGCGGCGCCGACGCGGATTTCGCGCTGCCACTCGACCAGGATCATCATCGCGGAGAACGGAAAGAGGATCGCCGCCATCGCCACGAGATGCCCCGCGGAGAGCGCCAGAAGTGCCTTGTATAGGCCGGTATGCGCCTGGTTCATCAATGCGGCCGAAACCGCCAGAGGCCAGCCCATGCCCGGATTGATCCCATGATAGATCCCCGAGGCGACAACGGCCCACCAAAGGGCCGCCGCCGTCGTCAAATCCTCCATGCCTCAGACTGACGGGTAGCAGAAACTGTCGGTCGAACAGTCCCCGCCCTCAAGACGGATCTGGTGGCTGCGATAGCCTTTCGGGAACTCGACATAGAATTTCTCGTCCAGCTCAAGGCCGCCGTTCTCTCCGACATGGGCCATGACCATCTGCCCGCCCTCGTCATCCGGGTAAAACTGATCGTCCCAGGAGGAGTAGAGCGAATTCGTCCAGTAGACGCGCTTTCCGTCCCGGCTGATCTCGACCATCTGCGGCCCGAAGGCGAAATCCTTCCCGTTGGGGTGCTTGTGGTCGGCCACGATGCCCCCCAGCTCGACCTTGCCGGCCAATGTCGGGTTCATCGGGTCGGAGACATCGTATTGATGCATCTCACCAGTGCCCCAGCAGGCCACATAAAGGTATTTGTCATCCAGGCTGAGGTCGATATCGGTGACCAGGGGCGGCACGGCCTCGAACCCCTTGAGAAGTTCGGGCAGATCGTTGGCGGCGGCGGGCTGCGGCGGTATGGTCACGGTTTTCTTCGCATCGAACGTCCCGTCGTCATTGCGCCACCAGGTCCAGATCGAGCCCTCCAGATTGGTGGTGTCCACCACGACCCCGCAGAATCCGTACTGCTTGGCCGGATCATGAGCAGGCCGGATTTCCAGCGCCATCTGATGGTTTTCTCCGAAATCAATGGTCTGCACGTTCTTCCTCGCCGCGAGATCCCAGAAGTGGATCGAATGCCCGTACTTGTTCGACAGCAGATCCTCGGGCACGATCCCGTTCTCGAATTGCGGCGGCAGCCCCCATTCCGAGCTGACCATGTAATTGCGCGGCAGGTTCCACCAGAAATCGTACTGCTTGTCCTGTACGCCGCGATCCATCTCATAACGGCCGAGGATATCGAAGGTCTCGCAATCCATGATGAACATTCCCGGCGGGCCGTCGGTGCCATCCTCCCCGCCACCCCCGAGGGTGGAGACGTAAATGCCCTCGGGTCCGCAATGAATCGTATGGGGCCGCGAATAGCCCGTCTTGGCAAAGACTTCCTCGGGCTCGATGATCTTGTGGATGCTGGCCTTCAGGGGATCTTTCACGTCGATGATGTAAATACGCGAAGACCGAATGCCGGGGATGATCAGGTAACGCCGTTCCAGGAACGCGTGGCCGGTCAGGGGTGAAAGGGCCGACGAACAGGCATTCCAGCCGAAATGATGAAACTCGTCGCCCTTGTTGGGCATGAAAAGACTATGGACGATCTGCCCGAACGTATCCGAACCGGGATCGACATCGACAACCGCAAGACCGTCGGGTTGGCTGCCATCGGGGCTCAGCATCAGCGTGAAGGCCAGCTTTTCGACCGGGGCCTCCATGGCCAGTTTCGGCGTGGCGTGAAAAGTTGGGTCAGGTCTCAAATTCATTGTCTTTTTTCCTCCCTTTTCTTGACGCATCCGGCTGACATCATCCTGAAGCGTCTTGGTAACAGGGTGACACAGAATAAAATGTCAGACAATTGAATTGAATGACATCACATCCCCCGACCCGCGGCCATGTGACCAACGCGACAAACCATGCCGGTTCGCGGTCCTGAAAAGGACAAAAGCGTAATTTGCGCCGGCGGGGGAATCCATGAACCGGTCGGGTGAACGGCGAAAGGTCGCCCCTTACTGCCCGCACGGTCTTGCCAGGCATCATCGGTTGAAGACGGGAAACGGCATCCCGGCCGCGGCGCCGTTTCAGGCCACCATCGCCTCGGCCTTGCGAAGATCGACACTGACCAGTTGGCTCACACCCTGTTCGGCCATGGTGACCCCGAAAAGGCGGTCCATCCGGCTCATTGTCACGGCATTGTGGGTTATGATCAGAAAACGCGTTTCGGTACGACGGCACATCTCGTCCAGCAAATCGCAGAACCTTGTCACATTGGCATCGTCGAGGGGCGCATCGACCTCGTCAAGCACGCAAATCGGCGCCGGATTGGCCAGGAACACGGCAAAGATAAGCGCCAGTGCCGTAAGGGTCTGTTCCCCACCCGACAGAAGGCTGAGCGTTGACAGCTTCTTGCCCGGCGGCTGGCACATTATTTCAAGGCCGGCCTCAAGCGGATCGTCGCTTTCGACCAGCACAAGCTTGGCCTCGCCGCCCCCGAAGAGATGCCGGAAAAGCATCGCGAAATTGCTGTTGACCTGTTCGAACGCTGTCAGCAGACGCTCGCGCCCTTCACGGTTCAGGCTGGCGATGCCGCTGCGCAAAGTCGTGACCGCCTCCTCAAGATCAGCCTTCTCGGACTGCAGGGCATCATGTTCTTGCTGGACCTCGCGGGCATCCTCCTCGGCACGGAGGTTCACGGCGCCCAGCGCGTCGCGCTGCCGACGCAGGCGCAGGACATCGGCCTCGATCCTGTCCGCTGCGGGCATGTCCACCGGATCGACCTCAAGCCTGTCCAGCAGGGCCTGCGGCGTTTCACCACTTTCTTCATGAATGCGCGCGGCCGCTTCTTCGGCCATGTTCCCGGCTGCCTCCGCACGCGCGGCTGCGGCGGCGCGAGCCTCTCTCGCCTCGCCTGCCGTGCGTTCGGCATCGCGGGCCGTGACCGTCGCCGCGCGCGCGGCCCCTTCGCCAGCGGAAAGCGCATCGGCCGCTGCGGCACGGCGCGCCTCGGCCTCGGCCATTCTCTTGTCCAGCGCCTCCCGTTCCGCCGAGATGCTGTCCGGCGCCTCCTCCGCTTCGGAAAGCTCGGCTTCGGCGGCCTGCTTGCGTTCGGCCAGTTCGGACGTGCGGGTCTCGGCGGTGCGCAAACGATCCTGCCAGTTCCGGATTTCCTGCCCGACATCGCGCAGACGCCGTTCGCGGGCCTGCCCTTCGCGTTTCAACTCGTCCTGCGCCGCGCGCCGGGCCAGCATGACGGCGCGGGCCGTCTCGACATCCGACTTGATCTGCTCCATCCGCGCACGCGCATCTTCAAGGTCATCGAGCGCCGCAAGCGCGGCCTCGGCCTCCCGAAGTTGCGCACGGGCGGCCTCAGCCTCTTCTTCGTGCCGGGTGACGGCAAGGCCAAGGCTTTCAAGACGTGACGCCGCGAGGTTGCGGTCCGCCTCCGCGCGGCTCAGGGCGCGGTTGGCTTCGTTGACAGCGTTGTCGGCTTTGCGCCGGGCCTCTCTGGCACGCGCATCGGCCTCGGTTTGTTCGGCAAGCTTACGACGCAAGGCCTCATGCGCGTCACGCGCGCCGTCGGCACGCGCGGTGGCATGGGCAAGCTCCTGCTTCAGGTCCTCCAGACGATTGAGCTGTTCAAGCCGCAGGGCGGCCGCCGTCGGCGCATCTTCCGCCCATGCCCGGTAGCCGTCCCAACGCCACAGGTCCCCCTCACGACTGACGAGACGTTGCCCCGGTCGCAGCAACCGCTGAAGGCGTGGGCCGTCATCGGACTCGATCAGCCCGATCTGAGCCATGCGCCGGACAAGGACATCGGGAACAGTGACATGCGCCGACAGCGGGGTCACACCTGCGGGAAGTTTCTGCGGGTCGTCGTATCCCGGCAGCAATGTCCAGCCGGACGGTCCGTCCGCAACCACCTCGGGCGCGCGAAGGTCATCGGACAGAGCGGCGCCAAGCGCCTTTTCGTATCCCGGCGCGACCCGGACCAGATCGAGGATCTGTCCATCCTCGGCGGTATCGCGGTCCACAAGCCGCGCCAGCGCCGTGACCTCGGCGGAAAGCGCATTGACCTCGCCCTCGGCCTCGGACCGGATCGCCCGCGCCTCGGCCTCGCGCGACTGGGTTTCGGCACGTGCCTCGTCGGCTGCGACAAGGGCCGTCTCGGCCTCTCTTGCGGCAGCCACGGCTCTGGCCTCGGCAATTCCCGCGGCCTCGTGATCGGCCTCCGCGCGCTTCAGGGCCGCAGTTGCTTCCTCGGCGGCTCTTCGGGCGTTTTCAGCGGCGGCTTCGCTCTTCTCCAGCGTCTGGCGACTGTCTGAAACGAGTCGCTGTGCCGATTGGTGACGGGCCGAGAGCCGCGCCACGTCCTCGGTCTGTCCGGCCAGGTCCGCCTCGCGTTCTTCAAGGTCCCCGGCGGCCGCGCGGGCCTGTTCGGCGGCCGCTTCAAACCGGGCTTCATGCCCTTCGCCCTCCTTGCACAGGTTCGCCGCCTCAGCCTCGAGTTGGGCAATTGTTTCGACGGCATCGCTGTTCAGGCCGGACTCGCGCGCGATATCCCTGCCCAGCTGTTCGATCCTGGCGCGCAATGTCGTGATTCGCTCGCGCGCGCGGGCCTCCTGGTCGGCAAGCGTGTCGCGGCTTGTCGAAAGACGCTGAAGGATGGCGGCGGCAACCGCCTCTTCCTCGCGCAACGCCGGCAGCGCAGCATCGGCCGCCTCGCTTTCACTTGCCGCGTCACGTGCCGCAGCTTCGGCACGCGCCGCCGCGGTGGTGCGTTCCCGCAACGAATCCTCGGCCTCGGCACGGGCGGTATCAGCCTCTTTCCAGCGGCGGTAAAGCAGCAATCCTTCGGCTTGACGCAACTCGGCCCCGATGGCGCGGTAGCGCGCCGCCTGTTTCGCCTGACGTTCAAGCTGCGCCAGCTGACCGGCGAGCTGTTCGATCACATCATCGACCCGGGTCAGATTTGTTTCAGTCGCGTTCAGCTTCAGTTCCGCCTCGTGCCGACGCTGATACAGACCACTGATACCCGCGGCTTCTTCAAGCACGCGGCGGCGCGCGCGCGGCTTGGAGCTTATCAATTCGGCGATCTGACCCTGACGGACCAATGCCGGCGAATGCGCGCCGGTCGAGGCATCGGCAAACAGCATCTGAACATCCCGGGCGCGCACATCCTTTCCGTTGGCCTGATACGCGCTGCCCACATCCCGCGTGATGCGCCTGACCACCTCAAGGTGATCGGACTCGTTGAATCCCGCCGGCGCAAGGCGGTCGGAATTGTCGATGTGGATCGACACCTCGGCAAAGTTTCGGGCCGGGCGCGAAGCGGCCCCGGCGAAGATCACATCCTCCATGCCGCTGCCGCGCATCGCCTTTGGCCGGTTTTCACCCATCACCCAGCGGAGCGCCTCGAGCAGATTCGACTTTCCGCAACCGTTGGGGCCCACCACACCGGTCAGGCCGTCCGCGACGATCAGGTCGGTCGGGTCGACAAAACTCTTGAATCCGGTCAATCTGAGTTTGGTGAATTGCAATTTGATCCTGTCATCGGCTTGATTCCGTGGTGGCCCTGAATGTGACGGTTCTGCAAACTGCCTGTCAACGGCAATCCACAGAATGTGCCCGCCCATCCGAATTTATCCACAACATATTGCGAAGTCTTGCGCGAATTCGCACCCAGCAAATGGCGCAAAGCGTTCCCGGCACGTCGCAATCGGCCTTGACGGCTGCGGGGCACGCGGCCATACCGGCTCCTGCAAGGTTCCCCTTTAGGGTGCAAAGCACCCTGGGATGAATTGGGAATGACGTGACGGCGGACCCAACCAGGGCGTCCAATCGTCAGCCGCCCCCGCGACTGTAAGCGGAGAGCGTGCACCAAATTGCCACTGGGACTTCGGTCCCGGGAAGGCCGGTGCCCGCCATGACCCGCAAGCCAGGAGACCAGCCATGCACCGGGCGTCCGCGCCCGACAGGAGAACAACGGACGGGGTGTTCCGTTGGGGGAAACCGGGCCTGACCGCAGGCCCGAGCAACCTCTGAGGATCCCCCCTTCACAGCCAAGGAACCGAAGGGGACACAAATGAAGAAAATTATGGCCATCACTGCCGCAACCGTCGCGGCGACACCTGCTCTCTCGCATCACCCGCTCGGCGGGATGCCAATGGAAACCCTCGCGCATGGCGTCTTGTCCGGTATCGGGCACCCTGTGCTCGGCTTCGATCACCTGTTCTTCGTTATCGCGATGGGTGTGGCGGCGCTGTTTACCGCGCACCGTTACCTGACTCCCGCGGTCTATGTTGCCACAATGCTGGTGGGTTGCGGCCTGATGTATGCAGGGATCGGCATGCCGCTCAAGGAAACCTTCATTGCCATTTCGTTGCTGGCGATCGGCGGTGTTGTTCTGTCCGGTCGGGCGCTCGGGTCCGGGATCGCAGTGGTGCTTTTCGCCGCCTTCGGCCTGTTTCACGGGTCGGCCTTCGGCGGCAGCATCGCGGCACAGGAGGGCGGGGTCAACACGGCTGTCCTGGTCGGGTACCTGCTGGGCCTCGGCATCATTCAGTATGCCATCGCGGTGGCGGCGGGATGGATCGCCGAGAAAGGTCTGGGGACCGCCGAAGCCAGTTCGACCAACGCGCGTATTGTCGGGGCCATGGTGGCCGGGGTCGGGGTTTTCCTCTGCCTCGAAATCGTCGAGGGTCCGATCGTCGCGGCGATCACTGGCTGAGCCCTTGAAATTGTGCCGGGCGGCTTGTTGGGGGCCGTCCGCTTCATTTGGTGCCAGATGTCATGACTAAATCCGTCAGGTTCATGATCATGGGGCTGCTCTTCGGGGCCGGTTTCGGCTTCTTGATCGGGACAACGGCAGGGCGACCGTCCTTGTCGCCGGAAACGCCACCGGGCCCCTCCCATGATCACAGCGCCCATGACCACGGCGAGGGCGAGCATGATCATTCGGCGATTACCGAGGTGGAGGGACCGCCGCCCGACCTGACGCTTGCTGTTCACCCGGATGGCGAACAGAGCCGCAACCTGCATATCGACGTGACCAATTTCGCTTTCGATCCCCAAGGCGTGAACGGTGTACACGTGCCCGGTCAGGGTCACGCACATGTTTATATAAACGGCGTCAAGCAGGCCCGCGCCTACGGACCATGGGTGCATCTGCACGCCCTGCCGCAGGGCAGGCACGACATCCGCGTCACGCTCAACGCGAATGACCACAGCCAGCTGGCCACCTCCGGCCAACCGATTGAAGCCACGACGACCGTGGTCATCGACTGACCGAAACCGGCACGCGCATAAAGGACAAGGATCCCGAGACCATGCCCGCAAAAATACCCGCAACCGTCGTCACAGGCTTTCTTGGCGCCGGCAAGACGACCCTGATCCGCCACCTGCTGGAAAATGCCGGCGGCAAGCGGATCGCGCTGATAATCAACGAATTCGGCGATCTTGGCGTTGATGGCGGCATCCTCAAGGGCTGTGGCATCGAGGGATGCGCCGAGGATGACGTGATGGAACTTTCCAACGGCTGCATCTGCTGCACCGTTGCCGAGGATTTCGTGCCTACGATTCAGAAGCTCCTCGATCGGGCGGAGCCGCCCGATCATATCGTGATCGAAACATCCGGTCTGGCACTGCCGCAACCGCTGGTCCGCGCCTTCAACTGGCCGGAGATCTCCACCCGTGTGACAGTGGACGGGGTTGTGGCGATGGTGGATGGCAAGGCCGTTTCGGATGGTCAATTCGCCCATGATGTGGACGCTGTCGATGCACAACGCAGGATGGACGACAACCTCGATCATGAAACTCCGCTGTCCGAGCTGTTCGCGGACCAGGTTGCCTGTGCCGACATGATCGTTGTCAACAAGTCCGATCTGCTGACGGAGGCCGAGGCCGAACTCCTGACGGGGCACCTGCGCGGACAAGCGCGTGATGGGGTGCAAGTTGTCCGCACAAGCATGGGCGCCCTTCCGGCGAACGTTCTTCTGGGGCAGGGCAGCGGCGCGGAAACCGACATGGAGAAACGTCATGAACTCCATCACCACCACCATGATCACGACGACGATGATCCCGGTGACCATGACCATGATCATGATCATGATCACGATGCTTTCGAGAGTTTCGTCGTCACCCGCGGCGAAATCACGGATCCGGACGACTTCGCGGCGCAGGTCGCCAGGGTGATTCGCACCCATGACATCCTGCGCCTCAAGGGGTTTGCAGCGGTACGGGGCAAGCCGATGCGCCTGACGTTGCAAGCGGTCGGGCCGCGCATCGACAGCTATTTCGACCAGCCGCTGGCGGCGAACGAACCGCGCGAGACAAGGCTTGTGGTCATCGGACAGGCTGGCCTTGACCGTGGGGCGATCGAGACCGCCCTTTCGGCCTGATGCTGACCATTGCCCGCACCGATCCGCGCAGCGACGGAGCGCGGCGCCTCCTGGAGGACAGCCACGCCATGATGCGTGCGCTTTTTCCGCCGGATCAGAATTACTTTCTCGACCTCGAGGCCCTCTGCGCGCCCGGCATTCATTTTTTCAGTGCCGCGGAAGACAGCAGGGTTCTGGGTACGGCGGCGCTCGTGGAAAGACCGGGTTACGGAGAGGTGAAATCGATGTTCACCGATCCGCAGGCCCGCGGGCGGGGCGTGGCGGGGGCATTGCTGCGCCGGATCGAGGACCAGGCCCGCAGCCTTGACCTGCCGTGCCTGCGCCTCGAAACGGGCACCGTTCTGACCTCCGCGCTGCGACTTTATGAAAAGCACGGTTTCGTTGCGCGTGACATTTTCGGAGATTACAGGCCGAACGACAGCAGCGTTTACATGGAAAAACCTCTTCTCGTGCCCGCGCCCGATGCCTGAAACGATACCGGACACCATGCCACACGGGCAGTGCGCCCGGCGTCAGGGCCTCGGATCAGTACATGCGCGGTGCCTGATCGTTCCATTGCGCCGGCACAAACGCGGACATGACCGAAAGGCCCGTCACCCATGCACTTGCTAGCCGCGACTCCCGGGGCCATCGACGACGGGCAGGAACCAGTCGACCCGGGACAGACACCCGCCGACCTGGTGGTGATTTCCGCCGCCGACACCGAGCTCGCTGCCCTGAGCGCGGCACGGTCGGAAATGACCCTGCCACCGACGCTGAGACTGGCCAACCTGACCCACCTGCAGCACCCGATGTCGGTTGATCTGCATCTGGAGGCCTGCGCCAGCCGGTCGCGCCTCGTGGTCGCGCGGGTGCTGGGCGGCACCGGCTACTGGCGCTATGGAACCGAGCAGTATGCCGCACGTTTGCGCGAGAGCGGCGTGCCGCTGGCGCTGCTGCCCGGCGATGACAATCCGGATGCCGAACTGCGCGATCTGTCCACCGTGACAGACGAGGATTATGATGCGCTTTGGTCCTACCTGGTGGAGGGCGGCCCCGAGAATTCGATCAACATGCTGGCCTATGCCCGGGCGATGCTGGATGGCGGCGACAAGCCGGCCGTAGCGCGTCCCCTGCTGCGTGCCGGGGTTTACTGGCCCGGGGCGGGTATGGCTGATCTTTCAACCACGCGACAGGCCTGGCAGGAAGGCCGGCCGGTGGTGCCGTTGATATTCTACCGGGCACTGGTGCAGGGGGCAGGGCTCAATCCGATCAACAGGCTGGTGAAGTCACTTCTTCGCGAAGGGCTCAATCCGCTGCCTGTCTTCGTGGCGTCACTCAAGGATTCCGTTTCCGTGGCCACGCTTACAAGCCTTTTCGAGGCCGAGCCGCCATCGGTGATCCTCAACGCCACCGCCTTCGCGGTCGGCTCCCCGCATGAGGGGCAGGACAGCGCCGAAAATCCATTGACGATCGCGGCGGCGCAGGGCGCGCCCGTCTTTCAGGTGGTGCTTGCCGGTTCATCCGAAGCGGCGTGGGAAGAGGGCCTGACCGGCCTCTCGGCCCGCGACATCGCGATGAACGTGGCGCTTCCCGAGGTTGACGGCCGGGTGCTGTCGCGTGCGGTCAGTTTCAAGGGCGAAGCGTTCCATGACGAGGCCACGCAATGCCCGATCGCCACGTACAGCGCACAGGGGGACAGGGTGGCCTTCGTCGCAACGCTTGTGGCGAACTGGGCACGTCTGCGCACCCTGCCCGCCCGGGACCGCAAGGTTGCGTTGATTCTGGCCAATTATCCCAACAAGGACGGTCGGCTGGCCAATGGCGTGGGGCTCGACACGCCTGCGGCCACGGTTCGCGCCCTGAAAGACCTGGAGACCGCGGGCTACCGGGTGAAGGGCGCCCCCGAGACACCGGAGGATTTGATGCGGTCGGTCATGGCCGGCCCGACGAACTGGCTTGCTGACAGGTCGGAGCGGCGTGGCGGTGTGCGGCTTGGCATGGCCGATTATCAGATCGAGTACGGCCGTCTGCCCTGGGAACTCCGCGATGCTGTCGAAGCCCGCTGGGGCCGGCCCGAGGCGGATCCCTTTTATACCCCCGGCGACGTCGACTGCGGGCATTTCAGCCTTTCCGTACTGGAGTACGGAAACGTCGTGGTGGGGCTGCAGCCGGCGCGCGGCTATAATATTGATCCGACCGACACCTACCATTCGCCCGACCTCGTTCCACCGCATAATTATCTGGCGTTCTACTTCTGGCTCCGGCATCGGTTCGGCGCCAACGCGGTCGTGCATATGGGCAAGCACGGCAATCTCGAATGGCTGCCGGGCAAGGCCCTGGCGCTGTCCGGGACCTGCTGGCCAGAGGCCATTTTGGGGCCGATGCCGCATGTCTATCCCTTCATCGTCAACGACCCCGGAGAGGGCACGCAGGCCAAGCGGCGCACGCAGGCGGTGATTGTGGATCATCTCACGCCCCCGCTGACCCGCGCGGAAACCTACGGTCCGCTGCGCGACCTCGAGGCGCTCGTGGACGAATATTACGAGGCAGCGGGCGTCGACCCGCGGCGGATCGACCACCTGCGCCGGGAAATCCTGTCTCTCAGCGCAGCAACCGGGCTCGACAAGGATATCGGCATGTCGGGACAGGACGAGGATACCGATCTTGCACGGCTCGATGCCTATCTCTGCGAACTCAAGGAAGCACAGATCCGTGACGGGCTTCACATCTTCGGGCAATCGCCCGAGGGGCGGCAATTCACCGATCTCGCCATCGCGCTGGCGCGCATTCCCCGTAGCGACGGCAAGGACGGGGACGCGTCACTCATCCGCGCGATGGCCGACGACCTGAACCTCGGGTTCGACCCTCTGGATTGCGACATGGCCCGACCGTGGACCGGGCCCAGACCCGTCGAATTGACCGGGCTTACAGCCGATGCCTGGCGCAGCACGGGCGACACCGTCGAGCGGCTGGAGCTTCTGGCACAGCGCCACCTGGGGAATGAACCCTCCGGCCTTCAGGTTCCCGGCCCGCGGACGGCTGCAGTTCTTGAAGAACTACAAACAGGAATTTTCCCTGCAATCCGTGCCTGCGGACCGCGCGAAACCGATGGTCTGCTTACCGCGCTTTCAGGACATTTCGTGACCCCCGGACCATCGGGGGCACCAACGCGCGGGCGGCTGGATGTCCTGCCGACAGGGCGCAACTTCTACTCCGTCGACAGCCGCGCCGTTCCAACGCCCACGGCATGGGCCCTGGGGTGGAAATCGGCCAACCTGCTGATCGAAAAGCACCTGCAGACCCATGGTGACTGGCCCCGCTCCATGCTGCTGACGGCGTGGGGTACGGCCAACATGCGCACCGGCGGCGACGACATCGCGCAGGCGATGGCGCTCATGGGCGTGAAACCGCAATGGGATACCGCAAACCGCCGCGTGACCGGTATCGAAATCCTCCCGCAAGGCGTACTGGGCAGGCCGCGCGTCGACGTGACGCTCAGGATATCGGGGTTCTTCCGCGATGCGTTTCCGCAGCTCATAGCGCTGTTCGATTCGGCAGCACGGGCAGTCATGGACATGGACGAACCAGAAGACCTGAATCCGGCAGCCGCCCGTGCCAGGACCGAAGGCGCCAAGGCGCGGATCTATGGCGCCAAGCCTGGGGCCTATGGTGCCGGGCTGCAAGCAATGATTGACGAGCGGCTCTGGGCCGACCGCACCGATCTGGCCGAGGCGTACCTGACATGGGGCAGCTATGCCTATGGCGCGAAAGATGAGGGCACCCCGGATCGCGCAGGTCTTGAGGCACGCCTTGGCGAGACAGAAGCGATCGTGCAGAACCAGGACAACCGCGAGCACGACATCCTCGACAGCGATGATTATTACCAGTTCGAAGGCGGCGCCGCGGCCGCCGTGAGCACCCTTCAGGGCCGCGACCGGCCGATATATCACAATGATCATTCCCGCCCGGAACGGCCAGTGATCCGAACCCTGGAAGACGAGATCGGGCGCGTTGTTCGGTCGCGGGTGGTCAATCCAAAATGGATAGAGGGCGTCAAGCGCCACGGCTACAAGGGCGCCTTCGAGATTGCCGCGACGGTGGACTACCTTTTTGCCTTCGCCGCCACCACCGGCGTGGTACC
This sequence comes from Roseovarius sp. TE539, assembly GCF_003298505.1. Taxonomy (GTDB): domain Bacteria; phylum Pseudomonadota; class Alphaproteobacteria; order Rhodobacterales; family Rhodobacteraceae; genus Roseovarius. The sequence continues at coordinate 35,936 of NZ_QNGB01000018.1, forward strand.
CGGGCACCATTTCGACCTCGTCGAGGCGGCATTTCTGGAGGATGACGAGACCCGCGAGTTCATCGCGGATCACAACGCGCCGGCGCTGCGCGAGATCGCCGAACGCCTTGCCGAAGCGATCGAGCGCGGATTCTGGCTGCCGCGCTCGAACTCGGCACGCTCCCGGATCGAGGCTGCTCGACAGGGAGCTTCGACGCCCTGACCGGCGCCATACAGTACGACAGGCCCGCAGAATCACTCTGCCGGGCCTCGGGGAGAGACATGACAGTCGAGTGTGCCGTACTCATCATCGGGCAGATAAAGATCGCAATCCAGATATAGCGGACGTGTCGGCACAGGCGGCGGGCCTTCCCCGCAGTCGAGAGCACCGATCATCACCGCCGCATCGCCACGAACGCGCGCCACCTTGCAACCGCTGACAGCCTGCATCGCCGCCACCGCACGCGGCGTCACGGCTTCCGGCCTCGGGGCCCATTCCGGTGTCAACCGGATCGCATGCGCGCGCTTTCCCTTGAGCCGCACATCGAAGACGCTTTGGTTCACGGCGACGCGCACCGCCTCCAGCCCGCCGAATTCCGGCGGGGGCATATCACAGGCCGCAAGGACCAGTGCCAGGCACAAAGGCGAAACACTGCGCATGTGGCCCAGATTTGCCCATGAATGATTAACAGGCTGTTTCGACATGCGTGTGCCGGATGCCGCAGGCCGGCATTCCGGCCGGGCCGACGCTTCTTCAACAATTCGTCGCGCAAGATCGAATACCTTGCGGACAATTATCGTGGCGGCTTATGTCTTGGCCTTGAACAACTGATCGGGAAGAGGCCGCGATGACCGAAGATGCTGACCGCCATGCGATGAAAATGGCCAAGAAGAAGGCCGCTCGTGACAAGATCATGGCCACCAAGACGGACCGGAAGGGCCTGATCATCGTCCATACGGGCAAGGGCAAGGGAAAATCCTCGGCTGCTTTCGGGATGATCTTCCGCTGCATCGCGCATGACATGAAATGCGCGGTGGTGCAGTTCATCAAGGGCGGAATGTCCACCGGCGAACGGGACATGATCCTGGCGAAATTCCCCGATATCTGCGCCTTCCATACGATGGGTGAAGGATTCACATGGGAAACCCAGGACCGTGACCGCGACACCGAGATGGCGCAGGCGGCCTGGGAAAAGGCCAGGGAGCTGATCCGCGATGAAACCAACAAGATGGTGCTTCTCGACGAGATCAACATCGCGCTGCGCTATGATTACCTGGATATCGACGAGGTGGTGCAGTTCCTTGCCGAGGAAAAACCCCACATGACCCATGTCGTGCTGACCGGGCGGAACGCCAAGGACGATCTGATCGAGATTGCCGATCTGGTGACAGAGATGGAACTGGTGAAGCATCCCTTCCGCTCCGGGATCAAGGCGCAGATCGGGGTGGAGTACTGAAGCTGCCACGCCTGTGTCGGCCGCACATCAATCCCGGGGCTGCAGCAGCCGCCGGTAGAGGTTGTCCAGAAACTCCGCCGCACCGGGATAAACCGGTGTATCGCCCATCAGTACCCTGACCTGCGCCTCGAAATCCGCGTAATGCTGCGTCGTGGCCCAGATCGAGAACAGGAGGTGATGAGGGTCGACCGGGGCAAGGCGACCGGTTGAGACCCATCCTTCGATCACCGCCACCGTCCGCGACACGAGCGGGCGCAGCACGGTATCCAGATGCGGGGTCATTCGTGGCGCGCCCTGCAGGATCTCGTTGGCGAAAAGGCGGCTCTCGCGCGGCAGTTCGCGCGACATCTCGAGCTTGCGATGGACGTAGTGCAGAAGCTCGTCCAGCGGATCGCCGTCCGGGTCGATTTCATGCAGGGGCGCAAGCCAGATATCCATGAGCTGGTTGAGAAGCGTGACATGGATGTCGGCCTTGCCATCGAAATAATAGAGAAGATTGGGCTTGCTCAACCCCGAGGCCGCAGCGATCTGATCCAGCGTCGCACCACGATAACCGTGCTGCGAAAAAACCTCGAGGGCCGCGTCGAGGATACGTTTGCGATTCCGCATCTGTATGCGGCTGCGTTTCTTGACAGGTTGCGGATCGTTCATTCGGGACTCCGGCCATACGGGCATCTTCCATCATGCGACAAATCCGGGCCGCGTGGAAGATCATGTCGGAATCACTGCGCCGTGCGCGCCCCGATCCCGTTCAGGATGATCGTCTTGACCGAAGCCTTGGCGGCGGCCCATTCCTCATCCGAGAGCGGCCGACCGCCATTCAGGGTTTCGATCTGGTGCCCGAAATCGGCGTAATGCTGGGTTGTCGCCCAGAGCATGTAGAGAAGGTGGCGCGGATCGACGGGATCCATCAGCCCTTCGCGTATCCAGCGGTGGATCACCGCCATCCGGTCCTCGGTCCACTCGACGAGGGTCGTTTCGAGGTAATCCTGAATGACCGGGGCACGATGCATGACTTCCGAGGCCCAGACCTTGGATCCAGCCGGGTGGCGGCGGCTGATCTCCATCTTGGCGTCAATGTACGCCCCGATCCCCTCGACAGGGTCCGATGCATCGTCAAAGATGTCCGCCGCCTGCAGCCATACATGAAAGATATCCTGAACCACCCGGCGATAAAGCGCCTCCTTGGTCGGGAAATAATAGTGCAGGTTCGCTTTGGGCAGACCGGCGAGATCCGCGATAAGCTGCATTGTCGCGCCGCCGAATCCGGCCTCGGCGAAAACTTTCTCGGCGGCATCGAGGATCAGGCGCTCGTTTTCCTGACGTATCTCCTTGCGGGAGAGCGGGCGTTGAGGCTGGACCATCGAAAATCGCCTTCAGAAATTTCTTGACCGCTTGGTCAGGCTGTGGTGCTCTACTTTTTGACCATACGGTCAGAAAAAGACCGAATGCAATAGCCGGGAACTGACCCGGCAACGCGATGCGACGGGGAGAATTCTAACATGGCCGCACCAGGCGAAAATCTGAAGATCAATAGCGACCGCCTCTGGGACAGCATCATGGAAATGGCGAAGATCGGCCCCGGCATTGCCGGTGGAAACAACCGCCAGACCGTCACGGACGAGGATGCCGAGGGGCGTGCGCTGTTCCAGAGCTGGTGCGAGGCGGCGGGCCTTTCGATGGGGCTCGACCAGATGGGCAACATGTTCGCACGGCGCGAAGGCACCGATCCGGACGCCCTGCCCGTCTATGTCGGCTCCCACCTCGATACCCAGCCCACGGGCGGCAAGTACGACGGCGTGCTCGGCGTGCTCGGCGGGCTCGAGATCATACGCACCCTCAACGATCTGGGCATTCAGACGAAACATCCGATCGTGGTCACCAACTGGACCAACGAGGAGGGCACCCGATTTGCCCCGCCGATGTTGTCCTCGGGGGTCTTCGCGGGCATGCACACGCAGGACTGGGCCTATGGGCGCGAGGATGCCGAGGGCAAGACATTCGGGGATGAGCTGCAACGCATCGGCTGGCGTGGTGAAGAGGAGGTGGGTGCGCGCAAGATGCACGCCTTCTTCGAACTGCATATCGAACAGGGCCCGATCCTGGAGGCCGAGGGCAAGGACGTGGGCGTGGTAACCCACGGGCAGGGGCTGAGCTGGACGCAGGTGACGATCACCGGCAAGGAAAGCCACACCGGATCGACCCCCATGCCGATGCGCAGGAATGCCGGGCTCGGCATGGCCCGGGTGCTGGAAAAGGTCGACGAGATCGCCTGGAGCCATAAACCCCATGCCGTGGGTGCAGCCGGCCATATCGACATCCATCCCAATTCCCGCAACGTGATCCCGGGCAAGGCCGTCTTCACTGTCGATTTCCGCTCACCGGAGCTGGAGGTGATCGAGGACATGGAGACCCGCCTGCGCAAGGAGGCGCAGGCAATCTGCGACGAGATGGGACTGGATGTCGAATTCGAGAAAGTCGGCGGCTTCGACCCGGTGGAATTCGACGAAGGCTGCGTGACCGCCGTGCGCAATGCCGCCGAGCGGCTTGGCTACTCGCATCGCAACCTCATCTCCGGCGCCGGGCATGACGCCTGCTGGATCAACCGCGTGGCCCCCACGGCGATGGTGATGTGCCCCTGCGTGGACGGCCTGAGCCACAACGAGGCCGAGGAGATTTCCAAGGACTGGGCCACGGCGGGCGCGGATGTACTTATGCACGCGGTTGTGGAAACGGCGGAGATAGTGGAGTGAATTGGGGGCCAGCCCCCAAACCCCCGGGATATTTCCGGCCAGAAGAAGCCGGGAATCCGGGCATTGAAATCAGGGAGTTAGACGCATGACCACCAAAGTCATCAAGAACGGCACCGTGGTGACCGCCGACCGGACATGGAAGGCGGACATCCTGATCGAGGACGAGAAGATCAAGCAGATCGGCGCGGATCTGAAAGGCGACGAATATATCGACGCCGAGGGCGCCTATGTCATCCCCGGCGGCATCGACCCGCACACCCACATGGAGATGCCCTTCATGGGCACCACCGCCGCCGAGACCTTCGAGACCGGCACATGGGCCGCGGCCTGCGGGGGCACCACGATGCTGGTGGATTTCTGCCTGCCGGGCGCCGATGGCAGCCTGAAGAACGCGATCAACAACTGGCACGAGAAATCGGCGCCGCAAATCTGTTCCGACATCGGCTATCACATGGCGGTCACCGGCTGGAACGAGACCATCTTCAACGAGATGAAGGACGCCGTGGAGATGGGCGTCAACTCGTTCAAGCACTTCATGGCCTACAAGGGCGCGCTGATGATCGAGGATGACGAGATGCTGGCCTCGTTCAAGCGTTGCAAGGAACTCGGCGCGCTGCCGATGGTCCATGCCGAGAACGGTGATGTCGTGGCCGACCTTCAGCAGCAGATGCTGGAAAAGGGGATCACGGGGCCCGAGGGGCACGCATATTCCCGGCCGCCGGAAGTAGAGGGCGAGGCTGCCAACCGCGCCATCATGATCGCCGATGCCGCGGGTGTGCCCCTTTATATCGTGCATGTGAGTTGCGAACAGGCGCACGAGGCGATCCGGCGGGCACGACAGAAGGGCATGCGGGTCTACGGCGAGCCACTGGCGCAGTTCCTGACGCTCGACGAAAGCGAGTATTTCAACAAGGACTGGGACCATGCCGCACGGCGGGTGATGTCGCCGCCCTTCCGCTCCAAGGACCACCAGGACGGGCTCTGGGCCGGGCTGCAGGCCGGTTCATTGCAAGTGGTGGCCACCGATCACGCCGCCTTCTCGACCGAGCAGAAGCGCATGGGTGTGGGCGACTTCACCAAGATCCCCAACGGGTCCAACGGGCTGGAGGAACGGCTGGCGGTGCTGTGGACCCACGGGGTGGAGACCGGGCGGCTGACCCTCAACGAGTTCGTCGCCGTAACCTCCACCAACGTGGCCAAGATCCTCAACATCTATCCCAGGAAGGGGGCGCTGGTGGAAGGCGCGGATGCCGACATCACCGTCTGGGATCCCAGGATCACCAAGACGATCAGCGCTTCCAACCATCATTCCATACTCGATTACAACGTCTTCGAGGGCTTCGAGGTATCCGCGCAGGCGCGCTACACGATCTCCCGCGGCGAGGTCATCTGGGCCTGGGGGCAGAATTCCCAGCCACAGCCGGGCCGCGGGCGCTTCGTGCCGCGTCCGGCCTTCCCGTCGGCGCATACCGCGCTGAGCAAATGGAAGGAACTGACCGCACCCAAGCAGATCGACCGGGATCCGATGAATATTCCGGCAGGGATTTGAACGAAAGCGCCATTTCCGCGATACGGCGGGAATGGCATCTTGACAGATCGAGGCCAGCGGGGGGCAATGCCCCCGTGCAAGCGGGGGACCGGGAGTGACAACCGAAACAGTCATCAGCGCGCAGGACCTGTCGCTGACATTCGAGACCAATGACGGGCCAGTGAACGCGCTCAAGGATGTGAGCCTTGAGGTGGAAAGGGGTGATTTTGTCAGCTTCATCGGCCCCTCGGGCTGTGGCAAGACAACCTTTCTGCGGGTCATGGCGGATCTCGAGAGCCCCAGCGCGGGCGATATCGAGGTGAACGGCACCAGCCCGGCGGATGCCCGGAAATCAAGAGCTTATGGATATGTATTCCAGGCAGCCGGGCTTTATCCATGGCGCACCATCGGCGGCAATATCCGGCTGCCGCTGGAGATCATGGGGTATGACCGGGCCGAACAGGCGCGACGGGTGAATTCGGTTCTGGAACTCGTGGATCTCGCCGGGTTCGAGAAGAAGTTTCCGTGGCAGCTTTCGGGCGGGATGCAGCAGCGCGCGTCCATCGCCCGCGCCCTGGCCTTCGATGCCGATCTCCTGCTGATGGACGAGCCCTTCGGGGCCCTTGACGAGATCGTCCGTGACCATCTCAATGAGCAGTTGCTGAGTTTATGGGAAAAAACCAACAAGACAATCTGTTTCGTTACCCATTCGATCCCCGAGGCGGTGTATCTGAGCACCCGGATCGTGGTGATGAGCCCGCGGCCCGGCCGGATCACGGATGTCATCGAAAGCCCCCTGCCCCGTGATCGCCCCCTCGACATCCGCGACACACCAGAGTTCCTTGAGGTCGCGCATCGCGTCCGCGAAGGCCTGCGAGCGGGGCACAGCTATGAGGATTGACCGGCAAAGGTGCCACCGGCCCGGCAGGGAGGGCTTGTGATGCGCAACGCCCTGCCCGTGCTCACCGTCGTCGGTGTCATCATCGTCATCTGGTACATCGCGGCCATCTGGATGAACTCCACCTGGGCGCTGCAGATGGCCGAGAGGCTGGGCCGCGAAATGGGATTCACCGATCTGGTGGTCGCCACGATGACGCAGGACCGCCCCCTGGTCGCGGCCCCCCACCAGGTCGTCGTGGCGCTGTGGGACGGTGTTTTCGGCCATGCCGTGACATCCAAGCGCAGCTTTGTCTATCACGGTTTCGTCACGCTGGAGGCGACACTCTGGGGCTTTGCACTTGGCATCGTCATCGGCGTGGGGCTGGCAATCGCCATCGTTCACAGCCGCGCGGTGGACATGTCGGTGATGCCTTGGGCTGTCATCAGTCAGACCGTGCCCATCGTGGCGCTGGCCCCGATGATCGTGGTGGTGGCCAACGCGGTCGGGGTCGAGGACCGGCTTCTGCCAAAGGCGATCATCTCGGCCTACCTGTCGTTCTTTCCGGTCCTGGTCAGCATGGTGTCCGGGCTGCGCGCGCCCAACCAGATGCAGCTCGACCTGCTGAAGACCTACGGCGCGAATCGATCACAAGTGTTCTGGAAACTGCGGCTGCCGGCATCGCTGCCCTATTTCTTCGCCTCGCTCAAGGTCGCCATCGCCGCCAGCCTGATCGGCGCGATCGTTGGCGAGCTGCCCACGGGCGCGATCAACGGGCTGGGCGCGCGAATGCTGATCGGAAGCCAGTTCGGGCAGCCGCTCATCATGTGGGCCGCGTTGTTCGGCGCGGCGATCCTGGCCGGCATCCTGATCATCGTCGTCGGTGCGATCCAGCGCGCCGCCGACCGTCGCATGGGGGTGGCACGATGACGCTGGTCATACTGGCACTGCTGATCTGGCTCGTGGCGTGGTGGGCCAACGTGCGGCTGGCCGAGACCGGCGCGCGGGCGGCGCGCTATGCCGTGCCGGTCATCTTCGGCCTCACCATCCTGGTGATGTGGGAACTGATCGTGCGCGGACTGGAGGTCAGCCCGGTCATCCTGCCTGCCCCGACAGCCATCGCCGACCGCTTTGCCGCCAGTCTCGGCACGCTGTGGATCGACTTTGTCCAGACCGTCGTGAAGGGGGCCTTCACGGGCTATGCCATGGGCTGCAGCGCCGCGGTGCTGGCCGCCATCATCATCGACCGGTCGCCGTTTCTCACGCGCGGTCTGCTGCCGGTGGGCAATTTCGTCGCCGCCCTTCCGATCATCGGCGTGGCGCCAATCATGGTGATGTGGTTCGGCTTTGACTGGCAGTCCAAGGCGGCGGTCGTCGTGGTGATGGTCTTTTTCCCGATGCTGGTGAACACCGTGGCCGGGCTGCGCGACACAGACAGCATGCAGCGCGACCTGATGCGCACCTACGGGGCGAGCTATTGGCAGACGCTTCTCAAGCTGCGCCTCCCCGCGGCGATGCCGTTCATCTTCAACGGCCTCAAGATCGCGACGACCCTGGCGCTGATCGGTGCCATCGTCGCCGAGTTCTTCGGATCACCCATCAAGGGAATGGGGTTCCGGATCTCAACATCGGTCGGTCAGCTTGCCATCGACATGGTCTGGGCCGAGATCGTGGTGGCCGCGATTGTCGGGTCGGGCTTTTACGGGGGGGTTGCGCTTCTGGAAAAGGCGGTGACATTCTGGCACCCATCACAGAGAGGCCGGGCGTGAGGAAAACACAACCAGTTCAACAAGGGAGAAAAGAAATGAACAAGATCTTCAATACAATCGGGCTTGCGGCCCTGGGTAGCTGGGCCGGCATGGCGCATGCCGCTGACGACCTGACCCTGCAACTCAAATGGGTCACCCAGGCGCAGTTCGGCGGCTATTACGTCGCCCAGGACAAGGGCTTCTACGAAGAAGAAGACCTTGATGTCACCATCAAGCCCGGGGGGCCGGACATCGCGCCCACCCAGGTGATCGCCGGCGGTGGCGCCGACGTGATGGTGGACTGGATGCCCGCCGCGCTGGCCGCGCGGGAAAAGGGCTTGCCGCTGGTCAACATCGCCCAGCCGTTCAAATCCTCGGGCATGATGCTGACCTGTCTCAAGAGCACCGGTATCGAGGAGCCGGAGGATTTCCGCGGCCGCACGCTTGGCGTCTGGTTTTTCGGCAACGAGTTCCCCTTCCTGAGCTGGATGAGCCAGCTGGGTATACCGACGGATGGCGGCGAGGATGGTGTTGAAGTCCTCAAGCAGGGCTTCAACGTCGATCCGCTGCTTCAGGGGCAGGCAGACTGCATCTCGACGATGACGTATAACGAGTACTGGCAGGTGATCGACGCGGGCATCCAGCCCGAGGAACTGATCACTTTCAAGTACGAGGAGCAGGGCGTGGCGACGCTTGAGGACGGGCTTTACGTTCTTGAGGAGAAGCTCGACGATCCCGAGGAGGTCGACAAGCTGGCACGCTTCGTGAGGGCTTCGATGAAGGGCTGGAAATGGGCCGAGGAAAACCCGGACAAAGCGGCGATGATCGTGCTCGAGAACGACGCGACCGGCGCCCAGACGGAAAAGCACCAGAAGCGCATGATGCGGGAAATCGCCAAGCTGACCGCCGGATCGAATGGTGAACTCGATCCCGCCGATTTCGAGCGCACGGTGGACTCGCTTCTTTCGGGCGGCTCCGATCCGGTGATCACCGAACACCCCGGTGACGGCGCGTGGACGCACGAGGTGACCGACAAAGCACTGAACTGAGCCCCGCGAAAGGGACCGAAAGGAACGGGCGCATCCTGACTGGGTGCGCCCTTTTCACTGCCACATTCCCGCCACAATGGACGGTCTTGCGCGGCTCGTGGCCAGCGGCCCAACATATGGGGTCACCTTTTTCCCCATACTGTCAAAACTCTTTATACATAAGGGTTTATTAGTCACTCTGAATGTGCTATGCCTCGTCGGTAACAAACGGGTCAACCGGGCAAACCGGTGGCATGAGGCGGGACATGAGCGGACACTCCCTGACATCAAGCAGGCGACACACCCGGCTGGGCGTTTTTGTGGTGACGGCGTTTTGGCTTCTGGTGCTCGTGCCGCTCAGCGCGGCTTCGGCGCCCTACGCGGCCATGGTCATGGATGCGCGCAGCGGCGAGATCCTTCATAGCGAGAATGCGGATACACGTTTGCATCCAGCTTCGCTGACCAAGATGATGACCCTCTACATCGTGTTCGAGGCGGTCGAGAATGGCGAGATCGGCCTCGACGATCCGGTACGCATCTCGCGGCACGCGGCCAGCGAACCACCCAGCAAACTGGGATTGCGCGCCGGTCAGACGATCCGCCTGCGCTATCTCATCCGGGCCGCGGCCGTAAAATCGGCCAATGATGCGGCCACGGCGCTGGCCGAGGCGATCGAGGGATCGGAAGCCCGCTTCGCACGGCGCATGAATCGCACTGCCCGTGCAATGGGCATGAGCCGCACGACGTTTCGGAACGCCCACGGCCTGACGGAGAACGGACACCTCTCGACGGCGCATGACATGACAATCCTCGGTCGTCACGTCTTTTATGACTACCCGGATTATTACAATCTTTTCTCGCGCATCAGTGCCAATACCGGAATGGGCAAGGTCTATCACACGAATCGTAAACTGTTGCGCGCCTATCGTGGTGCCGACGGCATCAAGACCGGTTATACCCGTGCCGCCGGTTTCAACCTTGTGGCCAGCGCCGAGCGTGGGGGAGAACGGGTCATCGCCACGGTTTTCGGAGGCCGGTCCACCCGCACGCGCAACGCACGGGTAAAGGAACTTCTGGATCTTGGCTTTCGCGCCGCACCGTCACGCGTGGCGTTGCGCACCCCACCCCGCCCCCCCTACATGGGCCGGATCGGCAGCGGCAACGCACCGGGCGCCTTCGGCAGGAAGGTGCGGTTGACCGCGGCAGCAGCGGTACGAAAAAGCCTGCGTCCGCGCGCCCGTCCATTGCCGGAGCCGCCGGTGATCATCGCTGACAAGGCCGGGATCGAGAAGGCGCTGAACGCCGCACGGATTGAAACAGCCAAGGCCGATCCCGTGAAACCCGCCGCACGACCCGCCGACCTTGTCCGGGAGGCATCAAAGAGCAACGATACCCCTCGGATCGTGACACGGCTTTCTACTTCCGGCGGGCGGAACTGGGGGATCAACGTGGGCCGTTATGGCAGCCGTTATCAGGCCCGCAAAGTGCTGCTAGCCACCGCCCTGAACGAGATCACGACCCTCGACGGAGCATTGCGCAAGGTCAGCCAGAGCAAGGACGGATATGACGCCAATTTCATGGGCCTTACCCGCGAGAAGGCGGATCTGGCCTGTCGACGTCTTCAGGCAAAGAAGATCACCTGTTTCATGATACATCCCGGTGACGGCGCCTGAGCACAGGCCACCATCGGAACCCGGTATCGCCATGCCATTCCGTTTGACAGGAATATCCGTCCTTGGGCAGCCCGAAGGCACGGCCCCGCGCCGTGACCGGAACAAGCCGGCGCACCCTTCAGAGACACAGGCCGTGCCGCGATCAGGTTGTCGAGTTGGCAGGGACTACTGTTTTGGGTGATCGTCGTATTCGTCGCTCAGGATCCGTCGCGCATCTCCCTCGGGATCGTCGTATTGATCGGATCTCACCGTGTAGACGAAAAACAGCAGGCCAAGTCCGCCCAGGAACAGCGACACGGGGATCAGGAAAACGAGGACGTTCATTTCTGCCTACCTCAGTCTCAGGGCGTTGAGCGAAACCGTGATCGAACTGGCCGACATTGCCAGTGCCGCGATAAGCGGACTTGCGAGGCCGGCCACCGCCAATGGAACCGCAACTATATTGTAGACTGTCGCGATGCGAAAGTTCTCGCGGATGCGGCGTGTGGCCGCTCGTGCGGTATCGCACGCCGAGGCGATTGGCGAAACATCTCCCCCCAACAGAACGATATCGCTGGCCACCCGCGCGGCATCCAGCGCGGAAGCGGGCGAGATCGAGACATGCGCGGCCGCCAGCGCTGCGGTGTCGTTGAGACCGTCACCCACCATGAGGATCCGGCGTCCCTGGTCACGCAGGGCGGCGATCCGATCGGCCTTGTCCGCCGGCAATGCCTCGGCGAGCCAGCGCGTGATTCCAAGTCGTCCCGCCAGCATCTCGACCGCCGGTGTGGTATCACCCGACATGAGAATAACCTCCCGGCCACTGTCACGCAGGGCCGTCACGGCCTCGGCCGCACCTTCGCGGAGCCGATCGACAAAGGTGAAAGCGACCGGTGGCTCGTCGGCCCGCTGCAAAAAAGTCGCTGTTGCCTCCATGCCGTCCGCCCCCGTCCATCCTGCCCGCCCCAGGCGGACCTCCCGCCCTTCGTGGATGGCCTTGGTGCCATAGCCCGGTACCTCGGTCAGGTCGGTCACCGGGGCGGGCGCGATGCCGGCGGCGCGGGCGTTCCGGCTGATGGCTTGCGCCAGAGGATGTGACGATCCCTCGGCCAGCGCCAACGCCAACTCGACGTCGCGGCGCGGCAGATCCGACAGGTTCGAGGGGACGGGCGACCCCGAAGTCAGAGTGCCGGTCTTGTCGAACACGACAGTATCGACTTCCGCAAGCCGCTCCAGCGCGGTCTCGTGCTTGATAAGCATGCCGCGCCGGAAAAGCCGCCCGGAGGCGGCTGTCGTCACTGCAGGCACCGCGAGGCCAAGGGCACAGGGGCAGGTGATGATCAGCACGGCGGCGGCGATATTCAGCGCGGTACGCAAATCCCAAGTGGCCAGATACCAGCCTGCGAAAGCCAGCGCCGAAAGAATGTGGACCCCCGGCGCGTAAAGCTTCGCGGCCCTGTCGGCCAGCGAGGTGTAACGCGACCGTCCCGACTCGGCGATCGCAACCAGATCCGCCATTCGATGCAGAGAGGTGTCAGCGCCCACGGCGGTGGCCCGCACCGTGAGAGGCCCGGTCAGGTTCACTTCTCCCGCCGAAACCTCCTGCCCCTGCCCGGCGAAGACCGGCACCGTCTCCCCGGTAAGCAACGAGCGGTCGATCTCGGACGTGCCTTCGACAATCTCGCCATCCACGGGCATGCGCCCCCCCGGACGCACGCGAACCAGATCGCCGGGGCGTACATCCGCCACGTTCACCTCGTCCTCCACTCCGGAGCCGTCACCACGCAACAGCATGGCACGCGGCACCTCCAGCGCGGTCAGCTCCTCGGCGGCGGACCGGGCGATTGCGCGGGTGCGGTGATCCAGGTACCGGCCGGCCAGCAGAAAGAAGGTCAGGGCCAGAGCCGCATCGAAATAGGCGTGTTCTCCCGATAGCGACGTTTCCCACAAAGAGGTCACGATGGCCAGGACGATGGCCAGGGTGATCGGGACATCCATGTTGAGCTGCCGGCGCGACAACGCTGTCCAGGCATTGCGGAAGAAGGGCTGCCCCGAGAAAGCAATGGCCGGAAGCGCGATCGCCGCCGATATCCAGTGAAAAAGGTCGCGCGTCGGTCCTTCCGCCCCGGACCAGACCGAGACTGACAACAACATCACGTTCATCGAGGCGAAGCCGGCGACCGCAAGACGCATCAGAAGGTCGCGCCCTGCCCGGTTGGTCGCGGTCGCGTTGAGGGTGCCGGCATCCAGTTCGTGCGCCTCATAGCCCAGCCCCTGGACCAGATCCTGCATCTCCCGTGCCGTGACATCGGGCCCGGCGTCGATACTCGCGCGTTTCAACGTCAGGTTCACGCGTGCCGAATTGACCCGGGGGTCGGCGTTGAGCCCCTTTTCGATGCGGCTGATGCAGGCTGAACAATGGATTGTCGGAAGCGAAAGAGCGATCTGCGCGGTCGCCGATGGTGACGGGACGGCCGGATGTCCCGCCGCCGGTGCGGAAGCGCAGGCCGGGCAGGCCGACGGCGAAGGGCGCATGCCTGCAGTCATTCTCGCGATCTCACTCCTTGACCAGCACGACCCGTTGCTCGAATATCGTGCCATCGTCGGCCATTGCCTCGAGACGGATATTCCAGTTTCCGTCGCCAAGCGGCACCGGTGCCAGATAAGCCTTTCCGTCAAAACGGAAATCAGGGCGTACGTCCTCGGCCACATGTGTGGCCCGGCCAACTGTGGCATCCAGCGCCTTGACCTCGACAGGGCGGCCGTCGGGCCCCGTGATGGCCAAGGTCAGAAGGCCGCCGGAATGGCTAGCATCCACTGTCCAGCCCAGAGCTTCCTGCGCTTCACGACGTTCATCAAAAGTCTGGCTGGCGACATAGGAGTTCTTTACCTCAAGCCCCGGAAACGTGTTGACCGCCGAGTATGCAAGCAGGAGGTTGACCCCGATGATCACCGTGAAGGCCGCCGCGAAACCGAGGAAGACATGGCGGCCCGTGATCTTGCGTTCGCCCATCAGTTTGCCCTTCCGTTGAATACAGTGTCCTTGTAGGCGCGCTCGCCGCTCGAGATGTCTTCGATCCACAGGCGCACATCCGTGCGTTCCCGGTTGGCCGCGTCGGATCCGGGCGGAGCCTGAAGATAGACACGCTGATTGTACGTACTGTCGGGCGGCACGGTTACCGTTTCGTATGGGGTGCCTTCAAGCGTCACGCGCACCGCCGGGTCGCCCTTGACTGTCATGCGGAAGGGACGTTCCTCACCGTGCTTGTTGCGCAAGCGGACCTCGTAAGTGTTGCGGATCGTGCCATCGGCCATGGTCACGAAGGTCGGATTGCGAACCGGAGCAACGGTCATGTCGATGTCGGACCGGATGAAGAGCGCGAACAGAAGACCCACCCCCACGAGCGCCCAGAGCGACGTGTAGAGGATCGTCCGCGGACGCAGGATGTGCTTGATGATCGGTTTTGGCGGATGACCCGCGCGCTCGCGCTCTTCGTCGGTCAGCGCCATGTAGTCGATCAGGCCGCGCGGCTTGCCGATCTTGGCCATGATATCGTCACATGCATCGATGCACAGGGCGCAGGTGATGCATTCAAGCTGCTGACCATCACGGATGTCAATCCCGACCGGACACACGTTGACACAGGCCATGCAGTCGATGCAGTCACCCTGCTCGGCCCCGGCCTTGACCTCCTCTGAGTGCTTGCGCGGCTCGCCACGCCATTCACGATAGCCAACGGTCAGCGTATCCTCGTCCATCATCGCCGCCTGGATCCGCGGCCAGGGGCAGGCGTAGATGCAGATCTGTTCGCGTGCGAACCCACCGAACAGGAAGGTTGTGCCTGTCAGGATCGCGATGGTGGTGTAGGCGGCCGGATGCGCATCGAGCGTGAAGAGATCAACCAGAAGCGTCGGTGCATCGGTGAAATAGAACACCCATGCACCACCGGTGGCGACCGAGATCAAAAGCCACGTCGTCCATTTGGTCAGGCGCAGTCTTGCCTTGCGGAAATCCAGCTTTTTCTGGCGGTGAAGGCGCAATCGCGCATTTCGATCACCCTCAATCCAGCGCTCCACGAGGATGAAAAGATCGGTCCAGACCGTCTGTGGACAGGCATAGCCGCACCAGACCCGGCCAAGCGCCGAGGTGAACAGGAACAACCCAAGCCCCGCCATCACGAGCAGGCCGGCAATGAAGTAGAACTCGTGCGGCCAGATCTCGATCCAGAAGAAGAAGAAGCGACGGTTGGCAAGGTCCACAAGCACCGCCTGATCCGGCAGGTTGGGCCCGCGGTCCCAACGGATCCAGGGGGTCACATAGTAGATCCCGAGGGTGACGATCATGATCACCCACTTGAGATTTCGGAAACTGCCGCTCACCCGCTTCGGAAATACGGGTTCCCGCGCGGCATAAAGGCTTTCTGGCGTTTCAGGTTGGGATTGTGCCAACGGAATCACTCCGAATTTGCGCGTTCTGCTCGCGGTCTTGTCTCAGGTGCAGGTCCCGTGGACCTTGACATGCATCAAATTCTGACTCTGAAAATGATGTTATCAGTGACCTCGGTCGGCGCCAACGGATGACAACGCGCGCATTGTCGCGGCTTGTCCGCGCAGCCAGGCCGCGAAAGCCTTGGCCGGAGGGCGCAGGACCCCGGGCCGCGTGACAATGTGATATCCCGCCGTCCCGTCGTCACGAAACAGTTCCAGAAGACGCCCGGCCTCTATGTCCTGACGCACCCATTCATGCACTGTGACGGCCACGCCGTAACCGTTGCGCAACCCGTCCAGCAAGAGATTGCCCGGCACCTGCGTCAGACCGCCCTCGCGGTCACGGGTCACCCCCCTGCGGCGCAGCCAATCGCTTGATTCATTGGTCCCGAATTCCTGCAACCACGGCAGCCCGGTCAGGTCGGCGGGGTCGCTGACCTCACGATCGGCCACCAGCTCGGGGGCGGCCACCGCTATGATCGGGCTGCGGAAAAGCGGATGTGCATCCAGTCCCGCCCAGTCGCCGGTGCCGTAGCGTATCGCGATGTCCAGGCCGCCGGGTTCCAGTCGGACGATCTGTGGCGTCGGATCGATCATGAGGTCGATGCCCGGATGGGCCTGTTGAAACTCGGTCAGCCTCGGCATCAGCCAATGCGCGGCGAA
Organism: Roseovarius sp. TE539; assembly: GCF_003298505.1. GTDB lineage: Bacteria > Pseudomonadota > Alphaproteobacteria > Rhodobacterales > Rhodobacteraceae > Roseovarius. Next base: position 52,109 of record NZ_QNGB01000018.1, read on the forward strand.
GCTCGGCGTGGTCGAAACCTGCAGCGGGCGATCCGCATCGGCCCCGGTCAGTGCGTCGACAGTGCGGGCGATTGCCCCGAATCCCAGTTTCAAAGCCTCGGCAAGTTCGCGGCCTTCGGCGGTCAGCAACAATTGCCGGCCAGTCCTGTCAACAAGCCGTACACCCATGTGCGACTCGAGTGTCCTGACCTGCTGGCTGATTGCCGCATGGCTCACATTGAGCTGGACACCGGCAGCCACGGTCGACCCGGTTTCCGACAACGCGGCAAAGGCGCGAAGAGATGTCAGCGGCGGCAGGGAAAGCCAATCCATCGTGTAAACCAAACTTACATGTTTGAATTTTTCCTGAGTCGCAGGATGGCACGAATTTGTCCATATTCAAGCCAGAACGCAAATCAGGAAAGGAAACGCCATGATTGGGATTTTCGCAAATACTTTCAGAACCGCAACGGGCAGACATAATCCCGCCCGCTGGGATGCGCCGGCGCATTGGACAGGTGGAGAGCGCTTCGACAACCGCCGGAATGCCGAGTTGGAAGCTCATTTGACGGGCCGGCGCCGCGATTGATCCGGCACCCATCTCCCGGAGATTCGAGCGGCCCTCAGGTACCGGGGACGGCGCCACCCAAACCGGCCGTCCCCGTCTAGGCGGCAGGAGAATTCGGCCGCCGTTTCCGAGGCAATGATGGCCTCCTGACGCGGGTGTGACGCGGAAAGGTTCGGGCGGGCTTTCTCCGGCCCTGCGGGGTTGGCCCGGCCGGACCCTCAAGGCGCGGCGGCTCCCGGACCGCCGCGCCGTTTTTGACTCGGGACAGGCGAGACCTAGCTACGTCCGGATACCGCCGAACCGCGAACAGGAGATGGAAATTGACCGAAACGACGCCGCGCCAGGGTGCGCGCCTCAGGGACAGACCGGAATATCCCAGCAAACCACGCCCGTTGACCCGTGACCCGGATACAACGGTTGCGGAGGCGGTAACCGACATGTCGGCGAAAAGCTACGGCTGCGTCATCGTCACTGACAAGGAGTCGCGGGTTATCGGTGTCGTGACCGAAAGGGACATCATGAACAAGCTGGTCGCGACGGGACGCGATCCCGGTGAAACCAGACTGTCAGAGATCATGACGCGAGAGCCGCGCCTTGCAAAGGAAGATGACAATCTTCTCGACTGGTTGCGGATCATGTCGAACGAACGGTTTCGCCGGCTGCCTGTCGTGGATGACGAGGGACGGATCACGGCCATTTTCACCCAGGGTGATTTTGTCAGCTACACATGGCCAGACCTGATGGAACAGGCCCGCAGCCTTGCAAAAGCCACCGTGATCGGGAAGTTCCACTATTTCCTGATAGGTGGTGGCATCCTGATCTACGCGCTGGCGATGATCGTGGTGCTGAGCGTGGTCTGATCCTGATCAATTGAGACGGTCACCGGCCCTCCCCGTAAACGCGCGAACAGGTGGGAAAGGCCGGTGCCGGACCCGCGGACATGGAACTGCCCGCGGGTGTGGCGCAAGCGGGGCCTACTGGCCGCCGCCCAACTGGTGCACATAGGCCGTAACCGCGCGGATCTCGGCTTCACTCAGCCTGTCGGTCCAGGGCGGCATTACACCGAAACGGCTGTTGACGACGGTATGTTTCACGGTTTCGTAATCCCCGCCATAAAGCCAGATCGCATCGGTCAGGTTGGGGGCGCCCTGAAACTGGTCGCCGGTGCCGTCTTCCATGTGGCACGCCGCGCAATTGTCCAGATACACGCCTTCGCCCGCCTCTGCCATCGATGCGTCCTGCGGATCATAGCTGGGCGAAAGGGTCATCACGTAATTGACGACTTGCTCGATCTCCTGGTCGGACAGGATTTCGCCGAAGGCGGGCATCTGAGAGTAGCGCGCGTCGGGGTCATCCTCGTTCCGGATGCCGTGGGAGATGGTATAATGGATTTCCTCCATCGTCCCGCCCCAGAGCCAGGCGTTGTCAAGCAGGTTGGGATACCCCTTGGCGCCAGCCGCGCCCGATCCGTGGCACTGCGCGCACCACGTCTTGAACACCGCATCACCGGCCGATGACGCATAGCTTGCCAGTTCGGGCTTTTCAGGGATCTGTGCCAGCTCCGCCGACACCAGCCGCTGGTTGATCTCCGCATTTGCTGCCTCGGCCTCGGCGATGGACTCGGCCACGTTGGCACGGGTGGACCAGCCCATGTACCCCGAAGTCGCATCCTTGATGCCCGGCCACGCCGGATAGGCGATGGTGTACCAGATGCCCCAGATGATCGTGGCGTAAAAGACCCACAGCCACCAGCGCGGCAAGGGGTTGTTGAATTCCTGAATCCCGTCCCACTCGTGCCCTGTGGTTTCCGGTTCCTGTTTCTTGTTGGGTTGCTTTGCCATGTCTTACGCCTCCTTGGCGTCGGCTTCATCGTCGCCGGCGGGTTTGTCTTCATGACGGAAGGGAATGTTCGCCGGATTCTCGTAGGTCTTCGAGGCGCCGGGGCGGAAAACCCAGATTACGACGCCGATGAAGAACACGAAGAGAAAGAGCAGCATCCAGCTGTCGGCGAATTCGCGAAGCAGGGAATAGGTTTCCATGATCCGGCCCTCCTTCAGCGGCTTGCCACTGGCGTGAAGGTCGAGAAATCAACCAACGTGCCCAGCATCTGCAGGTAGGCGATGAGCGCATCCGCCTCGGAAATGCCGGGCGCGCCGTCGAAATTGCGCACCTGCGCCCCCGGATAACGTTCCAGCATGGCGTCAAAATCCCCGAACGGTTCGACCTGTACCTTGAAATCCGCCTTGGCGTTCTCGATCATCTCGTCTGTGTACGGCACACCGACCATGCGGTGGGTCTCCAGAAGATCCTCGATATGCTCGGGCTCGATGAGCCGGTCCTCCAGGTACCCGTACTTGGGCATCACCGATTCCGGCACCACCGACTGCGGATCACGCAGGTGATCGACATGCCACTCGTCCGAGTAGCGCCCGCCAACCCGCGCCAGATCCGGCCCGGTACGCTTGGATCCCCACTGGAACGGGTGGTCGTACTGCGATTCCGCCGCGAGAGAGTAATGCCCGTAACGCTCCACCTCGTCGCGCATGGGGCGCACCATCTGGCTGTGGCATACGTAGCATCCCTCGCGGATGTAGATGTCGCGCCCGGTCAGTTCGAGCGGGGAGTAGGGGCGCATGCCCTCCACATCCTCGATCGTGTTCTCGAGCCAGAACAAGGGTGCGATCTGCACGATACCGCCGATGGTGACCACGAGGAAGGCGAAGATCGTCAGAAGCGTGATGTTCTTCTCGAGTATCTTGTGTTTGTCCAGAATTGCCATTTCTCAGTCCCTCCTCTTACGCGGCCGGGACCGTGGAGTGGCTGCTTTCCACAGCCGGGCTCCGCCGGACGGTCATGTAAAGGTTGTAGCACATGATGATTGCACCGGTGATGTAGAGAACCCCGCCAAGACCGCGCACCACGTACATCGGGAACTTGGCCGCCACCGTGTCGGCAAAGGAGTTCACGAGGAAGCCGTTGGCATCCACCTCGCGCCACATCAGGCCCTCCATGATGCCGGTAACCCACATGGACGCGGCGTAGAGGATGATGCCGATAGTGGCGAGCCAGAAGTGCCAGCTGACCATGCTGAGGCTATAGAGCCGTTCGCGGTTCCACAGCTTCGGCACGAGGAAGTAGAGCGCACCGAAGGTGATCATCCCGTTCCAGCCAAGCGCACCCGAGTGCACGTGCCCGATCGTCCAGTCGGTGTAGTGCGACAAAGAGTTCACCGCGCGGATCGACATCATGGGCCCTTCGAAAGTCGACATGCCGTAGAACCCTACGGAAATCACCATCATGCGGATGATCGGATCGGTACGCAGCTTGTCCCACGCCCCCGAGAGGGTCATCAACCCGTTGATCATCCCGCCCCAGGACGGCATCCACAGAACGATCGAGAACACCATGCCGAGGGTCGAGGCCCAGTCGGGCAGCGCCGTGTAGTGCAGGTGGTGCGGACCGGCCCAGATGTAAATGAAGATCAGCGCCCAGAAATGGATGATGCTGAGCTTGTAGCTGTAGACCGGGCGTTCTGCCTGTTTCGGCACGAAGTAGTACATCATCCCGAGAAAGCCCGCGGTCAGGAAGAAGCCCACGGCGTTGTGCCCGTACCACCATTGCGTCATCGCATCCTGCACGCCCGAGAAGACCTGAACCGACTTGGACCCGAAGATCGAGACCGGGATGCTGAGATTGTTGACCACGTGCAGCATCGCGACGGTAATGATGAATGAAAGATAGAACCAGTTGGCCACGTAGATATGCGGCTCCTTGCGCTTGACGATAGTGCCAAGAAAGACCGCCAGATAGGCCAGCCACACAACTGTCAGCCACAGGTCCACGTACCATTCGGGTTCCGCGTATTCCTTGGATTGCGTCGCCCCGAGCAGATAGCCCGTCGCGGCCAGCACGATAACAAGCTGATAGCCCCAGAAGACGAACCACGCCAGGTTGCCCCCCCAGAGCCGCGCGGCGCTGGTGCGCTGCACGACGTAGAATGATGTGCAGATGAGCGCATTGCCCCCGAAAGCGAAAATCACCGCGCTGGTGTGAAGAGGCCGCAACCGGCCGAAATTCATGTATCCCTGCGCCCATTCGAAATTGAGATGCGGAAAGGCCAGCTGGAAGGCGATGAACGTGCCGGCAAGAAAGCCGACGACCCCCCACAACGCGGTTGCGATCACCCCCGCGCGGACAACCCCGTCCATGTATTCACCCGACATATCGACACTGGTGCCGGGTTCGTCGGTGTTGCGAAGCACCCACAGGAACATTCCTGCAGCCACCAGCGCCACCGTAAGCGCATTGACCAGATAGGCCAGATCCCGCGCGTAATTCGCCGCGATCAGTGCCAGAAGCGTGACCAAGCCTAGCACGATCAGCTTGAAGTAGTTCGTCATGTTGCGTCCCTTCGTCTCAATACCACACGACTCGCAGGTCGTGCGGCCGCTTTCAGACTGTGGCTGTTAATGGGCACTCGCCCCGAGCGTCGCCTTGATCTGCATCAACAGTTGGTCTCTCAATTCTTGACCGGTATCAATGCGGCAAATCATCTGTCCAGATTAACTGGTACCGATGAAACATATGCATAGGAGCGCGACCATGGCCTTTAATTCCCTCGTGTCGGTCCTGACCGACGAAAACCTTGTCGAAGAAGTGCTGACTCATGCCGTCGCGGCCGCGCGGGCACATGATGCGCATCTCGATGTGCTGTGCATGGGTGTCGACCGCACTCAGACCGGGTATTACTATGCCGGAGCCAGCGCGGTGGTGCTGGAAGAGACAATTTCCCGTGCCCGTCAGGAAGCGGACGAGATCGAGGCCGCGGCCCGCAAGATCTTGTCCGGCAGCGATATCCGCTGGGGTACTGAAAGCGGCATGAGCCAGATGATCGATCTTGGTCGGCATGTTGCCGGGCGGGCGCGTTATTCGGACCTTGCAATTCTGCCACAACCCTACGGCGAAGGGCGCGGCGCCGAGCTGGAGGCGGTAACCGAGGCCACGCTTTTCGAAGGGCATGCGCCGGCCCTCGTGCTGCCGGTCGGCGGAAGCGTGAACCCGGTTCCGAAACGCATAATGATCGGCTGGAACGAAAGCGTCGAGGCCCTGAGTTCCGTACGAGCCGCGCTTCCGCTCTTGCAACAGGCCGACGTGGTGCATGTGGTGGTGGTCGATCCACCCGCGCACGGGCCGGCCCGTTCGGATCCCGGCGGTCTGCTGTCGCAGTATCTTGCAAGGCACGGAGTCAAGGTCGAGATCGACGTCCTGAGCAAAACGCTTCCACGGGTGTCAGACGTCCTCAACCGGCATGGCGAAGACATGGAAGCCGACATGATCGTGATGGGTGCGTATGGTCATTCCCGCTTCCGCGAAGCGATCTTCGGCGGGGCCACGCGCTACATGCTCGAAGAGGCCGCTCTGCCGGTCTTCATGGCGCACTGACAGCAGCCACCGCACCATATGCACGCCAATGTGACTTGAACAATCCGGATCTGTGACGGACGCTCTGGATTGTGAAAACGGAATGCACGTGATGGCGGTGGCACGAAAACTGGCGGCCATGAGCCTGTTGCTTCTTGCCGTGGTCGTGGCACTTCCCGGCGCGGGGCGGGCGCAGGACCGGATGGAACTTCATCTGGTTCTGACTTTGGATGTGTCGGCCAGCGTCAACGACGAGGAATTCGATCTTCAGCGAACCGGGACCGCGCGGGCCTTCCGCGACCCGGCGGTGGCCTCGGCGGTCGCGCGGGCCCCGGGCGGCATCGCGGTCGCCATCGTGCAGTGGTCGAGCGTGACGCGCCAGGCGCTTGGCCTCGACTGGGTGCGCCTGCGCAGCCCGTCCGGCACAGCCGCTTATGCCGACACGGTCGCGGATATGCCCCGCAGGATACCGGGTGGCGGGACGATGATCCATTCCGGGCTGGAATTCGCGGCGCGAATGCTGGAAACCGCGCCGGGTACGGCGCGGCGGCAGGTGATCGACCTGTCCGGCAATGGCGAGGCCGATGACCTTGACCTGCTGCGCGAGATGCGCGACCGGCTGGTGCGGCAAGGCTTGGTGATCAACGCGCTGGCGATCGAGGAATTGAAATACCGCGATCTCACCAGCTATTTTCATGCGCATGTGATCGGCGGCAATGGTGCCTTCGTGATCACCGCGGAAGATTTCGAGGACGTGGCCATTGCCATGCGGATCAAGCTGCTGCGCGAGATCGCGGGGCCGCGTTTCTCCGGGGCCGCCCCCGGCGGCGCGCGGATGTCAGGCCCGCTTGATGATCCGGATCAGGAACAGCAGGATCACCGCGCCGATGGTAGCGTGTATGATGGCCCCGACGAAGCCCCCTCCTATGCTGAGGCCCAGCCTTGGCAATATGAGGCCCGCAACAAAGGCTCCGACAATGCCGAGGGCCATGTTTCCCAGAAGCCGGAACCCGATGCCCTTGACGATCAGGCTGGCAAGCCAGCCAGCCACGGCGCCGACAACCAGCATGATCAGAACGCTCTCGATACCCATCAAAGACCCCTGCAGTGACAAACGCGAGCGCAGGACCCTCCCGCGACCGCAGGCCGCAGGCCGCAGGCCGCAGCTTAACCGCCTTCGTCGCGGCTGTCACGAAAGAACGCCGCCGTCACTGTCATCGCCGGCTTCATCAAGCAGCCGGTCAAAGTCTGGCACGGTCACATGACGCTTGCCTTCGAGTTCGATGACGCCTTCCTTCTTGAGCGCTGAAATCTGGCGGCTCACGGTTTCGAGAGTTAAACCAAGATAATCGGCCATGGCTTCACGCGTAAGCGGAAGATCGAAAACGATTCTCCCACTTCCCCTCGCCATATTCAGCGCCACATCACGACGGGCGATGATCGCAAGCAGCGACGCGATTTTCTCACGGGCTGTCTTGCGGCCCAGTACCAGCATCCACTCGCGTGCGGCATCGAGTTCATCAAGCGTCATTTCCAGCAGGCGCTGCGCGATATGCGGTGTGCGCACCATCATGTCCTCGAACGGCTTCCTGCGGAAGCAGCACATGACAAGGTTGGTTGTCGCCACCACATCATAGGCCGCCGCTTTCCGCCCCGGTCGTCCGACGAAGTCACTCGGCAACAGCAGCCCGACCATCTGACGGCGGCCATCCTCCATCGTCTGGGTCAGCGTTGCGATACCGGACACCACGGATCCGACGAAATCCATCGGATCGCCCGACCAGACGATCGTCTGTCCGGCCTCGTAGTTGCGGTAGTATTTTATCTCCTCCAGAAGCCGGAGTTCATCCGCGTCACAGCGCGCGCACACTGCCCTGTGGCGTATTGGGCAATCGCTGCACCCTTCGTTCAGGGTAGGGAATTTTTCATTCAGCATCACGGTGCGCTTTGTATTTGATCTGCGTCAAGGCTGCGGAGACATTCGGTTTGTAGATCTAGGGTCATGATTACGAAAACACAACTGGCCAGACTGGGATTGTTCGACGCGAAAGTGCCGCGCTATACCAGCTATCCAACCGCGCCGCACTTTGGCAGTCATGTCAGATCAGGGCATTTTGCGCAATGGATTGAGGCGATTCCCGAAGGTTCGGGCATATCCTTGTATGTGCATGTGCCGTTCTGCCGCAGGCTTTGCTGGTTCTGCGCCTGCCGCACCCAAGGCACGCAAAGTGACCGGCCGGTGCGCGCTTACCTGGAAACCCTGAAGGCGGAGTTGGAGATGATCCGCGCACATCTGCCAAGGGATGTGCATCTGTCTCGGTTGCACTGGGGCGGCGGGACACCGACCTTGCTGACACCGGACATGATGGAAGACCTGGCCGGAGCGATCCGGGATGTCGCTCCTTTCACGGAGAATACTGAATTCTCGGTTGAAATCGACCCGAACGAGATTGACGGGCCGCGGCTTGATGCGCTCGCGGCCGCCGGGATGAATCGCGCCTCGATCGGTGTTCAGGATTTCGACGACCAGATCCAGCAGAGCATCGGACGCATCCAGGGTTATGACATCACCCGCGATGCCGTTAACGAGATCCGTGCCCGGGGCGTTGCAAGCCTGAATGCCGATATCCTCTATGGGTTGCCGTTTCAGACAAGGGAGAGGATAACCGAAAGCGTTCAGAAGCTTCTTTCGCTCAACCCGGACAGAGTTGCGCTTTATGGCTATGCACACGTGCCCTGGATGGCCAAGCGGCAGCAGATGATACCATCCGATTCGCTGCCGACACCCGAAGAACGGCTGGAGCTTTATGAAACCGCGCGGCGGCTGTTCCTTTGGGACAACTACGCCGAAATCGGGATTGATCACTTCGCCACTCAGGACGACGGTCTGACAATTGCCCAGAAGACGGGGCGGCTGCGCCGGAACTTCCAGGGCTACACCGACGACACCGCAGATGTGCTGATCGGGGTCGGCGCCTCCTCGATCTCGCGTTTTCCGCAAGGTTATGCCCAGAACGCACCGGCCACGGGTGCCCATACAGGCGCGATACGCGAAGGCCGGTTTTCAACCAGTCGCGGTCATGTCTTCACGGAAGAGGACAGGATGCGCGGCCGGATGATCGAGGCGCTGATGTGCGATTTTCGCATCGACGTTGCGGATCTTCGCGATAATCTCGGGGTTTCTGAGGAAACGGTCCGGACAATCCTGCGCAGGACGGCCGATGATTTCCCGGGCCTGTTGACGCTGGATGCGGATAGCCTCTTCGTGCCACCTCAAGCCCGGCCGCTCACACGGATGATCGCCCGCAGCATCGACGCCTACGAGTTGAGTACCGCCGGCCACAGCTCCGCGATCTAGACGCGGCGCCCGATGCGCATCACCAGCTTCAACCTCCAGAACCTGCGGCTCCGCGGCGGCAGCAACCTGGATGGGGCGCGCGATTCCGATACCGGCGAAACCGCCGATCCGGCGCTGGACCGGATGGACCGGGAACTGACGGCACAGGTGATCGGCAACATGAAGTCCGATGTGCTGGCTTTGCAGGAAGTGTTCGACCGGGCTACCCTGGATCACTTCCATGACAATTTCCTGCTCCCGGCCGGCGTCAGGGCCTATCCATGGCGGCACTGCAGTCACGGCAATGACGGGCGAGGTCTGGACATTGCGCTGCTGAGCCGTATCGCACCGCTGGAGGTTGCAGGCCACGCCGGGCTCCGGGCGGCCGATATCGGCCTGCGCGGCGACCCCGAAAAACCTGTATTCCGGCGCGATTGCCTGAGGGTGGAATTTGCAGGCGTCACGCTTTTCCTGTGCCACTTCAAGGCCCCCTACCCCGATCCAGCATCGGCCTGGGCGGCGCGCAGGCTGGAGGCTCGGGCGGTAAGGCGCCTTGTCGAGAGGCGCTTCACCGATCCTGCATCCGCGACATGGCTGATCGCCGGCGATCTCAACGAACCGTGGAAGCCGGATGCCAACCCGGCATCGGCCCCGCTCCTTGCACCGTTTTCAGTGGATCTGATGGCCCGGATCAAGGAGCAGAACCGCTGGTCCTATTACGACCGTTGGGCGGACCGTTACGCGATGCCCGATGCGTTCCTCGCAAGTCCGGCGCTGGCCCGGGCCTTTCCGAGGGCCATTCCGGAAATTCATCGCGAGGGGCTGGAGCGCGCGGCACGGCGCCATTCCGGTATCCATCTGCCAAGCGTCGGAAGCCACCGTCCGCACGCCAGCGATCATGCGGGCGTGGTTGTGGAATTCGCCGGCCTCTGAATGTGTTCACCCTGTGGGATCAAGCGCGGCACTCAGGAGCGTGCGGGCATATTCGGTCTTCGGCGCGGTGAAAATGTCTTCTGAGGGTCCGGCCTCGATCACGTCACCGCCCTTCATGACCATGATCTTGTGGCTCATGGCGCGCACGACATTGAGGTCATGACTGATAAAGAGGTAGGCCAGCCCGTACTTGACCTGCAACCGCCTGAGAAGGTCGACGATCTGAACCTGCACCGTCATGTCCAGCGCGCTGGTGGGTTCATCCAGCACCAGCAGCCGCGGGCGCAGGATCATCGCGCGCGCGATGGCGATCCTTTGGCGTTGTCCGCCGGAAAACTCGTGCGGGTAACGGTCCATCGTGGCGGGAGTCAACTCCACCTCTTCCATCACCTCGGCCACCAGTTCACGCAGGTGCCGGTCATCAGGCTTTCCATGTACGCCCAGCCCCTCGGCAATGATCTGTTCACAGGTCATGCGCGGGCTGAGGCTGCCGAAAGGATCCTGGAAAACGATCTGCATGTCCCGACGGTGCCGGCGCAAGGCGCGGGTGGACCACTTGTTCACGTCCTGCCCGTCGAATGTGATCCGTCCCTGTGACCCGATCAGACGCATGATCGCCAACGCCAGCGTCGTCTTTCCCGAACCGGATTCACCCACGACCCCGAGGGTTTCGCCGGCCCGCACGTTCATCGTGGCGTCATTGACGGCCTTTACATGCCCGACCGTGCGGCGCAGGAACCCACGCTGGATCGGAAACCAGACCCTCAAGCCTTCGGTCTGCACCACGACCGGCGCGTCACCCGGCACCGGGTCAGGGCCGCCCGTGGCACGCGCGTCCAGAAGCTTGCGGGTGTAGGCATGTTCGGGCTGCCGGAAAATCCGGGATGTAGGACCCGCTTCAACGATTTCACCGTCCTTCATGACGCAAACCCTGTCGGCAATGCGCTGCACGATGCCCAGATCATGGGTTATGAAGAGAAGCCCCATGTTCTCTTCCCGTTTGAGTTCGGCCAGCAGTTCAAGGATCTGGGCCTGAATTGTGACGTCAAGCGCGGTCGTGGGTTCATCGGCGATCAGGATATCGGGCTTGTTGGCCAGCGCCATGGCAATCATCACGCGTTGCCGCTGCCCGCCGCTGAGCTGATGCGGATAGGCGCCCAACCTGCTTTCGGGATCACGAATGCCGACCCGTTCAAGCAACGAGATGATGCGCCCTCTTGCCTCGTCACCCGTCAGGCCCTGGTGCAGTTCCAGGCTTTCCGTGATCTGCTTTTCCAGCGTGTGGAGGGGATTGAGCGATGTCATCGGCTCCTGGAAGATGAAGCTGATGTCATTGCCCCTCACCCTGCGCAACACCTTGTTCTCGGCGCCGATCATCTGCGCTCCGCTGAATGTCACACTGCCCGAAACCTGCGCGGCCGCCCCCAGAAGCGACACCGTGGACAGCGCGGTGACCGATTTCCCCGATCCCGATTCCCCGACCAGCGCCACCGTCTCGCCGCGGTTCACCGAAAAGGACACGCCACGCACGCAAGGGACCAGCTCACCGTCCTGTCGGAAGCCGATATTCAGGTTCTGAACATCAAGCAGGCTCATTCGAAAGTCTTCCTGGGATCGAAGGCGTCACGCACGCCCTCGAAGATGAACACCAGCAGCGACAGCATGATCGCGAAGGCGAAGAACGCGGTAAAGGCCAGCCACGGCGCCTGAAGGTTCTGCTTTGCCTGCAGCGTCAGCTCCCCGAGCGAGGGCGAGGAAGACGGCAGACCGAAGCCCAGGAAATCGAGCCCCGCCAGCAACGAGATCGTGCCGGTGATCACGAAAGGCAGCATTGTCAACGTTGCCACCATCGCATTGGGCAGCATGTGGCGGAACATGATCGTCAGATTGGACACACCCAATGCCTTGGCCGCACGAACATATTCCAGGTTGCGCGCGCGCAGGAATTCGGCCCGCACCACGCCGACCAGCGCCATCCATCCGAAAAGCACCGTGATCACGACCAGAAGCCAGAAACTTCGCGGCAGGATCGCGAAAAGGATGATGATCACGTAGATCTGGGGCGTTGCCGCCCATATCTCGATTATGCGCTGGAAAATGAGATCCAACCACCCGCCGAAATATCCCTGGATCGCCCCGGCGAATATGCCGATCGCCGAGGACAGCGCGGTCACGATCAGCGTGAACAGGACCGATAGACGAAACCCGTAGATCACCCGTGCAAGCACGTCGCGCTTGGTATCGTCCGTGCCAAGCCAGTTCTGCTCGTTGGGGGGCAGTGGCGCGGCTCCGGAACGGTCGACAGAGGTGTCGAAACTGTACGGAATGGGCGGCCAGAGCGTCCAGCCTTTCTCGATCTCCGATCCGTTGACGACGCCATCCCCAGCATCTGCGATCACCCCCCCGGGATCATCGAAACAGATGTCCAGCCCCCCCGAGACGATGAGGCATTCCACTTCCGGGTCACGGTAGATCGCCTCTGTCTCGAAATCGCCGCCAAAGGCCGTCTCGGGATAGAAGCTGAAGACCGGGGTGAAATATTCGCCGCGATACTGCACCAGTATCGGCCGGTCATTGGCCACGAACTCGGCGAAGAGGGATATCGTGAACAGGATCGAGAACACGATCAGCGACCAGAAGGCACGCCGGTTGCGGCGGAAGTTGCGCCAGCGCCGGCGATTGAGAGGCGACAGCCGGATCATGCCGCGCCACCTTCATCTTTCCCGAAATACTCCGGGGGAGGCGCGCCGGAGGCGCGGCGGGGGCAGCGCCCCCTGTCGTGGCTGACGCGGAAAGCGGCGCTCGTCACGTCAGCCCTCCCGCTTCTCGAAATCGATCCGCGGATCGACAAGAACATACATCAGGTCCGACAGGATGTTGACCAGCAACCCGATCAATCCGAACAGGAAGAGCGTCCCGAACATCACCGGGTAATCCCGCCCCACCGCGGCCTCGAATCCCAGCCGCCCGAGACCGTCAAGCGAGAAGATCGTTTCGATCAGGACCGAGCCGCCGAAGAATATGCCGATGAATACTGCCGGGAAACCCGCGATGACGATCAGCATCGCGTTGCGGAACACATGCCCGTAAAGCACCCGTTTTTCCGAAAGGCCCTTGGCGCGGGCCGTCATCACGTAATGCTTCTTGATCTCGTCGAGAAAGGAATTCTTGGTGAGCAGTGTCAGCGTCGCGAAGGCGGCGATGGTGGAGGCAAGCACCGGCAGGGTGATGTGCCAGAAATAATCGACGATCTTTCCGGCAATCGTGAGATCCTCGAAATTGTCGGATGTGAGCCCGCGCAACGGAAACAGTTGCCAGTAACTTCCCCCGGCGAAAAGCACGAGAAGCATGATCGCGAACAGAAAGGACGGGATGGCGTATGCGACAATGATTGCGCCGCTCGTCCAGGTGTCGAATGGGGCGCCGTCATGCACCGCCTTGCGGATGCCCAGCGGAATCGAGATCAGGTAGGCGATAAGCGTTGACCACAAACCGAGACTGATCGAGACCGGCATCTTTTCCAGCACCAGATCGGTCACTTCGATCTTGCGGAAATAGCTCTCGCCGAAGTCGAAGCGCATGTAGTTCCACATCATGTTCAGGAACCGCTCGAACGGCGGCTTGTCCAGGCCGAACTGCCTTTCGAGATCCTCGATCAGTTCCGGCGGCAGCCCCCGCGCGCCGAGGTATTTCTCGTTGCCCGCGCTCGCCGACTCCTGCCCGGCATCATTGCCTGAGCCGGCAAAGCCTTCGAAGACATCGCCCTGGCCCTGCATGTTGGCGATCACCTGTTCGACGGGACCGCCCGGAACGAACTGCACAAGCACGAAATTGATGATCATGATCCCCAGAAGCGTGGGGATGATCAGCAAGATCCGTCTCAGGATGTATGCCCCCATGCGGCGGTTACCTCAGCGCGCCCGAGGATTCGAGCCTGGCACGCTTGTCGGCGTTGAACCACCAGAAATCCAGCACGCCGAGCGCATATCGCGGCAGTGTTTCGGGATGCTCGTACATGTTCCAGTAGGCCACCCAGTAGCTGTCATTGTACCAGACCGGCACCATGAAACGTTCATACCGCAGGGCACGGTCCAGCGCCATCAGCGCCACTTCTTCCTCTTCGCTGGTTTCCGAGTTCAGCGCCGCCTCGATGATGGCATCCACGAGAGGGCTGGCCAGCCCGGCGGGGTTGAACAGGCTGAACTCCGCCTCGGTCGAACCATAGCGCTGCATCAGGCCGGTGCCCGCTTCCAGAAAGGGCGCGTAGTTGTCAAAGACAAGATCATAATCGCGCTCGCGGTTGCGCAGCGTGTATTGCGACGGGTCGACTTTCTCGTAGCTCGCGTCGATGCCCATCTTCTGAAGGTTGTTAACGAAACTTTCCACGATCGCGCCCAGGGTCGCAGATCCCGATGACGGGATCGGGAAATCGAGGCTCAGCAATTCGCCCTCTGCGTTGCGGCGCTTGCCGTCATCACCCACCTGCCAGCCGGCCTCGTCCAGCAATGTCATCGCCCGGCGCAGGTTGCGCCGGTCATTGAGACGGGCCGCGCGCGATCCGTGAGCACGCACCGCCGGTTCCGTCAGCACCGCCTCCGGCACCACGTCTCCAAGGCTTTTCAGCAGCTCTAGTTCGGCACCTTCCGGCACGCCCTCGGCCTGGAGCGGGGTATCCTGTACGAAGGAATGCCTCTGCTTGAATAGCCCGTATTGCAGAGACTCGTTGGTCCATTCGAAATTGTAGGCCAGCGCAATCGCCTTGCGCACCCGCACATCCTGCAGCACCTCGCGGCCCAGGTTGAAGACGATGCCATTGGGTGTGGGCGGCGTTCCGTCCGGCAACTCCTCAAGTCTCACATCACCCTTCTGAACTGCGGGAAAGTCGTAGCCGGTGGCCCATTTCTTGGAGTTGTTTTCGCTACGGAAGGTGTAGATGCCGGCCTTGAACGCCTCGAAGGCGGCACTGTCATCGGCAAAATATTCGATTCGGATCCGGTCAAAGTTGTGCCGGCCCACGTTGATCGGCAGATCCTTGCCCCAGTAATCCGGGTTGCGCTTGTAGACGATACGCCGGTTCACCTCGTAGCTTTCCAGCTGGTAGGGGCCGGATCCGGGCGCCGCATCGAGCCGCGGCTCGTCGAGCCGCGCGCCGGTTTCCTCGTACCAGTGCTTGGGAAACACCGGTGTGGAGCCGACCTGATCAATCAGCGACCGGCGGGAAATGTCCTTGGCGAACGTGAATTTGACCCGGTGCTCGTCCAGCGCCTCGGCGCCGGTCACCCGCCGGCTCACTGCCTGAGCATAGGAGGGCAGACCCTGTTCCAGAAACAGGTTATGCGAAAACACCACGTCCTCGGCGGTCACGGGATGGCCGTCGGCAAAGCGCGCCTCGGGGCGCATGTTGAAGATCACCCAGGTCTTGCCGGCGTCGTATTCCAGGCTCTCGGCCAGAAGCCCGTACATCTCGCCATAGACATCTGCCGGAGCTCCGCCGCCGGAGGCCGGCATCTCGCCCAGAAGGCTTTCGTAAACCATCCAGGAGTATCGCCCGGCCCGTCCCTTGCGGGAATAGGGATTCATCGAATCAAAGGTCCCCGGCGCGTGCAGTGAAATCTCGCCGCCCTTCGGCGCATCAGGGTTCACATACTCGAAATGCTCGTAATCCGCAGGATAGGTGAGATCACCGAAATAGGAGTAGCCATGCGACCTGATCACCCTGGTGCCATCCCCGTCCTGGGCCAGTGTCGCCTGCGTCAGCAACACCCCCACGGACAACACGAAAAAGGCGGTCAGAATTCGCCAGGTCAGTGTCGTGGCAGCCTGCGCCCCGTATTGGCCGCGAAAGGATCTTGCGGTCATCGCTGATTTCTCCTGCTTCGGTGGCAAAGTGGTGCATCTGCTCTTGCGCGCAAGCTAAATGAGGCAAGATGCAACATTCAAGCGCCGAAGTGAACAGTCGGCGCGCTTAGCCGTCCCGGTCCGCAACGGACGTCCAGACTCAAAAGGCCGCCATCCCTTACGGAAATGGCGGCCTTGAAACTCTCATCCTGAACCGGCGTTATTCGCCAATGGTCTGCAGGTATGCGATCAGGTCGGCGCGGTCGCCCTCGTCCCTCAGACCGGGATATCCCATCTTGTTGCCCGGTGCGAAGCCGCGCGGATCTTCCAGCCAGGCACTCATTCGGTCGACGGTCCAGTCGCCGCCCAGTTCCTCAAGGGCGCCGGAATACCGATACCCTTCGACCGAGGCCACCGGGCGCCCGACAACATCATAAAGGTGCGGACCGACACCGTTGGCGCCATCTTCCAGCTTGTGGCAGGCTTGGCAACGGCGATACAGTTTCTGCCCGGCGTCCGGATCGGCGGATGCAACCATCTGTGCGAATTCGGACGTCCCGCCGGCCGCATCGGCCGGCTCTTCTTCTGCAGCCGCTTCGCTTTCAGCAGTTTGCGCTCCCGTATCTTCTGCTTCACTGGTGTCCGCCTCCGCAGCTTCCTCCTCGGTGGCAGCGACATCTTCCGCCGGTGCGTCCCCGGTCGTGGCGTCATCCGCCGTCTCAGCCTCGGACATTTCGCCGCCGGTATCGCCTGTTGCAGCCATCTCCGTGTCCGCGCCTTCCTGACCGGCCGCGGCCTCGTCCTCCGGCATGGCGTCGCCGGTGGCTGCCTCGTCCTCGCCCATGGCGTCTTCGGCCGCACCTTCGTCGGTGGCCTCGTCCATCACTTCCTCGGCTTGCATGGTATCACCGTCAGACACCTCAAGAACGTAGGTATCGCCATCCGTCTCATCGAGGTAGGCGATTACGTTGGCACGATCCTCCGCGTCACCCAAGCCCGAAAAGCCCATCGAGGTGCCCGGGGCGTAACCGCTCGGGTTCTCGAGGAAAGCATCCAGTTCCTGCGGGGTCCATACATCGGCCACCGCCTTGAGGCTTCCGGAATAGCCAAAACCATCCGCCGCACCGACATCACGCCCGACGACCCCGTAAAGATGCGGACCTGTCGCGTTGGCACCATCCTCGATCTTGTGGCAGGCCTTGCACTTGTTGAACACGCGCTCGCCCTTGCCTGCGTCCGCCGAAACGAAAAGCTCTTCGAATGACGGCCCGGTTTCCTCGACGACTTCTTCCTCTCCGTCATCTCCGGTGTCGATGACATAACCCTGTTCATGGTGATCGCCGTGGCCGCCGCCCATCGAATATATGGTCTCGCCGGCCCAGTTCCCCATGAGGAAAACCAGCAGCGCACCGCAGAAGCCGCCGACGATCTTGGTCAGTGTCATCGTGTCAAACATAGGCCCGTTTCCAATTGATCCCTTTTCGCGGGTATCTATTGCTTCCCCTTCTCGGAAGCAAGGTATAGTTTGCGCGACCAAACGCCCGGTCGCGGGCCCGCAAACGGACAATCGGCCCATGAACAGACGCATCGCTTTCCAGGGTGAGCCCGGCGCCTATTCGCACCAGGCCTGCCGTGAAACACGCCCGGAACTGGAGGCGCTGCCCTGCCGCACCTTCGAGGACGCGATCGAGGCGGTGCGCAGCGGGGATGCGGCGCTGGCAATGCTCCCAGTCGAAAACTCGACCTTCGGGCGGGTGGCGGACATCCACCACCTCCTGCCCGAGTCCGGGCTTCATATCGTGCAGGAAAGTTTCGTTCGCGTGCATATCAACCTCCTCGCGATACCGGGCACGCCCCTGTCCAGGATCAGGACGGCGATGAGCCACACGATGCTGCTGGGACAGTGCCGCGATTTTCTTGCCAGGCACGGCATTCAGCGCGTGACCGGTGCCGATACGGCAGGATCGGCCAAACACGTCGCCGAAGAGGCAGAGCCGAGCGCAGCCGCCCTCGCCAGCGACCTCGCCGGGGAGATCTACGGCCTTGACGTCCTGGCGCGCCACATCGAGGACCAAGGCAACAATACCACCCGGTTCCTGCTCATGGCGCCCGAGCCGGACCTGACCCGCCGCGGCGATGACGGCATGATGACCAGCTTTGTTTTCCAGGTGCGCAACATTCCGGCCGCTCTGTACAAGGCGATGGGTGGCTTCGCGACCAATGGCGTCAACATGACCAAGCTTGAAAGCTACATGGTCGGCGGATCATTCAATGCCACGCAGTTTTATGCGGACATCGAAGGACATCCCGATGATCCGGCGGTTCGCCGGGCGCTGGACGAGCTTGATTATTTCACGTCCGAAATAAAGATCCTCGGGGTGTATCCGGCCGATCCGCGGCGCCACTAGGGCCTGCCGCGCTCCTCCATTCCGCTTGCAGGGTCACGAGGCCGTCATCCACAACCCTCTGTTCACCGGGGATTTTCACGCTTCTTTCACAGAAGCGCGTTCGTCGGTGAACGCATTTTCACGTCGAGGCGACAGGTGCTTTCAATGTGCCGGAAGCTTCCCATTTTCCTGTCATGACGGCGGGCCGGAAACCCGCATCAGAAGACAGACCATCACGAGACCAGAACCCGAAAGGAGACACCATGCGTACCCTCAGCATCATCGCACTTGTCGCCGCAACCGCGACCGCAACCACCGCCATCGCCGAAGTCGATATCGGCGACCGGATCGAGCAAGGCACCTACAAGGCGTTCGACATCCAGGACCGCGAAACCCGTGACCTGAGTGCCGTCGACATCCAGGACCGCAGTGAGCGTGGCATCTACGACGCGCGTGACCTCAAGGACCGTGAAAACAGTGTCCTGAGCCATCTCGACATCCAGGACCGCAAGGAACGTGGAGACCTCGGGGCGCGCGACCTCGAAGACCGCGATGACCGGCTGTTCAGCGCGTTCGATCTTGGTGACAGGCAGGAAAGCATCCAGGTCGGCTGAACGATCCGACACCAGATCATCCGGATATAACCAACCAGCGCCTTACCTCGGCCTGAACCTGGCGTCCCCGGCATACGGGGGCGCCATTTTCAGGTGGATTTGGCATATCTTTCCTCGATGCCGCGCGCGTACTTGTCCACGTTGGCGCGAAATTTCTTCATCATGCTGTTGCGTGCCAGTTTCAGGGACTGGATCAGCAACCGCCCGGAAAGGGTACGCGGCTCCATTTCAATATCTATGTTCATCCGCGTGCTGTTGCGCGACAGAGCCACCAGATCGAGTGTCATGCCGCCGCTCATGTTTGGCGACCGGGATGCAAACACCAGAGTATCGGGCGGATCGTGGCGTATCAGTTCAAGATGCAGTTCACGGCGCTTTCCGCGCAGATCGAATTTGGCATCCCATGCCATGCCGGCGCATGGCCCGTTCTGGTCGTCAACCCTCGATACTTCCGCGCCGCGCCGAAGTGCCGCCCGCTCCAGCGACTGGAAATCGGAAATCTCCGCGAAAACCCGCTCGATCGGCGCCGCGATATCTTCCTTTGTCGAGATTTTCATTGCCTGCCCCGTTTATTGCTGTCGGGGCATTCTTGCTTCAATCCAGCCGGTCCGCAAGCCAGTTGCGCAACAGGAAATGGGCGATAGCGCCCTCCCTTGCGGGTTGCAGGAACGGATGTTCGCCGGCAAAGGCGGCGAGAACTTCTTCTCGGCTGACCCATATCGCATCGTCGATCTCGGTCGGGTCCACCCTGATCTCGCCGGAGGTCGCGACACCGCGGCACCCTACCATCAGCGATGACGGAAAGGCCCAGGGTTGCGACGCGAGATATTCCACTGCGCCGACATGGATGGCGGATTCCTCGTGGACCTCGCGGCGCACCGCCGCCTCGAGGGTCTCTCCCGGTTCGACGAAACCCGCCAGCAGTGAATACATCCCCTCGGGCCATCCGTGAGATCGCCCCAGAAGAACCGAATTCCCGTGCAGAATCAGCATAATCACGACCGGGTCCGTGCGCGGAAAGTGCTGACCGCCACATGCATCGCAACTGCGCTGCCAGCCGGACATGACCATCCGGCTTTCCACGCCGCACCGGGCGCAGAAGCGGTGACTGACATGCCAGCCAAGGATCGCCTTGGCGGTTGCGGCAAGTTCGGCGTCGCGCGGTGACAGGCATGTCATGATAAGGCGCAGATCGGCAAAGACGCTTTCAGCGGGAAGATCCGGATGGCGCTGCTCGCTGGTGTCCAGGAAACCGCCCACCCTGTCGGGATCAAGCTCGTCCGGTGTCCAGCCCGAGATGTCATGCGCGAAGCACAGCGCACCATCCGTCTCCCGGCCCAGAAGGATCGGCGGCGCCACGGCCAGCCGCATCACAGGGTGGTCCATCGCCAGTCTCACAAGGGTTTCCCGGTTCGGTCCGGAAACCAGAACCTTGCCGCGCCAGATCAGGACCGTGCGCGCCCCGGCCTCCTTGGTGGCCGCCGCTAGGCAGGTTTCATCGCCGCGAAGCTCCGCTGCGCGATCAAGCGCGGACCCCCCGAATGTGACGTTTTCCGCATCGCGCATGAGTGCCTCCTGCATACCGGGTGCCATGAACCGGCCGAAAGGGCAACACGCAGGGAGTCCGGTGACTAAATTGTTACGCTGGAATAATAAACAACCTTGACGCGTATTTGATGTTTGTCAGCATTTCCGGGTTGAACCTAGGGTGCACAGAAGAGAAAGCCCGGTCAGACGACGGGTCAAAGCAGCAAGACGCGTCCCTATCGCATGGTCATACAGACATCATTCCCGCGCGCGCCGTTGCGCACAGCCGAAAACGAGGCTCGGGCGACGCTGAGACTTCTCGAAACGACGGATCTGCATTCCCATCTTCTGCCATATGACTATTACGGGGATCACGGGGGCCGCGAGGACGGGCTGGCCCGCACCGCGACCCTCATCCGTGCGGCGCGCGCCGAGGCTGACAATGTCCTGCTTTTCGATAACGTCCTATGTCGGGAAAATCTGGCCGCTTAGGTCAGCAGGTCATGGGGCGTCCGGTGTCCCGGACGCCCTGTTACGGTTGCCCAGACGGGCTCTGCCGTCAAGAAATGATCTCTTCCATAGCAAA
>NZ_QNGB01000019.1 GCF_003298505.1 Roseovarius sp. TE539
TGACGTTTCCATCAGTAACACCTGCTCTTCCTCCGTGCCAAAGCGCACGGATGTTAACAATGCAGGTGGGTCAGTTTTAGATGATCATACCCACCCAAGTGGGTCACTTTTGCATGCCGATTCACATTCGTGGTCCATTCGCCGAGGCCACGTTACTGACGCCTTCATACCGCTATTGACCTTCCTCGAGTCAGGTGGCGGCGCGGCAGACGCCACGATCACAGACGGTCTTGATGTCTATGATGCTCCTGCTGTCCAAGCTTTTTGGGCGAAGGCTTTGGAGAGGCGAACAACCGACCCTGACGGCGCCGTGACCGCCGCAAGTACGCTCCTTGAAGAGATCTGCAAACACATCATCGAGGACAGCGGTGCAAAGTGGGAGGCGAAATGGAATGTGCCGAAACTCTATTCTGAAGCCGCAAAAGTTTTAAAACTCGCACCATCGCAGCACCAAGAAGAAGTGTTCAAAACGATTCTGGGAAACTGCCAGAGCGTCGTTCAAAGTATTGGTTCTTTGCGCAACAAAGGTGGTGATGCCCATGCTGGGGGGCGCTCACGAGTTCCGTTCAAGCCGCGTCATGCCGCTTTGACGGTTAACCTTGCTGGGTCCATGGCCCTGTTTCTGATTGAAACTTGGCAAGCGAGAGTTGAGGAACAACGGATCAGTGATCAATAGCCGTGGCAGAATTCTGAAGCAGACATTCGCGCAGCCTCAGTAAACGGCAACTCCGTCCCGCATACCCGCCCTCGGCACAACACCGGTCCCGGCAGGCGCGGCGGAACCCGGATCAGATATCCAGCGTGTGCTCTTTTTCCCAGTTCGAGAAATGCGACACGAAGGACTCCCACTCCCGGTGCTTCATTCCGAGGTACGCTTCGGAAAACGGGCTGCCCATCATCTTCTTGAGTTCCTTGTCCTTATCGTATGTCCGAAGGGCATCCAGAAGGTTGAGCGGCAGTTTCGGCGCGCCACGCACCTTGTGGCCCTCGGCATACATGTCGATGTCGTAACGCTTCCCCGGATCGGCCTTGTGGTGAATGCCGGACATGCCTGCCGCGATGATCACCGCTTGCAGGAGATAAGGGTTGGCGGCCCCGTCCGGCAAGCGCAGTTCGAAGCGCCCCGGGCCCGGCACCCGCACCATATGGGTGCGGTTGTTGCCGGTCCAGGTCACGGTGTTGGGCGCCCATGTGGCGCCGGATGCAGTGCGCGGCGCGTTGATGCGCTTGTAGCTGTTGACCGTCGGATTGGTGATCGCCGCGAGGGCCGAGGCGTGTTTCATGATCCCGCCGAGGAAATGCGTGCCCTGTTCGCTCAGGCCCAGTTCCCCTGCCGGGCCGGTCCCCAGTTCGGTGGCAAAAACGTTTGTCCCGGCCTCGGAACCCGGTGCGTCCCAAACCGAGATATGCGCGTGGCATCCATTGCCGGTCAGCCCCTCGATCGGCTTGGGCATGAAGGTGGCGCGCAGGCCGTGTTTCTCGGCCACCGACTTGACCATGAACTTGAAGAAGGAATGCTTGTCCGCGGTGGCGAGCGCATCGTCGAAATCCCAGTTCATCTCGAACTGGCCATTGGCGTCCTCGTGATCGGTCTGATAAGGGCCCCAGCCCATTTCGAGCATGTAGTCGCAGACCTCGCGCACCACGTCGTAGCGTCGCATCACCGCCTGCTGGTCATAGCATGGCTTCTCGGCGGTATCGAAGGGATCGCTGATCCTGTCGCCCTCCGGCGTCAGCAGAAAGAACTCCGCCTCGACCCCGGTCTTGACATGAAGGCCCGCCCGCGCCGCGGTTTCGATCAGACGCCGCAGCACGTTGCGCGGGGCCTGCTCCACCTCGGCATCCTCCATCATCAGGTTGGCGGGCACCCAGGCGACCTCGGGCTTCCAGGGAAGCTGGATAACCGCCGCGGGATCGGGAACCGCCAACATGTCCGGATGCGCCGGGGTCATGTCCAGCCAAGTGGCGAATCCGGCAAAGCCCGCGCCTTCTTCCTGCATGTCACCGATCGCCTGAGCCGGGACCAGTTTGGCACGCTGCGCCCCGAAAAGATCGGTGAACGAAACCATGAAATACTTCACGCCGTTTTCCGCGGCGAAGGCGGCAAGGTCTCTTGTCATTTTCGTCATCCCTTTCCCTGTTGTCGGTTTTTGCGCAAGCGGCCTCTGACTCAGAAGTCCTGTCCCCTCTTGCCGGGCCACCAGTCGGTGCCGGCCAAGGGCACGCGGGCCATGGCAGCGGCCTCCATCGTCAGGGCGCACAGATCCTCCGGTTCCAGGTTGCGCACGTGGCTCTTGCCGCAGGCACGGGCCAGCGTTTGCGCCTCCAGCGTCATCACCTTGAGGTAATTGCGCAGGCGCCGCCCCGCCTCCACCGGGTCGAGGCGCGCGGCCAGATCCGGATCCTGGGTCGAGATGCCGGCCGGATCGCGGCCCTCGTGCCAGTCGTCATAGGCGCCCGCTGTGGTACCCATCCGCCGGTATTCCGCTTCCCATTTCGGGTCGTTGTCACCGATGGCCACCATGGCCGCGGTGCCGATGCTGGCCGCGTCCGCCCCGAGCGCGATCGCCTTGGCCACGTCGGCGCCGGAGCGGATACCGCCCGACACGATCAACTGCACCTCGCGGTGCAGGCCCATGTCCTGCAACGCGCGGACCGCCTCGGGAATGCAGGCAAGCGTGGGCTGGCCGACATGTTCGATGAAAACGTCCTGGGTGGCCGCAGTGCCCCCCTGCATTCCGTCAAGGACCACGACATCCGCACCCGCCTTCACGGCGAGTGTGGTGTCGAAATAGGGCCGGGCGCCGCCGATCTTGACATAGATCGGCTTTTCCCACCCGGTGATCTCGCGCAGCTCCAGAATCTTGATCTCCAGATCATCCGGCCCGGTCCAGTCCGGGTGCCGGCAGGCGCTGCGCTGGTCGATCCCCTCGGGCAGATCACGCATCTCGGCCACCCGCGGGCTGATCTTCTGGCCCAGAAGCATCCCGCCGCCGCCGGGCTTGGCCCCCTGCCCCACGACCACTTCGATCGCATCGGCCTTGCGGAGGTCCTCGGGGTTCATCCCGTAGCGTGACGGCAGGTATTGGTAGACAAGCTTGGTAGACTGCCCGCGTTCCTCGGGTGTCATGCCGCCATCACCGGTCGTGGTGGAGGTGCCGGCGGCCGACGCCCCGCGCCCGAGAGCTTCCTTGGCCTGGGCCGAGAGCGCGCCAAAACTCATTCCGGCGATGGTGATCGGTATGTCGATCTCGATGGGTCTTTTCGCATGGCGGGTTCCCAGTATGACATTGGTGTCACAGCGCTCCCGGTAACCCTCCAGCGGGTAGCGTGAAACGCTCGCCCCC
Organism: Roseovarius sp. TE539; assembly: GCF_003298505.1. GTDB lineage: Bacteria > Pseudomonadota > Alphaproteobacteria > Rhodobacterales > Rhodobacteraceae > Roseovarius. The sequence goes on from NZ_QNGB01000019.1 coordinate 3,348, forward strand.
AGAAACAGCAGATCGTCGAAATGCGGCACCCGCCGCTTGGCCCCGCCGCCGCGGATGTCGTAAATGCCCGTGGCCGCGGCGCGTCGGATCTCGGCATTGACCTCGGCGGTGAAAGTGGCCGACTGGATCGGCAAGGTACGCGGTGCGCCGGCGGGCTGGTCCTCGGCCATGGGCCTCTCCTCAATAGGCGTTGTCGATATCGAAATGGTACAGCCCGCGGGCCGAGCCGTAACGTCTGAAATCCTCGGGGCGGGCATTCATGCCAGCCCGGTCCAGAAGCCCCGCCAGAAGCTCCAGGTGCTCGGGGCGCATTTCCTTCTCGACGCAATCGGCGCCAAGGCCCTTTGCCCGTCCGCGCAGGAAGAGCCGCGCCTCGTAGATCGAATCCCCGAGGGCGTCCCCGGCATCCCCGCAAATCACGAGGTTGCCTTTCTGTGCCATGAAAGCCGACATGTGACCGACATCGCCCCCCACCACGATGTCGATCCCCTTCATCGAGATACCGCACCGCGAACTGGCGTTGCCGCGGATGACCAGCAGCCCGCCATGCCCTGTGGCCCCGGCATACTGGCTGGCGTCGCCTTCCACGATCACGGTCCCGGACATCATGTTCTCGGCCACGCCCGGTCCGGCGCTTCCGGTAATCCGGATCGTGGCGCGGCTGTTCATGCCCGCACAATAATACCCGGTGGACCCATGCACCGTGACATCGAGCGGCGCATCAAGCCCCACCGCGAGGGCGTGACTGCCGCGCGGATTGACCACTTCCCGGGATGTCTCGTTGGTATCGGGGCCCTGCCCCTGAAGGGCAGCGTTCAGATCGCGAAGGCCCATCGATTCAAGATCGAACGTCTGCATTTCAGTGCTTCCAGAAATAGACCGTGGCGGGTTCGGGCTCCCATACGCGGGCAATGTCGATACCCGGAAGCCCCACCAACGCGCGGTATTCGCTGCCAAAGGCAACATATTGATCGGTTTCGGCCATCACGGCGGGCTTGCAGGCGATCGGGTCACGTACGACACCGAAGCCGTCACGCGTGCCGACGACAAACGTGTAAAACCCGTCAAGATCGGCCAGCCCGCTTTCCAGAGCCCGGCCCAGGCTGCTGCCCTGCTGCATCTCGCGCGTCAGGTAGGCGGCCGCGACCTCGGTGTCATTCTCGGTTTCCACAGCGACCCCTTCACGCGCCAGCTTCCGGCGCAGGGAATTGTGATTGGACAACGATCCGTTATGCACGAGGCATTGATCCGCCCCTGTCGAGAATGGATGCGCGCCCAGCGTGGTCACCGCCGATTCCGTGGCCATGCGGGAGTGCCCGATCCCGTGCGTGCCCTGTAGTCCGGGGATGTCGAACCGTTTGGCCACATCGCCGGGCAGGCCGACCTCCTTGTATATCTCGATGGTCTCGCCGGCGCTCATGACGCGGATGTCCGGGCGCAGGTCCCGAAGGGCGGTCCGCCCCCGGTCAAGCATTTCCCGCGGCAGTCCGATCACCGCATGGCTGTCCTTGACGGTCATCGCCACATCGGCCCCGACAACACCGGATATTTCCCGGTCAAGCCCTTCGAAATCCGATGGATCGGCGGCCTGAACCGTCAGCTTTGCCTGCCCCGGCTCCCGGCCCGGGGTGTAAACGGCGAGTCCTGCGCTGTCGGGGCCACGATCCGTCATCGTGACAAGCATTTCGGTCAGCATCGCACCGAGTTCGGGGCGCAAGCCATCATCCTTGAGAAACAGGCCGACAATTCCGCACATCAGTATAGACCCCGTGAATCACGCTCCGCCGGAGTTTATCCGCCAACCTGATGGATTTCAATTAAAAGAATTAAATTTTCACTAGGGGAAACCACGCCAGACGGCATCACACGACCAGCATGTATCCGCGGCCGTGAACTGTCTTTATTCGCAGGCTCCCGTCGTCGTCGGAAAACAGCTTGCGGCGCAGACGGCTGACGATCCCGTCGACCGAGCGATGATTTACCGACCAGTCGCTGCCGCGCACCGATTCGATGATCCTGTCGCGTGAAAGGACAGAGTTGCTCTGTGCAGCCAGCGCACACAGCACATCGAATTCCAGCGCCGTCAGGTTCACCGGTTGACCGGCGAGTGAAACACTGCGCGCGATTGCGCAGATCTCCAGGTCGCCCAGTTGCAGCAGATAGTGCTCGGGCAGCGGCCGCGGCGTCCTGAGCTCCGTCCGCACTGAAAGCACGCGACGCATGACCGACCTGGCCCGCGCGCACATTTCTTTCGGTCGGACAGGCTTGCTCAGGTAATCGTCGGCGCCCATTTCCAGCGCCAGGACCACATCCACCTCGTCATTGCTGTGCCCAAGGACCATGATGCCCGACGATGTATCCTGCCGCAGTTCGCGCACGATTTCCAAGCCGTCCATGCCCCACGCCCGCGATCCGATAAAGCAGATGTCCACGCCCTTCTGCACAACCGTATCCTTGACCATATCCGCCCGCTGACAGGTCAGCGCCGAAATACCTTCGGACTTCAGGCGTTCGACAATCAGCTCCTGCGTCTCCTGATCCTCGTCCAGGACCAGCGCGGTGTTCGTTGGCATTTCAAGCCCTTTCTTGCGTCAGTGGTGGCCAATTCCCTTTACCCGCGGGGCGCCGCCGATCTGGAAACCGCCGAAAATAACCCGATCACCGAACAATCACAAATGGTGAGTCTGCATACCCGCTTTTGCAACCTGTCATGGCAACCCATCACTCATTGATGCGTTTCGGTTTCCAGGCGAGTCCTGCCGAAGCGCCTGAACGCTTGGACATTTACCTAGAGGGAGGACAACCATGACAAGAATGCAGTCTGCTCCAAATGCACAATAACGATAACACATTTACACAAATTTAGACAATCCCGCCAAACTCCTGCCGATACCGCCAACTAGACCGATCGCCACGGGGCCAATCAGGTCTTCACATGCAACCTCAATCGCAGGAGATGGAGAATGACGATACAGTTCTTTTCGCCCCGTGGTCCGGGGAACGAGATACTCAAGCTCCCCCGCGCTTATCGTCGAAGCGTCAAGTGGCTGCCGCAGATCGGCGACATCGTTCCCGACTTCACCGTCGCCACGACGCAGGGCGAACTGGGGTTCTGGGAATGGGCCTCGGGAAGCTGGGTTCATCTGTTCAGCCATCCGGCGGCTTTCACGCCTGTCTGCACGACCGAGGTCGCATCGCTGGCTTCCTATGATGCCGCCTGGGAAGCAAACAATGTCAAGGTGCTTGGCCTGACCGGCTCGACGGTGCCGGAACTGAAGGCCTGGCACCAGGAAATCGAGGAATTCTTCGATACCCGGGTAACGTTTCCGACCGCGCACGATCCCGGGCTGCAATTGTCACGGCTCTTCGGGATGATGCACGAGAAAGAGTCGCAGGATTGGGCCATCCGCAAGAGCTTCGTCATAGACCCCGCGCTGCGCCTGCAGATGATCTTCGAATATCCGATCTTCGTGGGCCGCAACACCGAAGAGATCCTGCGCGTGATACAGGCGCTGCAACTGCGCGCCAAGACCGGCGCCGCCACACCTTCGGACTGGTACAGCGGCGATGTCGCGATCATACCGGACGATGTTTCCGAAGAAGAGGTTTGGGCGCATTTCGGCACCACCTCGACGCAACTCAGGAAATACCTCCGGGTTGCTCTGCCCCGGGCTCGCGGCCAGAACCCGCTTAGTCCGGTGCGCTACGCGCTTGATGCGCCCGATTAACCGCCGCCCTGCGGATAGGAAATGACCGACAGATACCGGATCGGAAGGCTGATCAATTCCTCGGGGCCATGTGCCGCATCCGCATCAAAGAACAGGCTGTCGCCCGGGCGCAGATGGAAACTCCGGTCCCCGTGCCGGTATCCGACCTCTCCTTCGAGAATATACAGAAGCTCGATCCCCGGGTGCTGGAACGTCGGAAAAATGTCGGACGCCTCGTTGAGGGTGATCAGATAGGGCTCCACGACCACGCCGCTGGTATTGGCCCCAAGATGCCCAAGAAGATTGTACTGATGCCCAGCCCGAGTTCCCGCGCGCTCGATCTCTACCGCCTCGCCCGCGCGCATGTGCACTGCTTCTCGGCGCTCCTCGAATCGTCGGAAAAAGGCGGTCAGAGGCATATCCAGAGCCTCGGAAAGAGCCTGCAGCGTGGTCAGGGACGGAGATGTGACACCGTTCTCGATCTTTGACAGCATGCCCACCGACAACCCGGCCGCCGCGGCCAGATCGGCCACCGTATGCCCGCGCCGATGCCGGCAATCGCGAACCTCGCGGCCGATCGCCGTTTCCAGGTTCTTTTCCTTGCGTTCGCGTGTCCCGTGCGGGTCCTGACGCAGCGGCGGTTCCTTCATTGTGCGATCCTCCTGCCGGGTGGCCCCGCAGCATAGCCACCCCCGGTCGTCCTGTCATGCCCGTTCCCGGGGCACGATCACGACGGCAAGGATTGCCACCACAAACGACATGCCGCGGCAATTTACGACGTTTGACTGTCGCATCCACGCTATTGCGCCGTCCGGCTGCAGGGTATGCAGCAGCGAAACACCATTTGCAGGCTTGTACATGAAGGCCGCCCTGATAACCGAATTCGATGGGTCCGTCGATCTGGAAGTGGTCGCGGATCCCACCTGCCCGCGCGACGGCGCCGTCATCGCGATACGTGCCTGCGGCGTTTGCCGTTCCGATCACCACGCCTGGAAAGGGGCCGATCCCGATGTCGTGCTCCCGCACGTGATGGGCCATGAATTCGCCGGCGAAGTCCTGGAAACCGGGCCTGAATGCCACCGGTTCCGCATCGGGGACCGCGTGACCGCGCCATTCATCCTCGGATGCGGCAGTTGCCCGGATTGCCGCGGCGGTGATCCGACGATCTGCGATCACCAGCAGGTGATCGGCTTCACCGGCTGGGGTGCTTTCGCGGAACGTCTGGCGGTACAGCATGCCGATTTCAACCTTGTCCGCCTGCCCGAAACCGTCGATTTCGTATCCGCGGCAGGCATGGGATGCCGGGTGACGACCGCGTTCCGCGCCGTGGTGGACCGGGGCACACTGGCTCCGGGCGAGTGGCTGGCCGTGCACGGCTGTGGCGGCGTGGGCCTTTCGGCGGTGATGATCGGGGCGGCGATTGGGGCACGGGTTCTTGCCGTGGACATCAACCCGCAGGCGCTTGCGATGGCCCGTGACCTGGGTGCGACCGAAACCATTGATGCCGCCGCGGCAGCACCGGATGTGGGCGACGCCGTGCGTGACGCCACCGATGGCGGTGCGCATGTCTCGGTTGAGGCCCTGGGCTTGACCGAAACTTTCGGAAACTCGCTGCGCGGTCTGCGCAAACTGGGCCGGCATGTCCAGATCGGAATGCCTGTGGGTGCCCACGCCACGCCGTCCCTGCCCCTGCTGGAACTGGTCTACGCCCGCCAGATCAGCCTCGTGGGGTCGCGCGGGATCGGCGCGGCGCGATTCTCGGCGCTGTTCGACATGGTTGCGGCCGGACGGCTGGATCCCGGCGCCCTGGTGACCGCGCGTATCCCGCTCAGCGGCGCGGGTGAGGCCCTGCGCGCGATGGACGAATTCCGTGGCCATGGCGTCACCGTGATCGACAGGATGGACGCATGATATTGCCGCGTTTTTACCGGATTTAGACCAGACGCACGCCCGTTTCCACTGCAACACTGCCGGGATAACTCAAGCGCCGGTCAGGCGCGGCCTGACCCGCTTCGATAACAAAGGAGCAGTCCAATGGCATCCGCCGCCACCAGTCAAGACCACACGGAGCCCGCCAAGCCCGAAAGGCCCGCCCCCGCCCCCACGCCGGGGACGACACCCGCCACACCCGCGCCGGCTGCGCGGACGATCTCGAGGCAGGTGTTCAACGACTTCGCGTCGATCTGAGCCTCGGGCGGCAGCGCCCCGCGCGGCCAAGCACACGATGATCAGGCAGGCCAAAAGCCAGTGACGGCAAAGCGCCTCGACCTTTCCGGCTCGACAGGAACCGGACCGGAAAGAAAAGGACCGCCCCGCCGGGACGGCCCATGCGCGGTGCCATCGGCGACGGATCAGCCGACCAGTTCGAGCCCCGAGAAGAAGTAGGCGATCTCGGCGGCAGCGGTTTCAGGCGCATCGGACCCGTGAACCGAGTTCTCGCCCACCGATTCCGCGAATTCGGCCCGGATCGTGCCCGGCGCGGCATCAGCCGGGTTGGTGGCGCCCATCACTTCGCGGTTCTTGGCGATGGCGCTCTCGCCCTCGAGAACCTGCACGACAACCGGCGCCGAGGCCATGAATTCGCACAGTTCGCCGTAGAAGGGGCGTTCCTTGTGAACCGCGTAGAAGACACCGGCCTGCGCCGGGGTCAGCTGGATACGCTTCTGCGCGATGATGCGCAGGCCGGCCTCCTCGAACTTGGCGTTGATCTTGCCGGTCAGGTTGCGGTTGGTGGCATCGGGTTTGATGATGCTCAGGGTGCGCTCAATCGCCATTATCAGCCTCTTTTCCGTTCGGGTTCCGCGGGCCGGCCCCCTGCCCGCCCTCCTTGGATCGCGGCTCCGATAGCATGGGGCGAACGGGTTGAAAAGCCGCATCTTGACACCGCCGGCGCCCCCGGCCCCTTGCCCGATTGACAGCCCCGGCCACCTGCGCCACACCCGCGCCCATGCTACGCATCGAAGACATCTCCTACTCGGTCGCCGGCCGGCCGCTTCTCGAACACGGTTCGGCCACCATACCGGATGGTCACAAGGTGGGAATCGTCGGGCGCAACGGGACCGGCAAGACGACGCTCTTCCGCCTGATCCGTGGCGAACTGGCGCTCGAGTCGGGCCGGATCATCCTGCCGCCACGGGCTCGGATCGGCGGCGTCGCGCAGGAGGTGCCCGGCAACGAGGTGTCGTTGATCGACACTGTGCTGGCGGCCGACACCGAGCGGGCGGCGCTTCTGGACGAGGCCGAAACCGCCACGGAAGGCACCCGCATCGCCGAGGTGCAGACCAGGCTGGCGGATATAGACGCGTGGGGCGCGCCGGCCCGTGCCGCGTCCATCCTCAAGGGGCTGGGCTTTACCGACGCCGAGCAGGCGCAGCCATGCTCGGCCTTCTCGGGCGGCTGGCGGATGCGGGTGGCGCTTGCGGCGGTGCTCTTTGCACAGCCGGATCTGCTGTTGCTGGACGAGCCCACCAACTACCTCGATCTGGAGGGCGCGCTGTGGCTGGAAAGCTATCTTGCCCGCTACCCCCACACGGTGCTGATCATCAGCCATGACCGCGGGCTCCTGAACCGCGCCGTTGGCCATATACTGCATCTGGAGGACCGCAAGCTGTCGCTTTACAACGGCCCCTACGACACGTTCGCCACAACCCGGGCGGCCCGGGTGGCCGCCGCCGAATCCGAGGCCAAGAAACAGGAGGCGCGCCGCGCGCATCTGCAATCCTACGTCGACAGGTTCCGCTACAAGGCCGACAAGGCCCGTCAGGCGCAGGCCCGGATCAAGGCCCTGGCGCGCATGCAGCCGATCACCCGCCCGCAGGAGGCCGCATTGCGTGCCTTTTCGTTTCCGGAACCAGAGGAACTTTCGCCGCCCATCGTCCGGTTGGAAAACACGGCGGTGGGGTATGATGGCAAGGCCGTGCTGTCCCGTCTGGATCTGCGTATCGACCAGGATGACCGGATCGCGCTTCTGGGGCGCAATGGTGAAGGCAAATCGACCCTGTCCAAGCTGCTGTCCGGCCGGCTGGACCCGATGGACGGGCGCATTCACGCCGCCTCCAAGCTGCGCGTGGGCTATTTCGCGCAACACCAGGTCGAGGAGTTGCGGCCCGCCGAGACGCCCATCGACCATATCCGCCGCCTGCGCCCGGGTGAGGCGCCGGCGAAACTGCGTGCGCGGCTTGGCGGGTTCGGCATCGGGGCGGAACAGGCGGATACGACCGTCGGGCGCCTTTCGGGCGGTCAGAAGGCCAGGCTCAGCCTGATGATCGCGACGATCGACGCGCCGCACATGCTGATCCTCGACGAACCGACCAACCACCTCGACATCGAGAGCCGCGAGGCGCTGGTCGAGGCGCTGACCGCCTATACTGGTGCGGTGATCCTCGTCAGCCACGACATGCACCTTCTCAGCCTGGTGGCCGATCGGCTCTGGCTGGTCAAGGACGGCCGGGTTGCGCCTTATGACGGCGATCTGGAAAGCTATCGCGCGTTGCTGTTGAGCGCCGACAAGCCCGCCGCCCCGTCGAAATCGCGCAAACCCGCCAAGCCGGCGCGCCCCGCGCGCGACGCGCTGCAGGCCCTGCGCCAGGACGTGCGCAAATGCGAGCAACGGGTCGAAAAACTGAACGAGATGCGCGACCGGCTGGCGACCAAGCTCGGTGATCCCGCCCTTTACGATCCCGACCGCGCCGACGAGGCCCAGGTCTGGCAACGCAAATATGCCGAGGTGATGGAGGGGCTCGAACGCGCCGAGGCCCTGTGGATGAAGGCACTCGAGAAACTCGAAAACGCTGAAGGCTGAGGGCTGCCCGCCTTGGGCCGGCGCTACAGCGCGTCGGCCGCGTGGATGCTTTCCCGCGGGGCCATGGCCCGCGCGGAGCCGTCATGAGAAAATCAAACGGTGCACCCAAGCCGGAACCCACAACACCGCGGCCTCGGCAAAACGGGCGGCATGGGATCGTGCCGTATCCCGATCCGGCCGGCGTTCCGGCTCAAGGGTATGGAATTCGCCGAGTCCCGGCATGCCGCACCTTCTGCGGCGCTTGCACATCACCCGGTCGCGTCCTAGGCATGCCTTCAGCATACACGAGAAACCCGCCATGGACCCCGCCTTTCTGATCACCGCCTTCGTCACGCTTTTCGTGATCATCGATCCGATCGGCATGACACCGCTTTTCGTGGCGCTGACTCAGGGCATGACAGCGCACCGCCGCCGCGCCATCGCATTCAGGGCCTGCATCACGTCGGTCCTGATCCTGACGCTCTTTGCCGCCTTCGGCGAGGCGGTGCTGGGCTTCGTCGGCATCTCCATGCCCGCCTTCCGCATCGCCGGGGGCATTCTTCTGTTTCTCACCGCGCTCGACATGCTCTTCGAGCGCCGCACCAAGCGCCGCCAGACCCGCGTGGAGGAAGAGGAGGAGGACGACAGCGACGATCCCTCGATCTTTCCGCTGGCCATCCCGCTCATTGCCGGTCCGGGCTCGATCGCCTCGGTGATACTGCTCACCGGGCAGCAGCCGGGCCTTGCGGGGCTGGCCTGGGTGGTGGGCGTCATGGTGGTGGTGATCGCGCTGGTGCTGATCCTTTTCCTCGCCGCCGGGCTTCTGGAACGCGCTCTGGGGCGGACCGGCATCATCGTGGTCACGCGGCTTCTGGGAATGCTGCTGGCGGCGCTGGCGGTGCAGTTCGTGCTTGACGGGCTGCGCGGCTTCGGGATCGCGGCCTGAGCTTTCGGACAGCGGCCTTTCACTGCGCAGCCAACACGCCTATATCCCTTTTCATGGCCCCTGGGAAATACCGCAAATGACCGATTTCGATACCGCACACCTTGTCTACCTTGTCATGCTCGGCTGCGCGGTGGTGTTCTGGTTCATGGCCTCCAATCGTGAAAGCATGGGCCGTGTCGCACAGCAAGCCGTTGTCTGGGGGCTGATATTTCTCGGGGTCATCGCCGCAGTCGGCCTGTGGGACGATATCCGGCAGACGGTGCGCCCCGGTCAGGCCGTTTTCTCGGATGGCAATCGTATCGAGCTGCCGCGCGCACCGGACGGTCACTACTACCTTACCGCTCAGGTGAACGGGACACCGGTGGACTTCGTCATCGACACCGGCGCCACGCAGATCGTTCTGACGCAAGACGATGCCCGGGCCGCGGGCATCGACCCGGACAGGCTGGCTTTCGTCGGCCGCGCCTATACCGCCAACGGGGAGGTGCGCACCGCCCCCGTGCGCCTCGAGAGTATCACGATCGGCCCGATCCGCGACACCGGCGTGCGCGCAGTGGTCAACGAGGGCGAGCTCGAGCAATCGCTTCTGGGCATGACCTACCTGCAACGCTTTTCAAGCGTCGAAATCGCCAATGGACAACTGGTGCTCACGCGGTGATGCGTTTCGGGATTGGTTCGAGACATATCCGGCAGCCTTGAATCCGATCCGGCGCGCGGCGGAATCACACAGATCACAGATTTCGGCAATGGTGTTGAATACCAACGTGAGAGAGCGTGCGCCGATCCGTCCGAGGTGTTGAACCCGGGGCAGATTTCCTTCTTCCATCCGATATATCTGGCCGGTGCCGGGTTCTGGCCGGGAGATTCCCGGTGTGGCCGCTTTCACATTCTTATTTCTGAATACCTTTGACTCAAATCAATGTGGATCCTCCCCGAGGCGCATAGCGTGATGCATAAGCTGACTTCTGGAATCACATTTCACTCTTCAAAGGAGACCCAAGATGCGAAAGACCTTCACCGCCGCGATGATCGCGCTCGCCGCGATGGCGCAGACCCCCGCCACCGCCCAGGAAGCGCCCGATCTCGTTACCATTCTGACCAGCGAAGACCCGCAAACACAGTTGATGAGCATGGTCCTCACGATGCAGTCTCTCAAGCAGGGTTCGACCACTTACACGCTGCTCTGCGGACCCGGCGGGGATCTGGCGCTTCGCGATGCGCCCGCCGCCGCCACCGGCCCGCAGAAGCCCAAGGGCATGAGTCCGCAGGGCCTGATGAAGATGATCATGGATCAGGGCGGCACCGTGGAGGTCTGCGCGATCTATCTTCCCAACAAGGGTGTCGGAATGGATGCGCTGCTCGACGGGGTGGGCTCGGCCAAGCCGCCGGCGATGGCGGCCCGGCTTCTGGCGGACGACACGCGCATCATGTCCTTCTGAACAGCGACCGGCAGGTGGCTTCGCCACGCGCGGGGCCCGCCTGTCCGTACACGCCGAACCGCCGCGGTGTTTCGCGAGGGCAGCCCGACACTTGATGGCGCCCCATTGGTGCGGCGGGTCAACGCACCCGCCCGCCTGTGACGCACACCCGGGATCATGTTCCAAGGGCGCTTGCCCCGTGGCACCGGCAGGGTATTGCCTGCAGGCGTCTTTTTCAGCTTTCGGCTTTTTTCTCCCATTTTCCCGATGCCTCGGACCAATACTGCGCCGCGCATCCGGCCCGGGTCAGCGCCTTCCACTGACTCCGCGCGGCCTGCACGGCCGTCTGGTCATTGCCGTCAAACAGAACGCATGCCCGATCAAGCGCCATCACCTCCTCGGGCGCCATGACGGCGCCATCCACGGTCATCAGACAGTTCGCTCCGTTGGGCATTTCCACTGCGGTGGTCAGCAGCACCGGCTGATCCGCCTCGTGCTGACGCCCGGCAAGACCATGCGGAAGAAATGTATCCTCCGCACCTTGCCACAGCTTCGCGTCAAGCCATTCCATCCTGTCCGGATCCGTCCCGCGAACGGCCACGCGCCATCCCGCCTGAAGAGCCTTTTCCAGCAACAGCGGCAGCGTCTCTTCCAGCGGTCGCCTGGTCAGGTGATAGAAATAGGCCGCGCCCATGGACTCAAGACGTCTCGAACTGCTCGCTCACCAGACGGTTGAGCGCCATAACGCCCCAGCCGGTGGCCCCCTTGGGAGCATGGGCCGTGTCCGATTTCACGCTCGCCACGCCAGCGATGTCGAGATGAATCCAGGGCATGTCCCGCTTGACGAACCGCGCCAGGAATTGCGCCGCCGTGATCGAGCCGGCAGGCCGCCCGCCGACATTCTTCATATCCGCGATACGGCTCTTGAGCATCTCGTCATAAGCCTCCCCGAGGGGCATCCTCCAGGCGCCTTCACCTTCCGCTTCGGCCGCCTTCAGGAAAGTGCCGCAGAACTTGTCATCGTTGGAGAAAACACCGGCTTTCTCGTGGCCGAGGCCGATTATGATCGCGCCGGTCAGCGTTGCCAAGTCGACCAACGCGGCCGGCTTGCAGACCTCCTGAGCGTACCACATCACGTCGGCCAGGACCAGCCGCCCCTCCGCGTCGGTGTTGATGACCTCAACCGTCTCACCTTTCATCGAGGTGATCACGTCCCCGGGACGCGTGGCGCGCTCCGAGGGCATGTTCTCGACCAGACCGACAAGCCCCACGACATTGGCAGCCGCCTTGCGCCGGGCCAACGCGTGCATCACGCCCGTGACGACACCCGCCCCGCCCATGTCCATGGTCATGTCCTCCATGCCGGCAGCCGGTTTCAGGCTGATTCCGCCGGTATCGAAGACGACACCCTTGCCGACCAATGCCAGCGGCGCGGCGTCCTTCGTGCCCCCACGCCAATGCATCACAGCGACCTTCGAGGGGCTTTCGCTGCCATGCCCGACCGCCAGCAGCGCGCCCATGCCAAGTTCGCGCAGGCGCGCCTCTTCCAGGATTTCCACCTCCACGCCCAGATCGCGCAGGCCCTCGATCCGTGTGGCGAACTCGGTGGTGGTCAGGTGGTTGGCGGGTTCATTGACCAGATCACGGGTCAGGAAAACACCTTCGGCCACCGCCGCGGCGGGACCATAGGCGGCCTCCGCGGCATCGCTGTCGGCCACCATCATCCGGACCTCGCCAGCATCCTTGTCCCCGGCCGTCTTGCGCGCCGTGAAATCGTAGGCCCGCAAAGACAGGCCAAGGGCCAGCTCCTCGGGCCGGCGCACCTGCCCGGCCAGGACCAGAAAGCTCTTGTGATCCTTGAGCTTTCCCAGGGCCGAGCCCGCCTTGCGCAGAAGGTCCGGCTTTGCGGTGCGTGGCAGGCAGACAATGTCAAGGGCTTCCGCGGCCATGCCGGTGGGCCACGAAAGGCTGATCACGTCGCCGGGTTTGGCATCCTCCATGACGCCGGCTTCTATCATCCGCTTGAGAGCCCCCTTCGTGAGACGATTGGCCCGCCGTGCCCCGGCATCCATGCGGCCATCGGGCGTGACAACGACAGCCACGCGTCCCTTGGCCGTTGCGATCTCCTCAAGGTCGGTGTCGTGGAATGTGACGGGGACGGGTTTGCTCATGGGATCGCTCCTGTTGTTCGCCTTTGGTAGAGGGCGTTGCCCCTTGGTCCGGCCGGACCGTGCCCGAAGTCCTAGCGCGGTGCCGCCGAGTTGACCAGATAGCAGTTTTCCCGGCGGCGCAATTGGGATACCCTCATCAAAAAGACGGGTACGGGGGATATTGATTGAGCAGATTCGACAGATACATGCTGTCGCAATTCATGATCCTGTTCGGCTTCTTCGCGCTGATCCTCGTGGCGATATTCTGGATCAACAAGGCGGTGCGGATGTTCGATCACCTGATCAGCGACGGACAGTCGGCGTGGGTCTTTCTGGAATTCACCGCGCTGACCCTGCCGGCGGTGATCGCGGTGGTGCTTCCCATCGCGGCCTTCGCGGCAGCCGTCTATGTCACCAACCGCCTGAGCACCGAGAACGAACTGACCGTCATGCAGGCCACCGGCTATTCGCATTGGCGGATGGCCCGGCCGGCGGCGATCTTCGGCCTGATCGTTGCGCTGATGATGTCGATCCTCACGCATGTCCTGGTTCCGGCGAGTGCCGAAAAGCTGCGCCTGCGCGAGGCCGAGGTTGCCCGCAATCTGACCGCCAAACTGCTCACCGTGGGGGAGTTCCTGCACCCGGCATCCGGCGTGACCTTCTATATCCGCAGCGTGACGCCCGAGGGCGAGCTGCAGAATGTGTTCCTGTCGGACCGCCGCGACCCGGAAAACCCGATTGTCTACACCTCGCCCCGTGCCTATCTGGTGCCCCAGGACGGGGGGACCAAACTGGTCATGGTCTCGGGGTTGGCGCAGTATCTGCGCGGCGACGGCGACCGGCTGTTCACCACTCATTACGATGACTTCTCCTATGACATCAGCAGCCTGATACCCGAAGGTGTGGCCAATCTGGACAAGGTGGAATTCGTTCCCACCGCCACGCTGCTCGCTGCCCCGGAGGCGGTGGCCGAACGCACCGGGGCCACACTCGGGCAGGTGGTTTTCGAAACCCACAGCCGAATCTCGGAAGCGGTCATCTGCGTGGCGGCCGCGCTGATCGGTTTCGCCGCGCTCCTCCTCGGCACGTTCAGCCGTTTCGGGGTGTGGTGGCAAATCGTTACCGCCTTCCTGCTGCTGGTGGCGATCAAGCTGGGCGAAGGGATGGTATCGGGGCCGGTGCTGGCCAATCCCGCCCTATGGCCGCTGATGTACCTTCCCGGGTTGGTCGGGCTGGCGACAGTGGCGGTACTGCTTTTCTTTGGATCGCGCGCGCTGGCACTCCGCCGGATTCTCGTTCTGGGCCGGTCTGCCCGGGGAGATCCGGCATGATTCTGGATTTCTACCTTGCTCGCAAGTTCCTGTGGACCTTTCTCGGCATGTTCTTCGTGTTCATGGTGTTGCTGGGGCTGATCGACCTGGTGGACGAATTGCAGGATTTCCCGGACCTGCCATTCGCCGAGGTTGTCCGGATCGTGCTGCTGAACATGCCGCAGGAAAACTACGAGTTCCTGCCACTGGTCCTGATCCTGTCGTCAGTGGCACTTTTCATGCGGCTGGCACGCAGTTCGGAACTGGTGGTTGTCAGGTCGGCCGGGCGCTCGGCGCTGCGCGGATTGCTGGCGCCGTTGACAGTTGCGCTGCTGATCGGGATGATCTCGGTCACGATGCTCAACCCGATCGTCGCCGGCACCGCCAAGCTTGCCAAGGACGTCGAGAACAGCCATGCCGAGGGTGGCACAAGTATTCTCGCGCTTTCTTCCGAAGGCCTGTGGCTTCGTCAGGGCGGCCCAACCGGGCAGACAGTCATTCATTCCGAACGCGCCAGCTCGGATCTCGATGTGCTTTTCGACACCACCTTCATCTCCTTTTCGCCCGACGGCGAGCCGCTGCGCCGCATCACCGCGCGGCGTGCCACGCTGGGCGAGGGCGAATGGCACGTCACGGATGCAAAGATCTGGGATCTGACCCCGGGGCGCAACGCCGAAGCCGCCGCACGCCGGCTGGAAACCCTCAGCGTCCCCTCCGAACTGACCCGCGACAGCATTGTCGACAGTTTCGGCAAGCCCGAATACATCCTGATCTGGGATCTGCCCGAATTCATCTCGCAACTGGAAGGCGCGGGCTTTTCGGCCCGGCGCTACGCCGTGTGGTTCCAGATGGAGTTGGCCCGCCCGATCTATCTCATGGCACTCGTTGTGATGACCGCGGCTTTCACCATGCGCCATGCCCGTCTTTCGAATGCGGGCGTTTCGGTCCTGTCGGCGGTGTTGCTTGGCTTCGGACTGCATTACATCCGGAACTTCGCACAGGTGCTGGGCGAGAACGGGCAAATACCGGTGATGCTGGCCGCATGGGCCCCACCGGTGGCGGGGCTGCTCATGGCGACCGGAATCTTCCTGCACATGGAGGACGGATGACGGCGTCACGCCCATATCGCCCACGCCTCCGAAGCGTCGCGATACCCTGTCGCAGGGAAGGATCCGGACGGGACGTCCTGTTGATCGCGATCCTCATGGTTGCGTTTGCGCTGCTCCTTGCGTTCGCTCCAGCCCGTCCGGCCACCGCACAGGCACAGGGGGCGGCGGCTGCACAACCGGCCATGCTGGTGGCGGACGACGTGCGCCTGAGCGGTGAAAACCGCCTCGAGGCGCATGGCAACGTCGAGGCCTATTTCCAGGGTCAGCGCCTCCGTGCAACCTCGATCACCTATGATCGCGCCACTGATCGGCTGGAAATCACCGGTCCCATCACCCTGACGGATGGCGGCTACACCACCGTCCTCGCCGATAGCGCCAGCCTCGATCGCGACATGCAGAACGGCCTTCTGCGCGGCGCCCGGATGGTCATGGACGAGCGCCTTCAGGTGGCCGGCGCCCAACTGAACCGCGAGGACGGGCGCCTTTCGCAGCTCTACAACGCCACTGTCACCTCCTGCCGGGTCTGCGAACATGGCCGCCCCCCGTTGTGGCAGATCCGGGCCAAGCGCGTTGTCCACGACAACCAGGCGCGGCAGCTTTACCTGCACAATGCGCAGTTCCGGATTCTGGACGTGCCGGTTTTCTACCTGCCGCGCCTGCGCCTGCCGGATCCCACGGTTGAGCGCGCGAGTGGCTTCCTTGTGCCTGTGATCCGCACCTCGAGCCTGCTCGGTACGGGTGTGAAGGTGCCCTATTTCCTTCGTCTGGGCGACCATGCCGACATCACCCTCACCCCGTATGTATCGGAAAAGACCCGGACACTGGAATTCCGGTATCGGCAGGCATTCAGCAATGGCGATCTGCGCCTCAACGGAGCGATCTCGGATGACGATCTTACCAATCGCGACACCCGCGGCTACCTTTTCGGAGAAGGCAGGTTCGACATCGGCAACGACTTCAAGCTCAACTTCGATGTCGAGCTTACCAGCGACGACGCCTACCTGGTCGATTACGGGTACTCCGGCAAGGATCGTCTTGAAAGCCAGATCGAACTGGAGCGCACCGACCGCAACACGTGGTTGCGCGGCGCAGTGACCGGGTTTCACAGCATCCGCGATGGCGAACAGAATTCGACCCTGCCCACCATAGTGGGCGACATCGCCTACGAACGGCGCATCTTCCCCGAGCGGACCGGCGGCGAAGTGCGCCTTACCGCCGAGGCCCACAGTCATTTCCGATCTTCCGATCTTGCCGTGGATGGTCCCGATTTCGATACCTTTGCAGACGGACGGGACGTGACCAGACTGACCACAGCCGCCGACTGGCGTCGAAGCTGGACCCTTGCCGGTGGGCTGCGCGGCACGGTGATGACCGGTCTTGCCATTGATCACTTCGAGATCCGGCAGGCCGGTGTGACGAGTGCCGGCTCGGCGACAGAATTGACACCTTCGACGGCGGTGCAGCTGCGCTGGCCGCTGATAAGGACGGGCACCGGGGGCGTCACCCATGTCGTCGAACCCGTGGCCCAACTGGCCTGGGTCGGCGGGTCGGATCCTTTCGTGCCCAACGACGAAAGCACCCGCAACGAATTCGACGAGGGCAACCTTTTCTCTTTGTCACGGTTCACCGAAACGGACCGGCGCGAACGCGGCGCCAGTGCAGCCTATGGTGTCACCTGGACACGGACCGATCCGCAAGGTTGGCACGGCAACCTGACCCTGGGCCAGGTGGTGCGCGAGGAACGGCAGACAGAGCCGGGTGGCGGCTTCAGCTTCACCCAGACATCGGGGTTGCGCGGTGACTACTCCGATCTGCTTGTTTCCGGGCAGGTGCACATGCCGTCCGGGTTCAGCTTGTTCGCACGCGGAATATTCGACCCGGAACTTGATACCGAGAAGGCCGAGGCGCGGGCATTCTGGTACACCGACAAGACGCAGTTCGGCGCATCCTACATTTGGCTCGGGGACGATCCGGCGGAAAACCGCAACGGTACGCTGTCGGAATGGGCCTTCAATGGCAGCTACCGCTTTACCCGCCACTGGACTGGCAGTGCTCAATGGCGTTATGACGTCGCCAACGACGAAAGCGTCACCGCCGGCGCCGGCGTGACCTACACCAACGAATGCGTGGAGGTATCGTTGTCGGCGCTGCGCCGCTTCACGTCGTCAACCGTGCTTGAACCTTCGACGGATATCAGCTTGACCGTCGGACTGCGCGGCTTCAGCACGCGAACCCAGGACAAGAGCTATGTCCGCACATGCAAGTAACAGGCAAACAGGCATCATGATACGACCCTCCCGCACCGCCGCGACGGCCCTCCTGGCCGGCATCGCGTTTCTGTTCGCCGCGGCCCTCGGCCTTGCCGCCCCGCGCGCCACGGCACAGAATCTCTTCGAGCCGGTGATCACCGTAGATGGGAACGCCATCACGCGCTACGAACTGGACCAGCGTGCCAAGCTGCTCAGCCTGCTGCGCGCGCCGGCCAATCCCGAACGTCTGGCCCGCGAACAGCTGATCGAGGAGCGGCTCAAGATGAACGCCGCCCGCAGTGCCGGCGTGACCATCGACGACGCCACCATTCGCGAGGGCATGGAAAACTTTGCCAGTCAGGGCGATGTCACCGCGGATCAACTGATCGAGCAGCTCGACGCCGCCGGCGTGTCCGAGCAATCGTTCCGCGATTTCGTTCGTGCCGGGATCACATGGCGCGAAATGGTGCGCGCCCGCTTTTCCTCCCGCGTTTCGGTCAGCGAGGAGGATCTGGACCGCGCGCAATCAGCTGTCAGCGGGCGTGCGGGTGTGCGCGTTCTTCTGTCCGAAATCATCATTCCCATGCAGGAAGGTCAGGAGAACCGGATTCAGGCCCTTGCCCAGACCCTCTCCGAAATCACCTCGCCCAAGGCGTTCTCGGCCAATGCGAGGCAATATTCGGCCTCTCCCTCACGCGACGATGGCGGGCAGCTTGACTGGCTGTCGCTCAACAAGCTGCCGCAACAGCTCCGGCCGGTGGTCCTGGGCCTGGCCCCAGGTGAAGTGACAGACCCGATTCCGATTCAGGGCGCCCTGGCGCTTTTCCAGATGCGCGCCATCGAAGAGGTCGATGCGCCCAGCCCTGACTACGCGGCAATCGAATATGCCATCTATCACCTTGACGGCGGACGCAGCCCCGAATCCCTTGAACGCGCGGCCGAGATCGAGGCCAATACCGATACCTGCGATGATCTTTACGGCGTCGTCGGGAACACCTCGCCGGAGGTATTGCAACGCACGAGCAAGGCCCCATCCGAGATTCCGCGGGACGTGGCGCTGGAGCTGGCGCGTCTTGATCCCGGCGAAATATCGACAAACCTGACAGGTGGCGATGGCCGGACACTCATGGTGCTGATGCTGTGCGGACGCACCGAGGAAATCCAGGAAGATCCCGATGGCGCCGCCGAGGATCTCGCGCGACGGATCGGCAACCAGAGGCTCGAGGCATTTGCCCAAAGCTGGCTCGAGCAGCTGCGCGCAGAGGCGCGGATCATCGAGAAATGACCACTCCTCTGGCGCTGACCTGCGGCGAACCGGCCGGGATCGGCCCTGAAATCGCCGTCGCGGCGTGGCGCGAACTCGGTGCCGGATTGCCGTTCTTCTGGATCGGTGACCCGGCCCACCTGCCCGGAACCTGCCCGGTCGTCGAGATTGCGCAGCCCAGTGACACCCGGGCGGCCTGCGCCCGCGGCCTGCCTGTCCTGCGCCACGATTTTCCCGGTCCGCGATTGCCGGGCCGCCCTGATCCGGCGCAGGCGCAGGGTATCATCGACGTCATCGCGCGCGGTGCCGATCTGGTATCCTCGGGCGCGGCGGCCGCGCTCTGCACTGCCCCGATCAACAAACAGGCACTCGCCGAAGGCGCGGGGTTCTCCCATCCCGGCCATACCGAGTATCTTGCCGCGCTCGCGGGGACGAAAAAAGTGGTGATGATGCTGGCCTGCGAGGCGCTGCGCGTCGTACCGGCCACGATCCACATCCCGCTTTCCGAGGTGCCGGCGCGGCTCAACGGCGAGGATCTGGAGGAAACGATCCGTATCACCCATGCGGGGCTCATCCGCGATTTCGGTATAGCCGGGCCGCGTATTGCGGTGGCCGGGCTCAACCCACATGCCGGAGAGGGCGGGCGCATGGGCCGCGAGGAGATCGAGATTATCACCCCGACGCTGGACCGCCTGCGCGCCGAAGGCATGGACATCGCCGGCCCCCTGCCCGCCGACACGATGTTCCATGACGCCGCGCGCACGCGCTATGACGCGGCGGTGGCGATGTATCACGATCAGGCGCTCATTCCCGTCAAGACGCTGGATTTCGATCACGGCGTGAACGTCACGCTGGGCCTGCCTTTTATCCGTACGTCGCCCGATCATGGCACCGCGCTCGACATTGCCGGGCACGGCACGGCCAACCCCGCCTCGTTGATCGCGGCGCTGCGCATGGGCGCCCGCATGGCCGCTGCCCGCGCCGCGACCCGATGAAAACGCTTGATACCCTGCCACCGCTTTCGCGGGTGATCGCCGATCACGACCTCGACGCGCGCCGGTCACTTGGGCAGAATTTCCTGCTGGATCTCAACCTAACCGGCAAGATCGCCCGTCAGGCGGGCGATCTGACCGGCGCGGACATCCTGGAGATCGGCCCCGGCCCCGGCGGCCTGACGCGAGGGCTTCTGGCCGAGGGCGCGCGCCGCGTTCTGGCTGTGGAAAAGGACCGCCGCTGCCTGCCCGCGCTGAAGCAAATCGCCGACGCCTGCCCCGGACGGCTGGAGGTGATCGAGGCCGACGCGCTGCAACTCGATCCGCTGGCCCATCTCACGCCGCCGGTGAAGGTGGTGGCGAACCTGCCCTACAATGTCGGAACCGAACTTCTGGTGCGCTGGCTCACCCCGCGGGACTGGCCCCCGTTCTGGCAGAGCCTCACGCTGATGTTCCAGCGCGAGGTCGCCGAGAGGATCGTGGCAACGCCGGGCTCGAAGGCCTATGGACGGCTGTCGTTGCTGGCGCAATGGCGGTCCGTGCCCCGGATCGTCCTGAACCTGCCGCCGGGGGCCTTTTCTCCGCCCCCAAAGGTGTCCAGCGCCGTGGTGCACCTGCAAGCCCTTCCCGCGCCGCGCTTCCCTGCCGATCACAAGGTTCTGGAACGGGTGGTCGCGATGGCCTTCAACCAGCGCAGAAAGATGCTGCGCGCCGCGCTCAAGGGCCTTTGCCCCGATATCGGGGACCGCCTTCGCGCGGCCGGCATCGACCCCACTCAGCGGGCCGAGACAGTAACCCTCGAACAGTTCTGCGCCCTGGCCCGGAACGTCCCCGGGTAAACATGTTGCGCCAGATCGGAGTGACCCGACCGTGGTGTCAGCAACGGGCACGCGCCCACCCGGGCGGCCCGTCAGATCACCGGCAACTCGGGCCCGGCCAGAGGGCTCAACGCCTCAGCCGCCCCCGCGCGGATCACCACCACTTCCTCGTGGACCATGATCCGTCCCGGCCCGGTCACCACGCCCGGCTCCAGCGTGATCACCATACCCGGGTGCAGCTCCGTCCGGTCCCGTGCCGTCAGCGACAGCCCCTCGGTGAGCTGCATGCCCAGCCCGTGACCCAGCCGTCCCTCGTCCTGCGCGGTTCCCGTGACCGCCGCCATCGCGCGCCATACATCGCTGGCCAGAGCCCCCGGCCGGGCGGTGTCCAGCCCGGCCCGCACCGCCTCGATCAACCGGCGATGTGCATCGCGCTGCGGCCGAAGGCCGTACCCGATCGCGACGTTTCTGTCGAAATCACAGAAATACCCGGCCTTGACCGCGCCTGTATCCAGCATCAGGACATCGCCCTCGGCAAGCGGCGCTTCAGTTGCAGGCGAAATCACGTCCCCGTATCCATCCGGCCCGGCCCCGCCGGCTATATAAGGCACGCAATCGGCGCCTTCCTCCAACAGCAAACGCTGGAAATCCCGGAAAACCCGCGCCAGCGGCACACCGGGCGCCACGATCTCGTCCAGCCGCCCGAAGGCCCGCCCCGCCACGGCACAGCTTTGCCGGATACGGGTGATCTCGGCCTCCGACTTCACTGATCGTAACGCTGCGACGATCCCAGCATCGCCACGCCATTCCAGCCCGCTATCGCGCCGCACCCGGTCGAAATCGTCAAGCGGCATGCGCAACATGCTTTCCGGACCCGAGGGCACACCGACAGGCCCGCCAATCTCGCGCAGAGCCTCCGCAAGCAGGCTGATCCCGTCATCATCGGGCCGTGGCGCAGGCCAGGTCCGGATGTCGCGCACCCATGTCCGCTGCATCAGCGCCGCGCCGATCTCGGGGATCACCGCCACCGGATCGCCATGTGCGGCAAGGACAAGGAACCAGGGCCGGCTCGGGCTTTCCCAGAAACGGGTTAGAAAACCGCTGAAGTAGCGGAAATCCGCCTCGGCCGTCAGCAGCAGGGCGCCAAGGCCAGCCGCGCCCATCCGCGCCTGCGCGGCGGCAACACGCGCGCGGTACTCTTCCTCGGCAAATCCCTCGCTCACATTTCCGCCTCTTCACTCAGGATCACCAAAACGCGGTCTTCGCGGCCGGGCTGCGGTGTCATCGCGCGCAGCGCCGCCAGCCCCGCGGCACCGGATTCTGTCGTGGCCAGCCCCCGGGCCTCCAATTGCGGCAGCACCGCGGCGGCCTGTGCGTCACTGACGGTCACGAAGGCATCGGCATCCCGCGCCAGCCCCTTGAGAGCGATCAGCGAAGGCGCCTTGCAATCCAGCCGCCCCATGCTGGACACCGGTCCGGCCGCCGTTACCGGCCGGCCGGCCGCGATCGAATCCCTCAGCGCCGGTGCCGCTTCCGGTTCGACCACCACGATGCGCGGGCCGTCCCCCCAGGCCTGCCGGAACCATGCGGCGCAGGCCCCGGCAAGACCGCCGACACCGGCCTGAAGCATCACGAGGTCAGGCGCGTCCGGCATGGCCCCGGTGATCTCGGCCGCCATCGCCAGATATCCCTCCATCAGACGATGCGGCAGGTCGAAATAGCCCGGCCAGGAACTATCCGAAAGCAGCGTCCAGCCATTGTCACGCGCCGCTCGGGACGCCGCGTTCATGCTGGCCTCGTATTCCTGCCCTGCGCGGATCACCTCGGCCCCCTTGCCGCGCAGCCGGGCGGCGAAGCTCTCGGGCACGGTCCCGGCCAGATATATCACGGCGCGGGCCCCGAATATCCGCGCGCCGGCGGCAACGGAGAGGCCATGATTGCCCGCACTGGCGGTCACGTAAACCCGCCCCGACAACGCGCCTGACAGGTCCGTGGAACCGGTTGCCGCGGCCTCGTGGGCAATCACATAGGCCGCACCGAGCGCCTTGAAACTGCCCAGGCCCATGCGCTGACGTTCGTCCTTGACCATCACCCGCGCACCGAAACCGCTGCATGGGACCAACGGCGTCGGCGCGGCCGTGGGGCATCGGCTCAACAAGAACTCCGGCCGCGACGCGTCGACACTCGGCCACGGCGCATCCGACAGCACTTCGTCCGGCAGGCCGCGCCCCCGCCATGGATTCAGGGGAATGTCCATCACCTCTCCTCTTGTCAGGCTGGGCGCAAGTCAAGACCGGCGCCCGGCTGCGGTCAAGCCGGAACAGTGACTCAGGGTATTCCGCGGCCGATCAGGCGGCCGCGTCACGCCACACGCGCTTCCTTTCGGATGCACCTGAAAACCCTCCAACGACGGACATAGCCGAAAAACGCACGATGACGGGGCCGATCCTGCCCGGAAAAAGCCATTGTCGCGCTCACCGCAGGATCCAGATTCGCCACAATCGGGTCCGATATTGAAGATGCATCCCGTCCTCTCGTGATCGGTAAACCCATGTTTCACGTTGTTCCGCCTCCGGATTTGCCGCGGCACACGCGCCTATTCGAACTGATCCGCCAGGAAAACCTCGCGCACCTTGTGGCGAGCAGACTGCACGCGCGACCGGTCGGGACACCGGATGAAAGTCACCGCATCATCCGACGTGCGACGCGATCCCTGCAAGCCCTGCACCCGACAAGCGTATGACACCCGTCAGCTGAACATCGCATCCAGGTCGGTGGTGCCGTTCTTGTTGAGGTCATCCTTGTGGGCGTCGATGAAGGCATCGGCCCGGGCGCGTCCGGCCTCCTTCAGCCGCCCGAGGACATGAGGCGTCGGCATCAGCTTGGTGGCTACGGACAGTTCCCGCATCAAAACGTCATCGGCGATCATGTGCACCAGGACCCGTTTCATGCGGCCTTCAGGCAACTGCCCTTCGCAAAGAAGGCGTTGCACGAAGGCGATTGCGCGCAGCTCGCGAAGAAGCGAGGAATTGAAACTTATCTCGTTGATACGGTTCTGGATCTCCTGCGGGCTGCGCGGCACCTCGGTACGTTCGAGGGGGTTGATGTTGACCACCACGATATCGGCGGGCAAGTCATGGCTGAACAACGGGAAAAGCGCCGGGTTGCCGGTGTAGCCGCCATCCCAGTAATGCGCGCCGTCGATCTCCACAGCCTGAAAAAGCGTTGGCAGGCAGGCCGAGGCCAAAAGGCTCCGGGTGCTGATCTCGTGGCCCGTGAAGACGCGGATCTTGCCGGTGTGAACATTGGTTGCACCGACGAACAAGCGTGGCCCCGCGGTGGCGCAGACCGTATCGTAATCGAATTCATCGGCAATGCCGGTCAGCGGGTTGCGATAAAACGGACCGTACGCATAAGGCGACACCATGCGCGAGACGGCATCCGCCATGTTGTAATGCAGGGAATGTTCCAGGGCCGAGGAAATCGCGCCGGGCATCAGCGGCCCTGCCATCCAGGCCGGCATGCGCATGTCCCCCACGGCACCCAGCCGTCCCCATAACCAATCGAGGTTTTCGCGCGCCCCATCGCGCCCCCCCTTGAGCCAGCCGGATTTGAACGCCGCACCGTTGAGCGCCCCTGCCGAAGTGCCCGAGATCCCGGCAACCTCAATGTCCGGCTCGTCCAGCAAACGATCGAGCACCCCCCAGGTGAAGGCCCCGTGCGCGCCGCCGCCCTGAAGGGCCAGATTGATGCGGATCGTCATTTTCGTTCATCTCCCCGGCTCCGCGCATGAAGCCGGTCCGAGGCTTTGCCCACGCCGAACGTCATCGCGAAGCGCCAAGACCTAGAGAGCGGTCCATCCGCCATCGACACTGATCGTCGTGCCGGTGATCTGCGCCGCCGCGTCAGAGCACAGGAAGACGGTCGTGCCGCCAAGTTGCTCGACCGTCGCGAACTCCTTGGAGGGTTGCCGCTTGAGCATCACGTCCCGGATCACGTCTTCGCGGGACATGTCGTATTCCTTCATCGTGTCCGGAATCTGCGCCTCGACCAGAGGTGTCAGCACGTAGCCCGGACAGATCGCATTGGCAGTGATCGGCTCCTCGGCGGTTTCCAGCGCCGTGGTCTTGGTGAATCCAACGATACCGTGCTTGGCCGCGACATAGGCGGATTTGAAAGGCGAGGCCGTCAGGCCGTGCGCGCTGGCGATATTGACGACCCGGCCCCAGCCGCGTTCGCGCATCACCGGCAACGCCGCGGCAGTGGTGTGGAACGCGGAGCTGAGATTGATCGCAATGATCGCATCCCATTTTTCGGTCGGAAATTCGGATATCGGCGCGACGTGTTGAATACCGGCATTGTTCACGAGGATATCGCACCCGCCCGCCGTGTCGATCAAAGCCCGGCAGTCCTCCGCTCTGGACATGTCGGCCCTGATGTAGCGGGCCTCGACGCCGTGTTCGCGGCCGATTTCCGCGGCAAGCGCATGATCCTCTTTCGAATCGGTGAAGGAGTTGAGGACGACATTCGCACCGGCCCGGGCCAGTTCGCGCGCCACCCCGAGCCCGATGCCCGAGTTCGATCCGGTAATGATCGCGGTCTTGCCTGAAACACTCATGTCACCATCCCCTTATTTCGCGGTTGCAGCATATATGCGGCACATGCGAATGCAACGGGCGCCGGGGCGGGGGTGGACAAAAAAAGACGCCGGTACAAGACCGGCGTCCAGTTATTGAGGCAGGTTTCATACAGGCAAGAAACCTATCGAGCAGTGACTTCTTTATAAGCAATCCGGCGCCGTCATCCAAGCTAAAAGTTTGAAAAGCCATGAATCCGTCTCTACGCTCCGGGTCAATGAAACAAGGGATGCCGGGGATTGTTGCGCGAATGACACCAGTTTTTTTCCACGGAACCATCCGCGCCATGGCCTTTTTTGTATCGGTTTTGTGGGCTCAGACGGCACTGGCGAACCCCGAGCATGGCATAGCTATGTACGGGGATCCGGCCCTCCCACCGGATTTTGTGTCTCTGCCCTATGCCAACCCGCAGGCGCCGAAGGGCGGCAAGGTGGTGACCGGCAATGTCGGCGGTTTTGATTCGCTCAACCCGTTCATCCTCAAGGGCAGCCCGCCCTGGCAACTGCGATTTCTCGCATACGAGTCGCTTCTTGGGCGTTCCTGGGACGAGCCGTTCTCCCTTTACGGGCTTCTGGCCGAATCGGTAGAGACTCCGCCGGGGCGCGAATGGGTGGAATTCACCCTGCGTCCCGAGGCCCGATTCTCCGATGGCAGCCCGGTCACCGTGGAGGATGTGATATGGTCCTACCGCACCGTCGGCACCAGGGGCCATCCGCGATACCGAAGCCTCTGGGACAAGATCGAGGTGATAGAACCCACCGGCCCGCGGAGCCTGCGCATCACGTTCAACGAAAAGGACAGGGAACTGGCCCTGCTGGCCGGGATGCGCCCGATCCTCAAGAAAGCGCAGTGGGAAGACCGCGATTTCGCCGAGGGGCGCCTCGCGGATATTCCGATTGGAACGGCGCCCTATGTCGTGGACAGCTACGAGGTGGACCGGAACGTGGTCCTGACCCGTAATCCGGACTACTGGGGCAAGGAACTTCCCCTGCGCCGCGGCACCAACAATTTCGACGAGATCCGCATCGAGTTCTACGGCGACAACGCAGTGATGAAAGAGGCGTTCAAGGCCGGCGCGATCAGTTACATGCGTGAATTCAACGCCGAGAAATGGGAGCGCGACTACGATTTCCCGGCAATCCGCCGCGGCGAGATCGTCAAATCCGAGATCCCGCACAGCAAACCGTCCGGGATAACGGGGTTCGTCATGAACACCCGCCGCCCGCCGCTGGATGACTGGCGGGTACGCGATGCACTGATCCATGCCTTCAATTTCGAATACATCAACGACACCCTGACCGGCGGGCGGCAGCCGCGCATCACGTCGTACTTCTCGAATTCCGAACTGGGTATGCGCCCCGGACCGGCCACCGGCCGGGTGCGCGACCTCCTGATGCCCTACAAGGACGAGCTGCTGCCCGGCGCACTCGAGGGGTACACGCTTCCCGAAAGCGACGGCACCAAGCGAAACCGGGGCAACCTCCGCAAGGCCCTGCGGCTTCTGGAAAGGGCCGGCTGGGCGGTGCGCGATGGCAAGCTGCGCGACGCCGAGGGCACGGCGCTGGAACTGACCGTGCTCTTGCGCCAGGATGCCCTGATCCAGCAGGCCAGCGCGATGATGGACATATATGCACGGGCGCTGGAAAGGCTGGGCATCACCCTCGACATCCAGAGCATCGACAAGGCCCAGTACAACGAGCGCGAGCGCCAGTATGATTTCGATCTCACCTTCATGCGCCGGTCTCTGTCGCTGAGCCCCGGCAACGAGCAATATTACTACTGGGGATCTTCCGGGGTGGACACGCCCGGCAGCCGCAACCTCATGGGAATGGACTCGGCCGCGGCCGAAGCGATGATCGAGGAAATGCTCACCGCGCGCACCCGCGAGAACTTCGTGATGGCGACCCGCGCGCTTGACAGGGTGCTGACCACCGGCCGCTACGTGATACCCGTTCATCAGTACGCCGTGGGGCGCATCGCCCATCAGGCGGCGTTGCAATATCCCAAGGACAATCTGCCCATCTACGGCGACGGTATTGGATTTTTGCCCGAAGTGTGGTGGTATGAGCCGCAGGACTGAGCGGTCTCACCAACAAAGAAACGAGCAGACAAGGCAGAAACAATGAAAACGCTGATCGCAGTGATGCTTCTGGGCATTCTGGGTGGCTGTGCAACGGTCGATGGTATCGGGCGCGATATTTCGGGGGCGGCGCGCGGCGTCCAGACCTGGTTCTGAACACGTGTCAGTCGAGTGACGTGACCCACAGGATCGTGGCGTCCTCCTCGCTGAGTGAAATCACGTTGTGGCCCATCGTGGCATCGTAATACGCGCTGTCCCCGCGCCGCATCTCGACCGGTTCGTAGAATTCTGTGTAAAGCCGGATCACCCCGGTCAGGACATAGAGGAACTCCTCTCCGTCGTGGCGCACCCAGCCATCGAATTCCTCGAAGTGCCGGGCACGGACCCGTGCACTGTAGGGCAGCATGCGTTTCTTGGTCAGGCTTTCGGCCAGAAGACGGTGCTCGTAGGTCGCGGTGGCGTGATGCGCGCCCTCGCCGGCGCGGGTCATCGCCATGCGACCGTTGATCTGGTCGCGCTGCGGCGGGGTGAAAAGCTGCGGCACGGATATCTTCAGCCCTTCGGCGAGCTTCCTGAGCGCCTCGTAGGTCGGTGACATCTGGCCGTTCTCGATTTTCGACAGGGTCGAGCGCGCCAGCCCCGCCTGTTGCGCAGCCTGTTCAAGGGTCCAGCCATGCGCCTTTCGCAAGCCGCGCACCCGCGTACCGAGATCCAGCGGCTCCCCGGTTTCTTCGTGGCCATTGTCGCGCGATATGCGGATCAGATGTCGGGGATCGCTCTGGTTCATGACCCCGTCTATAAGCGCGCCGGCGGACCCTTGCAACTGACCCGGGCGGCGCCTAAGCCTTCGATCATGCTATCGGTCCACGATCACGGGGCGCCACCGCCCTGCCCGGCGCCATTCAACCTGGCTGCGTATGTCCTCGCCCGTGCCGCGGAGCAGCCGGACAAGGTCGCACTTTCGATACTGGGGTTTTCGGGGGCCGCACGCTGGCGCTACGGGCAACTGGAAAGCGCCGTGCGGGGGACCGGCACCGGGCTGCTGCGCGCCGGGCTCGTTCCCGGTGATCATGTGCTCATGCGGCTGGGCAATGATGTGGAATTCCCCATTGCCTATCTCGGCGCCATCGCCGCGGGGCTGGTGCCGGTACCAAGTTCCGCACAACTCACCGCGCCGGAGGTGCGTGTGCTCATCGACGCTGTAAACCCGGCCGCGATCCTGCATGGTCCCGGCATTGTCTGCCCGCAGGATACCGGCACAAGGCTGATCGGGACCGAGACACTTCTGACAATGCGAGACATGCCGCCGGTGAACTGGGACATGGGCGATCCCGACCGCCCGGCCTATATCGTCTTCACCTCCGGCACGGCGGGGCGGCCGCGCCCTGTCGTCCATGCCCATCGCGCCATATGGGCGCGCAGGATGATGCGCGACGGCTGGCACGCGATCGGGCCGGGGGACCGTATATTGCACGCGGGCGCGTTCAACTGGACCTACACAATGGGCACCGGCCTCATGGACCCCTGGACCTGGGGGGCGACGGCCCTGATCCCGGCGCCGGGGATCACGCCGGAGCAGCTTCCGCTGCTCCTGGCGCGCCACGACGCGACGATCTTCGCGGCCGCGCCGGGGATCTACCGCAAGATGCTCAGGACCGGCACCCCGTTGCGGCTGCCAAAGCTTCGGCACGGGCTTTCGGCCGGTGAAAAGCTGGCCGACGGGATCCGCGACGATTGGGAGGCCGCCACAGGCACGCGGATCCACGAGGCTTACGGCATGACCGAATGCTCGACCTTCATCTCCGCCAGTCCCGGCCATCCGGCCGCATCCGGAACCCTTGGCCGCCCGCAGAAAGGGCGCCGTGTGGCCATCCTCGGCTCCGGCGGGCCGGTTGCCCGCGGCACGCAGGGCATGATCGCCGTCCATCGCGGCGATCCGGGCCTCATGCTGGGCTACCTCGGAGAGCCCGAAGCCACCGCTACCCGCTTCAGCGGTGACTGGTTTGTGACCGGCGATCATGGCACCATGGACGACGATGGTGCGATCACCTATCTCGGACGTGAGGACGACATGATGAATGCCGGCGGCTACAGGGTTTCACCACTGGAGGTGGAGGCGGCACTTGCGCGAATGCCCGCCATCAACGAAATCGCGGTCACCGACGTCGAGGTGCGGCCCGATGCAAGGGTGATCATGGCCTTCTACACAGCCCCCGAACCAGTGCCGCCCGAAACGCTGGATGTTCACGCAGCCACCTGCCTTGCACGCTACAAGCGGCCGCGGGGATACGTTCACCTTGGTGCCCTGCCCACAGGCGCCAACGGAAAAATAAAGCGCCGCGCATTGCGGACGATCTACAAGGACCTCCATGATCAAGCTTGACATCATATCCGATCCGATCTGCCCTTGGTGCTACATTGGCAAGACACTCCTCGATCAGGCCCTGACCGAGCGCCAGGGCCATCCGTTCACGATCGAATGGCATCCCTTCCAGCTCAACCCGGAGATGCCGCGCGAAGGGATGGACCGCCGCGCCTATCTGGAAGGCAAGTTCGGCGGGCGCGAGGCCGCGGCGCAGGCCTACGCGCCGGTCCTGGAACGGGCCGAGGCGGCCGGCCTCGATATTGATTTCGCCGCCATAAAGCGCACACCGAATACGCTCGACGCGCACCGCCTCATACACTGGGCCGGTATCGAGGACTTGCAGACCCCGATGGCGATGGCACTTTTCCGCGCCTATTTCGACGACGGCCGGGATATCGGGGATCACGAGGTCCTGGCCGATGTTGCCGACAGCCTGTCACTGGACGGCGCGATGATCCGCCGGCTGTTGGAAAGCGACAGCGATACCGACGACATTCGCGCGCGGGACACCCAGTTTCGCGAAATGGGGATCACCGGCGTTCCCACCTTCATCGTCGGCGGAAAGCACGCCGTGCCCGGATGCCAGCCCGCCGATCTGTGGATGCGGGTGATCGACGAACTGGCCCCCGGCGGGACCGGCTGACCGATGCGCGGTGCCAAGGCCCTTTCGCTGATTGCCATGCTGGCCGCGATCGTCCTGGGCGGAACCGTTTTCTTCAGGCTCGTGGAAGGCTGGAGCTGGCTGGACAGTTATTTCTTCACCGTCGTGACGCTCTCGACCGTCGGGTATGGCAGCCTCGTTCCCGCCACGGCAGCGGGCAAGATCGGCACGACCCTGTTCATCTTTCTGGGTCTCGGCGTCTTCGTGGCGGCCGTGCAACAGTTCGGCTCCTACGCGGTCAAGAAACGTGAAGAGCATACCGAGTGGCTGATCGGGCGGCTGGGCCATCATCCGGGCAACCCGGAAGAGGACCCCGAAGCCGCCAACAACCCGGATCGCCCGCCGGAATAGGCAATCGCGCCCGGACCTGACCCGAAACCGCCTTGTGCGGGATCCGTATCCTGCCTGTGGTGCGACGGCCAGCGGCCATGCTGGCGCTGGCCACACCAACATGTTAACGGCCATGAATGAGCACAACCAGCACCCCCAAGGCCCGGGCGCCCGTTGGCAAGGTCGAATTCGTCGCGCTCATGGCGATGCTCGTGGCCATCGTTGCATTCTCCATCGACGCGATGCTGCCGGCCCTGCCCCGCATCGGCGCCGAGCTGACGCCGGGGGCTCTGAACCGGGCACAGCTTGTGGTGACGTCTTTCGTCCTCGGGCTTGGCGCGGGGACTTTCGTTACCGGCCCCCTCTCGGACAGCTACGGACGCAAGCCGGTGATCCTTGTCGGCGCGGCCGTCTACATGTTCGGCGCAGCCCTTGCCTGGGTCGCTCCGGCGCTGGAGTGGCTGATCGCGGCGCGTATCATTCAGGGCCTCGGGGCGGCCGCGGCGCGTATTGTCGCAATCGCCATCATCCGCGATCTTTTCTCGGGCCGCGAAATGGCGCGGCTGATGAGCTTCGTGATGATGGTTTTCGCGCTTGTGCCGGCCGTCGGGCCCTTGCTGGGCAGCCTCATCATCGCGATCTCGGACTGGCGGGGCATATTCGTCTCCTTCGTGCTCTTTGCGGCGGTCAGCAGCCTGTGGCTGTCGATCCGCCTGGACGAGCCCCTGTCGCGCTCGGCCCGCCGCCCGTTTCGCGCAGCGTCCCTGGGCAGGGCACTCCGCGAGGTGCTATCGCATCCCGGGGTTCGCATTTCCATCGCGGTGCAACTGCTGTGTTTCACCACGCTGTTCGCATCAATCAGTTCGATCCAGCAAATCATCGGGGAAACCTTCGGCCGTGGTGACGAATTCCCCTATTGGTTCTTCATGATCGCGGTGGTCGCCGGCGCCGGCAGCTTCATCAATGCCAGTCTCGTGATGCGATTGGGCATGCGCCGAATGGTCAGCATCGCCCTCGGGGCACAGATCGTGTTAAGCGCCGCGACGCTTCTGCTCATGCAGTCGGGGCTGGCCGGCGGGGCGCAATTCGCGCTTTACATGGCTTGGCAGACCACGATCTTTCTTCAGGCCGCCCTCACTCTCGGCAACCTGACCTCGCTCGCGATGGAGCCGCTCGGCCATATCGCCGGCATGGCGGCAAGCGTCATCAACGCACTGGCAACCGTCGGATCGGTCATTCTGGCAGTGCCTATCGGACTTGCCTTTGATGGCACGCCACAGCCGTTGCTCGCCGGTGTGCTGGTCTGCGTACTGCTTGGGCGGTTGCTCTTGCGGCAGCTTGAAAAACCCGCGGATGAAGGGTAACGCCAACCGAGTTTTTTATGTATACTGTCGCATACCGTCTTTCCAGACGCGTTGCGATAAGCTATGACGCGCCCAGACCGACCCATGCCGTTGACGCCGTCAGCCCCATTCCGGAAACAGGCGCAGCGAAGTTCATAATCTGATCAAGAGGGATCACCGATGGCCGAAAATTCCAATCCCGATATCGTTTACACCAAGGTTGACGAGGCACCCGAACTTGCCAGCGCTTCGTTCCTGCCGATCATCCAGAGGTTCGCCGCCGCGGCAGGCATCTCCGTTGGCCCGAAGGATATTTCGCTTGCCGGGCGCATTCTCGCGGCCTTTCCCGATCACCTCGCCGAGGATCAACGGATCAACGACGACCTTTCGGAACTGGGTGATCTGGTGAAGACCCCGGGCGCGAACGTGATCAAGCTGCCCAACATATCGGCCTCGGTCCCGCAGCTTCTGGCGGCTGTCAAGGAATTGCAGGAACAGGGCTACGCTGTCCCGGACTATCCATACGAGCCCGGAACGGACTCGGAGAAGGAAATCCGCGCACGCTATGACACACTCAAGGGGTCCGCGGTGAACCCGGTCCTGCGTGAAGGCAACTCCGATCGCCGCGCCGCCGCTGCGGTCAAGAAGTTCGCCCAGAACAATCCGCACCGCATGGGGGACTGGACCGCCGACAGCAAGACCCGCGTCGCCACGATGGGGACCGACGATTTCTTTTCCAACGAAACTTCCGCGACCCTGCCCAGGGAAACCGGCGCCCGGATCGTGTTGGAGACCGCAAGCGGCGAGACCGTTCTGAAGGACGGCCTCAGCTATCCCGCCGGCACCGTTGTCGATGCCACCTACATGAGCGCCGCCGCGCTCGATGCCTTCCTTGCCGAGGAGATCGAGAAGACCAAATCCGAGGATATCCTTTTCTCGCTGCACATGAAGGCCACGATGATGAAGGTCTCGGACCCGATCATTTTCGGACATGCCGTGAAGCAATGGCTGAAACCCGTGTTCGACGAATACGGCGACCGCATGGACGAGCTGGGCGTGAACCCGAACTCCGGCCTTGGCGATCTTCTTGAGCGGGTGAAGGATGAGCCCGCGATCATGGCTGCCATAGACAAGGTGCGCGCCGAGCGCCCGGCGATGTACATGGTGGACAGCGACAAGGGCATCACCAACCTGCACGTTCCCTCCGACGTCATCATCGACGCCTCCATGCCCGCGCTCATCCGTGGCGGCGGCAAGGGCTGGGGCCCTGACAACAAGGAACACGATGCCGTCTGCGTGATTCCCGACAGTTCCTATGCGCCGGTCTATGACGAGACGATCAAGTTCTTCAAGGAGAACGGCAAGCTCGATCCTGCCACCGCCGGGACGGTGCAGAACCTCGGCCTGATGGCGCAGAAGGCCGAGGAATACGGCTCTCACCCCACCACATTCGAAATCCCGCAGGCGGGCACCGTAAAGATGATACTCGACGACGGGACCGTCCTGCATCAGCACAACGTCGAGGCCGGCGACATCTGGCGTTCCGCCTCCGCGCGCAAGGCCCCGATCGAGGACTGGGTGAACCTAGCGATCGAGCGGCAGAGGGCCACGGGCTATCGCGCGATCTTCTGGCTGGATTCGAGCCGCGCCCATGATGCCGAGCTGATCAGCTTCGTGAAACCGATCCTCGAAGCACGCGGCGTGGCCGACAAGTTCGAGATCATGGCCCCGCGCGAAGCGACCCGCGCCTCGCTCGAGACGATCACCGGGGGCGGGAACACCATCGCCATAACCGGCAACGTGCTGCGCGACTACCTGACCGATCTCTTTCCGATCCTCGAGCTGGCCACCTCGGCCAAGATGCTTTCCATCGTTAAGCTGATGAATGGCGGCGGACTGTTCGAGACCGGCGCGGGCGGCTCCGCGCCCAAGCACGTCCAGCAGCTTCAGGCCGACAACCACCTGCGGTGGGACAGCCTCGGCGAATTCTGTGCGCTCGGCGAAAGCCTCAAGTTCCTTGCCGAAACCCACGACAACGCCCGCGCCCGCGTTCTTGGCGAAGCGGCCGAAACCGCGACACAGGGCATCCTGGATCACGGCCGTTCGCCCTCACGCAAAGTCGGGGAACCGGACAACCGCGACAGCCATTACTGGTTCGCCCGCTACTGGGCCGAGGCGCTGGCGGCACAATCGGATGACGCGGACCTCGCCGAGGAATTCGCACCGGTGGCAAAGGCACTGGCCGAAGGCGAGGCGCAGATCACTTCCGAACTGGCAGCGGTACAGGGAAAAGCGGCGGATATAGGGGGCTACTACCATCCCGACTCGGAAAAGCTTGCAACGGTGATGCGGCCCTCGGCGACGCTCAACGCGATCATCGGGTGAGCGGGCCGGCGCAGGCCGGGGACGGGTCCCGCCCTGAAAGGACGCCCCCTGAGCCCCGGCGCGGGATCAGGGGTGAATTACGCCGCGCCATCACCAGCCCCCGGACCGGCGCAGGCACGGCCAATGCAAACGGCAGGAACAGTCCACTCCCTGCCCCCGGCCCTTCCGGCACCACCGCATCGCTGCTATAGCCGGTTCAGACCCACCCCAACCGGAGCGCATCCATGTCCAAGATCAAGGTAGACAATCCCGTCGTCGAAATGGACGGAGATGAAATGACCCGGATCATCTGGGATTTCATCAAGCAGAAGCTCATCCTGCCCTACCTCGATATCGACCTGCTCTATTACGATCTCGGCATCGAGGAACGTGACCGCACCGAAGACCAGATCACTATCGACGCCGCCGAAAAGACCAAGGAAATCGGCGTCGCCGTCAAATGTGCCACGATCACCCCTGACGAGGCACGGGTCGAGGAGTTCGGCCTCAGGAAAATGTGGCGCAGTCCCAACGGAACGATCCGCAACATCCTTGGCGGCGTGGTGTTCCGCGCCCCCATCATCTGCCGCAACGTGCCCCGTCTCGTGCCCGGCTGGACCAGGCCGATCGTGATCGGCCGGCACGCCTTTGGCGATCAGTACCGCGCCACCGACATCAAGTTTCCCGGCCCCGGCAAGCTGAGCCTGAAATTCGAGGGCGCGGACGGCGAGGTGATCGAGCGCGAGGTTTATGATGCCCCTGCATCGGGCGTCTACATGGGCATGTACAATCTTGACGACTCGATCCGCGATTTTGCCCGCGCGTCTATGAACTACGCCCTCGGGATGGGCTGGCCGCTTTACCTTTCGACCAAGAACACCATTCTCAAGCAATATGACGGGCAGTTCATGCTTCTGTTCCAGGAGGTGTTCGAGGAAGAGTTCAAGGACCGGTTCGAGAAGGCCGGCATCGAGTATCAGCACCGCCTTATCGACGACATGGTCGCCTGTGCGATGAAATGGAACGGCGGCTTCGTCTGGGCCTGCAAGAACTACGATGGCGACGTGCAGTCGGACACCGTCGCACAGGGTTTCGGCTCACTTGGGCTGATGACCTCGCAACTTCTCACCCCGGACGGCAGGATCATGGAGGCCGAGGCGGCGCACGGCACCGTCACACGCCACTACCGCCAGCACCAGCGCGGCGAGCAGACCTCGACCAACTCCATCGCCTCGATCTACGCCTGGACCGGAGGGCTCAGGCATCGCGCCAAGCTTGACGGAAATGAGGAACTGGCCCATTTCGCCGATACGCTCGACAAGGTCGTCGTTGATACAGTGGAAGCGGGATACATGACGAAGGATCTGGCCCTGCTTGTCGGGCCGGACCAGGGTTGGCTCACCACGATGGGCTTTCTCGAAAAGGTTGACGAAAACCTAGACAGGGCGCTGGCCGGCTCGCAAGTGGGGGCTTGACGCCCCGATTGCCGGGATCAACTGGTATTGGGCGATATTTCCGGAGGCACCGCAATGGGCAAGGCTTATCTGTTCCTGCTGATCGCTGTCCTGTTCGAGGGGCTGGGCTCTGTGTCCCTTCAGGCCAGTCAGCAATTCACACGCTTCTGGCCCTCGGCCGGCGTGGTCTTCGGTTTCGGCATGGCATTCTACCTGTTCACGATCGTCCTGAGATACATGCCCCTGGGCGTCACCTACGCGATATGGTCGGGCCTTGGCATTTGTCTGACGGCCCTGCTGGGATGGCTGTTCTTCAAGCAGAACGTGGATTTTCCGGCGATCATCGGGATGGCCATGATCATCGCCGGAATCATCGTGATCAACGTGTTCTCCAGCACCGCAACCCACTGAGCCCGCCTGCCGCGGCCGGACATGCCGTCATAGGCTGGACGCCCGTCAAGACAATCACGGACCGCCGAATGTCCGGGCAGGTCTGCAATCGCGGGTAATCCCGCACCTCGGGACCGCCCTCAGCCCAGGGCGCGCAGGCGTTTGATCAGGCTGGACGTGTCCCAGCGATTGCCGCCCAGCTTCTGCACATCCTTGTAGAACTGGTCCACAAGCGCGGTGACCGGCAGGCTGGCGCCGTTCTCGTTGGCGGTGCGCAGGCAGATATCAAGATCCTTTCGCATCCAGTCGACCGCGAAACCGTGATCGAAATGATCGTCCAGCATCGTCTCGTACCGGTTTGACATCTGCCAACTTCCGGCCGCGCCCTGGCTTATCACCTCGACCACCGCGCGCCCGTCGAGGCCGGCCTTCTCGGCGAAATGCAGTGCCTCGGACAGGCCCTGCACCAGCCCGGCAATGGCGATCTGGTTGCACATCTTGGTCATCTGTCCCGCGCCGGGACCGCCGATACGCCGGCACATCTTGGAATAGATCTGCATGATCGGCTCTGCAGCGGCATAGGCATCGGGTTCGCCGCCGCACATGATCGACAGTTGCGCGTTCTCCGCACCCGCCTGTCCACCGGAAATCGGCGCGTCGACATAGCCCAGCCCGGCGGCGCCGGCTTCGGCGTGAAGCTCGGCGGTGACAGCCGCCGAAACCGTGGTGTGATCGACGAATACCGCGCCGTCCGCCATCCCGGCAAACGCCCCGGTGTCGCCTGTGCAGACTCCGCGCAGATCGTCATCATTGCCGACACAGGCCATCACGAACTCCGCGCCCCGCGCGGCCTCACGCGGGGTTGCGGCCATGGTTCCACCGTGCTCGGCCACCCACTTCTCCGCCTTTGTCCCGGTGCGGTTGTACACGCGGACCTCGTGACCGGCCTGTTGCAGATGACCGGCCATCGGATACCCCATGACTCCCAGTCCGAGAAATGCCAGTTTCGTCATCGTTGACCCCCTTGCCATTGTGTTGTCCCGGATTTCTGACTATCCCGGCCGGGGATGCAAGCACAAACGGGGCGTGGCACGGGCAGGTATGACAGGGCTGTTCAAATGGTTGCTGCGACTGGCCGTCGCGATGGTCATCCTTTGCATGGTGGCAGGCATCGCCGTCTACGTCCTGCTGTCGCGGTCTCTGCCCGATTACGACAAGACGATGCAGGTCTCGGGGCTGGACGCGCCAGTCGAGATCGTGCGCGACAACGCCAATGTGCCGCATGTCTTCGGCGAATCCGACGCCGCGGTGTTCTTCGGACTGGGCTATGCCCACGCTCAGGATCGGCTGTGGCAGATGACGATGCTCCGGCGGACCGCGCAAGGGCGCCTGTCAGAAGTGTTCGGCGCCCGCACTGTCGAGATTGACAAGCTTATGCGCCGGTTCGACATCTACGGCGCGGCGCGGGATTCGGTGGCGGCGCAGGACGCCCCCACGACAACAGCCTTGCAAGCCTACGCGAAGGGGGTGAACGCGCGTATCGCGGAGATCAACGCGCAGTCGCTCGGTCGCGGGGCGCCCGAAATGTTCATGTTCGATGCGCCGTTCTCGCCGTGGCAACCGGCGGATTCAATCGCCATCGTCAAGGTCATGGCGGTGCAACTTTCACAACATCTTTCCAAGGAGGTGCTGCGCGCCCGCGTGTCGCTGGCGCTGGATGATCCCGCCCGCCTGAAGGATATCCTGCCCGACGCGCCCGGCAGCGGCATCGCCGCACTTCCTGATTTCGCCGAACTTCTGCCCGACGGGGCGGAGCTGCCGCGCCACGCCGCAGCCGGCGACACCGCCGGGGACGGGGCGCGCGATCCGCTTTCGCCTTTCCTGCCGCCGCCACTGGCCGGTGCCTCCAACGCCTTCGCCGCGGCGCCCGAACGGTCGGCTTCGGGGGGGACGCTTCTGGCCAACGATCCCCACCTGAATTTCGCCGCACCGGGCGTGTGGTACCTGGCACGGCTGGAGCTTGACACGGGCGGAGTGATCGGCGGCACCATCCCCGGCATTCCCGCGGTGCTGACCGGTCGCGGGTCCAGACTGGGCTGGGGGCTGACCTCGGCCTACATGGACGATCAGGATTTGCATATCGAACAGATCAATCCCGACAATCCGACCGAATACCGCACGCCCGACGGCTTCCGCCACTTCCGGACGCGGCGCTCGATCATCCGCATCAAGGATGCGGACCCGATCACGCTCACGCTGCGATGGACCGAAAACGGGCCGGTCCTGCCCGGTTCGCATCAGGATGTCGGGTCGGTAACGCCCAAGGGTCATGTCACCAGTCTGTCCTGGACAGCGCTGGACCGTGCCGACACCACGATGAGCGCGGGCATGGCCCTGATGCGGGCCGACACGGTGCCCGAAGCCATCGCGGCCACCGAAAACTACGTTGCCCCGGCCCAGAATCTGATGCTGGTCGATGACGATATAATCGCCATGAAGACCATCGGCGCCATGCCACGGCGCGATGCGGGCCATGAAAGCAGGGGCCGGATGCCCAGTCGTGGCTGGATTCCCGAAAACCGGTGGCAGGGGCGTTACAGCGCCTCGGCCAACCCCGAATTCGTCGCGCCCCGGGGCGGCATCCTCGGCAACACGAACAACAAGGTGGTCGACCGGCCCTTCCCGCTCCATGTCAGCCACGACTGGGGCGACACGCAACGCATAAACCGCTGGCGCAAACTGATGCAGGACCGCGAGGTTCACACCCGCGACAGCTTCATCGAGGCGCAACTCGACACGGTCAGTTTCACCGCGCGCTCGATCCTGCCCCTGATCGGTGCGGACCTCTGGTTCACCGGCGATGCCGCGCCCGAGGGGACGGCCGAACGCCAGCGCCAGCGCGCCCTTGATCTGTTGGCCGACTGGAACGGAGAGATGAACGAACACCTCCCCGAGCCCATGATCTACGCCGCATGGCTCAGGGCCTTGCAGACGCGGCTTGCCAAGGATGAACTGGGACCGCTGGCGGCGGAATTCACCCATCCCGATCCGGTCTTCATCGAACGGGTCTACCGCGACGTGGATGGCGCGGGCGCCTGGTGCGACGTTCGACAATCCGCACCGGTGGAAACCTGTACTGAAATCGCCCGGCTGGCCCTGGACGACGCCCTGGTCTGGATCGGTGAAACCTACGGTACCGCGCTGGAAAGCCTGCGATGGGGTGATGCGCATCAGGCCACGCATGATCACCAGGTTCTGGGTGACGTGCCCCTGCTGCGCTATTTCGTCAACATCCGGCAATCCACCTCGGGAGGCGACAACACCCTCATGCGCGGACGGACACGGGGCACGGGGCCGCACCCGTTCCGCAACGTGCACGGGGCCGGGTATCGCGGAGTTTACGATTTTGCCGATCCCGACAGTTCCGTGTTCATCATATCGACGGGCCAATCCGGTCATTTCCTGTCGCGCCATTACGATGATCTGGCCCAACTCTGGCGGCGCGGCGAATATATTCCGATGTCGCTCGATCCCGAGCTCGCGCGCGCCGCCGCTGTCGGGGTCACGACACTCACACCGGCGCGATAGCTTCACCCGGCCGGCGTTCCCGGCGCTTTGCGCCTGTCGCCGACCCGGCCGCGGATATGGCCGGCATCCTACAACTCGCGGAAGCGGGCGGCCTGTTTTTCGGTCCAGCGCACCGTCATCTCGAAGCCGGCCTCGCCCTGCGCCTCGTCCTCCACGACACCCTGCTCATGAAGCCATGCACGGCGGCGGCCCTCCGAAAACGGGAGCAGCAACGTTTCGCACCGCCGCTCCCCTTCAAGCGCCCGCGCCATGGCCTCCAGCAAGGGCGTCATCCCTTCCCCGTCAAGCGCCGAAACGGGATATACCCGGTCTTCCCGCGCGGCGCGCGTCCGCAAGGCACTGGCCTCCGGACCGGGTAGATTGTCCATCTTGTTCCATACTTCAAGAATGGGCGTTTCGCCCTTCACGCCAAGATTCTCCAGGATCGCCACGACATCGCGTGCCTGTGCCTCGGTTTCGGGATGCGAGATGTCGCGCACATGCACGATCAGATCCGCCGCCAGGACCTCTTCCAGCGTGGCGCGAAAGGCCGCCACCAGTTCGGTCGGCAGGTCAGAGATGAAGCCCACCGTATCGCTGAGGATGACATCCAGACCGTTGGCCAGCCGGACCGCCCGCATGGTCGGGTCGAGAGTGGCGAACAGCATGTCCCTGACCATCACTTCCGCTCCGGTCAGGCGGTTGAAAAGCGTCGATTTTCCGGCGTTTGTATAGCCTACCATGGCAACGATCGGATAGGGAACCTTGGCGCGGGACGCGCGATGCAGTTCGCGCGTCTTGACCACCTTGTCCAACTGTTTGCGCAGTCGTACCAGTTGCGCGTCGATGGCACGCCGGTCGGCCTCTATCTGCGTTTCGCCGGGGCCACCCACGAATCCGAGCCCGCCGCGCTGCCGTTCGAGATGGGTCCAGGCCCGCACCAGGCGGGTGCGCTGATAGGACAGCGCCGCCATCTCGACCTGAAGCACACCCTCGCGGGTCGCGGCCCGGTCGCTGAAAATTTCCAGAATCAGGCCGGTGCGGTCCAGCAGCTTGATTCCCCATTCGCGCTCCAGGTTGCGCTGCTGAACAGGGCTGACCGGCCCGTCCACCAGCACAAGGTCGATTCCGTCCTCCCTGAACCGCTCTCCCAACTCGGCGATCCGGCCCTTGCCGAACAGGGTGCCGGGATGGGGTCGCGGCAGGCGCACCGCCTCGGCTCCCTGCACGGATATGCCGGGCAGCGCCCGTGCCAGCGATACAGCTTCCTCAAGGGCGCGGTCAGGGTCCCGCGAAGTTTCGGCGGAAGGGATGTCCGGATGCAGAACCCAGGCACGGGTCACTGCGGTGTCTTCATCCGTCAAGAGGCGTCGTCACCATCATACAGGTTGAGAGGCTGCGACGGCATGATCGTCGATACGGCATGCTTGTAAACAAGCTGGGATTGTCCATCGCGGCGCAGGAGGATGCAGAAATTGTCGAACCAGGTGATCACGCCCTGAAGTTTCACGCCATTGATCAGGAAAACCGTGACCGGCGTTTTCGTCTTGCGCACCTGGTTGAGAAAAGCGTCCTGCAGGTTCTGTCGGTCGGATGCCATGTTTCCACGTCGCCTTTTTATTGTGTTCTTTTCGGGCCGCACAGCGCGCGCGTAGCGCGTCAATTTGATTATGTAGTGACAAGGTCAGGGTTTCCACCCCAAATTTCAACCCTTTGGACGGGCGGCAGGCGCGATCATGTCAATCTCGCCACAGCCCGGGATTGAAAAGCGCGATGATCGCCAGGGTCTCGAGACGGCCAAGCATCATCGCCACGCAATAGACCAGCTTCGCCGCCGCGCCCATTTCCACCAGCGCGATCGGCGCATCCCCGGCGCTGGCCGTGAGCGGCCCGGTCGTCGACAGGGCGGAAATCGAGAGAATGATGGATTCCTCGAAACTCATCCCCAGCAGCGCCAGCACGACGGTGATGACCGCCAGCGACAGCGCGAAGAGCATGAAGAAGATCCACGCCACGAAAGCCCCCTGCCGCCGTATGCGCCGGCTGCGCGCGCCGGCCCGCCCCACCGAGGAGGGATGGACCAACCGCTCCATCTCGCGCTGACCGTTGAGATAAAGCGCATAGACACGAAGAAGCTTCACCCCACCGGCGGTTGTGGCAACGCCGCCCCCCACAAGCGACAGCCCCAGAAGGATCAGCCCCGGCGTTCCCAGCCCGGACCAGTCTCGCGCCGCGTCCCAGTGGGCACTCTCGAACCCGGTGGTCGAGAGGAACGACAGGACGTTGAACAGGCCCCCCCACAACGCGTGAAGCGCTTTCGCGCCCTCTTCGCCATCGGCCAGTTCCAGGGCCCCGAACCAATGGCGCGCGAAGATCAGCAACGGCACCCCGATCACCAGAAGCATGCCCAGACGGAACTCGGGATCGTTGTGCAGGCCCGGGCGCGCGGTCGTGATCGTGTCGGAGGAAAATGTCAGCCGCGACAATGCAAAGAGAAGAAACAGGAAGATCACGACCTCTCCGGAGAAACCCGAAGTCGCGTTTTCAACCCCGCCAACAGGCGAGATTCCGCTTGTCGCGAGCGTGGACATCGCGTGGACTGCCGCGACCAGCGGCCGGTCCCCGCCCACCACCAGCATGAGCCACAAGGCCAGCGTCAGCCCGAAATAGATCGGCGCCAGGGTCCGGGTGATCTGCACCAGCCGCTTGGCGGAATTGGCGCGCTCGAAGCGGTCGAGACGCGTGTCGCCTTGCCCCGGATCGGCGGTCGAGGTGACCTCGAACCCGCCCAGGTTCAGCGGCGCGAGCACCGAGGACGCGGCGACCCAGATCAGCAGCCCGCCGAGCCAGCCGACCATGCCGCGCCACAGGTGGAGGCTGTCCACCAGCCGCCCGGGCTTTTCGAACAGCGTCGCGCCGGTGGTTGTGATCGCCGACACCATCTCGAAATAGGCGTTGAGAAAACTGGTGGTTCCAAGCCCCTCGTAAAAGGGCACCGCCAGGAAGATCGGCAACGCGGAATACGCCAGCGCCAGGGAAAGAAGATTGGACAGGTCACTCGTATCGCGGACCGGCCGGTTGCTCATGGCCAACGCGATCAGCGCGACAAGCGACAACCCCAGAAGACCGGAATACGCGAAGCTGCGCGCGACGGTATGATCCTCCTGCACCAGCGCGAGAATGGCCGGCACGAACATCGACAGGGCTGCCAGCGCGGACAGGACCAGTACAAGCGGGAAACGCAGGACACCGGCGGCCATCGGATCAGAAGAAATCGATCGAGACCTGCAGCAGGCGCTCGACGCGGCCCACCTCGGAGGCCATGGCGAAGATGACCACCACATCGCCCTCCTCGATACGCAGGCCACCTGTGGGTTTACGGATTTCCCCGCCCTTCAGGACGGCCCCGACAAGCACGCCTTCGGGAAAGTCTATGTCACGGATGGCGCGCCCGGCGATCGAGGAGGTGGACATCACCTGCGCCTCGATCACCTCG
This sequence comes from Roseovarius sp. TE539, assembly GCF_003298505.1. GTDB lineage: Bacteria > Pseudomonadota > Alphaproteobacteria > Rhodobacterales > Rhodobacteraceae > Roseovarius. The sequence continues at coordinate 46,778 of NZ_QNGB01000019.1, forward strand.
GCCTCGGCATCCCCGATCGAATAGACGCCGCGCACCCGTCCGTGGCGGATATGGCGCAGGATCGAACTGACGGTCGTGGCGCGCGGGTTGATATAGGCGTCGATGCCCATCGGCTCCAGCAGCGGCACCAGGGTCGGATCGTTGACCAGCGATATCGCCATCGAGCATCCTTCGGATTTCGCCCGCACCGCCGCCAGCAGGTTGGTCTTGTCATCATCGGTCACTGCCAGCACCGCGTCGGCCCGCTCTATGCCCGCCTCGCGCAACAGGGTGCTGTCAAGCGCGTCGCCGTTCAGGACGATTGTCCTCTCCAGCGCATCGGCGGCCCGTTCGGCCACCGCCCTGTTGCGCTCGATCACCTTGGTGCGCAAACGCCGCCCCTTCTCTTCCAGGCGCCGCGCCACCGCGAGGCCCACATTGCCGCCTCCCAGGATCACGATACGCTCCTGCGGGCGCGCGCTCTTGCCGAACACTTCGAGGGTGCGCGGAATATCCTCGTTCGGGGCAAAGACATAACATTCATCCCCCACGAAAAGCTGATCGCCCGATTCCGGCGCGAACAGCCGCCCGTCACGGCGCACCCCCAGGACCACCACCCGCAATGTCGAGAAAAGGTCACTGAGCTGTCGCAACGGGGTGTTGACCACCGGGCAGTCCTCGTCGAGGCGCAGGCCCATGAGTTGCGCCTGCCCGCCGAAGAACTTCTCGGTATCGAAGGCGGCGGGTGCCGCAAGGCGCTGGATCGCCGCCTCGGCAACCTCGCGCTCGGGGCTTATCACCACGTCGATCGGCATGTGATCGCGCCTGTAGAGATCGGAATAGATGGCGTCGAGGTAGGATTGGCTGCGCAGCCGGGCGATCTTGCGCCGGATCGCGAAAACCGAATGCGCCACCTGGCAGGTCACCATGTTGACCTCGTCGGAGTGGGTGGCGGCGATGATCATGTCGGCATCCCGCGCGCCCGCCCGGTCCAGGACATCCGGATAACTGGCGAACCCCGCCAACCCCTGCACATCGAGGGTTTCGGCGGCACGCCGCACCAGATCGGCATTGTTGTCCACCACCGTGACGTCGTTCTTTTCGCCCGACAGATGACGGGCGATCTGCCAGCCGACCTGACCCGCCCCGCAGATGATGACCTTCATGGCCTCTTCGCCTCCGGCCCGTTCCGGTCTATCTCAATGGCAGAGGGGTGTGGACGGGTCAATTCAAATATCGGACCCGGGCTCAGGCGCCACGCGCGCCGGTTACCACCCCAAGCGACTTCAGCTTGCGGTGCAGCGCGCTGCGCTCCATTCCCACGAATTCCGCGGTGCGGCTGATATTGCCGCCAAAACGGTTGATCTGGGTCATCAGATACTCGCGCTCGAAGGCTTCCCGTGCCTCGCGCAGTGGCAACGTCGCCAGCGCCCCGGACAGCACCACACGGCCCTCGTCCGGCTCCGCCTCGGGTTCGCCCGGCAACTCCCGTGCGTCGATCTCCCCGCTTCCCTCGCCGAGGATCAGCACCCGTTCTATCATGTTGCGCAACTGACGCACGTTGCCCGGCCAGCGCATTGTCTGCAGGAGGGCATTCGCCTCGTTGCTCAGGGGGCGCGGCGGCAAGCCCTGCGTCTTGTTCAGCATCTCGATGAAATAGGCCGCCAGAAGCGGGATGTCCTCGCGCCGCTCCTCCAGTGACGGCACCATGATCGGCACCACGTTGAGCCGGTGATAGAGTTCGCGGCGAAACCGGTCCGCGGCGATTTCGGCCTCCAGATCCCTGTTGGTGGACGAGATCACCCGCAAATCCACCTCGACCTTTTCACTGCCGCCGACCCGCATGAATGTCTGGTCCACCAGGACCCTCAGGATCTTGGATTGCGTGCCCGGCGGCATGTCCGCCACCTCGTCGAAATAGACCACGCCGCCATTGGCTTCTTCCAGAAGCCCGGGTTCGACACCGCGTTCCTCGCTCTCGCGGCCGAACAGGACCTCCTCCATGCGATCCGGCTCGATCGAGGCGCAGCCGACGGTCACGAAGGGCGCTTCCGCCCGTTGCGAATTGGCGTGGATGTAACGCGCGGCAAGCTCCTTGCCCGATCCGGCAGGCCCCGAAAGCATCACCCGCCCATTGGAGCGCGTGACCTTCTCCAGCTGCCCCACCAGGGCCCGGAAGGCCGAGCTTTCACCGAGCATTTCCGCGGGGCCCGTCTCGCGCCGCTTGAGCGCCTGGTTCTCCCGCCTCAGCCGCGAGGTCTCCATGCTGCGGCGGATCACCACCAGAAGCTGGTCGATGTTGAACGGCTTCTCGATGAAGTCATAGGCGCCTTGCTTGATCGCAGCGACGGCGATCTCGATGTTGCCATGTCCCGAAATGATCACCACCGGCACATCCGGATAGTCGCGCTTGACGATCTTGAGAATGTCGATGCCGTCCATCTGGCTGTCCTTGAGCCAGATATCGAGGATCAGCAGGGCCGGCGGCTGATCCGCGATGGCGCTCATGCATTCCTCGGACGTGCCGGCCAGCCGGGTGGCAAACCCTTCGTCGCGCAGGATGTCCGCAATCAGTTCGCGAATATCACGCTCGTCGTCCACGATCAGGATATCGCCCGGATTCTGGTTCATACTGCCTCCTTGTCCTCGTCCTCTCGGTCGGCCGCGGGTTCACGAAGGTGCAGCCGCACGACCGCCATCGCGCCCCGATGGGCCCCTTCCGCGAAGGGCGGCGCGTCCTCCAGCACCAGCGTGCCGCCATGTTCCTCGATGATCTTGCGCACGATCGGCAGGCCCAGCCCGGTGCCGCTGGCGCGGGTGGTCACATAGGGTTCGAACAGGCGGGCACGATCCTCCGGCAGGCCAATGCCATTATCGGCGATGCGCAGTTCCGCCTGCCCGTTCACGACAGCGCAGGAAATCCGGATCTCGGGCTGGAATCCCTCGGGCGACTTACCTTTTTCCTTAATTGTCTCAATTGCCTCTCCGGCATTCTTGATCAAGTTGGTGAGGGCCTGACTGATCATCGTGGCATCCACATCGGCCCATAACGGGGCGGTGCAGAAATCGGTCACGAAGCGAACCTCGGGCTGGCCCGATTCCTGCAGCGTGGCCGCCTCGCGCAGAAGTCGCGTCAGGCTTTCAGGCGCCTTTTCGGGTTCCGGCATGCGCGCAAACTTCGAGAATTCGTCCACGATCCGGCGCAGGTCATTGGTCTGCCGCACGATCACGTCGGTCAGATCGGCCAGATCGGCGGCGTCCGCCTCGTCCAGCTTGCGCGAGAACTTGCGCCGCGTGCGTTCCGCCGAAAGCTGGATCGGCGTCAGCGGATTCTTGATCTCGTGCGCGATCCGCCGCGCCACATCCCCCCATGCGGCCAGGCGTTGCGCACTGACCAGTTCGGTCACGTCGTCGAAGGCCACCACGTAGCCCTCGCGCCGGCCATCATCTCCGCGCCGCGTGGACATCCGCACCAGAAGATGCTCCAAGCGCCCGGCCCGCGTCACCTTCACCTCCTCCTGGAGAAACCCGGTGCCGCCGGACCGCAACCGATTGAACAAAGGACCGAATTCCGGAACTGCCACCGACAGTTCCAGCGATTGCTGCTGCTCCTCCTCCTCCCAGGCCAGAAGCCGCTCGGCGGCCCTGTTCACGAACGCCACACGGCCGCGCGCATCCAGTCCGACAACCCCGGAGGACACCGAGCCGAGAACCGAATCGAACAATCGACGGCGGCGCTCGATCTGTTCGGTATTGGCCAGCAGCGTGGCGCGCTGCGCCTTGAGCTGCCGGGTCATCTGGTTGAAATAGCTGCCCAGCATGGCGATCTCGTCTTCGCCCTGGTCCTCGCGCACCTGCACGTCCAGATCTCCCGATCCCACGCGCTGCGCCGCACTGGTCAGGCGCCCCACCGGACGCGAGAGACGTTCGGCAAACCACAGGCCCAGCCATATCGCTGCAAGGATGAGGATCACCGCGAAGCCGAGGTAAAGAAGCCCGAACTCGAACAGCACCCGGCCCCGGTCGCTTTCGCGCTGCTGGTAGAAGCGCGCCGTCTCCTGGGTTTCGTCCAGCAGGTTCAGGATGGCGCCATCGACGTTGCGGCTGACATAGAGAAGCCGGTCGGGGAACGCCTCCAGCGGCATCAGGGCGCGGAATTCGTTGTTGTCCCAGTCTTCGATCACCACAACGCCGTCCTCGATGGCGCGTTCGATCTGTGCGTCGCTCGGCGCCTCGTAGTCGAAGAGGTACGAACGTTCGCCGCGGGCACGGATCTCGCCGGTGCCGTCGATCACGAACGCCTCGCGCAGGCCACGCTGTATCTCGCGCTGTCCTTCCGACAACACCCGGCGGATGTCGCCATCGTCGATGAACACCGCGGCGCGCTTGGTGGCGTTGATGACCGAGGCCACGACCCGCGCGTCGGTGATCAGATCGCGGCGGTGTTCTTCCTCATAAGCCTTGGCGGCGGCCACGGAGTTGCTGACGACGCGCCCCACCCGGTCCGAGAACCACGCCTCGAGCCCCATGTTCACCGACAATGTGGCAAAAACCGCCACCGTCACCGTGGGCGCCAGCGCCATCACGGTGAAGACCCCGGTCAGCCGCAGATGCAGCCGCGATCCTGCCGAGCGTTTGCGCCGCGCCGCGATCATCTGGGCCACGCGCTGCAGCACCAGTGCCGCGATCACGATGACATAGACAAGGTCCGCCAGCAGCACCATGCGCAGGCCCTGCGACGCGCTGCCCTGGTCGAGCGGCCCCATGGCCAGGAATGTCAGAAGCGCCAGGACCGGGCCCAGAATCACCAGCCCCAAGGTCACCACGGTCTGGACGCGGCGCCGTTTGCGCAGCCGCAACAACCTTTCCCATGACAATCTGCGTGTTCCGGTTGCCACCGGCATCCCCCGCTCCTTTGTGGCGCCGCTCAAACGCACCGCAAGATACAGTGGACCGCGGCGCGACTGCACCCTTTCGGCCACAGGTCTGTTGCCGGTTTACATCAACTTCCGCCGCCGTGTCACGCGAATATCAAGATCGCGGATCTTCTTGCGCAGGGTATTGCGATTGATTCCCAGGAGGTCGGCACACTTGGCCTGATTGCCTCCTGTCGCATCGAGCGCAATCTCGATCAGCGGCAGTTCCATTTCGCGCAGGATGCGCCCGTAAAGCCCCGGCGGCGGCAGCATGTCGCCATGCAGATCGAAGTAGCGCTGCAGGTGGCGCGCAACCGAGTCGGCCAGCCGCTCGCCCTCGGCCTGTCCCAGCACCGGCGCCACCTCGGGCTGGTTGCCAAGCGCCGCTTCGACCTCGCTTCGGGTGATCTCGTCGCCGCGCGCTGTCAGGCCCAGCCGGCGCACGGTATTTTCCAGCTGACGCACATTGCCCGGCCAGCTATAGGCGCGCATCAGTTCCAGCGCCTCGTCAGTGACCTGCCGCGGCCCGCCGCCGTCACGCTCGGCACGGGCGAGGAAATGAGAGGCCAGAAGGCCGATGTCATCCACCCGCTCGCGCAGCGGTGGCACCTCGATCGTGGCGCCGCCCAGCCGGTAATACAGATCGTCGCGCAACCCCGCCTCGCGCGGCGCCGTGGCAAGCCGCCCCTGCCCGGTGGCCATGAACCGCGGGACGTGATCACCCGGCGCATCCATCATCCGGACCACGCGGCCCTGCGCGTCGCTGTCCAGATCCGCAACTTCATCCAGGACGATGGTGCCGCCGCGTGCCCGCGCCATTACCCGCGCCGGTCCTTCAAGATCGGCCAGATCAGCCGGGGTGACAGTTATGAAGGGCAGAGTGCGCCGGTCCGAGAAATCATGGATCGCCCGCGCGATCAGCGATTTTCCGGTGCCGGATTCGCCGGTGACCAGAACCGGCATGTCGGTGTTCATCAGCCGCGCCACCACCCGGTAAAGCCCCTGCATCGCCGGAGTCTGCCCCACCAGCGGCAGGTCGTCGGGACGGTCCGCCTCGTCGGGTCCCGGGCTTTTGCGGACCGAACGACGGCTTTCAAGGGCCCGCGCGGTGCGCTTCATCAGATCCGGCAGGTCGAAGGGCTTGGGCAGGTAATCGAACGCCTCGGCCTCGGCGGCCTGTATGGCCGTCATGATGGTGTTCTGCGCGGAAATCACGATCACCGGCATGCCGGGGCGATCCGCACCGATGCGGGGCAGCATTTCCAGCCCGTTGCCATCCGGCATCACCACGTCCGAAATGACGACATCGCCACGCCCCTCCCCGATCCAGCGCATCAGCGTGGTCAGCGACGAGGTGGCATGTACCCGGCAACCCGCCCGCGTCAACGCCTGCGTCAGAACCGTGCGGATCGTGCGGTCGTCATCGGCGACCAGAACCGTGCCATCCATCAGTCTTGCTCCTCTTGATTGTCGGATGCCCGTGACAGCGATATGCGGAACACGGTGCGGCCCGGGACCGAACTGACGGAAATCCATCCGCCGATCTCGGAAATGATCTTGGCCGCCAGCGCCAGGCCCAGGCCCGTACCGTTCTCGCGTCCTGAAACGAAGGGCTCGAAAATGTTACCGGCGATTTCGGCCGGCAGTCCGGGCCCGTCGTCGATCACCTCGATCTGAAGTGGCAGCGCGCGGCCGGTGCCGTCATCGCGGCGCACCCTCAGCGACTGCTCGTAGTAGCTGCGCAGACGGATTGTGCCACCCGTGTCACCTGCGGCCTCGGCGGCATTCTTCAACAGGTTCAGGATCACCTGCAGCAGCTGGTCGGGATCACCCCATGCCAGCGGCAGCGAGGGATCGTAATCCTCCATCACGGTCATGTCCGCGGCGAAGCCAACCACGGCCGAACGGCGCGCCCGGTCCAGAACGTCATGGATGTTGACCGCCTGCATCTCCGGGGCGTTGATATTGCCGAACTGCTCAACCCGCTCCAGCAGGGCCACGATGCGCCGCCCTTCGCTGACGATGAGGTCGGTCAGTTCCAGGTCATCCGCACCGAGGTTCATCGACAGAAGCTGCGCCGCGCCGGTGATCCCGGCCAGAGGGTTCTTGATCTCGTGGGCCAGCATCTCGGCCATGCCGATGGCGGATTTGGCCGCGGACCGGACAGAATGGCTCTGGGAAACGCGGCCGGCCAGTTCACGCGGCGAGATCAGCAGGATCATCTGCCCGTCACCGCCCGACACCGGCGCGATCTGAAGGTTGCACTGCATCGGCGCCCGTTCGCCGGTGCCCACGTCCACGTCGTTGACGAACAGCGGAGCCTTGTTGCGACGGGCCCTATCAAGAGCGCCCTCCATCGGCGCATCGACCATCACCTGATCCCACACCGGCAGACCGATCACGGCCCGCGCCGAGGCGTTGAGGAACCCTTCGGCGGCCGGGTTCAGCCCTGCGATGCGATCACGCGCGTCCAGAAGCAGCGCCGGAACCGGCAACGATGTCCAGATCGCCTCGTCCGAAGTCAAAGCCACGTTCATGCCGCGGCGCTCCGGCCTTCGCAAAGCGCATCGGGAAGCGCCCGCAGTACCCGTTCCGGACAGGTCTCGGTCAGGACCACGCGGCGAAGCGCCGCCGACGTGCCAGCCTCATCCATGTACCAGCCCAGATGCTTGCGCGCCACGCGCCCGCCCAGATCCGCGCCGTAGAAGGTCAGCATCGCCTCGTAATGCGCCGCCACCATCGCAGCGAAGGCGCCGCCGCGGGGGATCTCGGGGGCCGGAGCGCCAAACAGCTCGTGGGCGATACGCGCCGGCATCCACGGACGGCCCTGCGCGCCCCGCCCAACCATCACGCCGTCGGCGCCCGAACGGGCCATCGCCTGACGTGCCGTAGCGGAATCGATGATGTCGCCATTGGCCACGACCGGCACCGAAACCGCCTCGCGCACCGCGCGGATCGCGGCCCAGTCGGCAGATCCCTTGTAGAACTGGCAGCGGGTGCGACCGTGGACGGTGATCATCGCCACGCCCGCATCTTCCGCCCGGCGCGCGATCGCGGGGGCGTTGAGCATCCCGTCATCCCAGCCCAGCCGCATCTTCAGCGTCACCGGAAGGTCCACCGCGCCAACAACCGCCCCGATCAGGCGCAGGGCGCGGTCCGGATCGCGCATCAATGCCGCCCCGGCGGCGCCGACGCCGCTGCCGCTTGTGACCTTCTTGGCCGGACAGCCCATGTTGATGTCGATGATCCGCGCGCCCTGCCCGGCCACGCGGCGGGCCGCCTCTGCCATCCAGTGCGGCTCGCGCCCGGCAAGCTGCACCGCGGTGGCCTGCGCACCGGCCCCCAGTTCGGCGCGCTCGCGCACACCCGGCTTTGCCTGCACCATTTCCTGACTGGCCACCATCTCGCTGACCACCAGACCGGCGCCGAACTGCAGCACCAGATCGCGGAACGGGCGGTCGGTGATTCCCGCAAGCGGCGCCAGGAGCACCGGCGGCGCGATGCGGCGGTCTGAAAGCATGAGGGACATGTGATTAATCCTTGTGCGTTGTCGTGCTTGTATCGCGCACCCCGGAAAGACTCAATGTTCACACCGGATGAACAGCGCCACCAGCCATAATATGATTAAGAATTGTGCAATCTTGCCGCCATTGCACTCATCCCGGAGCCGGCGTAATCAGGGTCCATGACAGACGCAGCGATCATTGTCGCCGCAGGCCGCGGGACCCGCGCCGGCGGCGCCCGGCCAAAGCAATGGCAGCCCGTGGCCGGCCAACGCATGACCGACCGCACCGTCGCCGCCTTCACGGCGCTGGAGCATATCGCCCGCGTCGTGCTGGTCCTGCACCCGGAAGATATGGAACTTTACACCGGGTCCGGCCGCGTAACCACCGTTGCCGGTGGTGCGACAAGGGCGCAATCGGTGCGCAACGGGCTTGAGGCGCTTGCCGATTCGGATGTTGACAGGGTGCTGATCCACGACGTGGCGCGCGCCTGCGTGACACCCGCCATGATAACCGGCATTCTTGGCGCAACCGTGCGGCGCGGCGCCCGAGCAGCGGCGCCGGCCCTGCCCGTCACCGATGCGCTCTGGCAGGGTGAGGATGGCCGCGTGACAGGCACGCGGGATCGGACCGGGCTGTACCGCGCGCAAACGCCTCAGGTCTTCGACTTCGCGGCGATCCTCGCCGCTCACCGCGCCCATGACGGGCAAGCCGCCGATGACGTCGCCGTGGCCCGCGCTGCCGGCCTGCAGGTGGAGATCCTGCCGGGCGATGAGAACAACCTTAAGATCACCACGGCGGCGGATTTCGCCCGAGCCGAGAAAATCATCCGGGGACGCATGGATATACGCACGGGCACAGGGTTCGATGTTCACCGCTTCGGGCCGGGCGACCGGATCACGCTCTGCGGGGTCGACATCCCCCATGACCGCGCCCTGCAGGGCCATTCGGATGCCGATGTGGGCATGCACGCGCTCAGCGATGCGATTTACGGCGCGCTCGGCATGGGCGATATCGGCCACCATTTCCCGCCGTCGGATCCTCAATGGAAGGGCGCCGCCAGCGACGTTTTCCTGAGCCATGCCGCCGGGCTGGTACAGAACGCCGGCTTTGTGATCGCCAACATGGATGTCACGCTTATCTGTGAACGGCCCAGGGTCGGGCCCCATGCGGGGGAGATGCGCGCCGCACTGGCGCGGATCGCCGGGGTCGACGCGGGGCGTGTCTCGGTCAAGGCCACCACCACCGAAGGGCTGGGTTTTGCCGGCCGCGCCGAAGGCATCGCGGCACAGGCCGTGGTGACACTGGTGACATCATGAACCTGACCCGACTCATCACCACCTTCTGCGGCGTCGGCCTTCTGCGTCCCGCACCGGGGACATGGGGCGCGTTGGCGGCGCTTCCCGTGGCCTGGGCCCTGCATGTCCTCGGCGGATTCCCCCTGATGGTCGCGGCAACCGCGCTGGTGGCGGTGCTCGGCACATGGGCCACCGAACAGGAAATCGCCAAACGCGACGACAAGGATCCCCCCGAGATCGTCATCGACGAAGTGCTGGGCCAGTGGATCGCGCTGTCGCCGGTCTCGGCCGGAGCATGGTTTGCTGGTGCCAATGTCCTGGCGCTCTGGCCGGGTTGGATCGCGGCCTTTGTCCTGTTCCGGCTCTTCGACATTCTCAAGCCCGGGCCGGTGGGACGTGCCGACCGGATGGGCGGCGTCCGCGGGGTGATGCTGGACGATGTGATCGCCGGTATCTTCGCCGCGCTTGGGGTGGCGGCGCTTGCCGCGTTGTCGCACGGGGTGATGGGCCGATGACCGTGGCGGAGATCCTCGATCTTGCCCGCGGCCGCGGCGTTATGATCGCCACCGCCGAAAGCTGCACAGGCGGCATGGTGGCGGCCGCCCTGACCGACGTGGCCGGATCCTCGGCGGTGGTCGAGCGCGGCTTCGTGACCTATTCCAACCGCGCCAAGACCGAGATGCTGGGCGTATCGCCCGACACTCTGGCCGCGCAGGGCGCCGTCTCCGAGGCGGTCGCGCGGGAGATGGCCGCGGGTGCGCTGGAGCATTCGGAAGCGCAGCTCGCGGTGTCGATCACCGGGGTCGCCGGCCCCGGCGGATCCGCGAACAAGCCCGAGGGCCGGGTCTGTTTCGGGCTGGCCATGACCGGCAAGGCCACGACGGCCTCGACCGAGGAATTCGGCGCCCTTGGCCGCGACAGGGTCCGCGCGCTTTCGCGCGATCACGCGCTGGCCCTTCTGGCGGACGCGCTTTCGCAGAGCGGTTGAGCGGCCCGCCGAGGCACGGCATCCTCGACCCTGCGAACCCGTCTTGCCAGAAATGAGGCCTTATGGCATTTAAACTCGAACAGGTTGTGCGCCCGTGTGCGGGAAAGCAACGTCTCGGAGGGCGCGAGTGACGCAGTTCTTGGACACGAGCGTCTATGACTGGGCCGGTTATGCCGGTGTTGCCATCTACCTTGGGGCGTATATCGCTCTGCAGCTCGGCCTCATACGCGGCACCGGCTACCGTTATGCGACGCTCAACATGGTCGCGGCGATTTTCTTTCTGATCAGCCTGTATGCGGAATTCAACCTGGCCTCCGCGATCGTTCAGTCCTGTTGGGTGGTGATCAGCATCGTGGGGATCACGCGTGTCTTCCTGATCAATCATCGGCTGCGGTTCACCGACGAAGAGGCACGGCTTGTCAGGCGGGGTCTGCAGGACATGCCGAAACCGATGTCGCGCCGGTTTCTCAACGCTGGCGTATGGCGCGAGGTGCAGCCCGGGTTTGAGTTGACCAATGAGGGCGAACCGGTCTCGCAGCTGCACTTTCTTAGTGAGGGCAAGGCGGGCGTCTATTTCAACGACAGCATCGTCGCCGAGATCCGCGAGGGGTTCATCGGCGAGATGAACGTGATGGAAAGCGGCCCCGCATCCGCCACCGTACGGATCGAGACGCCGTCGCGCGTCTTTTCCGTGTCCGGCGACAACCTGCGCCGCATGAGCCGCTCCGACGCGGAATTCCGCGCCTTCCTCGATCAGCACCTTAATGCCGCGGTCAAGAGCAAACTGATCGAGGCGAATACCAAGATGACCCAGCCGCAAGCGGGCGAATGACGATCGGACAGCGCAGTTCGGACCCCGTCCATGCCGCGCTTGCCGGCATTGTCCCGGCCGGGCTGACCGGGGCGGTCGGCATCGGGTTCGGACGCGGCGGCCTGGCCATCAGTCCGGTAAGAGGGCTGCGCATCCCGCGCTCCGGCGCACCCGTGGGCGAGGTCGCAAACCATGCCGGCCCGCCGCCCGGCGCTGACGTGATTGCGGTAACCGAAGCGGTGGTGTACGGCGCCAGCACGGCATGCATGCGCGACAACATGGACAGGATCCGGAACGCGCCGCTTACCTGCACCGAATCGTCGCCGTGACAACGGCCGAACGATTCGACCGGACCAACACGCCTCTGGGAGACCAGACATGACAGTCACCACCCTCCTGATCCTTCTCTTGCTCTTCCAGATAAAGCACATGCTTGCGGATTTCGTCTGGCAGAGCGGATGGATGGTGCAAAACAAGGGCACCTACGGGCATCCGGGCGGGATCGCCCATGCCGGGCTGCACGGACTGCTGACGTTTCCGGTACTGATCTGGACGCCGATGATCGCTGCCGTGGCACTCGGTATCGCGGTGGTCGAATCGATCCTGCATTATCACATCGACTGGACCAAGGACCGGCTGCTGAGACAATCGGGCTGGACCCCTCAGGACAAGGGCTTCTGGACGCTGACGGGGCTCGATCAGTTCGCGCATCAGCTCACTTATGTGGCAATCCTCTGGGTGGCGCTGGCCCTGTTGTGACAATCTCGCCCCGAACGCCCCACCTTTTCAGAGCAAGATTATGTTTTGGTTGACTTTTGATTCGGGCCGCCGCAGCGTCAACATGGTTGCCTTGGGGATGATTTTATGACTTCGAACGGATTGGGTCGCCAGCTTTGGTCGGCGACACGGGTTTTCAATTTCGCCTTCGCCTCCGCCTTGGCGCTGTGTCTCGGGCCGGCCGGTCCGGTCGCCGCGGAAAACCTGCGCGACGCGGTTCGCGCCGCGGTCACGACCAACCCGACCGGACGCGCCGCGAACGCCGATGTGAAGGCATCCGCGCTCGAGCTGCTGCAGCTGCGCCGGGACTATCAGCCAAGGCTGCTTCTGCATGGCGAGGTCGGCGTCGAAAGGTACGACGACCCGGACCGCCTCGGACCGGCCGACAACCGCGATACCAAGGTAAACCGCGAAATCGGCCTTACCGCGGAACTCACGTTGTTCGACGGGTACCGCCGCGCCAATCGTGTCTACCGCAATGCGGCACGGCTGGACGGGGCGATTTTCGGCCTGCTCGACGCGTCCGAAACGATGGCGCTCAATGCCGTCGAAGCCTACATCGATGTTGTCCGGCATGGCCGCCTTCTGGGCGTCGCCAGCCGCAACATAGCCCGTCACCGGGAAATCGCCCGCCAGGTCAATGATCTGGTCGATGGCGGCAAACTGCCGGTCAGTGCCCGGTTCGAGGTGCAGGAACGGCTTCTTGCGGCACGTTTGGGGCGACTTGACGTGGAACGCGCGATGGCGGACTCGCATGCCAGGTACCGCGCCGTGATCGGCCGCGATCCCGGTCGCGGAATGCATGTGCCCGCAGTCAGGAGCCTGCCCATGACCAAGCGCGAAATGGTCGTTCGCAGCCTGCGAAACAGTTTCCGGTTGAAGGAATCCGGCCAGAAGATCGCCCAGACCCGGTTTCAGAGCGGGATCACCACCGCCGACGAAAAGCCGCAGATCAAGCTTCAGGCCGGGGTGCGCGCGGGCCGCGACGTGACCGGCACATCGGGATCGGAATCGGATGCCTTCGTGGGCGTGCGCCTGGACTGGGAACTCTATGCAGGCGGGCGTGACGCGCGCCGCCGCGCCCTGCAGCAGCGCACGTTGGAGGCCGAGGCCGAGCGCCAGAAAATAGTGCGCGAGGTCCGCGAGATGGCCGAACGCACCTGGAACGCCTACAACACCAATATCGAAAGGACAGTGCTTCTGGATCGGCGCGTTTCGGCGGCGCGCAAGACATCCGACCAGTACCAGGACCAGTTCCGCGCCGGCACCCGCAGCCTGCTTGACGTTCTGGATGCGGAACGGACCTTCTTCAATGTCCGTTTCGAGGACGTCAGCGCCGAGGCAAGCCTCGCCTTCAGCCAGTACCGGATGCTGGCCGCACAGAGCCGCCTTGCCGCAAAATTCGAAATCGAGCCGGCCGACGTCCCGCTCGAGCCCGATTTCACCGCCCGTGCACAACAGGCGCAACGCCCGGCGGCAATCTTCAAGACAGAGATCAGGAAGCTTGAATGACACCCCCGGCCCGGTCGGTCCCCGTGAAGGCGTCCGAGCAGGACGCCGGGGAAGGCTGCGCCGATCCTGACCGCGAAACCGCACCGGGACTCGAAACCGCTGGATGGCTTGCCCGCCATCACGGACGTCCCTGGAGCGACGAGGCCGTGCGTGCCCGCCTGCCGGCGGAATTCGACGGGCGCGACCCCGAGACACTGGCGCGGGCCCTCGCCACGGTGGGGCTGAAATCCCGCCTCGTGCTGCGCAGGCTTCGCCAGATAGATCCGGCGGTCCTGCCTTGCGTGCTGTTCCGGCGTGACGGCGGCACGCTCATCCTCGTGGGCTTCTCGCCCGATCGGCGCAACGCACGAGTCCTTGACCCCGCAAGCGACGCCCCCGAACGCGAGGTCCCCCTGCGCAAGCTTGCACGCCGCGTCCGCCGCGAGGTCATGCTTGCCTCGGTGCGTGACGACCTCGTGGACCGGCGGCTCGAAGCCTCGGCGCAGGATCGGCCGCGGCACTGGTTCTGGGGGCCGATGCGTGACAATCGCGCCGGCTGGATTCAGGTCATTGTCGCCGCGCTTCTTATCAACATGCTGGGCCTCGCGTTGCCGATCTTCGTGATGAATGTCTATGACAAGGTGATCCCCAACCTCGCCTATGTCACCCTTTGGACACTGGCCCTCGGGGTGGCGCTGGCCATCGGGCTGGATCTCGCGCTGCGCAGCCTCAGGACCGGGGTGCTGGAGACCGTGGGGCGGCGGCTGGATACCGGCATAGCCGCCACTCTCTTTTCCCACGCGCTCAGCCTCCGGGTGGCCGACCGGCCCGGCGGTGCGGCGGGGCTGGCCAGCCATATCCGCGATTTCGAGGCGGTGCGCGAATTCTTCGGCTCCGCCAGCTTCGTGTCGCTGATTGACCTTCTGTTCATCGGCCTCTTCATCTTCGTGCTGTGGATGATCGTGGGGCCATTGGCGATTGTGCCTCTGGTGGCGGTGCCGATCGTTCTGGTCCTTGCCGTCGTTGCACAGCTGCCCATGGGCCGCGCCGCGGGCGCCGCACAGGCGCTGGCCGGGCGCCGGCAATCGGTGCTGGTGGAATCTCTGATGGGCCTCGAGACCATCAAGACACTCAACGCAGAACCTGTGATGCAGCGCGAATGGGACCGCGCCAGCGCCGCAACGGCCCGGATCAGCGGGCGCAGCCGCTTTTGGTCCAGCTTCGCCGCCTCCGGCACCCAGATGATCCAGCAAGGGGTGAGCGTGGCAATCATCGTCTGGGGCGTTTACCTGGTGGCCGAGGGCCGGATCACCATCGGCGCGCTCATCGCCGCCAATATCCTCGCCGGGCGTGCGCTTGCGCCTCTGGGAACCATAGCCCAGACGATATTCCGCGCCCATTATGCTCTTCGTGCCATGAGCGCGCTGTCGCAATTCATGAAGGTCGCGCCCGAACGCGGCCCCGCCGTCCACAGCAGTGCCCGCGTGACCCGTGGCGCCGCCACGCTCTCGGAGGTCACATACCGCTACCCCGGCGCCGGTACGGATGCGTTGCAATCGGTCACGCTGGAGATCGCGCCGGGGGACTGCATCGCCTTGCTGGGCCGCGTCGGATCGGGCAAGAGCACGCTGGGCAAGCTGCTCTGCGGGCTGCTGTCTCCCGACAGCGGCACGCTTCTGATCGACGGGCGCGGGGCCGCGCAGTACGATCCCGCCGAGCTGCGCGCCGGCGTGGGCTACATGCCGCAGGAGCCCGAGTTGTTTACCGGAACCCTGCGCGAGAACCTCGTGATCGGCCGACCACACGCCACCGAGTCCGAGATCGAAGAGGCCCTGCACCTCGCCGCGATGGACCGTTTCGTCAGGGATGACCCCGAGGGGCCGGACCGCTTCATCGGCGAAAAGGGGGCGCAGCTTTCCGGCGGGCAGCGCCAGGGGCTTGCGCTGGCACGGCTGCTGCTGCGGCGGCCCAAACTCCTGTTTCTCGACGAGCCCACAAACGCCATGGACCGCGACATGGAGGCCGAGGTGGTGGCACGGCTGCGCGAGCTGAACGCGGCGGGCACAGGGCTGGTTCTGTGCACCCACCGCCCGGCGCTGGCCGATCTGGCAAGCCGCTGGCTGGTGATGGATCGCGGCCGCAAACTTCTGGACGGGCCGCGTGACAGGGTGACCGCGGACCTCAGGCAGGCCGCTGCCCGTCGCGCGGCGGAGTGACCCGATGTTCGGCCCCCGGACAGAAGAGGATTTCGTGAACGACGCCACCGCCGGGCGCCCGCGCGGCCGCGGACGGGGGCCGTGGCTTATGCTCGTGATGATCACCGGTGGCATAGCCGCCTTCCTTGCCTGGGCGGCTCTCTACGAGATCGAGGAGGTCACACGCGGCACCGGGCGCGTGGTGCCCACCCGCCAGCTTCAGGTTGTCCAGAGCCTCGAAGGCGGGATCGTGTCCCGGATCAATATCCGCGAGGGCGATCCGGTGCAGGAAGGGGACGTCCTGATGCGCATCGACGACACCTCCGCCGGGGCCGAACGCGGCGAGCTGCGCGAACGCGAGGCGGCGCTTCTGGCCGAGGCCGCGCGCACCGGCGCCGAGGCGAAGGGCGCCGAAACCCTGACCTTCCCCGAGGGCCTGGCCGAACGCGCCCCCGGCGCCGTGGCCGCCGAACGGGAGGTGTTCCTGTCGCGCCGCGCGCAGCTGGAAAGCGAACTTTCGGTGCTGCGCGACAAGCTCGCGCAGCGCCGCTCGGACCTGCGTGAATTGCAGGCTGGCATCGTCAAGCTGGAAACGCAGATCGCCCCCCTGGCCGAGGAAATCGACCTGACCGGCGATCTCGTGGACAGTGGCGCGGTGCCCCGGATCGAGCTTCTGCGCCTGCAGAGCCGCATGGCCGAACTGAAGGGCGACCTCGAGGTGTCCCGCGCCCGCCTGCCCCGCATCCGCGCCGCGATCCGCGAGGCCGAAAGCCAGATCCGCTCGGCGCGCACCGGCTACGTGCTGACGGCGCGCGAACGGCTTGCCAGGATCAATGGCGACCTCGCGGTGCTGCGCGAAGCCCTGCGCGCCGCCACCGAAAAGGTCTCGCGCACCAGTCTGCGCGCCCCGGTCAACGGCACCGTCAACACCGTCCATGTCACCACCATCGGCGCGGTCGTGCAGCCCGGCGCGCCCCTGATCGAGATCGTCCCGCGCGATGACCGCCTGCTGATCGAGGCCCGAATCCGCCCGCGGGACGTGGCCTTCATCCGCCCCGGGGATTCCGCGTCGGTCAAGATCACCGCCTATGATTACCTGGTCTATGGCGCGCTTGACGGCATCGTGCAGCGCATCGGCGCCGACACGGTCGAGGACAGCGAGGGAACCGAGTTCTTTCGCGTCATGGTCCGCACCCAGCGAAGCGCACTCGAGGCGGATGATGGCGCCACCCTGCCGATCAGCCCCGGCATGGTGGCGCAGGTCGATATCCTGACCGGGCGCAAGACGGTGCTTGACTACCTGTCGCGCCCGCTGATGCGTGCCAAGGCCGAGGCGCTGCGCGAACGCTGACCCTGTTCCGTTCCCCACCGGCGTGGCAGGGCCACACGCACCCGGTTCGCGTTCGGGCCACGCAGGCCCCGGGGACGCTGCCCCCGGACCCCCGAGGTATTTCCGGCCAGATGAAGGAATGCCCCCGCCGAAGCCCCCCGAGCGTTCCGGCGCGATGCGCCAGGGCCGTGGGCGACCCCCGGAAAAATCCGGCGCGGCTTGCGGCCGGGGCCCTCTGCTTTGAAGCGCTCACTTGTCGGTGGCCACGTGAACCCCGTCCCAGCCCGCGCCCGGCGGCGCCGCCCGCAGACCGCCGATGCGCTGCCGGTAGAGCGCCACATAGCCCGAAAGATCCAGGCCGAGCGGCCGGCCCGTCACCTCGAAACGATCCAGCGCGGCCTCCGCCGCGTCCCAGTCCTGCGCCGCATAGGCCGCGCGCATGGCGGTGTTGGCCGCCTCGAGCTTCGCGAATTCGGGCCGCCGGCGCATCTCCTCGTCGCCCATCAGGCCGAAGACACGTTCAGGCTCTGTCTTGCCCTTCACGCGCAGCAGATCCAGTTCGATCATCGCGAACCTGCCCTCGACGGCCAGCGCCGTCGCGGAGCCGAGGATGATCCCCAGCCCATAGGGTTTGGACTGCCCCTCCAGCCGGGAGGCGAGGTTCACTGCATCGCCAAGCGCGGTATAGTCGAAGCGCGTGTCGCTGCCCATGTTGCCGACCACGCAATCGCCGGTGTTGAGGCCGATGCCCACGTCGATGGGCAGCGCCTCGGCGCCCGCCTCCGCCGCGTCACGCGCACGCCGGGCATTGAGCGCCGCGACGTCCGCGCGCATCGCCAGTGCCGCCCGACAGCCGGCGGCGGCATGGTCCGGCGCGTCGAGCGGCGCGTTCCAGAACGCCATCACCGCGTCCCCCATGAATTTGTCGATGGTGCCGCCCTCGCGCAGGATGGCCCGGGACAGCACCGTGAGAAAACTGTTCATCAGCGCCGTCAGCCCGGGCGGATCGTCCCGGAACCCTTCGGCGAGGGTCGTGAAACCGCGCACGTCGGAAAACAGCACCGTCAGTTCGCGCCGCTCGCCGCCAAGGGTCAGGGCCTCGGGGCTTTCCTGCAGCCTGGCTACCAGATCGGGCGAGACATACTGCCCGAAGGCGCCGCGTATCTGCTGTTTCTGGCGCTCCTCGCGCAGGTAGTTGGCGCTCGACATCAGCATGAGGGTCAGCAAGGTGCCCAGCACCGGCCATGTCGGGTCCAGCAGGATCCGCATCTCGTGGAACAGGTAGTAGGACACCCCCGAATACCCCGCTAGCAGCGCCACCGCCAGCGCAATGATCAGGCGCGCTCCGATCACCGGCACAAGCACGATCACCAGAACCGACAGGACAAGCACCGTCACCAGTTCCACCGCCACCGCGTAGTTGGGCCGGTTCAGCAACGTGTCGGTCAGGATGTTCTCGAGAAGCTGCGCGTGGATCTCCACTCCGGCCATCGGCAGTCCCAGCGGTGTGGGCCGGAAATCCTCCAGCCCGATCGCCGAGGTGCCGACGAGCATCAATTGCCCGGCCAGCCGCCCCGGCGCCACCCGATCGGCCAATACGTCGCCGGCCGAGACATAGCGCGCCGGCAGGCTGGGCGTCAGATAGGGCCATACGCTGCCGTCCGGCGCGGTCCGGATCATCTTGCCGCCCAGCACCACCCCGTCGATCCCGGCCTCGTTGCTGCGCAGCGCGAAGGCGTTGCCGCCCGTCGCCACCCGCAACAGCTCTGGCGAAAGGCCCAGCCGCAGGGTGTCCTGCACCAGCATGGCCATCGGCACCCGCCGGTAGATCCCGTCGGGGTCGGGCCGCACGCTGAACACGCCGCGCCCTGCCGCCGCCTCCTCCAGGATGTCGAGATTGCGCACCACGTCGGGAAACCGTGGCAGGAACGGCCGCGGATCGGCGCCCATGATCGCGTGCGGCACCTTGCGCATCTCGGCCTTCTCGGCACGGTTCGACCGCGCGCTGCGCACGCTGGTCTGACCCAGTACGACCCGCGTCTGCCGCATCGCGCCGGCCAGCAGTGCGTCATTGTCCGGCAGGGCCGCGAGCCGCGCGCGGATCTCCGGCGGCAGGTCGGGGTTGTCACGCGCCACCTCGTCGGGCGAAAGGCGGTCCGGCTCGGCAAAGACGATGTCGAAGGCGATCGCAACCGCACCCGCCGCCGCGACCTTGTTGACCATTTCCGCCACGCGGTTGCGCGGCCACGGCCACTGTCCGAATTCCTCGATGCTGGGATCGTCGATATCGAGGATCGTCACCGGAACCGGCTGGGGCGCGCGCGGCTTGACCTGCTGGTAGAGGTCGAACGCCGCGTTGCGCAGTCCCGATACCGTCGGCGGATCCGAGACGCGCAGCACAAGGAGAACGGCCAGCAGGACCATACCCGCAAGGCGCCCCGGTCCGATCCGGCGCAGCATGGCGCGCAGCATCTCGGCTCCCCTTTCCCTGTCCCGTGGCGCGCCACATCGGCACGGCCCTGCCCTTTACAAAAGACAGCCCCGGCCGTCGGGTCAACCTGAAATCCCGGTTGCCGCGCGCCGGTGCCGGCCCGCGGCACCGGAAAGGGCAGCACGGAACCCTGCGTCGCGCCCCGCCCGTCCATCGATTGGGCGCATGAGGTGACAGCCCTGGGCCAAGACGTGCGTCTAGAGATTGTCACGTTCAATCTGAAACGATGATGGGCACGGGCGTGTTCATTCGCAGCGCCTGTACGGCGATCGCCCATCAGGCCCGGAATGGCGCCGCGAGCAGCCGCGGCGGTGATCTCGGGGCGGGCAACGCACGGTGGTGCGCCTTGAGCCGCGCTGCGCCGATCGCGGCGGTGAAGATGACCGGCCCGTCATTCCACGGCGGTTGCCGTATCATGGCGGCTCCATCCGTAGAGGAACGACAGCACAAGACCCTCCACAAGAACCACGACGGCCCAGAAGAAAAGCTCCAGCCCCACGAGCATGAGCGGCTCGCGGAACATGTTGAAGGGCGTGTGAAACTCGAAATAGAGCGCCATGAGCGCCCAGAGCACCACGGCGAAGCGCAGCCCGCGCTGCAGCCGGGTCCGGCCCAGGGCGGGCTCGATCATCATGAAGACCAGCCCGTGGACCGCGCCGACACCGAGGCCGTAGGCCATGTAGAGCGGCCCGTTCTCGAACATCAGCGGGCGTGGCTCCATTTCGAAGAGCACGTCGATGACCTTGGCGGACTGGATGTCCGGGTCGAACAGGATGGGCGCGCCGAGCTGGAAAAACAGAAGGTTGCTCACGACATTGGCGAGCGTGAAGGCGACAAGCCCGGCGAGGGGCGCACGTAGAAGTTTCTGCATCGGGACATCTCCTTTTCCAACGGTTGATGCAAAGGGGTGTGAGGCGATCAGGCCGTCTCCATCGTCAGGGTCAGGACGCTCACACGAAGCCCCCCTGCCATTGCGAAGCGATGACCGTGCCGATACCGGGTCCTGACGACCCAAGGTTCCAGGTGACATGAGGTGCTCCTTTCCGGTCCTGAGTCCGCCGCCTAATGCCGGGAAGTCAACGGTCGTTGACTTTCCTTGGGACATGAAGGGATCGCTTGCAAAAGTCAACAGTCGTTGGCATTTTCTTTTCATGAGCAACACGGACAAGAAAACCCCGAAGTCCGAGACGACCCGCCAAGCCATCCTCGAGGCCGCGCAACGGCAGTTCTACGAGAAGGGGTATGACGGCGCTTCTGTGCGCCGGATCGCGCAGGCCGTGCCGATCGATCCGGCCATGATCATGCGCTACTTCGGATCAAAAGAGGGGCTGTTCTCGGCGGCCGTCGTGATCGACCTGAAGCTGCCGGATCCGGAAAAAATCCCGCACGACAGGGCTGGCGCCGCCCTCGTCGCGCATTTCCTGAACCTGTGGGAGGGCGAGCGGAGCGCGATCGGCCTACCGATCCTGTTGCGGTCGGCCGTCTCAAACCAGGACGCGGCGGACAAGATTCGCGCGGTCTTCGAGAAGCAGGTCGCGCCGACCATCGCGGGCCTTACCCGAACCGATGACGCGGACATCCGCGCGGGGCTGATCGTCAGCCAGCTCTTCGGGCTTGCGCTCTGCCGCTACATCCTCAAGCTGCCGCCGGTGGTCGACATGACCGCGGACGAGATCATCACGCGGATCGGTCCGATCATTCAGCGTCACCTTGGCGGCTCGGCCTGACGCGCGGTTCGATGCACAGCCCATAATGCCGTCCGAGCGGCATCCGGAAAGCAAGGAACACACCATGATCAAGCACGCCGCGACCGGGCCATTCGAGCCCCTCACCCTTCCGAATGGCGTGACCCTGAAGAACCGGTTGATCAAGTCTGCAATGTCGGACTCACTCGGCGATGGCCGGGGAAATCCTACCTCCGCACAAATACGCCTTTACGAAAGGTGGGCAACGGGCGGTGTGGCTGTCTCGATCATCGGCGAAGTCCAGGGGGACCCACGCTTCGCGGAGAAGCCGGGAAACCTCGTCTTGAACGACGGTTCAGACGGTGTTGCCTTTCGCGCATTGGCACAACGCGGTTCGGTACAAGACACCGGCCTCTGGCTGCAGCTCGGCCATGCCGGCGCTCTGTCTCATCCACCGATCAGCATCCCCAAGGGGCCAAGCGCGCTCGACCTTCCAGAGCTCACGAGCGCCGAGATGTCTCTCGATGACATCAAGGGCCTTCCGACCCGTTTCGCTGAAACGGCACGGCACGCGCAGGCCCTCGGCTTCGGCGGTGTTCAGATCCATGCCGCGCATGGCTTCCTCCTGAGCCAGTTCCTCTCGCCGCTGTTCAACCGTCGTACCGATGCCTATGGAGGTCCGATCGAGCGGCGCATGCGCCTTCTGATTGAAACCGTCGAGGCTGTACGCGCCGTAGTCGATCCGGGGTTTGTCTTGGCGCTCAAGCTCAATGCGACTGACCAGCTCGAAGGCGGGCTTGTCGAGAAAGACGCGCTCCGGGTCGTTTCCGCGCTGGAAGGCAAGGGGCTGGATCTTCTGGATATAAGCGGTGGGACATATTTTCCCGGGGCCCCGTCAAGCTCGGACCGCGCGGCGCGAGGGCCGTACTTCGTCGAATTCGCGCGGAACGCCAGTGCCCTGATCTCGGCTCCGGTGATAGCGACCGGCGGTTTCAAGCATCTCGCGGAGATCGACGATGCGATTGCGTCAGGCGCCGTGGACGCGGTCGGAGTCGCTCGCGCGCTTGTCTTGGATCCGGCACTTCCGCGGCACTGGCAGGCGGGCGAGCCGGACCCGCCGTTTCCGCATTTCGAGTCCCCGCCACCGGGCGGTATTACAGCTTGGTACTCGATGCGCCTGACCGACCTTGGTGAAGATTGTGAGCGTGAGCGCGATCTCGACACGGCGATTCGGTCGTATGAAGCACAAGACGCCGCGCGGGTCCGGATCTGGAACGAAACTTTTCCGTCAGACGCTTCAGGATGACCAACCCTGCCGTCTCCGCGCGCCACCACGCGTTTTCGGGGGGCTGCGGCCTTGTGCGAATCCCGAACTCATCTATACTCAAAAAGGATTTTTGCGGTGAAACAGGTGATTTATGAAATATTCGGGCTCAATTGAGGGGCCTCGGGAAGAGGCGGAAATTCTCCTCCGGAGCGTCGAAGGCGAAGCTGTCACGGTGCCGGATCCGGCACTTCTGTTCTCCGCGGAATTTTCGCGTGAGGGGCCGGATCTTGTGGCCGAGAACCCAGGCGCCCCCGATATAAGGGTGGTTGGCTACTTTTCGCTCAGCCAGCCGGCGGATCTGACAACACCTGACGGCGCCACCCTCCGCGGCCCGGTCGTCGAACGTCTCGCCGGGCCTCTGGCCCCCGCCCAGTACGCGCAGGCCGGCGCCCCGCCGCAAGGCGATCCCATCGGGCAGGTCGAAACCCTCGAGGGCGCGGCCCGCGCGCAACGATCCGACGGAACAAGGGTGGACCTGCAGGTCGGCACCAAGGTCTACCAGAACGACGTCTTGATAACCGATAGCGGCGGCAAGGTTTCGATCACATTCGTGGATGGCACCATATTCACTCTTGCGTCGGGCTCGCGGATGGTTCTGGACGAACTTGTCTACTCCCCTGATTCAGAAGGAAACTCCGCCGCTTTCAGCCTTGTCGAGGGGAGCTTCGTATTCATCGCCGGACAGGTCGCCAAGACCGGCGACATGGATGTGACGACCCCGTCGGCGACGATGGGCATCCGCGGAACCACCGTGCTTGTCGACATCCAGAGCGTGCAGGGCGTCACCACCGTCGCGGTGTCACTCAACGCCGATCCCGATGGCGGGCTGGGCGAGATCGTCGTCACCGATCTTGACGGAAACGAAATCACCACCATCACCACGACCGATACGAAATGGGTGGTGCCGGTAGGCGACGAGCAGCCCTACGAGATCGAGCGCACGGCCGATGAACTTGACGACGATGCCGATATCCTCGCAGATGCCGCCTTTGCCTATGCCACCGCCCTTGCACGGCTGGAAGCCGGGCAGAATTTCGTCGAACTGGACAGCGGCAGCAACCGCACCGGTACCGGCGATGACAATGTGGAGACTGGCGCCGACGAGGTTCTGGACGACGACAGGGATGACGATGGCGGCACCGAAACGGATACCGGCGTCCCGGAACCGGAAAGCGGAACGCCCGATGCCGGCCAGGGTCCGGACCCGACAGAGCTTGACGGCAACGATCCCCCGGTTCCCGAGGATGCCAGTTTTGATAGTCCCGAGGATGCGCGCCTTGACGGCACCCTCACGGCCAGTGACCCGGAAGGGGATCCGATCTCTTTCGGATTGGAAACGGGTGCCGAAAACGGCGTTGTGTCTCTTCTCGATACCGGCCAGTTCACCTACACACCGGACGCCGATTTCAACGGCTCCGACAGCTTCACCTACACCGTCGAGGACGGCAATGGCGGCTCCGACAGCGCCACCGTCACCATCAGCGTCACCCCCGTCAACGACCCGCCGGTCGCCAATGGCGAAACCGAGGCCATCAACGAGGACGGCCAGGCCGCCGGCACCGTGGCCGACGCCACCTCCGATGTCGACGGCGACACCCTCACCCACACCGTCACCGGCGCGCCCGCCGACGGCACGGTCACCATGGCGGCCGACGGCAGCTACACCTACACCCCGGACGCCGATTTCAACGGCACCGACAGCTTCACCTACACCGTCGAGGACGGCAATGGCGG